>CALLAL010000022.1 GCA_938002255.1 uncultured bacterium
GTGGGCTTTCTTATCATCATACATACGTAGGGGGGCTCCTTGAGCATACGGTGATGACGATGAGGCAGGGGGTTATAACTTCTGAGAGGTTTTCGGGTCTTCTTGATCGGGATCTTCTTCTTACGGGATGTTTTCTTCATGATATTGGAAAGACCAGGGAGATAGAGTGGGGGTTGAGGCGGGGCTATAGGACTGAGGGGAGGCTTCTGGGTCATATTTGTCTTGGGCTTTTGATGCTCGAGGAGAAGATCTCCGGGCTCGGGCCGTTTCCTCGGGGGCTTTCCCTTCTTTTGAGGCATATGATAATTGCTCATCATGGTCGCCCCGGGAATAGGAGTTTGATCAGACCTCTTACTCCTGAGGCGATTGTGTTAAATCTCATCGAGGGGATGGATGCCGCCCTGAATCACCTCTTTTCTCATCTCAGGGTTTCGGATCATAAAAGGGATTGGAGCCAGTATGATAGATTTCTTAAGACAGAGATATATCTAAAGAAGTTAGATAGAGAGACGGGAGCTTAGTTCTATTTCTTCCTATTTCGATTCTATACTCCCCAAAAAGAATAAAGGCTTAAATTAATTGTCGTATCATTATTTTTTTGATATAGTTAAGCCGGTTCTTTGGGAGAATTATTTTAGTTTAGGCCCAAAAACTTTTGGAATTTATATTAAGATAGGGGAGATGAAGGGAATGAGCATTTTTAACCTTCGAGAAGCAGTGATTGGTGAATATAGTAAGTATGTTCAGAGTTTTTTATCTATTTCTGATGAGCGAATAAGGACCTTTATTGAAGAATCTCTTCTAAGAGAGCAGGTTCTCTGGCCAGATGCCCTGATTCAGTTAAATCCGTCCTTTGAGACGGCTTGTAGCATTCAAGATCTCGTAGAAGAAGGGAGACTTCACCCTTTATGTGCTCAAATTTTCATGGACGATAATGGTAAACCAATCCGTCTATTTAGACATCAGCAGGAGGCGATTGAGAAGGCCTTAGAGAGGAAGCATTTTGTTGTTACGACTGGTACTGGATCAGGGAAGACCCTTACATTTTTTGTCCCGATTTTTAGTGCTATTCTTTTTGGGAATCCAGGGGAGGCTAAAACTCAGGCGATCATCGTTTATCCTATGAATGCCCTGGTTAATTCTCAGGAGGAGGCTTTGAGAAGACTCATTGATCGATACAAAAATTTTACCGGCAAGGAATGTCCCGTTCGTTTTTCCAAATATACGGGCCAGGAAAAGGCACAGGAAAGGGAGGGTATTCAAAAGAACCCTCCTCACATTCTCCTGACCAATTATGTCATGTTAGAGTTAATGCTTGTCCGGCCAGAGGAACATAATTTTGTAGATAAGACCACAGCGGATCTTCAATTTCTTGTTATTGATGAACTACACACCTACCGTGGCAGACAGGGAGCCGATGTGGGTCTCTTGATCCGTCGTTTGCGTGAGCGCTCTGGAAACCAGAACCTTCAATGTATCGGAACAAGTGCTACGATGGTTGCTGGGAAATCTACATCCAGAAGGGAAAGACAGATTGCAGTTGCCGAATTTGCCAGTAGGATTTTTGGGGTTCCAGTTGAGCCTGATAATGTCATTGAAGAATCTCTAAAGAGAGTTTCATCGATTCCACCTATTTCATCCCCGGATGTATTGCGTCATGCCCTAAATTCTCCTCTCCCGCAGACAGCTGAAGAAATGAGTCGGAATCCAGTTACCGCATGGATTGAGTTTACCTTTGGCATTGAGGAAGAGTCGGATGGGAATTTACGTCGTAAGGCCCCGGTAAGTCTGGGAGAAGGAGCCCAGAAGCTTTCGGAGTTAACCGGAATTGAGTTTAAATATTGTCAGGAAAAGTTGAGAGAATTTTTTCTTCTGGGAAGCAAGCTAAAAATGATTGATGGGAATCCCCTTTTCGCCTTTAAGCTTCACCAATTTATTGGGCAGGGGCGTACGGTCTATGCCACCCTTGAATCCCAATCGAAAAGATTTCTCACCCTCGAAGGCCAATATTTCGCTTCTGAACAACAAGGAGGACATATCCTCTATCCCTTAGTATTCTGCCGTGTCTGTGGGCAAGACTATTATTTGGTTTTTAAAGATGAGGAGAGTGGTAAGTTTCTTCCTTTAAATCCATCGAGCGAATTATCTTCTGAAACGGAATTGGTTAAAGGATATTTTATGCTAGCCCCCGAAGGGGCAGGTTTTGACTGGAGCGAAAAACATCTTCCCCCTGAGTGGTACGGTCCGAATGGAAGGATCAGAGGGGATTACCGCCGGAATATCCCTATTCCCACCTGGGTTTTCTCTGATGGAACCTTTAGAGCCGAACCAGAGGCAGGGGCTTTTAAGGGATGGTATCAACCAAGTCCGTTCATGCTTTGCCTCAATTGCGGTGAATTTTACGATCGTCGCGGTGGAGATGATTTTCGAAAGATAGCGGGCCTATCGAGTGAGGGACGAAGTACCTCAACAACGATATTGTCTATTTCTGCCCTGCAGCATGCTGAAGATGGCGGAATCAAAGAAGGAGCCAGAAAGGTACTCAGTTTTACAGACAACCGTCAGGACGCCTCACTTCAGGCAGGCCACTTTAACGATTTTGTTCAAGTCTCTCTTTTAAGGTCAGCTATTCTCATTGCCCTTGAGAAACATGGCGAGCTTAGATTTGATAATGTAGCTCGGAGGGTCGTTGAAGCCATGGGGCTTTCCCTCTCCGAGGTAGCCAAGAATAGAGATCTCATCGAGGAAACCGCACAGGGCCGAGAGGTCTGGAACACATTTTGTGATCTGGTCGAATATCGGCTTTTCGAAGACCTCCAGAGAGGGTGGAGGGTCGTCCAGCCCAATCTTGAGCAGTGTGGGCTTCTGCGCATCCACTATAAAGGATTGGAAGAGCTTTGTGAAGACGACAAAAACTGGGATAATCTACCCTCTTTTAAGGTCTTATCATCCGGGAAGCGATTAGAGATCCTAACGGCAGTCCTCGATCGTTTTCGAAAGAAACTTGCGATCTCTATCCGTTGCTTAAATGAACAGTTTCACCAACAGCTTAAGAAGCGGGTCCTCGAGCAGATCAATGAAAGATGGTCTTTTGATGAAAAAGAAATCCTCCGTAGAGCATCGAGATTCTTGCTTCCAGGGGAGCCTGCTCGACCTAATGAAGGCCTGAGTTTAGGTGAAAAAAGCTTGATTGGACGTTATCTTCGGAAGACCCTTTCCATTTCAGAATCATATTCAAGTTTCATACAAAAACTCACAGACCTTCTCTCTTCTCATGGTCTAATGAAGAAAGATTCGCAAAGAGGCGTTTCCTTCATCCAGTTGGATGGGACATGCCTCCTTTGGAAGAAATGCCTCACTGGTCTTCCTCCCCCTGATCCAATCTATACGCGGCAGATAAAAAGTGAAGTTTACTCCAAAACAGAGCGGGACGCCAACGAATACTTCCGCAATTTTTACAAGGAAGGAGCCGCAGCCTTACGCAACCTTGAGGGCCGAGAGCATACCGCGCAGATTACTTATGAGAGCAGGCAGGAGAGAGAGCAACGTTTCCGAGATGGAGATCTTGCTTGTCTCTTCTGCTCTCCTACCATGGAACTTGGAATTGACATTGCTGATCTTCAACTCGTTCATTTACGAAACGTTCCGCCTACCCCTGCGAACTATGCTCAACGGAGTGGCCGGGCGGGACGTCGGGGTGATCCAGCCCTCATTCTCACCTATTGCGGGGCCGCAAGTGGACATGATCAGTATTTCTTCCGTCACCGCCAGGAAATGGTCTCAGGTGTGGTTCGACCTCCGCGAATCGATCTCGGCAATGAAGATCTGATCAAAGCCCATATCCATGCCCTCTGGCTGTCCAAGGTAAGGCTTTCTCTTGGCGACTCAATTACGGATATCGTAGAACTGAGCATAGAGGGTTATCCTTTGAAAGAGAACATTCGGGCACAAATTCATCTTTCTGAACAAAGGGTCAGAGAATGCTTCGAAGAAGCGGAGCGTATCCTTCATTCCTGCGGTGAAGACCTGGACAAAACAGGTTGGTACTCCAAGGAATGGCTGGAAAGCGTGCTTAAAAGGGCTCCGGATGAATTTAATAAGTCCTTTGATCGCTGGCGGGAACTTTACCGGTCTGCCGACCGACAGTGGCGTGAGGCTAATGAAATTCTTAGGCACCCTGTTAGGGATAAAATTCAGCGCCTGAAAGCTGAAAATGAGAGAAGAGAGGCAGAACGACAGAAGAATCTCCTCTGCAATATCGGAACGACCCGTGAAGAATCTGATTTTTATCCTTATCGCTATCTGGCGAGTGAGGGATTTTTGCCGGGTTATAATTTCCCTCGTTTGCCTATCAGAGCCTATATTCCGAGAAAAGATGGGGAATTTATCAGCCGGCCGCGTTTCCTCGGGATCACTGAGTTTGGTCCGAGAAATATCATTTATCATGAGGGTGCAAAATACGAGGCTGGAAGACTTATTGTGCCTCCTGGTGGGCTTCTTTCGAGGCGAATTCAAGGGAAACTTTGCAAGGTTTGTGGTTACTTTCAAAGGGGGGTAACTGTAGATCTTTGTGAACATTGCCAGAGCCGTCTCGATGCCACCACAAGCGAGGTTCTCCCGCTCCTGGAACTCTGCAATGTCAGGACATGGCGGAGGGAGCGGATTACCTCCGATGAAGAGGAGCGCCGCCGCCTGGGTTACGAAGTGACCACCCAATTTCGCTTTGCCCCATCTCCCGAAGGCCAAAAACGAATAGTCGAAGCAATCGTCCAGGATGAAAACAATTCACCGCTCATTCGAATGATCTACGCACCAACTGCCGAACTTTACCGTATCAATCACGGATGGAGGTTCAGAAGAGAGAGAGGATTTCTTATTGATATCGAGGAAGGTAGCTGGCTCAAGGGGTCTGACATAGATGACATAGATAATGAGAATGCTGGTCCCATGCCCTCGGGCCATCCTGAGGTTGTCCGTCTTTTTGTCCGCGACTCCCACAATCTTCTACTTCTCTATCCCCTCGAACCGGCGCTTACCCAAGACGAAGATCTTCAGGCAAATCTCCAGTATTGTCTGCAGAGGGGTATGGAGCAGGTTTTTCAGATCGAAGAATCCGAGATTAACTCTGAGCGAATTGGTTCGAGTTCTTACAGAGCAATCCTATTTTGGGAGGCATCCGAAGGAGGGGTGGGCGTCTTAAGAAGACTAATTGAGGAAGGGGATGCGCTTTCTAAGATTGCCATGGCCGCCTTAGAGCGTTGCCATTTTGATCCAAAGAGTCTGAGTGATCTGAAATCGGATTGTTATCGGGCCTGTTACGAATGTCTTCTTTCCTATGGTAACCAGCGGGATTATCCACGGTTAAACAGACATTCTATCAAGGATTTTCTTACGAAGCTCTCAAGGGGATCTATCTTTCTCAGAAAAGGAAGTAGAGATTATGAGGATCATTACTGCTGGCTTCGTTCCCTTACAGATAGCCGGTCCGAACTTGAGCGAAAGTTTATTGACCACCTTTACCGATCCAAGCGCAGATTACCTGATGAGGCACAGAAGCTTTTAAAAGATTATTACAGCAATCCCGATTTCTTTTACGAACCAAATGTTTGCGTTTTCTGCGATGGTTCTGTCCATGACGAACCGGCCCAAAAAGATAAGGATCGCATCACCAGGCAAGAGTTAAAAGACCTGGGTTATCGAGTGATTGTGATCCGCTATGATCAGGATCTCGAAGAACAGATCCGTCGATACCCTGATGTATTCGGTTAATTTTTCCTCTCGTTTTCCCTTTCCTCTCTATGGGAAAAGATCGGAGGGAGGGGGAAGGCATTAATGTAATTGGAGAATAATCATGGATATTGTAACTTCCCGAAATGGCGTTCCAATTCGATTGACAGAGGAAAGATGGTTCCATATCATTGAAAACCATGATGATTTAGCAGGCCATTATGAAGATGTCCTTTACGCAATTGAGGATCCTGATTACATATTGGAGGGGTACAGGAGAGCCTTAATCGCATTAAAAAAATTTACCAAAACAAGGTTTTTAGCAGTAGTCTATAAAGAGACCAGCAGAGAGGATGGGTTCATTATAACAGCTTACTTTACGAGTAAGTTAAATTTGGAGAAAGAGGTGATATTATGGCAAAAGAAGTCGTAAGAGATGATATGATCAAAGAGATTTTTAAGGCAACCCCTCATCTTTTAAAGTTTCCAAAGAAAAGAATGTGGATTGACTACGATAAGGAAGCCGATGTCCTTTACATCAACTTTAAAAGACCACAGAAAGCAACAGATTCAGAGATGCTAAAAAGCGGTATCCTCATTCGATATCGGGGAGATGAAGTAGTTGGCTTAACGATATTAGAAGCCTCCCAAAGGAAATGACATTTGTATAACCAGGTAATTAAATGAACGGAATATCCGTTGGTTCCATCGTTCGCTGCCGTAACCGGGAATGGATCATCCTCCCATCTCCGGATGAAAATCTCATCTTGCTTCGCCCTTTAACTGGAAGCGACAGGGAAGTCTGCGGGATTTATAAGCCTTTAGCAAACCTTGGCTTCGATCGTGTAGAACCAGCAACCTTTCCTCTGCCCACTCCCGAGGATACAAGCGATGCAGTAAGTACAGGACTTCTCTGGAATGCAGCCCGTCTGTCTTTGAGAGACGGAGCAGGTCCTTTTCGTTCCCTTGGTCGTGTTTCTGTTCGTCCCAGGCCCTACCAATTTGTTCCTTTGCTTATGTCACTTCGCCTCCAACCTATAAGGCTTCTAATTGCTGACGATGTGGGTATTGGCAAGACGATTGAGGCCTTACTTATAGCTCGAGAGCTTTTGGATCGTGGAGAAATTAAGCGCCTTTGTGTTCTTTGCCCTCCTTATCTCTGTGATCAATGGAAAAAAGAACTTTCTGAGAAGTTTCATCTCGATGCTGTGATAATCCGCTCAGGCACAATCAGTCAGTTAGAACGAGAACTACCTTCAGGCGACCACAGTATCTTTGGATATTTCCCCTACACCGTGGTCAGCATTGATTATGCCAAAACTGAACGGCATCGGGCCAATTTCCTTATCCACTGTCCTGAGTTTGTCATAGTGGATGAGGCCCATGGAGCGGCTAAGCCTCATAGCCAGGCCCGCTCCCAGCAGCAAAGACACGAACTTCTTGAGAAAATTGCCGAGGATTCTAACCGTCACATCATTTTAGTCACGGCCACTCCCCACAGCGGCATCGAAGAGTCGTTTCTTTCTCTTCTGGGGTTACTTAAACCAGATTTCCGTACATTTAACCTCAAAGAGATGACTGAAAAAGAAAGGGATTCTCTCTCTTATCACTTTGTCCAGAGGCGAAGAGCCGATGTCCTCAAATGGCTTGGTGAAGAGACCCCATTCCCCGAACGGGAATCCTCAGAAGAAACCTATGATTTATCTCCTCCTTATCGTAACTTATTTGACCGTGTTTACAGATTCAGTCGGGAGCTGGTGCAGACAGGTGAAACCCTTACAGGCTGGAGGAGGCGAATCCGCTACTGGACTGCTCTTGCTCTTCTCCGATGCGCGATGTCGAGTCCTGAGTCAGCCCTTGCGGCTTTACATAAAAGAGCAAAAGGAATTTCTCTTGATGAGGAGGTCTCCGAAGAAACCTACTCTCCATATATTTATGAACCTACTGAAGAAGAGACCATTGATCTTCAGCCAGCCCATATAGTGGAAAAGGGAGAAATCGATCTTAGTGAAAGCGAGCGAAGACATCTTCGTGAGTTTGCCCGTCTGGCCGATCAACTTCGAACTGGCGATAACGACCTCAAGATAAAAAGATGCAGTGAAATCATCCATAAGCTCTTGCATGAGGGCTATTGCCCCATTGTCTGGTGCCGCTACATTGCCACAAGCGACTATGTGGCAAGGGAACTTCAGCATCGCCTGGAAGGAGAATTTAAGGATCTAAGGGTAATTTCCGTTACCGGGAAAGATTCTGAGGAGGAGCGCCTCTCTTCTGTCAATGAATTGACTCTTTATCCGCGGCGTGTCCTTGTAGCAACCGATTGCTTGAGTGAGGGAATAAACCTTCAGGAATCATTTAATGCCGTCCTTCATTACGACCTTCCCTGGAATCCCAACCGCCTTGAACAGCGTGAAGGCAGAGTGGACCGATTTGGTCAGATGTTCAAAAAAGTTAAGACCATCCTCTTTTACGGCCGTGATAATCCAGTTGATGGGGCGGTTCTCGATGTCCTGTTGCGAAAGGCAAAAGAGATCCATCGTGATCTGGGCATCACCGTGCCTGTCCCCATGGATAGTGAAACAATCATGGAGGCTGTGCTGAAGACACTCTTTTTCCGGGCCCCCCATGCCCAACAGCTCAGTCTTTTTGAAGAACCGATGGTTAAGGATGTCCAT
>CALLAL010000023.1 GCA_938002255.1 uncultured bacterium
GACCAACAGGCACATGGGTTATAGGATTAGGAGCGGGATGGAGCGCCAATCAAATCATGGGCTACCGGGCCATATTGGCATACCATCGATTTGGCATTCTAAGATGCATGGGTTTTCTTGACCCTGATGGATGCAGGTGCAACTTTCTGAGACTCAAAGAACAAAGAATGAACAACCCTTGATTTACATTCCCTTCGAATTCTTCAACACCGAGACTGGTGTTTATCTCGACCTGGTACACTTTGGCGTTGAGACACTTAAAATGATTGATCCCCAGAGCAACCCAAAGTATTTGATGATTGAGTTTTATCCGATGAAGATCAATGACCCTATATTGCAATTCTATTGGTTGGTGACTTCCAGACGTGGCGGAAAGATCAACTTTTTTGCGGGCTCGAAAGGCCCGGGGTATGTGGCTGGTCCCTATGATGAGACTCGAGAGTTTCTTCGTGGATATGAATAATATAGAGGCCGTAAGGTGCTAGCTTATCAACACCTCTATTCCTGTCAAAAGCGCTAACCCATTAAAGCCATCAAACGGAAGGCTTCAGAGAAGCCATGAATGATGTTCATGGGGGTATTTTCAGAAGACTATTTCTTTTTGCGGGTGTAAAGGGTTTTGTAACGAGTGGGATTTCCGGCGAAACAGCTGGTACAATCTTCAGAAGAAAAATCCACCGGTTCAAGGAGGACTTCAAAACCAAGTTCTTCATATTGTTTTGCCATTTCAGAAAGTCGAGGCTCATCCATGGTGAACCGTTTTTCCCAACCTAATTGTCTCAGTTCTTCTTCTCGATTCATATTGAACCTCAATGACCCTCACCGAGACCCTCTCCTATCAAAGGAACGGAGAAAAGGGAGGTTCTGTTTCTTGAGTTTTTCTTCCCGTAGCCCATAAATGATATTGATGATTGACGAGGAAGGATATTCATCAATGCTTCTCACAACGATTGATTTGTTTCCAGCCCTCGGAGTGAGAGATTGCTCCCAGTTTGCAGGCTGTGACACAGGGGGGTAATTCTATCCCATATCCAGGCTTGCAGGGAGCACAATGGTAGCGAATCTTTTTTCTTGCCTCCTGTTTGATTGAGGCCACTGGTTTTTCCCTGAAGATGTCTATCTCATCCTGACCGACTTCAAGAATATTTTGGGGACAAACTTCCACACACTCCCCGCACCCATTGCATTTGTCTGTGTCCAGAACGAGATACCAGTCTCCAGTCCCATCTGTAAACCCGTAGTGTGTGATCATAGTTTCCAAAGGAGTGAGTTTGGAGTTCAGAGCTTTAAAATTAGTGATATACTCCAAATCCCGAGCTCATCGCCCCGCATTACCCTTTTCTAACACTTTTAATCTTGTCCATTTTGAGTAATTCGTAAGCAAATAGTGCTGCTCCTATGGCTCCGGCAATCTGGGTATCAAAAGGATATTTTTTCTTCCGATATTTCGAATTCGCCCAGACCTTCTCTTCGGATTTTATTCCCAATTCTTTTTCAAGTCTTTTAACCACTCCCTCGTTTTTAGCAATCCCGCCTGTGATCACAAACTTCTTTTCAATCCCCAGACGGTTGAGCAAATCCCTGGTCCGATGAGCCATGGCTGAACAGTAAGCTGCAATGATCTCATTTTCCGGAACGTCTCGCTCAAGGAGTCCCAGTACCTCGCTCTTGGCAAAGACCACACAGGTGGTGCTGACGTGTGGAGGTTCCCTCGTGATCTGAAAGGACCGTGGCCCTATCTCCCATATTGGGACATGCATCAGATCTGCAAAGACCTCCATACCACGACCCGTGCCAGCAGCACATTTGTCATTCATGATAAAATTTAAGACCTTGCCCCGTTCGTCGATCCGGATGGCCTTGCAATCCTGTCCGCCCATATCCAGTACCGTTCTGACCTGAGATCCATACATGAAATTGGCTCCCCTGGCATGGCAGGAGATTTCGGTAACGGTCTGTTGAGCCATCGGGACATTGACCCTGCCGTAACCGGTTCCTACACAGTAGTCGATGTTTTCTAACTTCAAATCGGCCTTCTCCAGAATGTCATCCAATCCCTTTCTGGCGCTGTTCGGACTGTCAGAGCCGGTACGGATGTTCCCATAAGCAAAAAGCTCACCATCCACCATCACGACGGCCTGCGTGCTGACCGAGCCTACATCCACTCCTGCGGTGATCCATTTACCTTTTTTCCAAGGGAGATCAGGGTTGACCCAGTTGCTTTCAGGCCATCTCCAGAACTCCACCGAGTTCTCTTTTTTTTGCTCCATTCCAATATCCTTATTTCATACCGCCCGAGAGGGCGGCTTCAGCTGCTCCTAAAGCCCCAAAATAATCAGGATCATCCGGCACGATGAGAGGCATCTGCAGATTCTTTTTGAGAGAATCGACAAAACCCTCATTCTTCGCCATCCCACCGATCAGGACGACCTCTCGTTCCAATCCTACAATCCGTGCAAGGGAACCCACCCTTGCGGCGATGGCATCCAATGCTGCCCTTGAGATATCTGACTTGGGAACATTTTGGTGGATCAGAGAGATGACCTCTGATTCTCCAAAGACCACGCACTGAGCATTCATCGGGATGGATCGAGTGGATTGAAGGGCGAGTTTGGAAAATTCTTCTAACGAAACCTCCAAAGCTCTTGCCATGGCTTCTACAAAGGTCCCTGTACCCGCCGCGCACTTTTCATTGATTGCAAAATCAAGAACTTTGCCTTCAGCGTCCATGCGGATGGCACGACCTTCTTCGGCACCGATATCAAGAATGGTTCTTCCGCTTGGAATCCGCCGTATTACCCCTAGGGCATCGGCATTGATTTCTGAAATATATCCTCTGGCAAAGGAGATGCGTTTAGCCGCACTTCCCGTTGCCACCACATATTCCATCTCTTTTCTCTCAAGGCCGGCCTGTTGCAATACGTGCTGATACAGGAATTCAGCGACTTTTAATTTTTTAATCCCTGAGAGAACTACGCCTTTCCCAACGATTTGATCATCCTTTTTGATGACCAGATGGATATTTCTGCCACCGACGTCAATGCCTGTGACAATCATTCTGAGACCTCCAGAACCGCTCCCACACACCCATAGAAGAATCGATCTTCGAATTCTTGATGAAGTCTAAATGCCGCCCGCATCCCGGTGCAATGGGAGACGCCGATCTTTTTAATCCGCACTTTCTTTAATGCCTTGATCGATTCTTCAAGCTGTTCCGGGGTCAAGAAATCGAGATGGGTTCCTCCGAGGATGGCCTGGAAGGTTTCTCGTCCTGTTTTCTCGATCACATGATGGATGATGTTGACCATTCCGGAATGGGCACATCCAAGGATTAAAACGAGTCCTTTTTCCGAATCGAGAACAAGAGACTGGTCATCAGGAAAGAGATCCTGAGAGATTTTACCGTCTCTTTCACAGAAGAGTCTCGGATCAGGTTTTTCAAAGAGGGTTTTTCGTGGAACCTCTCCAGATAAAAAGATGCCTTTTTCGATTTCCAAAAAATCTGAATTTAGAACAAAATGTGCCCCCAGGGATTCAAGGTAAGCTTTTTTGTAAGGAATGCCCACAAATTCTCTTTTTTCTCCCTCTTGGTCTTGCTGAATCACCATCCGGTCAAGGAAGACCTGAGGATGGATATGGACATCTACCTCTCCTCTCAGTTTTAAGACTTCGGCCAAGCCTCCCGTATGATCATAATGGCCATGACTTAAAAAGATTTTTTTAATGCTTTTTAAGTCTTTGTTCAGAACGAGAGAATTTCCAACTACGGATGCACCTCTGCCTGTATCAAACAGAAAATTTCCGTGCCGGGTTTCAAGGAAGGCTGAAAACCCATGTTCTCCAATGCCCACCCGCTTTCCGATTGAATTTTCGCATAAGATGGTTATTTTCATTTTGATTTTTCTCCCAAGATGCCAAGGGCTTCTTGAACCAGTTTTTTTTCGTGTTCATAATCTACCACTCTTTGAATCATAATCTTCTGCGCCATCACCGGACCTGCTCCATGCCAGGTGCCCACTCCGTGTTGTCCGGCAGTCCAGTTCTGGAGAAGTTTTGTGACTTTCATAATATATTCCGCTGGAACATTGGACCCAAAACCCAAGAATTCTTCGACATACTTCTTCGTCTCTGGATTTTTCAATTCTTTGAGAGAGGGCAGGGTAACGATCAGACCCCCGCCAATATCGCCCGCCAGTGCCATGACCCGCCAGAAGGCATCACAGATATTGAGCTTGGCCACGTTGCCCATCAATTCGTCAGGTAAGAATACGCCAGAACCCGGGGGCTCCTCCTTTCCAAGATTGGCAGAAGCCAATCCACAGGCCCTCCCCGTTTCCCTCAGCACAACCATCTCCATCAATTCGTCATTGATGTGCTGGGCTTTTTCAAGGCCCTTATATTCCTGAAGAAGCCTGCAAGCCCCGATGATGAGGTTCATAAAACCCACCTTACAGGTTCCTCCACAGGTCATCCGATGGGTTTTGGCAAACCGTTCCACTAATTTGATTGAGTAATCGGTTTCACCGCAGTGGAAGACTCGTTCCCATGGGACAAAGACATTGTCGAAAACAACCATGGCGGTCTCTCTCTGACCGAAAATGGGGTTTCCCAGTTCAAAGAGGTCTTCCGTCATCTCCCTCTCAGCAGAATAGGGGGAGTACTGGCAAATATAGGTGAGCCCTTCTGTGTCTGCTGGGATGGCAAAGGAGAGGGCATAGTCTGCTTCGTCCTTTTTCTTGGCTGATTGTGGAAGAACGACCAGTTCATGGCTGACAAACGCACCACTGATGTTGATCTTTGCTCCTCTTACGACGATTCCATCCGATTTTTTTTCCACCACCTTAAGAGAGAGATAAGGATCCGGCCAATCGAGAGCCCTTTTCTTGCGGTCCCCTCTTGGCTCCGTTAAAGCTCCTGAGACAGCCAAATCGTTTTCCTGAATCCACTTCAGATATTTTGTAAAACGGGAATGGTATTCCGTTCCAAGGGTTTGATCCATCTCCCAGGTGGTGCTGGCAAGACTGTGAAAGGCATCCAACCCCGGACATCGATAAATACAGGTTCCCAAACGCTCAGCAGCAAATGTGCCGGCAATCGCTTTTGCAACCAGATCTTCACGGCTGCGACAGACATAGACATACCGATTGACACGATCGTTGGTAAGAGGGGAGATGGCCGTCATCACGTCCTGAGAATCGGGATCCAACGCCCAGCGATAACTGGCTTTGTTTGCCTCAATGACAGTGCGGATGTTGGGATTGTTGAAAAAATCCTCGACTTTTTTCCCGTTCATAAAAATCTTGGGTTTTCGACCTTTTAAGCTTTCCTCATACTTTTCGGGTGTTATCAGTGCCATCTCTCCAGAACTCCTTTCTGCGAGTCGTTTTACTTCGCGATTAAACTTGCTTCCGAGAGAATTTCGACCATCCATTTTGCTGCTTTACCCACCACCTCAGGGCAATGAACGTCATGGGCTCCTGCATTGTGGAACTTTTCATACTCCTGGGGGTCGGCAAGATAATAGTATCGGCCGAGAAGTTTGTTTTGAATATCTCGACAGATCACGGAGCCATATTCTTGAATAAATTTCTCTCGAAATTGTCTTGCGAGTTGATGGGTTTTAAAACGAATCCCTTTGGGATCAGCAAAATTATCCCTCTCCCGACCGATGATTGAGCTCAAGACCAGGGTGGCACCGATATAGGCTCCGCACCCATTGTCTGCAGCAAGACCCGTTCCTCCCGCGAGGGCTGTGGCCGCTTTGAAGATCTCTTGGTTTTCAATCTGGAGAGCATCTTGAAGGGCTGCCACCACACACTGACCACATCCTCGATAAGTCTTTTCATATTGTTTCCCTAACTGGTAAGCTTTTTTCGCCATGCCCGTTTTCGTGGTTTTTCCCATAGATTTTCCCTCCGTACGGATGATGATTTCCGACTCCTGTGGGTTTTTGATCGGCTATTTTCCTTTCCAATTGGGTCTCCTTTTTTCGATAAAAGCAGACACCCCTTCGTGGGCATCCTCACTCATACTCAAACGGGCCATGATTTCAGCGTTTAAAACGAATCTCTGGGGGAAAGGCATATCGATTGTCTGATAATAGAATTGCTTCCCAATCCTCAAGGCCAAAGGACTCTTGGAGATCAGTTTTCTGGCAAATGCAAAGGTCTCTTCTTCAAGCTTTTCAGGCGGAACCACTTTGTTCACCAATCCCAATCGTTCTGCCTCTTTGGCGTCGATCATCTCTCCGCTTAATAGCATCTCCAGGGTTTTTTTCTTCCCAAGACCATAACTCATGGGGATGATGGGGCCTGTGCATAGTAAACCCACGTTAATCGCGGTTGTCCCAAACTTAGCATCCTCCGCCATGATAGCAAAATCCGCAGCGGCTACCAGCCCAGCCCCATTGGCGACCGCATATCCCTGAACCATCGCAATGACGGGTTTCACCATGGAGGCGATGGTAAGGTGCATCTGATCCATGGGAGCAAGCCATTGATGGTATTCAGAGGGCTTTTTCCCTTCAAACTCGCTTACGTCAATTCCTGTGGAAAAGGCTCTCCCTGCTCCCTTGATAATGATCACGCGCACCTCCTGATCTTCATCCAATTTTCGCAAAGCTTCGTTTAATTCTCTGGCCATCAGACTGCTGAAGGTGTTAAATTTTTCAGGACGATTAAGAGTGATCACTCCCATTTGATCTTTTTTTTCGATGAGAATTGTTTCAAAAGACATGGTCTTCTCCTATTTTCTGCCGAACGGAAGTCTCCCACCCAGTGCCCGTGCAGCGATGTAGTACCTGTGGGAGGGATCGTAAATCTTTCCCTTCTGTCGCGATGCTTTCAGCGAAGGCACCCCCGGACCCACAGAAAGCCCTTTTTTTTACAAAGATTTTAGAAACTCTGAATGGCCAGAAGGCTTACCTCTTTTTCTGTCCCGGCATGAGAATCACCCACCAATCCATCATCCTTTTAGAGGAAACCTTTGCTGACAATTGTTTTAGGATCTGCTCAGCGTTGACTCAAGCACACCCCACCCACCTTTCCAATGCGTTTCATCTCTTTTCAGGAACCTTCGGTGATGGCTTTTTCTGGACATTCATCGATACACGTTCCACAATCCACACAGGTCTCTGCATCAACCACCGCCTTCTTGTCTTCTACTTTAATGGCCTCAACTGGACAAACTTCTTCACACGTTCCACACCCTGTACATTTTTCCAGATCCACAACGACTGCCATCTTCTTCCTCCTTTTGATTTTTTTGTATTTTTACAATTTTAATAAAGAAATTTCAAAAAAAAATGGGGCGTCAAGAAAACACTTCCTCGACGCCCTCACCGATAATCCGATTTAAGCAGTGAAGATGTATCTTGTTCCTGCGGTGTTTATGATAAATTGACCAGGCATCTCCCGTTGAAAAGCAGTGACCGCTTCAAATCCTGTACAGTGCATGGGAACAATGTAATCAGGATTAATCGCTTTGATGTCAGCGATCGTTCTTTGGATGACCTCTGGTCTGGCGCCACTCAGGTGGAACCCACCGATCACAGCGTGGATTTTATCGATTCCGGTTATCTTCTGAGCATGTTTTACCGTATTGACAATTCCAGCGTGGGCACAGGATGAGACCACGACCAATCCTTTACCTTTTACGTTAAATACCAGGGACTGTTCTCCAATAAAGAGATCCGGTTGGATTTGATTTCCCCGTTTGATCAATAAAATGGGAGATCCCTTTTCATACTCTGTGACCCTTTCAATATTGCCCGTGAGATAAGCCCCTGGGACAATCGGTGTTGGTTCTTTGATCTCCACGATCTTAACCGTCCCCAGACTTTCAATTTCTTCCCTCCTCAATTGTTCTAAATCGATAAGGCCACTCACCTCAAACGGTCCGGCTGGAAGATTGGCAAACCTTTGAGAAAAGGTTTCTTCTCCGACATAGAGAGGAATTCCTTTCCTGATTTTTGTCCGATTGTGTTTGAGAATAGAAACAAGATTTCCCCAGTGATCAAAATGACCATGGCTGATCCCGAGTGCCTCGAGCCGTCTGAAATCAATGTCAAGAAGCTCCATGTTTCTACTGACCCCCTGAAAATCCAATCCATAATCGAACATAAAGGCATTCGATTTACCATCGACCACTGACTCGATATAATAAGCCAGACCGTGTTCCGAATGGATAGAGGTACCGGGGATGATGAAATATCGCCTGGCAATTTTGTAATTCGGCCTTAAACAGTCATAATAGTTATCGGTGATGACGGTCACCACCAATTTTTCAATTTCTGGGATTTTAACAGAGCCGTAAGACACGGTTCCCCCTCCTTTCAAAAGGTCTCCTGCCATCATCATTGCTCCTACCGCTGCGGATGTCTTCAAAAATGTTCTGCGAGTTATCTTCTTTGGCATGATCCCCACCCCCTTGAATAGATTACGTTTTAGATTTGTGGTTTAAAGTCGGAGACTAAAGATTTCAAACCGCTCCCCTTAACTCCTCTCGATGTTCCTTTGAGCTCCCCTTTTCACCCCCTTTCATAATTCCTGCCGAATCCTTTTCTTAAAGATGAACAAAGAAAGACTGAAAAGACTAAACATGAATCCCACCAAGATGAATACATCTAAATATAAAGGGATGGTCGCATTATCTCCCAAGACACTATGTTTCAAACCGTCCACCGAATAGGTTAATGGCAGAAGATAAGAAAGAACCGGAAGGGGGAAGGGCATTTCCGAAACCGGAAAGAATACTCCACATAGAAAGATCATGGGAAAGCGAAAGAAGTTGGACATCGTCATCGCTTCAAAGACTTCCTTTACACCAACCGAAATCAGGATCCCAAGCAGAGAGAAGGTCAGGCCGGATAGGATATAGATGGAAACGAACGCCCAGAAGTGTTTGATGTGTAGCCCCATGAGTGGGATGAGGATAAGGGAAATCAATACGGCGACCATCAGTCCAAATAGGGTACTCCCGAGAGTCTTACCGAGAAGGATTGTTCTAAAATTCAATGGGGCAAGAAGGAGCCTCTCCATGGCGCCGATTCTTTTCTCAAAGGTGATTACAATGGCTGCCATGGAGGTACAGGAGAAGAGCAGGGTCAATCCAATTATTCCTGGGACGACCTCTTTGATTCCTGACGGATGTCTGAAATAAAAGGCTAAGGCAAAGGCGATGGGGAGCATCAATCCCCAGCTAATTAAAGGGGGTTTGAGGTAATATGCGCTCAGATCCTTCTTGGCGATAAAATAGGCTTTGGATAATTCCTTCATCATATAACCTCAGACCTGCAACCCCATTGCTCAGACAGATGCTTTTTCGGGTTTATTGATCTTCATGATGTCCGAATCGAGTCCCGTAATCTTGACAAAGGCGTCTTCCAGAGTTGGGGTTACTGTGTTGATGGTTTTGATTTGAGCTCCTTGTTTGAGAATTTCTATCACAGGAAGAATGATTTGATCAATCCTTTTTGTATGGATTCGAATTTGATTGTCGGAGATGACTAACGCTTCAAACCCTTTAACCGAAGACAGCTGGTTTTTGATCTCCTCCGTTACCTGATCCAATGCAATTTCAAGGATCTCCGTGTCTTTGACCTGTGCTTTGATGTTTTCAGGTGTATCCATAACCCTTATCTTGCCTTTCACAATAACAGCAATACGATCGCATAAACTTTCTGCCTCGGGGATATAATGGGTGGTGAGGAAAATCGTTACTCCTTTTTTCTTTAAATTTTTGATAAGCTTCCTCAGATCTCTTGCACTCATGACATCCAGACCAGTTGTTGGCTCATCCAGGAACAAAATTTTGGGGTCATGAACCAGGGCGGTCGCAATCGTTAATCTTCTTTTGAATCCTCTTGATAATGTCTGAAAAGGTTTTTCCTGGTGTTCTATCAGATTGAACTCCTTAAGGAGATTAAGAGATCGAGTCCTCCTTTCTCGTTTCGGGACTCCGTAGAGTTCAGCGTGGTAGTTGAGATTTTTGAATGAGGTCAATTCACCGTAAAGGTTCGATGTCTCAGGGACAAAGCCAATGGTCTTTTTTACTTTTAGGGGTTCTTTCAAAACGTCATGGCCATTGACCAGTGCGAATCCAAAACTGGGTTGGCTCAGACCGGCCAGGATCCGAATAGTGGTGGTCTTACCTGCACCATTGGGTCCTAAAAAACCAAAAATTTCACCTTCTTTGATATCAAAGGAAATGTGATCCACAGCAGGATTATTCCCATAAAACTTTGTTAGTTCTCTCACCTGAATGATATTGTCCATAGCGTGTTACCCTGTTCCTCTTGTAGGAGAAAATGAATCGGCCATCTCAGGTCTCCAGACCTTTCAGACCTTTCGTACCAGACCAGGACCAGGTTTTAGATCAGTTTTCCAGGCTTCCATCCAGAAGGCATTATCTCACCTGTGGCGTGTATATGCTGAAAGACTTTGATCTGGTGGATCAGTTCGGAAACATACCGCCCCACCAGCGGGGTCACCGCCTCCTTCACCTGGAAAACTCCATCCGTATCGATGATGAATTAGCCCCGAATATCAACTCCTCCATCTTCATCGTAGACCCCATGAACACTACCAATACGGCCCTCTGCATCTGCCAGCATGAGAAATGGCCTTTCTCATTTCATTAGTATGGGTTTCAAAACAACACGAAAGATTGGGTTTCTGTTTGACAGGAAATGGGTTGACCTCCGTCCTTAATCTGTCTGGTTAGGGTCGATTCTGTTAGCGCTCATGACTTTGAAATACTGATCCATGGGAAGATGGGCAAACTGGACAGCCCCAAGGCAGGGAACGACGTATTTTACTGACCATTGGTCTCCAAGAATATTAAAAAATTCAAGGCAGGATGAGCAGATATGGATGCTACCCGCAATCGAATAAGGGGCTTTTTTTCCGTTGACGTCGATTGAGAATTTCGGGTCGATGAAGTTGGCATGATTGGCCGAATGATAGGCAAAGAGTTTTTCGAAATCGAAAGTTTCATCAGGCCGGTAACGGGAAAACCACCTTCGGTAGAATGTTCGCTCAAGGGGATCGACGTGTTCCCAGAGGAAAGGTTTCAATTTTTGATATTGTTCTGAATCTGTTAATCGGAGAATTTCCTCGTAGGATGGAAAGCGCTCTGGCTTAAAGGTTGATGTCTTGATGACAATTGGGTTGCCAATATCTAAATGGTTCAGAGAGACATTGCTCACAACAAGAGATTGTCCCGCTTTATCAGAATCTGGATACCATGAGGTCTTTCTTTTACAGAAACTTTCCCAGGCTTCCGGGACGATACAGCCAATCCTTATTGAGGTTTTTAACATACGGCAAGGGATCCGAGTTTCTTCGTTAAAAACCTCTCCTTTTTGTTCAAACTGTTCCTTGACCCTTTTCAGATCTTTATGGCCTACCCAATAGCATAATTTAAGATATTTTGACATCTTGATTTTAAAGAAACTGCTTTTCAAAGTTTAAAAAGAACGATATGTTCTGGATCAATGTCCGCATCCTCCCTGATGGGATCGGCAGGAATTGTAGATCGAAAGTTCCTGAAGCTTATGGTCATCCAACAAGGAAAGGTTCTCCTTAACCGTTAGAGCTCCCGCTCCATAAACTTTGATCCCCAAGGCATTGAGCTTGGACAGGGCACCAGCTCCAATGCCACCCACGACCATGGCATCCACGCTCTTCCCATCAAGCGCCAAGATGGGGTTGCATGCCCCGTGAACATGGTGGAGATCCTTATTGTTGACCGTCAAAACCTTCTTCTCTTCGGTATCGACAATGATAAAGGCTGGTGCCGATCCAAAGTGATCATATACCCGACTCTCCATTCCCTCATCAGCTTGAACTGCAAAACCTACTTTCATCTGGTTCTCCTTTCTTATTAAGCCGTTAAGTCTTGTACTTCTTTAAGGTCGAAGGCAACCTCGCCGTTGCCCCCGGCCAGAACCTTTTGTTCCCCTAACCCCGTCTGCCCTGTGAATATTGATACTTTTACAGGAAGGGCAACTCTCCGGTCTCCCTGTACCATAAGGGAGCTCCCAGGTGTGTTGGCAATCTGCGCACCTAAACCTTCTCGTCTCTGCCATTTCAAATTCCCCCCCTTCAATTTTTAACGCTTTTCCCTGAATCAGAGCATCCGCTACCTTTCGGTGTGCTGATTCGATGATCCTTCCAAAGGTCTGGCGAGAAACCCTCATCTTTTCCGCTGCCTGTTCCTGGTAGAGCCCCTCGAGATCAGCCAACCGGAGGGCTTCAAATTCGTCAACGGTCAAGATGACTTCCTGAAGTGCGGAAAGAGGGATTCCTCTCGGTTTGAAATAAGTTACATTCGGCAGAATTTCTACCCACCTGCAATTTCTTGGTCTCGCCATCGGAACCTCCATTCGACAACTTAATTATAAGCATATGCTCATAAAAAGTCAAGAGGATATTTTTTGTGTTCGTCGTGAGTAAAAGTTAAAAATTTTAAATTTGAATTTTTTATGTTATATAGCAAACGCGATGATACACGTCGAAGAAGCTATTGAAATGATTCTTTCCCATATCCAGCCCTTGGGGTGCGAAAAAGCTTCTATCCTGGAGTCCCTTGGCCGGGTCATTGCAGAAGATGCCATCGCCCCACGTGACCTTCCTCCCTACGATAATTCAGGGATGGATGGGTATGCGGTTCGATCAGAAGATGTTCAAAATGCCTCTCAAACTCATCCCATTCGGTTAGAAGTCATTGAAGACCTTCGAGCTGGTTTTTTTGCAAAAAACCCAGTCCAAAAGGGACAGGCGATCCGGATCATGACTGGGGCTCCCATCCCCATGGGAGCAGATGCAGTCATTCCAGTGGAAGATACAGAGAGAGGAGATGGGTCGGTTCTTGTTTTTAGACCTCTTTGTCCTGGAGATTTTATTCGGAAGGCAGGAGAGGATGTTAAGAGAGGAGATCTTGTGATCACTCAGGGGGAGATTATCCGCCCCTCGGAAGTGGGAATGCTCGCCTCGATTGGTAAATCTTTTGTTTTAGTTTATCGAAGACCTCTGGTTGCCATTCTCTGCACAGGTGAAGAATTGGTAGACGTTGGAGAAACCTTAGAGGGTGCAAAGATCGTTTCCAGCAATTCCTATACCTTAGCCGCCCAGGTGAAAGAATGCGGAGCCATTCCGATGCAATTGGGGATCGCCCGGGACCATAAGGAAGAGATCAAAGAAAAACTCCTTCAAGGCCTCCAGGCAGACGTCTTTATTTCTTCCGCGGGCGTTTCAGTTGGAGACTATGACTTTGTGAGAGATGCCTTAAAAGAACTCGGTGCGAGGATGATTTTCTGGCGGGTTGCCATGAAGCCGGGCAAGCCCGTTGCCTTCTGGCTTTATGAAGGAAAACCTGTCTTCAGTCTTCCAGGGAATCCTGTTTCTTCTATGGTAACGTTTGAAACGTTCGTGAGGCCTTCCCTTCTGAAGATGATGGGACACCGTCATCTCTTTCGTCCTGTGATTGAAGCCACGCTTAAGGAAGAGATCCGAAAAGAACCGGGTCGAAAACATTTTATGAGGGCTATTCTTTCCCAAGAGGGTAAAGGATATTATGTCACCACGACGGGACCTCAAGGTTCGGGAATTTTAAAATCTATGGTTAAGGCTAATGGGTTAATTATTGTCCCAGAGGAATGTGAAATCTTAAGAGCTGGGGAGAAGGTAAAAGTCCAATTACTCGATAGTTCGGAGTTTGGGGTATTGAGTCCGGAAACATGAAACTTTTTTAAATTTTTTGGTTTTAGACTGCAAGCTCCGAACCCAGGACTCAAAACGGGAGCAAAGCAACGATGATTCCAATCATTTCTATTGTAGGTAAGTCAGATAGCGGGAAGACGACCTTTATCGAAAAATTATTGCCGGAACTTGTCCACAGAGGCTATCGGGTGGCCACAGTCAAGCATGATGTTCATGGGTTTGAGGTGGATCGCGAAGGAAAGGATAGCTGGAGACATAAACAGGCAGGTGCCCACACAACCGTTATTTCTTCACCGCAGAAAGTTGCATTGATTCGTGATGTGGAGAGGGATATGTCCCTCGCAGAACTCCGGGAACAATTCATTCAAGACGTGGACCTTATCCTTTCAGAAGGATATAAAAAAGATGTTCAACCCAAAATCGAAATATTTAGGAAAGAAAAACATCAAGAGCTCCTATGCACCAAAGAGGATAACCTGGTTGCGATTGTGTCGAATAAACCATTCGATGTTGGGATTCCATGTTTTTCACTGGATGACCCTAAAGCGGTAGCTGATTTTATTGAGGAAAAGTTTCTGAAATCGAAAAAAGAAAAGGAAATCACCTTGAAAGTCGATGGACGTTTGGTTCCTTTAAAACCCTTTATTAGAGATTTTCTGATGGGATCGATCAGAGGGATGGTTCAGTCTCTCAAAGGATGCGAAAAACCCAAAAAGATTCAGATTCAAATTGATGATTGAATCCGAAGCCTGTGCTGAACCCTTTTTCTTCATTCCTGAAATTCTTTAACCTGTCCCTGACGTGTGGAGGGCGGGTGGTTCTCTTAGGAAAAGGGAAGCGTGACGGGGGCGCGGAAAGATTCATCAAGATCTCTTATTCCATCACCCAGAAGGCTTCATCGCGAAGAGCAACCTTCACTCCCTTGCCTACAAAAAGATCAAGATTTCGGTAGGCATAGTTCGGGATGGAAATTTCAAAGGGAATCTCTTCATTTTGGGGATGGAAGAAAACCGTATGATGTTTTCCTCGATCCACAATGTCTTCAATCTTCCCATCGAAAATATTCCATTTCAGGGAATCCTTGATGGGCTTTCCATCACGGATGATCATGACCTCTTCGGGCCTGAGGTAGAGGTCAAACTCTTTTCCTTCAGTGATTTCACCCAGAGAAGCGTGATGTGGGATAGAAAATTGGAGGTTGTTAACGCTTACCCTCCAACGGTTGGACTCCTTCTCTTGACAGATGGCTTTTCCCCTAAAAATGTTTTTCAATCCTAAAAAGAGGGCAACCGGTTTTGATCGAGGCCTTAAAAAGACATCATCTCTTGTTCCCACCTGTTCCACCTTGCCATGAATAAAAACCGTTATTTTATTCCCAAGCAGATAGGCTTCTTCAAAGTCATGGGAAACGCAGAGAACCGTCGGACGGAATGAGGCGTGGAGGGTTTTCAAAAGTTGCTGAATTTCAAACTTGATGGAAGGGTCAAGGCCAGTGAGGGGTTCATCAAGAAGAAGGAGTTTGGGCTTTGGGGCTAACGCCCTAAGCAAAGCCACCCTTTTTTTTTCCCCTCCACTGAGTTTAACTGGATATCGTTCGAGGAGAGGCCCGATCCTCATTACCTGAATAAGTGAATCGACATATTCGGAATACGTGGCTAACGGATGGTTTTTAGCCCTGATGCCATAAAGGATATTCTCCCTCACGGTTAAGTGGGGAAAGAGGGCGAGGTCCTGAGGAACATAAGAGATTTCTCTTTGCTCGGGAGGCAGATGTTGAACCTCTCTCTCAGCCACCCAGATCTTTCCCTTTTTGGGCCGGTGGAGTCCGATGACAGATTCTAAGATGAGGGTTTTCCCACTTCCTGTTGGACCAAGAAGAAAATGAAACTCGCCTTCCTCAATCTGAATATGAAAATCGTTCAACTGAAACGTTTTCAAAAAAATGGTTAGACCCTCGATTCTAATCATACCGAATCATCCTGCCTGTAAGTCGAACACCATACAGGGCAATCAATCCCAGAGTAATCAGGATGAGAATCAGGACAATGGTTTTCTCGATCCTGGCTGAAGCCAGAGCTGTAAAAATAGCGATAGGCATGGTCTCAGTCTTTCCAGGCATGGCGCCGGCAAGGGTGACCGTAGCGCCAAATTCCCCCACAGCTTTAGCCCAGGAAAGGATCACAGAGGCTAATAACCCCCGAAAAGAGAGGGGAAACGTGATGCGATAGAAAGCCTGCCAGGAGGAGGATCCGAGAGACCGAGCGACGGCTTCATATCTTGGAGAAATTTCATCCAAGGAGGCCTTCATTAACCGGGTAGCTAAGCCTGCGATTGTCGCAAATTGCGCGAGGATGATGCCTGGGAATTCAAATACAAAAAAGATGCCTCTTGTCTGGATGGCTTCTCCGAGGGGAGTGTTAAAAAAGACGAGAAATGAAGCTCCGAGAGCGATAGGCGACATGATCATCGGGATTTCGAGAAAGGTATCAATGATCTGCTTTCCTGTGAATTCATAGCGGGAGAGGGCATAGGCGGATGGGAGGCCGATCACTATGGCAAGGAAAGTCGCCAGGGAGGCGGCAATCAGGCTCAGGCGAATGGAAAAGAGGGTGGAGGGGTGAACTAGTGCCTCCCAGAAACCCTTGGGGCTTACAGAAAAGAAAAGGGAGGCTAAGAGGCCAAAGTAGAAGATGAAAATACACAGGGCAGCTCCGATCATCGTATAACGGAATCCCATAGGTTCTCCTATATGCAAGGGAGATACAGATATCAGATGATCCGGAAAACAGGGTTCAGAATATGGAAATACCGAAGGGTCATAGAAAGAATAAGACCTTTCGCGTTTGACCTGATCCCCTGATATGCTTGTCGCCTCATCCTGGTAACCTGGTCATCTGAAAACCATTTCATTGTTTTTACCTGGTTCTCCATTCCTTCGGCACCCTATATTCTCCTCCAACCGGAGTATCAGATTTCGCGAATTGGCGCGCCTCGTGAACATCCATCAAGTAATTAAATTTTCGGAAAATGTTTTTTCCTTCCGACGAAAGAAGGTAATCAATGAATTGCTGAGCTAACGCCCTGTCTTGGGTAAATTTAGAAATGGCAATGGGAATATAGCCGATCCTTGGAATTTCATCCGGCTTGAGATAGATGGTCCCAATCCGCTCAGGGTCCCAATATTGAAACACCCGCCATCCAAGCACGGCATCCACTGCTTTGAGAGAGATGACATTCGCTGTTTTTTCACAGCTCTCTGTATAATTGATCAAATTTTTTCTGAGCTTTTCCTTCTCCTGGGGAGTTAGATTCCTCTCAATGATCTCGACCGCGTAAGTTCCGACACAGACCATTTCTGGATTGGCGATTGCCAGTCGGATGCCAGGACGGGTTAAATCCTTTAAGGAGTAAATCTTCTTCGGGTTTCCCTTCTGGACATTGATGGATGGGACAAGATAGACGACCATCTTTTCCGATTCAGGAAAGACAACTCCTTCCGTTTTGGCTAATTCCATAAAATCAGATGAACCCGGGAAATAGATGTCTCCCTTTCTGGATAATTTCATCTGGGAAAGAACGAACCCCGAACCTCCGAAGGTCACATTGACCGACCCCCCCGTTTTTATCTGAAAATTCTTGATGGCCTCCTCCGTAGCAGGTTTGCTTGCTGCCCCCGCAAAGATGAGAAGACTCTTGGTGGAGGACGCGGAGGAGGGTCGAGAGGGGATAAGAATAGAAAGGATCATGATCAAAAAGAGAATTTTGGAGAACACTGGAAGAAAGACATAACCCAGATGAAGCACGATGATCACCCCTTAAAATGTTTTTTAAAGATCTCTTCAAGGTTTTTGACAGCTTCTTTTCGAAATCGTTCATACCGTTTCATTAGCTTCTTAGCCTCAGGGGTAAGCGATGAGCCACCTCCAGCCAGCCCTCCGGTCTTTCTTTCGAGTAGAAGAAAGCCAAGACGTTTCTCAAGGGTGCCCATCAAACGCCAGGCTTTATTGTAAGACATTCCCATGGTTTGGGCTGCCCGGTGAAGGGAATGGTGCTTTTGAACTTTCGACAAAAGTTCATGGGGGCCATCTCCAAAGGCTTTCCCATTCTTGTCAATCCAGAGTTTATAACCGATCTTCATCGTGGAATCAGTCGTTATATCATAAACAGTATAACGATCTTATTATCGATTAACATAACCTTCAGGGCCTTGTCAAATGGCGGAAGGTTTGAACAACCCTTCGACCTGAACCATGGGACCCGGAAGTAATTTTTTCTATAGACAGACGCCCTGCTCTTTTGTTATATAGATTTCATATGGAATGATAGTGATAGGAGAAAGAAAAGATGTTTCATATTGCTGATCCAAAAGATATCAAGACGGGTAAATATACCGATGTCTATTTTACAAGAACCATGGAAGTACTCAAAGCCAAAAAAATTGACAAACGGGTCAAGGCTGAATTCATCGCTAAACGGTTTCCGGAAGATTATGGCTGGGGAGTTCTGGCAGGCATTGAAGAGGCGGTTTACCTCTTAAAAGACCTTCCAGTCAATGTCAGGGCCATGAGAGAGGGAACCATCTTCAGGGCCTACGAGCCGGTGATGGAGATCGAGGGAATGTATACAGAATTCGGTCTATACGAAACCTCAATCTTGGGTCTTCTCTGCCAGGCCTCAGGGGTTGCCACAAAGGCGGCCCGATGCAAAAAAGCGGCTGGAGATCGGCGGGTGATCAGTTTTGGAGCCAGACGCATTCATCCTGTCATCGCCCCTATGGTGGAACGAAACGCCTTTATTGGAGGATGTGATGGAGTCTCGGTCGTTAAAGATGCTGAGATGCTCCACGAAGAACCTTCTGGCACCATGCCCCATGCGCTCATTTTGATGATGGGCGATACGGTGGAGGCGACGAAAGCCTTTGACGAGGTCATCCACCCGAAAGTGAAACGCGTCTCTTTAATCGACACCTTTAATGATGAGAAGGTCGAAGCCATCCGCGTCGCAGAAGCACTCGGTAAAAGACTGTTTGGAATCCGACTTGATACCCCCAGTTCGAGAAGGGGGGATTTTCAAAAGATTATCGAGGAGATTCGATGGGAGTTAAACCTCCGGGGATACGGACATGTAAAAATCTATGTGAGTGGAGGATTGGACGAAAAGCGTATTCTGAGTCTTAACCCTGTGGTCGATGCCTATGGGGTTGGGACTTCAATTACGAACGCGCGGGTTATCGATTTTGCTATGGATATTGTTGAGATTGATGGAAAACCACTGGCCAAACGGGGTAAGATGTCAGGTTCTAAGAGCGTTCTTCGGTGTTCGAACTGTTTGCAAGATCAAATGATTCCATTTCCCTCCACAAAACAGCCCTCCCGTATGAGTAAGAGAAGATGCTCATGCGGAGGCCGTCTCCATGAGATGTTAATCCCCTTGATCCAGAAGAATAGTGTGGTTCAGGATTTACCAAGCCCACAGGCGATACGGGATTATGTCCTTCAGCAACTTCCCCATTTTGATCTTTAAATTTTTTCCTTTTCAGTAGGCGTGCAGGAAGAAAAAAGGACAGGGGTATGAAAGAAGCCATGTTATACACCGGGCTGGATGATGGAAGGGTCAAATGTGACCTCTGCAACCATCATTGCGTCATCGGTCCTTCAAAGAGGGGACTCTGCGGTGTGCGTGAGAATAAAGAAGGGAAGCTCTATAGCCTTGTATTTGAACGGGCAATCTCTATGAATGTGGATCCGATTGAAAAAAAACCTCTTTTCCATCTCCTGCCCGGCTCGACTTCCTTTTCGATAGCCACTGTGGGGTGTAACTTCCGTTGTCTTCAGTGCCAGAATCACGAGATATCCCAGATGCCCGTTGAGGAGAAGAGAATCGAAGGTTCTTCTGTTCCCCCATCGAAAATCGTTTCTCTTGCAAAACAATATCAGTGTCAATCGATCTCCTATACGTATACCGAACCAACCATCTATTTTGAATATGCTTATGAAACGGCTGTTCTGGCAAAGGCAAACGGGTTAAAAAATATTTTTGTCACCAATGGATACATGACAGAAGAAGCCCTCCACGTGATTCATCCTTATCTCGATGGGGCGAATGTTGACTTGAAGAGTTTTCAAGAAAAATTTTACAAAGAAGTTTGTGGAGCAAAACTCCAGCCCGTTCTTGAAAATCTGAAACTGATGAAAGCGTTAGGGATCTGGGTGGAGATCACCACCTTGGTCATTCCAACCTTGAACGATTCAGAAAAGGAGTTTGAAGATATTGCTGAATTTATCATGTCTTTAGGTCCTGATGTTCCCTGGCATCTATCTGCCTTTTACCCAACCTATAGGTTGACCCATCTTTCAAGGACTCCGGCAGCAGTCCTTTTCAGAGCAAGAGAAATTGGGTTGAATACGGGTCTCTATTATGTGTATTGCGGGAATATTCCCGGACAGGGAGGAGAAGATACCTTCTGCCCTCATTGTAAGCGAAAGGTGATTCAACGCTTGGGGTTTCAGGTAGTCCAAAATGATATCGTGAAAGGAAGATGTCGTCATTGCCATGAGGGCATACACGGAATCTGGCAGTAGTTGAAAGCCACTTACTCTAAGTTTATGGGTGGACATTCTCAGAGAGTCATCTGGACGATTGGGGGCGGTAAAGGAGGAAGCGGAAAGAGTTTTATTACCACCAACATCGGAGTTTGTCTCTCAAAGATGGGAACCCGCGTTATTTTGATTGATGCAGACTTAGGAGGGGCTAATCTCCATACTTTCTTGGGAATTCTTCCACCGGTCCCCACCTTATCGGACTTTATTAAGAAGAGGGTAACTCAGCTCCACGATCTACTCATTCAAACGAATATTCCCAATCTAAAGCTCCTGACCGGCGCACAAGACCTTCTGAATGCTGCTGATGCGAAAAACGTCCAGAAAAGAAAGCTTCTCCGATCGATTAAAGATCTTGAAAGCGACTATATCTTAGTGGATTTAGGCGGAGGGAATGCCTTAAATGTTTTAGATTTCTTTTTGATGTCGGATGGAGGTATCCTGGTGGTAACTCCTGAGCCAACCGCTATCGAAAATACCTACCGGTTTTTGAAGAGCGCCTTCTATCGGCGGCTCAAACAAACGGTTTCTTCCTACTCGGCTAAAACGCTGATCGATCAAACCATGGATCCAAAGAACGAGGCGGGTATCCAGACCCCTTATGATCTTTTTCAAGAGGTCAAACGAATCAATGAGGAAGATGGTCGGAGGATGATGGAGGAGGCTTCCAAATTCCATCCCAACCTTATCCTAAACCAGGTCCGCTCCAAAAAGGATATTGAAATCGGTTTTTCAATGAGAAGTGCCTGTCATCAATATTTCGGTATCCACCTCCACTATTTGGGGTATATCGTTTTTGATCAGGAGGTGAGTAACTCCATCCGAAAGAGAAAACCATTGATGGTTGAAAATGACAAATCGAAGGCGGCACAATGTCTTAAAGAGATCGCTTTCAGATTAGCCCACAGCGGATCTTTGGATTCATTCAATTAGTGCGGCACTCTACAAAGCGTTTATGAAGCGAATTGAGGATCAAACTTATTATGAACTTTTGGAAATCAGTCCTGATGCAACTCCTAAAGAGATTCAACAAGCCTATGATCGTGCAAAGGAAACCTTTCAGTTGGACTCCCTCGCCATCTACTCCCTCTTTCCACAAGAGGAGGTGACGAAGATACAAGCCGCTATTGAAGAGGCGTATCGAGTTCTCAAGGATGAGGAATTACGTCGAAGCTATGATCAATCCTGTCCCCATCTGTTTAAACATTTATCAAGGGCTCAACAGATCCACCCTCCCTCGGAAAAATTGCATGAGATGAAACAAGGTCTCTCTTTTACAGATATTTCTCTGGAAATCAAAGACATTCCCTATCGGGGAACATCGCTCAAACAACTGCGGGAACAATTAGGGATTGACCTTAAAACCATTGCCGCGAAGACGAAAATCAATCCGAGGATCTTGGAAAGTATTGAAAATGAGGAGCTGGACCGTCTTCCAGCCCCCGTCTATTTAAAGGGGTTTTTAAAAGCCTATGCTCGGGTCCTCAACATCGATCCTCAACGGTTGATAGAGGGCTATTTTCAGCTCTTTCAAGAACGGAAAAAAAAGTAGCTTAAACCTCTTTGTAGATCCAACGCGGTCATCATGCCCCAATCAGAATCCCTCTGGCGGAGTACCCGAAGTTGACTTAAATACTAATCTCTTGACCTCAGGGAAGGGTTACGGTTTTTCGTTAATGAGTTCTGAGATTTTGTTGGAGATCTTTTGACCTATAGCGGTATTAAAGCCAACAATTTTTTCTTGAATGTTCCCCTTCCGATCGATGAGGACTGTGGTAGGAAGCCCTGTCACTTTGTACTTTTTGATAATCTCATCAGGGGTCATAATGATGGGATAGGGGATGTCCATCGATTGAACAAAACGACGGACTATTTCTAAATCGCCTAACTTATCCGTGCTCATTCCAATCAGTTCAAATCCCTGGTCATGGAATCTTTTATAAAGATCAATCAGGTGTGGAATCGATTCTTTGCAGGGGGCACACCAGGTGGCCCAGAAATCGAGTAAAACCACCTTTCCCTTTAGACCGGAAAGGGTAATCTCCTGGTTGGTGAGGGTTTTTAAAGAAAAGTCCGGCGCGGAGGGCGACTCGGGAGGCTTTCCACTGCAATGGGAAAGAAATAGAAGCAGTCCCATACTCAGGATGAGAAGCAACGAAGAAGTCAGAAGCCGTTTCAAAGAGGGTAACCCTTTTTTATATAAAGCAAAGATCTAATAGAACAAACACGGACGAATCAATGACCGTATTAAAAGGCCGTACGCTCGCCACCTTTTAAAGCGCCTTGTCAATCATGGCTTTCAAGCGCGCCTTGGGGACAGAGCCGACGATCTGATCGAGAACTTCACCCCCTTTAAACAGAATGAGGGTTGGAATGCCTCGAACCCCATACTGGCTGGGGGTTGCTGGATTTTCATCAACATTTAGTTTTGTGATTTTTACCTTGCCGGTATATTCTTGGGCCAATTCTTCGACAATGGGACTAATGGCCCGGCAAGGACCGCACCAGCTCGCCCAAAAATCTACCAACACAGGGATGTCGGACTGTAAAACCTCTGCAGAAAAATTTTTGTCTGTAACGTGAAGCAATCCTGATTCTGTGGCCATTTTTTTTCACCTCTCACATTTTAAAATGACACCTCTCGCCTGCCCGATAGGCTCTTAGAACCTCCTTTCAAGAACATAGTCTGATAAGCGAGAAAGGGCATCCTTTTCTTTTGAGTAAGGAAAGTGCTGAAGATGTGCCTTCGCCTTGGTGATATACTCTTTTGCTTTTTGGAACGTGTAAGTCAATCCCTGATATTTCTCAATGAGATACCCGACCTGAAAAAAGGTCTCTTGGGTAACGGGATCGGATTCCACTGCCCTTCTGATAAGTTCTGACTCCTCTGGGGTGCATTGGCTCAGGATATAAATCAAGGGAAGGGTGATTTTGCCGTCCTGAAGGTCAATCCCGATCTTTTTTCCAAACTCCTCTTCTTTGGAAATGTAATCGAGGCGATCGTCAATTAACTGGAAAGCGATTCCGAAATCCATCCCAAAATCCAGTAAGGCCTTTTCTTGTTCCTCCGGGGCGTCTGCGAGGATCGCTCCGACCTGAGTGGCGGCTGAAAAGAGGGCAGCGGTCTTTCTTGTAACGATCGAAAGATAATCGTCTTCTGTCAGCGATAGGTCGTTGGTCTTGATCAATTCTTCCAGTTCTCCTTCAGCCATCAAGGTGGTGGCTCGTGAAATGGCTTGAAGAATTTTTCGATTTCCGTTCTCCACCAAGAGCGAGAAACATTTCGTGAAAAGAAAATCTCCTACTAACACGCAGGCTTCGTTTCCCCATTTGGCATTGGCTGATTCCATGCCTCTCCGAAGCTCTGCCCGATCAACCACATCATCATGGAGAAGGGTTGCGGTATGGATGAATTCGATGAGACTTGCCATGGAGATGTGGGCCTCCCCTGTGTACCCACATGCCCGTGCAGAAAGGATGAGCAGAAGAGGACGGAGCCTCTTCCCGCCGCTCAAGAGGAGATGTTCTCCGATGGCAGAAATGATTGGGACCTTTGATCTCAGGTTTTTGCGGAACTCAAGATCAACCTTTTTTAAATCCTCTCCGATCCAGACAAGAATTTCTTCCAAAGGGTTTCTTTCATCCAGTTTGGATATCACAGCACTTAAACCATTCATCCCACTTATTTATTATCCTATTCATCCCCCATTGTCAAAAAAAAGTTGTAAGTTTCCCCAAACTCTCTCTCTTTCAATCATTTGGAAAAGCGATAGGGAGGGGCATTTTTTACGCATAGAGCCATCGAGGGGGAAGGATATGTAACTCCACTCCTCCGGATTTAATCGCCTCAAGAAGAACGAACTTGGCTTCTTCATGGATTCGGGAATGGACAAATTGAATTCGTTTAGGTTCCAGGCCATGTCCTCGTAAGGCTGCAAATAAATCTGTCGTCCGCGAGGCAGGAAAGATAAGATAAAACCTCCCCTTGTTGGGCAAGAGATAGGAAGATATAGAGACGAGGTCATTGAGATTCCCTTTGATTTCATGGCGAGCCACTGCTTTCTCAGGAAGAGGATTGACTCTTCCCGTTCGATATTTTCGATAGGGTGGATTGGAGAGGATGACATCAAAAGAAGCAGGAGGAAACATTGTCTTGAGTCTCCTGAAATCCTGATGAAGAATGGAAATCCGGTTCTCCAGATGATTTAAACGAACATTTTTAAGGGCACAGTCAACCAGAGATTTCTGAATCTCAACACCCCAAAAAGAGATTTCCTGGGTATTTTGGGAGAGTAACAGCAGAAGGACGCCACATCCGGTGCCTATATCGAGGACCTTTTCTTTTTTTTTCAGTTTAACAAATTGACTCAGAAGAACCGTATCGACTGAAAAACGATATCCCTCCTTCTTTTGAATGATTTTTAAGCGTCCATTCATGAAGGAGTCAAGGGTTTCATCAGGGGCCAGTAACGGTTGCTCCTTATCCTCCATTATTTTCATTTCTTGCGGATTCCTTTCATCCATCTAACACAGGTTCCATAGGGTGTCAACGAAAGGGTCGGACTTTCCTTGAATTTTTGATGGGTATATGTTATTGAATCATAAATTTTTAAGAGGTCGTGAAATGGCAAAAAAATGCGAGATCTGTGGTAAAGGGCCCGTGTTCGGGCACAATGTGAGCCATGCCAATAATAAGACCAGGAAAGTCTGGTATCCCAATTTGCATAAAGTGAAGGCTTTCAAAGAGGGAAAAACGGTTCAAGTGAAGATTTGTTCCCGATGTCTTCGGTCGGGAGCAATTACCAAAGCCGCCTAATCCAACAAGCCGAGGGGAAAAAGCAGGGAGCATAGAGGTCAACTCTTTTGGCGAAGCCCAGTGTTCTGTGAATTGCATTAAGACTCGGCGTGTGACTCTAATCGAAGCCTTTCAACCCGATGAATACCTTTGATCTTTTCAAGACCTTTAATGACCTTCCTCAGATGGTTTAGATCCCGAATTTGAATCTCAAAGAGACCAATCGCTTTTTTATCTTCGGTTGTTTCCACTCTTGCGTTAGTGATGTTTGCTTCGTGAGAAGCGATAGAACTGCTGATTTCTGCCAGTAATCCCTTCTTGTCATCAGATAAAATGCGAATCCGTACAGGGTAGCTATACTCTTTGGTTGAATCCCACTCGACTTCCACCTTTCGGTTGGGATCTTCGTCCATAAGGTTCTGGCAATCCATCGTGTGGATCGTTACGCCTCGCCCACGGGTAATAAATCCAACCACCCGGTCGCCAGGAACCGGGTTACAGCATCCTGCATATCGAACCATAATATTATCAACCCCTTTAATGAGGAGGACATCTTTGGGACCCTTATGGGTGATCTTATGGATAAGGCTTTTTAACCGACTTTCTTCCTCTTCCTCCTTTCGCTCCAATCTTTCCGGAGGAAGGATTTTTCCGATGATCTGATTGGGCGTTATTTTCCCGTAACCCACCGCAGCGATCAGATCTTCTGGGGTTAAAAAACTAAAGGCCTCAGCCACTTTGGCTAATTCCCCTGTTTTTAACAGTTTGGCTTGCTGAAGATCGTATTTTTTAAATTCTTTATCAAGTATTTCTTTCCCAAGGGCGATTGATTTTTCTCGTTCTTCTGCCTTAAACCATTGTCGAATCTTCGCTTTGGCACGGGAGGTCTTAACGAACTTCAGCCAATCTTTACTTGGTCGCTGGTTGGGAGAGGTAAGAATCTCCACTGTATCCCCACTTTTAAATTCATATTTTAAGGGAACGATCTTCCCATTCACCTTTGCCCCGATGCAGTGATTTCCAATATCGGAATGGATACTGTAAGCAAAGTCCACCGGAGTGGCTCCAACCGGAAATTCTTTCACTTCCCCTTTCGGGGTAAAGACATAGACTTCATGAGGGAAAAGATCTACTTTGACGCTTTCAATAAATTCCTGGTCATCTTTGAGATCTTTTTGCCATTCGAGAAGCTGCCTTAACCAGGTAAATCGCCTATCATCCGCTTCATCGAGGGGTTTTCCCTCTTTGTATTTCCAGTGGGCAGCAATACCTTCTTCAGCGATTCGATGCATCTCGTGTGTACGAATCTGTATTTCGATCCGTTCTCCGTATGGACCAATGACGGCTGTATGAAGGGATTGATAGAGATTTTCTTTGGGGAGACCAATATAATCTTTAAACTTTCCGGGGATGGGTTTCCAGATGGAGTGGATGATACCCAGAACATCGTAGCAGTCTTTGATACTGTTCACAATGACCCGAAAGGCTGTAATATCATGGACCTGATCAAAGTCTATGTTCTGGTCTCGCATCTTCTGATAGATGCTATAGATCTGTTTAAGACGGCCAGTCACCTCTCCTTCAATTTTGTTTTCATATAGTTTTTTGGCTAACGTCCTCTTGACTTCATCGATATAGCGATACCGTTCTTTCTCTTTTTTAGCGATTTTCCGCTGGAGATCTGAGTAGAGATCAGGATGAAGGTGTTTAAAGGCGAGATCTTCTAACTCTGATTTGATCCATTCAATTCCAAGGCGGTTGGCCAGAGGGGCATAGATATCCAGTGTTTCCTGGGCAATGTCAACCTGTTTTTCCACCTTATGATATCGCAGGGTTCTCATATTGTGGAGGCGGTCAGCCAATTTGATTAAGATGACCCGGATGTCTTTCACCATAGCCAAGATCATCTTCCTAAAGTTTTCTGCCTGTTTCTCTTCCGAAGACCGAAAGGAGATTTGACTAATTTTCGTTACGCCATCGACCAACTGGGTGATTTCTTCTCCGAAATTTTCTCGGATCTCTTCAAGGGTCGTCAATGTATCTTCAACAGTATCATGAAGCAGCCCGGTGGCTAAAGTTGCCAGATCAAGGCGCATCTGAGTCAGAATGCCTGTGACTTCAAGGGGATGGGTCAGATAAGGCTCTCCGGACAAACGGACTTGGCCCATATGAACCTTGGCGGAAAAAACATAAGCTTTTCTAAGAAGGTCAACGTCCGCATGGGGATTGTAGGCAAGCAACCGATCCAAAATATCATTAAATCTTAACATCTTAATTCTATCTTACACTAAAGGAGAGAAAAAGCAAGAGGAGCTCTTTTCCCTCTGTACCCTTTTGGAGATATTTAGGTGATAGGTAATAACCACAGAGAGAAGGGAGGTGGGGACCACTCTATTTTGACAGAAAAGGAAATGAAACGTATAATGGGTTCGTTTCAGAGGGAGAAAGGTTGAGATGAAACGTTGGGGAATCCTCTTTTTACTGGCAGCGTTGATGGCAGGCGTTGCTTATTTTTTTATTTTTCAAAGGAAAGGAGAAGAGGATTATACCCTTCGTGTTTCAGGAAATATTGAAACCACAGAAGTGGATGTTGGGTTTAAAATTTCTGGAAGAATCATTCAGCTCTACGTGCGGGAAGGGGATTGGGTTGAGAAAGGCAAAACGATTGCTCAATTGGACGATGAGGATCTCCGCCAGCGGGTTGAGCTGGCCCGGGCCACCTTGAGATCATCGCAGGCGCGATTGGAAAAGTTACTTGCAGGCTCAAGACCCGAAGAGATTCGGGAAGCAGAAGCCAGTGTTCAGCAAGCCCAATTCGATTATGAAAATAAAAAGACCCAATACGACCGGATGAAGATTCTTTTTGAGGGGCGGGTTATTCCAAAAGAAACCCTGGAGAATGCCGAGACGAGATTCAAAGTGGCCAAAGCGGCTTTAGAGGGAGCCATAGAAACTTATAAAAAAATAAAAGAAGGTCCGAGGAAAGAGGATATTGAGGAGGGTAGAGCTCAAGTCGAACAAGCCAAGGCTTCCCTCAAACTGGCAGAGACCCAGTTGAGTTACACCTTGCTCCAAGCGCCGATCGCGGGGATTGTTCTTGTGAAATCAGCCGAGGTAGGTGAGGTGGTCAATCCAGGGACATCCATCCTGACCCTTGCGGATCTTACGAATGTCTGGCTGAGGGCTTATATCCCAGAGACAGAGCTCAGTCGGGTGAAATGGGGACAAGAGGTCATTGTCACAACCGATCTTTATCCCAGAAAAGAGTATAAAGGAAGAATATCCTTCATCTCTTCTCAGTCAGAATTCACCCCCAAACAGATTCAGACCGAGAAGGAGCGAGTCACCCTTGTTTATCGAATTAAAGTGGACATTCCAAATCCTTCGGGGGAACTCAAACCGGGCATGCCAGCAGATGGACGGATTCTGCTTGGGCCAGAAATTCGGTCTTCTGGGAAGAGGGTTCCCCAACAGGATAGATAAGTTCAAAGCCCAAGTTTCAAGGGTGAATGAATGTCAAATCAAATCCAGAGCGCAAATGATGAATTCTTTTTGTCCATCTGACCTTCCTCTCACATTCGGATTTTGAAATTTGGATTTCTAAAATCAATGCTTTTCATTCAGACGATCAACCTTACGAAGAAATTTGAATCTGTTATTGCCGTCAACCAGCTCAACCTGGAGGTACGGAAGGGGGAAATCTTTGGTCTGGTGGGCCCCGATGGTTCCGGCAAGACGACCACCTTGAGAATGCTTTGCGGTATTCTCCCCCCCGATGCAGGAGAGGCAAGGGTATCTGGTTTCGATATCCGAAAGGACACGGAATCCCTAAAAGGAAAAGTAGGGTATCTTCCTCAGAAATTCGGACTTTACGGAGATCTTACCGTTCTTGAAAATATAGATTTTTATGCCGACCTCTATCAAATCCCCCGAAAGGATCGAAAAGATCGGATCCGGAGACTCCTTCGTTTTGCCAATTTAGAGCCATTTGGGAACAGAAAAGCGCAGGACCTTTCTGGCGGAATGAAACAAAAATTAGGATTGATCTGTGCCATGATCCATACCCCTGAGATTCTTTTCTTAGATGAACCCACCACAGGCGTTGATCCCTTATCGAGGAGAGATTTCTGGGTCATTCTTTATGATCTTCTCAAAGAGGGAGTGACCATCCTCTTTTCAACTTCATACCTGGATGAGGCAGAACGGTGCAACCGAATCGGTTTGATTTATCAGGGTGAGATGCTGGTTTCAGATACACCATCGGCTGTAAAAACCCGGATCAGGGGCACGGTTTTAGAACTTCGTCTTGAAAATTACCAGAAAGGGATGAGGATTCTGGAAACGTTTAAACCCTTTCGCAATCTCGTCCTGTCAGGAGACAGGATTCATCTTCTGGTTGATGATCCACAGGAAGGAGAAAGAATTCTCCGAGAGACTCTGAAACGGGAAAAGCTAACCCTTTTCAGTTTGAATGCCGTGAAGCCCTCTCTCGAGGATGCTTTTGTTTCGATGGTCAAAGAGAGAGAGAAAGGAAACCATCGAAAATGAGGGGAATGAATTCTTTTGCGGTCGAGGTCGAAGATCTCGTTAAAAGGTTTGGCAATTTTATTGCAGTAGATCATATCCATTTTCAGGTTAAGAAAGGTGAGATCTTTGGTTTTTTAGGACCTAATGGGGCTGGGAAGTCAACGACCATCCGTATGCTATGTGGGCTGTTAATGCCTACATCAGGGACAGGAACCGTTGCTGGTTTTGACATTCATAAAGAACCGGAGAGGATTAAACAGGTGATTGGATATATGTCACAAAAATTCTCCCTCTATGACGATTTAACGGTAGGGGAAAACCTCCATTTTTTTGGGGGGATCTATGGCCTTTGGGGTCAACTTCAACGAGAGAGGGAACAACAGATTCTTGAGAGGACAGGACTTCAGGACCTCCGGAATCGAAGGACGAGAACGTTATCAGTAGGTTTGAAACAGAGGCTTGCGTTGGCTTGCGCTTTACTCCATCAACCTACCATCGTCTTTCTGGATGAGCCTACCTCGGGTGTAGATCCACTTTCACGCCGTAATTTCTGGAGCTTTATCCAGGAGATGGCTGAGAAGGGAGTGACTATTTTTGTCACCACTCATTATATGGATGAGGCAGAGTACTGTCATCGGCTGGCGATGATTTATAAGGGAAAGATTGTCGCCCTTGGAACACCAACCGAATTGAAAATGAAAACCCTTTCAAAAGGAGTCCTCGAAGTGGAATGTGACCCCCTGATTCCGGCTCTTGATCTTTTGAAGAAGGCTGACTGGACTTCTGAAGCTGCTGTCTTTGGAGAAGGGCTTCATGTGATTGGAAAAGAAGGGATAGATACCGACCAAGAACTTAAGGTCCTGTTTGAGAGTCACGGAATTATTCTGAAACGCATGGAATGGATCCGGCCTTCCCTCGAAGATGTTTTTGTTACTCTGATCGAAAGGGAGACGAAGAGTTGAACCTGTCGCGAACCCGTGCGATTGCGAGAAAAGAATTTCTTCACATCTTCCGCGATCCAAGAAGTTTAGGATTGGTCATTCTTATGCCTGCCCTCCTTATGCTCCTTTTTGGGTATGCGGTGACCCTTGATGTGAAAAGGGTGAGGATGGTTGTCCTGAATGAAGATGGCGGACAGGAAAGCCTTTCCTTTGTCCACTCGTTTATCGGTTCTCCCTATTTTGACCTTCACCGTTTTGTCCAAGATGAAGAAGAGATCAGGAGATTGATTGATGAAGGGACGGTCAAGATGGCCCTGATTCTGCCAACGGACTTCTCCAAGACAATTAAATCCGGGAAGAAAGCACCGGTGCAGTTGATACTGGACGGAAGTGATTCCAATACAGCCAATATCATTCTCAGTTATGTGCAGGCCATTGTCAGAGATTACACTCAAGAAAAGACCTTCTTTAAAATTGAACGGATGGGAAGGAAAAGACCTGCCCCACCACTGGAGGTAAGAACCCGAATCTGGTTCAACGAAGAGTTAGAGTCGAAAAATTATTTTATTCCAGGACTCATTGCTGTCATCATTTCGATCATCGGTGTGCTTCTCACGGGCCAGGTGGTGGTCAGGGAATGGGAGAAGGGAACGATGGAGCTTCTCATTTCAACACCGGTACGAAAAGGGGAACTGATTATCGGAAAATTATTCCCATACTTTTTCCTTGGGCTGATTGACCTGGTCCTGGCCATTCTAATGGGACGGTTGGTCTTTCATGTCCCCTTAAGAGGAAGCGTTGAGCTTCTCCTCTTTCTTTCTTGCCTTTATCTGATTGTAGCTCTAGCCATGGGGTTAACCATCTCTACGGTTGCAGGAACTCAACTGTTGGCGAATCAGATGGCTATGATCATCGGCTTTTTACCCACTTTTCTCCTTTCTGGGTTTACCTTTGTCATCTCCAATATGCCTTACTGGTTGCAAATCATCACTTATGGGATTGCCCCAAGGTATTATGTAATGATCGTTAAAGAGATTTTTCTCAAGGGATCAGATTTTTCTTTACTTTGGAAGGAATCTCTGGTTTTAGTTGGAATGGGAGCAGCAGGACTCTTTGTGGCAACTAAAATTTTTAAGAAAGAGCTGAGATAGGTGTCTGGGGCTTAGGGTAGGGTTAGAACGAAAAGGCGAGTTTTGTGTAAAGGTTAGGTCATTTAAGTTTTTCTCCCCTTCTACTTAACCCAAACCGACCTTCTGGCCCTCACCCTAAACTTAACCAAAAAGAATTTACAGGATGTTTAAACGGGTTCGATTTCTTATTGTGAAAGAACTGATTCAAGTTCTCCGGGACAAACGGTTGAGGATCACCCTTATTTTTCCGCCCATCTTTCAATTGATCGTTTTTGGATATGCAGCAAATCTTGATGTGAAGAACATTACCACTGCCATCAGAGATCTGGATCAAAGTGTTGAGTCAAGGGATCTCATTGCACGATTTAAGAATTCAAAATATTTCAAAATCGTTTCCTATCCTGATAACCCGAAGGAAATAGAGGCCCTCATTAAAAAAGGAGAGATCATCCTCAGCTTTGAAATCCCCAGCGGTTTTTCGAGGAAGATCAAGAAGGGGGATACTGCAACCATTCAGATCATCGTCGATGGAGTTGAATCGAATACCGCTCTGATCGGATTGGGTTATGTGAGTCGGATTTTATCGGAATACTCAACAGAAATAATCGTTCGAAGGCTAAACCGCGAAGGGATGAAGGATTTTGTAGAGGCGGGAGTTGAGTTGGAGCAACGGGTCTGGTTCAATCCCAACTTAGAAAGTCGATTTTTTTATGTTCCGGGTGTCATTGCCACCATTGCCTTCCTTCTTCCAATGATTTTAACCGCTCAGGCCATTGTGAGGGAACGGGAGATCGGAACGCTGGAGCAGATCATGGTCACTCCGATTCATTCCTGGGAACTGGTCTTAGGAAAGACCCTCCCGTTTGCTCTGATTGGCCTGATCGATGTGATCATGATCGCCCTGATCGGAGTCTTCTGGTTCGAAGTCCCCCTCCGTGGGAATCCCCTGATTCTCCTTTTAGGAAACCTTCTCTTTCTGATGAGTTCAGTGGGGATAGGCCTTTTCATCTCAACCATCTCAACCACCCAGCAACAGGCACAGATCTCCACCTTCTTCTTTATGAACCCTGCTTTTATTCTTTCAGGTTTTGCCTTCCCCCTGGAGAATATGCCACAGTGGCTTCAATATGTCACCTATATCAACCCCCTGAGATATTTTCTGGTTATCATCAGGGGAACTTTTTTAAAGGGGGTGGGATTGGAGATACTGTGGCCCCAGATGGTGGCGCTGGCTCTTCTGGGAGGAACCATGATCACGTTGAGTTCGTTAAGGTTCAGAAAAAGGCTGAAATAATGAAAGGATTCAGAGGGGCATATGGTTAAGGGACCAAGTGAAAATCTTTAATAATAGTTCAAAGAACCCACGACCCCATAACCTCTGGACCCCTTAAGGGGGGAGCCATCATGAATAGTTGAGGAGTGTTATGAAAAGCCTCTTGATGAAAATTTATAAAGAACTCTACGAGGCCTATGGTCCACGGCATTGGTGGCCTGGAGAGACTCCATTTGAGGTGATGGTGGGGGCTATCCTTACTCAGAACACTTCCTGGAAGAATGTGGAAAGAGCGATTGAGAACCTAAAAAAAAGAAATGTATTATATCCGGTAGGCATGGATCGTCTAAAAGAGCCTTCGCTGGCCTCTTTGATTCGACCTTCGGGTACCTTTCGAATCAAGGCCAGACGGTTGAAAGCTTTTGTGACATTTCTCCTTGATGAGTATCATGGCGATATCGAAAGGATGAAAAGAGAAGGGATCGGAGAGTTAAGAGAAAAACTTCTCCGCGTCAATGGCATCGGACCCGAAACGGCTGATAGCATTTTACTCTACGGGCTTCAAAAGCCCATTTTCGTGATCGATGCCTATACAAAGCGTATTTTCACAAGACACAGACTTGTTTCTGAAAAAGCATCCTATGATGACCTTCAAACTCTTTTTATGGACCACCTGCCCCGTGACGAGAAACTTTATAATGAATACCATGCCCTTTTGGTTCAATTAGGAAAGAATGTGTGCAAGAAAAAGCCGGAATGCGATCGATGTCCTCTAAAGGGCATAGAGCATAGGGCATAGGGAAAAGAAATCATTTTACGCTCTGCCTTATGGGGCGATGCACTTTGCAGGTATTTAGGACATGGCTTACTGGGAGAAAGAGATTCGAAGTTTAATGGGAAAGGCGATCCACCGATACGGTCTGATCGAAGATGGGGATTGCATTTTGGTGGGTGTGTCAGGTGGAAAAGACAGCCTTACTCTCCTCCACCTGCTCCATGAACGTAAAAAACGGGTTCCCATCCATTATGAATTGATGCCGGTTCATGTGGATCTGGGTTTTGATAACAGTCGTGTGGAGATTTTAAAGGACTTTTTTGAAAGCAGAGATCTTCCCTATCACGTAGAGTATACGAATATCGGGAAGAGGGCAAACAGTGAGGAAAACACCGAAAACCCCTGTTTCCTTTGCTCCTGGGAGAGAAGAAAGAGACTCTTTCATCTTGCCCACCAGTTTCATTGCAACAAGATTGCCCTTGGGCACCATAAGGATGATATTATCGAAACCTTTCTCATGAATATCTTTTACAGTGCGGAGATTAGCACCATGCTCCCCTTTCAAACCTTATTCAAAGGCAAGATTACTCTTATTCGGCCTCTGGTTCTCATCGAAGAGAAAAGGATCGAACGTTTTGCAACGATGATGAACCTTCCGTTCGGGCCAAGTGGTTGTCCAGTTTCAGGAAAGACGAAACGAAAAGAGGTCAAAGAGTTGATTGAAAATCTGGAGAAAAAAAATAAGAAGGTGAAGGGGAATATCTTTCGGGCTCTCTCCAACATCAAGATCGACTATCTGCTTGGGAAACCCTAGAGGAGGAATCTTTAAGAAAAAGTCCTTCTATTATAAAATGTTGACATGCTTGTCCTTGGTTCGATCAAGCTCTCGCCCAAAAGATTAAACCCCATCACAGTCAAAAAGATAGCCATACCCGGAAAGAGCATGAGATGAGGAGCGGTGTTGAGAAAGAGACGCCCTTCATTGAGCATGATCCCCCAGTCAGGGGTTGGAGGCTGCGATCCCAGTCCTAAAAAACTCAAACCTGAGAGGGCAAAGATCACTCTTCCCGTATCCAGAGAAGCAATGACCAGAAGGGGAGAATACAGGTTGGGGAAATAATGGCGGAGGAGCATCCTAAAAGGGCGGACACCGATGGATCGGGCTGCTTCAATAAACTTTCTTCCTTTTATTTCGAGAATCATTCCCCTGATCAATCTGGCATAATAGGCCCAGTGAACCAGAGCAAAGGCGAGCATAGCGTTTTGAATCCCTGGACCTAAAAAGCCGATAATGGCTAAAGAGAGAACCAGACTGGGAAAAGCTAACGTCAGATCAACGAGTCTCATGAGAAGAAAATCGAGCCCTCCTCCCCGATACCCTGCGATCATGCCGATGGTGATGCCAATAAGCAACGCGATGGCTTGAGTGAGGAGGGCAATGCCCAGAGAATATCTGGTTCCTTCCATGAGCCGCGAGAGAAGGCATCGTCCCAGGTGGTCTGTTCCAAGGAGATAGGTCTGGTTTGGCCCTTCGAGTCGACGGTCGAGGTCCATGTGAAGAGGGGGGTGTGGGGCCATCAGAGGTGCAAAGAGGGCGATGACCACCAGGATAAGCACGATGATCGATCCAAACAGTTTCATCACATACTACCCGATTCAATCCTTGGATCGAGAAGGCGATACCCTATATCCACACAGAGATTGATCAAGAGAAAGAGAAAAGCAGTGAACAGGATATATCCTTGGATAACTGGATAATCTCGTTGCAGGATGGCTTCAACCGCTAATCTCCCGATCCCGGGCCAAGAAAAAAGCGTTTCCACAATGACTGCCCCAGCTAATAGTCGTCCCAAGGTCATTCCAAGAGTCGTCAGAAAAGGTAAAAGGGCGTTGGGAAGAGCATGAATCAATAAAATCCGACTTCTGGAAACTCCCTTGGCCATCGCTACGGTAATGAAATTCTGGTTCAAGATTTCCTGGAGAGATGTCCTTAACAAACGGGCCTGGACCAAAGTGATTCCAAAGCTCAATGTGAGGGCGGGTAGAACAAGATGGAACAGGTTGCCCCGACCCATAACAGGAAACCAGCCCCATTTGACTGAAAAGAGGTAGATCAATAACAATCCCAACCAGAAACTTGGAATTGAGGTTCCAGCAATGGTAAGAATGAGGCCTATCCGATCAAGGACCCCATGACTTTTCAGGGAAGTCATCAGACCTGCGGCAAGGGCAAAGAGGACAATTAACATGAAGGAAATGAGGGTAAGTTCCAGAGTGGCAGGCAGACGATCAGAAAGTTCCTTTGTAACCGCCTCACCTGTTCGGTAGGATGTCCCCAAATCGAATCGAATCACTCTAACCAACCATCTTCCATACTGGAGAAGGGGTGACTCATGTAACCCCAGCTCCTTTTGTTTAGCCACAAGAGCCTCAGGGGTTGGGTCGATACCTTCCTTACGTAGCAAGATCTCCGCTGGATCACTCGGTGCCATTTGAAGAAAGATAAAGACAACGAAAGAGATGCCTAACCATAGAGGGATTAGAAAAAGAAATCGTTTGATCATATAAGAGACCATTTATGCATCCACTCCCCACCACATGACGGCCATGGATCTTTCTTCATGGACCTTTACGAGTCCGTCCTCAGATTGATCTTCAAAATACTGGTGAATGATCTCTGTCTCTCTGGGGGTGAGATCAATGAAGATTTTAAAATAATGTTTATACCAATCAACACATTTGATGATCGGTTCCTCGTGGTAAACGGTTTTCTGGAAGAACCGAAGGTTGGGTCGGAATCCTGATGCATAAAGAAAATTAAAGGGATAGAGCACATGGAAGTGAAAGGAATGAAAAGGCTCCTGGAAAATTCGTTCCCAGAGTTCGTTTCTTATTCTGAAATTCTCCATCCCTGAAGAGGTAACAAGGCAACAATATTTCCTGGAAGCTTGATGCATGGCCATAAGACTGTTCCCATTTCGAATAGCTGGGGACCAGGAGGCGAATACAAGATCAAACGCTTTCTCAAAATTGCTATCCTCCCATCGCTGGCAGAGGGGAGTGATATTAAAGATTCCAAGACGTTCGGCTTCCATCATGAGTGTATCAATCATTTTTTGAGCGGGATCCAGTGCGACCACATGAGATACCCTCCGAGCCAAAGGAAGGGTAAAGGTACCGGGGCCACTTCCAATGTCCAGGATGACACTTTCCTGAGTTATCGCGATCTCGGAAACCAACCATTGCAAAACCTCGTCGATGATTTCAGATTCGTTTTGCATCCGATCTCTGTATCCTTCACTGATGTGGTTCCAAAAATCAATCCAGCTTTCTTGAGTTCCTTTTTGTTTGTGAAGAGAAGATAAACGAGTCGCTCTTTCCCATTCCATAGACCAGAATTGGGGATCAGAAAGATGGGTATAAGAAGGACGATCAGAGGGATTCATCATCACTCCTTCTCTATTGTCCATGGAGGTTTTTATTCATACTCACCGCCATTAAATTGGGCCTAAAAATGGGGTCAAGGCTCAATCCATGGAGGGATTCCTTGTGGGCATAAAAGACGACATCGTGATAAAGCGGGAGGAGAAGTCGTTTTTCGGCTACCCACTTCTGGAGGGACGCATAGATTCTTCTTCTTTCCTCCCTATTCATTTCATACCGTGCCTTGGCAACCCATGATTCCATGGTTTTCGATTCAGCCCCCAAGATTAAAGGACTCACCGTCATCAGCCAGGTGAAAAAAATATCCGGATCGCCTGTCATAAGGGTGAAGGGATGGAGGGCCAAATTAAAATTTCCTCTCTTTAACGACTCTTTAAAGCTTCCCGCCTCTTCGATGCGAATGATCGCCTTGAGACCTGCCTGATTCAAATGGGAATGAATCATTTCAGCGATGTCTTTATAGGGCCATCGCTGAAGGGTTCCTCCATGGAGAAGAATGGAGACCGGAATTTCCCTTTGAAATTGAGTAGGTGTCGAGCCTGAAGGACCCTGGGGAAAGACCCTTTCATACCAATCGGTTGCCAAAGGGGTCCACAAGGAATCTGCAGGGATTCCGGCCTCTCCCAAAATATATCGAGTCATCCGAAAACGATCCAAGGTGGTTGAAAGCCATGTCCGATGGGAGAGGTCATTAAAGGGCAGACGTTGAGTGTTAAACAGAAGAAAGTGAGTGGTTGCCACCGTCGTCCTTTTTATGAGGAGATGTTTGGATTGGGAAAGTTCTGTTAGCTGATGGGGAAGGATTCCTCCCACATCGGCAATGGCATCAACCTGGCCGGCTTTCAAGGCATTCAAACGAGTGACCGCATCAGGAATGTACCAGAATTCGATGGTTTTAAATGGGGGGGAGCCCTGCCAGTAGACCGCATGGGCATGAAGACGAATTATGCCGTTTTTATTCGTCTCAAAACGATATGGACCAGATCCGATGAATTTGATAAATTGACCATTGGTGTTAAAACATTCTGGGTGAAAGAGAGCACTTCCGAAATAATTAATGGCCGCAGGAAAATGTGGGAAGGGTTGTTCAAGAAAAAAAGCAACCCCTCGTTTACCCAGGGGTTGAATAGAAAGAAGGTCTCGATACAGGCCATAAGGGTCATACTTTGGATGCTTTTTGTATCGGAGAATATTAGCAACAACCATTTCCTGTGTTAATGAAGTCCCATCGTGCAATACGACCCCGCCTCTCAACTGAAAGACCCATTTTCTTCCCCCCTCCGACATCTGCCAGGATTCCGCTAACCACTCTTTAGGCTGGAGTTTTTCATTCAGGTAGGTAAGGGACTCCCAGGCATTGAGATTGCCATGGATGAAACTCCTTGAGTCCGGTCCATCATAGAGGTCTCTCCCCACTGCTATCCGGAGCACAGAAGCCCCTTCTTGAGGAAGGTGAGGAGGGGAGGTCTGGGTATCCTTGCACCCATGAACAAAGACTGCCAGAACCAGAAAGATGAGAAGAGCAATTTTTAGTTGTCCAATCATCTCATCTCATCTCCTTTCCCCTCCTGGCTGTTGAAACTGTATCGCTATGGCTATGGATCAAAGAAAAACGGTCAAGTTCCAACTTCAACCCGGAGGACAGGCTAAAACGGATATTTATATGCCACGTTTACCTGAAGGCTTCTTCCCGGGTGTATCCAGATAAATTCTGTTTCGTATTTCTTATCAAAGAGATTGTCCACGCTGAATGAGGTTGTTAAAGTGCCTTTACCAACTTTCCAATCCCTCCAGAGTTTGGCATCGACGACTTCATAAGCTTTCATAGCATAGTAAGGTAAAATTCTTGTCCCCACATCATTGACATAGTACCGTTTGTCTGAAAAGCGCATGGCAATGCGGCCATTGATCAGTTCGGGATGGCGATAGATCAACCCAACACTTCCGAAATAATCAGGTGAGTTCGATAACTCAATGCCCGTTGCCAAACCAGACTGGGTAATCTCCGAATGATTGAGCGTCAGGCTGGCAAAAGCGGTCAGACGTTCGAGTATCTTCTGCTCAAGGCTCATCTCGATGCCATAAATTTTTACACCACCTAAATTGAAGGCCTTCGTAATACTGACCCCGGGTAAGGTGGGATGAGGACTGGCAACATAAGAAATGAGATCCTTGATCCTGCCAAAGTAAGGTGTAATGGAAACAACGGTTCCCCATTTTTTCATATTTAAATCCACTCCCATATCCACCATCCAAGTTTTTTCAGGCTTTAGATCAGGATTGGGTTCCCGGCGATTTGGACCTGTAGTAATATTCGTGAACATCCAGACAGGCAATCCCGGCCAGAATCCCGTTCCCCCTGAGGTTCGGAGGGATAAATAATCTGTTAATGCAAATTTTATCCCTCCCCGATAAGTAAAGGCGTCTTTTTTAACATCCTCCCGATTCCGAGGAGTGGAAATGAGATCGAAGATATCGTGATATTTCCATCGGTCGTATCGAATTCCCGCCAAAAAATTCAGCCTGCCATCTAAGAGGAAAAGTTGGTCCTGAAGATAGAAGGCGGTTTGATCTGTAGTGTATTCTGTTTTGGCGCTTGTAACGCCGGTGTTTCGGTTTTTAGTTTCCCGCAATTCATCTTCTCTCAACCAGAGTCCTCCTATTGTTAAGATATTCTGTTTCCCTAAATAGAAGTCAGTTTGTAACTCGATGGGGTAACGTTTCTGTTTCCAGTCCGCCCTGGTAGAAGGATTAAGATTCCATGTGACATTGCTTCCAGATACCACTGGACCAACATTATTGAGCTGAGGCCGATCTAAGTGCTGAAATCCCAACGTCCCTGTAACTTTCATCAACTCTCCAATAGGGGTATAAAAACGGAATGTTCCCAACCCCTCGACAGCATCATCCAGCCAGGTTCGGTTTGGAGTTCCCCCGTGGAGAAAGAAATCCTGGCGAATATAACTGAACCAGGCCCCTGCCTTCTTTTCATTCTCCCAGCCAACTTTAACATTGTAGAAACTATATTTGTATTTATTTTCGTCTATCGAAGCATAACTCAACCACCCTCTTTGCCCCATCCGATAGAGATCCCAGACCACATGAAAGGGGTTCATTTCGTACCCATCGGAATAGTCCCCGGAATAGGAGGCGTAAACATGAAAATTACCAAACTGATTACCTACCTCTACATGGGGGCGCCAGGTATCCCGGGATCCATACCCAAGGTCAACCTTTGCGCCTGTGTCTTTTGTTCCTCGCTTGGTGATAAGATTGACCGTTCCTCCCATGGCATTGGGACCATAGAGGGCTGAAGAAGGTCCCAAGAGGACTTCGATTCGCTGGATATCATTATTATGGACTGGTGTTGCCAAAAAGGGAGTTACAGGAACGCCATCCACCAAATAACCCGTCCGGCCGATAAAATATCCTGTGCCCCTTAAGTTGATCCAGGGAGGCCCAAAGGGGAAATACTGTCCTACATGGACGCCTGGAAGATCTCGAATCAGCTCTCCAAAGTTACTGATGTAGGTCTCCGCCTGGGACTCAATGTTCTTCCGATCCACCACATGAAGGGTGACCGGAAGATCGCCCAAGGTGGATTCCGTCTTGGTTGCGGTCACCACAATCTCGTCAAATTTTGTTTCTTTTTCCTTCTCCTCTGCCCACACCAGCGATGAACCCAACACATAAATGACCAAGCCCAAAAGCATTATCAGATACCTTTTCATCCCACACCTCCTGAAGTTATGTTCTCCCTTCTTAGGAGGGATGAGACCTTCATGGCCCTTTCAAATGACTCACCTCTTCTCCTGTCCCCCTTCATGGAACGACATTGTGGTTGGTAAAGGACTACTTCACTTTTTGAGTTGTGACGATGCTGAAGTTCTTCACGCCCGAACGTCTCACCTCATCAATCACACTAATCAGGAGTCCTACATTCGCCTCTTTGTCCGCTTTAATTTTTAAGAAATCTTTTTCTCGATCTCTGACCTCTCCCTCAATAGCCATCCTGAGATTCTGAATCGCGACCCTTCTCTCCATAAAATAGATTTCGCCGTTTTGTGCGATAAAGATCGTTTTTACCTGTTCGCTTTTAACCTCTGCCGTGCTCGATTCAGGCAACCGTATCCGGATGGCAGGTTCCTGGATCCAGTGCGAGGTCAACATAAAAAAGAGGAGCAATAAAAAAACCATATCCACAAGGGGAGCAATATTAATATGGGTATGATTATGCCTCTTCCTCTCAAACTCCATGTTGCCCCCGTTTCCCTTCGGATTGAAGCCGAGTTGCAACTTCCTTCATCATCAACGTGATCTCGTCTGCCTGTTTTTCAAGATAGTGATGGCCAATGTGGATGGGAATGGCTACCAGAAGACCTGCGGCTGTTGTAATCAATGCCTCCCAGATTCCGCCCGCAAGTAAGGAGGGGCTCACAGTGGGACTCTTCTCAATCACCATAAAGGCTTTGATCATGCCTGTGACCGTTCCGGTTAACCCCAATAGGGGAGTGAGGGTGGCAAGCAATCCAAGCCAGCTCAATCCCCTCTCTATTTCCCGAATCTGCCGGATCCCGATAAAGGAAATTTCTTTCTCATCCGCTTGATTTTTCACTCCCTCGAGGAAAGGAATCAGGATAGCAGGAACGTTTCTCTGGAGGTCATGGGACGGGGCATCCATTTCCTTCAAGATCTTCCTGAATTGAAGAAATTTATTGATCCATATCGCCACTCCTGCAATTGAACAAAACAGGATAGGATACATTAAAAAACCACCTTTGATAAACAGATCGCTCATCAATCACTCCGTAGGTTGAATCGAATGGGCAAGAGAGCCCGGGACGCAATGGGCTTTCCATCTTTGAGAGCTGGAAAAAAGGAAGATTTTTTTACTGCTTCCACGGCCGCCTCTGTGAAACCATAACTTCTTTGACCTCTTCTTTCGGGGAAACCATGAATCGGGGAAGTTCGTTGAGCTTTCGATCAATCTATTTCTCTCCCACCCGATGGGGCTGGATGATTGCCATTTCTTCATTCAGGAGGAAAACCTTCAACTCGTCATAGCGTTCGACCAGAATTGCAGAAATAGGGACCATTATAACCAACCCGTGGATGACCAACGATTTGAGCGAAAGAATATCCCTCCTCCTCGTTGCCAACAAAAAAAGCCACGATGCTTACCCCCTTCAGGGGAAATGCCTTCGTGGCTTTACATTCTCTTGATTGAAGAGCGATTCAATTAAATGCTTTTGGCCATTTTTAAATCAATCTCTTTCATTTGTCAAGTGCAGCCCAAAAACTTTTTTCTTGACAAATTTGTTAGAATTAAGTATTTTTTAATTAACTTAATTATAATTCGAAACCTCTATGGAAGAGATTGCTAAGCGACTTAGAGCCTTTCGACGTGCCAACCGGATGACCCTCAAACAACTGGCGCAAAAAGCGGGGTGTACAGACGCTTACCTTTCCCAGCTCGAACGGGGACGAGCCAATCCCTCCATCATGATCTTGAAAAAGATCGCTTCCGCCCTTCAAGTGAAGGTGGTTGATTTCTTTCTTGAAAATAATCCGATGGAGGACGATGTCGTAGTCAAGGAGAAGGAAAGGGTAAACATCAATTTCAGACAGGGAGACGCAAAACTCCAGATGCTGGTCAAAAATATTCGAGATAAGCGAATGCAGCCTTTTTTTACGACTATAGAACCCCGGGGAGGGTCAAAAGGGGCATATTCCCATATTGGAGAGGAATGCGGAATTGTTCTCAAAGGGCAGTTGGAGATCAACCTTAATGGCAAATTATATCGTTTGAAAAAAAACGATAGTTTCTATTTTTCATCGCAGGAACCTCATAGTTGGTTTAATCCGGGGAAAACAAAAACCATCGTGATCTGGGTGGTGAGTCCTCCCACCTTTTAACCTTAAGCTGTGGAGATGTTAGGGAGAAAAGGTTAACATGAAAAATGAGCAACACCTTGCCCTTTCCGTTTTAAAGATGAAAGCGGAAAATCAAAAGAAAGGAGGAGTGCATTATGTGTGAAGGGACGACAAGACGTGATTTTTTAAAGCATTCGATCATTGGAGGGATCGCCCTCGGAGCTGGAGTAGGAATCTATGAACTCTCTTATGCCCAGACCACAAATATACGCTTTAGTACCTGGCACCCCCCAGTGGGGAGAGAGGTAAAGACGGTCTGGGAACCCATGCTTGAAGAGTTAAAAAAGAGAAGCGGTGGAAAGATTACCTCTACCCTGTTTGCAGGCGGCGCCCTTGGGAAAGGGCCAGAGCATTATGATATCGTGGCCAAAGGTCTCTCAGATATGGGCTATTTTACCGCCACCTGGACACCTGGGCGTTTCCCTCTGTCCGATGTTCTTTCTCTGGCTGCCTGGGTGGATGGAAAGGATCTTGCCACAGATATTGGAAATGCCATGTATGAGAGGATGCTTCACCGGGAATTTAAAGATGTAAAGATGATTGAGTTGAACGGTTGCATCCAGTCCTTTTTGTGGACCAAGAAACCGGTTCGTTCCCTTGCAGATACGAAAGGGATGAAGATTCGAACTCCAGGCGGACATCAAACCAACTACATTAAGAGTCTTGGGGCAGAACCTGTCTTTATGCCTTTAGGGGACGTCTATCTTGCAATAGAAACAGGGACGATTGACGGATTGGTTACCTGCCCTCCATTGATTTTAGGATTTAAATTGCATGAAGTCGCCAAACACGGAGTTGTCGCTACGTTTGGGTGCGTCACAGAAGGGGTGGTAATGAATCTTGAGAGCTGGAAAAAGGTTCCGGAGGATCAGAAGAAAATTATTGAAGCCGTGACTTCCAATCCCTTCAAAACAACGGGAGGATTAAACAGGGAAGTTTATAAAGTGATGATGAAGGAAATTGCCGATAAAGGAGTTAACCTTTATGAACTTCCATCAACAGAGGCGGAAAAATGGTATGAAGGGTTCAGAGAGGTCACCCGAAAATGGGTCGCTGACCTTGAGGGAAAAGGTCTTCCCGCAAAAGAAGTCGTTAAAATGTACAATCAGGAATGTGAAAAGAGGGGCGTGAAAGTGGTTGCTTTCCCCAAAGAGTGGGCCTAAACCAATGCAGGAAGCATTTAACAAAGGGAAGGGACGGCCGAAAGGAGGTCTCTTCCCTCCTGATTTGGGCCACAGGAAATATTGATGAACAAGATCAAAAAGACGATTCAACGCATCAATTACTATGTTTGCGGGTTTGGAGTTTGTCTTCTCCTTCCTATGATGGTTCTGACGACTTCAGACGTGATCGGCAGAAAATTTTTTGCGACGACTATCCCTGGCACGTTTGAACTCTCTGAATATCTTTTAGCCGTCGTCATCCTTCTCGGAGCTGCTTTCACCCAGCAAGTCAAGGGACATGTGGGGGTTACTTTTTTAACGTCAAAATTATCTCGGCGCCTTCAAACCTTCTCTCAAATTTTCACCCTTTGTCTGAGCTGTTTTATTATAGTCATCCTTATCTGGCAGGGGTGGATCGAAGGGATCAGGGAACGAACTGTTTCAGATATGTTGCGCATCCCTCAATACCCTTTTCGATTGCTTGTTCCCATAGGAGGGTTCTTTCTCTTATTGGAACTTCTCATTGACCTCATCGATTCAATCGCCAAATTGAAAGGAAAAGTTTCATGAACCCAATTGCGATTGGCATTTTGGGGAGTCTGCTCCTGGTCATTCTTCTCTTCTTGGGAATGCCCATTGCCTTTGTGATGATGTTCGTCGGATTTCTCGGAATTAGTTATCTCGCCTCCCTCAATGCCGCGCTCCCGATTGTTGCCAAGACCGTGTATGAAACCGCATCCTATTATCCCTATACCATCATCCCCCTCTTTATATTGATGGGCGGGTTTGCCGGCAATGCCGGAATTACCCAGGAACTTTACAGCACTTTTGAGAAATGGTCCCGAAGACTCCCTGGGGGGTTGGGAATCGCTACCATCACGGCCTGTGCCTTTTTTGCGGCCCTAAGCGGTTCATCTGTAGCGGCGTCCGCTGCCATGGGGACGATTGCTATTCCTGAGATGAGGCGGTTTAACTATTCCCCCAGGTTGGCTGCTGGAGCTGTGGCTGCTGGGGGGACCCTCAGTTTCCTTATCCCTCCGAGTCTCGGCTTTGTCGTCTATGGAATGTTAACCGAACAATCCATTGGAAAGCTCCTCATTTCAGGAATTTTCCCTGGAGTCCTCCTTGCATTTGCTTTTGTTATGGTCATCATCTTCCAGGTCAAGATGAATCCAAGCCTGGCTCCTGCCAACCCCGAAGATGTCAGTTTTAAAGAGAAGTTGTTGGCCTTGAAGGGAATCTGGGAGACGGTTCTGGTCTTTCTGATTGTGATGGGGGGAATTTATTTGGGATTTATTAATCCTACGGAGGCAGGAGCCATTGGAGCCTCTGCCCTTTTTCTAATTATTCTTTTGAAAAGGCGATTAACTCTCCGGAACTTATTTGCCTCTCTTTTTGAAGCCGCTCGGATCTCTGTACTGGTTCTCTTCTTGGTGGCTGGAGCCAATGTCTTCAGTTATTTTCTTGCCCTTTCTACCATCCCAATGGCTGTTTCTTCCTGGATGGCGGCATTAGATGTATCACGATATGTCATTCTAACCATTATCATCCTGATTTACATGATGCTTGGCTGTTTCTTGGATGCCATCTCCATGATGGTTTTAACCATGCCTGTCATCTTTCCTGTCATTAAGGCACTGGGATTTGATCCCATCTGGTTTGGAGTCATTTGCGTCATGATGATGGAGGCAGGCCTGATCACCCCACCGGTGGGGCTCAACGTGTATACTCTTGCGGGGGTGGTGAAAGATGTTCCCATGCAAACCATTTTCCGGGGAGCTGCCCCTTTTCTGTTGGCAATGATAGGAGTGGTTATATTAATTATTCTTTTTCCAAAGATCGC
>CALLAL010000024.1 GCA_938002255.1 uncultured bacterium
AACAGCCAAAGAACTGGGAGTCACCCGGGCCTCGATCTATACCAAGTACACCGGACTCTCTCCTCCTTGATTAATCCACATACCTGCGCCGAATCGATTGCAACACCATAACTACATTCAATCCTTATATCGGAGTTCCAGTGTCTTTTTGTCTTTTCCTTGACATCCCCCCTACCCCCCCTTAGAATTAAGGAAAAAGTCGCCCGGATGAATCCATAGATGAAAAAAACAGTTTCCCTTTACCTTGTCAAAGAGATTTTGCCCATCTTTTTCATTGCTCTGATGACTTTCACCGTCATTTTGCTCATGGACAAAATCCTGAAATTGATCGAACTCATAGTGACTCGTGGGGTTCAGTTGTCACAGATTCTGACCCTCCTTCTCTTCATCTCCCCCTCTTTTCTCATTTTTACCATCCCCATGGCTTTTCTCTTAGCAGCCCTTCTCTCTTTCGGAAGGCTCTCTGGCGATAGCGAAATCACGGCTTTTAAAGCCTCGGGATTGAGTCTCTATCAGCTCTATCTCCCTGTTCTTCTCTTATCCATCGCAGCCTACCTCCTCACGACCTTCCTGGTGATCTATGGCCTTCCGTGGGGGAATCGGGGATTTAAGGCAACGTTATATTTAATGGCTCAAACAAAGGCAGATATTGAAATCAAAGAAAGGGTCTTTAATGATGTCTTTGATGGCTTTGTCGTTTATGTCAATAAGGTTCCGATTCAGGGCAAAAAGATGGAGGGCATCCTGATCTATGATGAAAGGGATAAAGAGAAAGTCAATACAATCTTTGCCAGTGAGGGATTTCTCGTGAGTCATCCAAAGTCTCAGGAGGTCATCCTCCGTCTTATCAACGGGGACGTCCATCGGTATGAACCGAAAACCAATCTCTATCAGAAGATGCAATTTGATACCTATGACCTCCGACTTGAATTGGCAAAGACCTTTGCCACCTTAGGAAAAAAACTGAAAGAATATGAGATGTCAATTGACGATATTAAAGAAAAGATGGAGGCCAAGAGAATCCTGGGGCAGGATATCACGCCCCAGGAGGTGGAGCTCCACAAACGATATGCGATTCCCTTCGCCTGTCTCGTCTTTGGGCTTCTTGGAGTCCCGCTGGGCATTCAACCCCGACGGTCGGGAAGATCCTATGGGTTTGTTCTCAGCCTGCTTATTCTATTATCCTATTATATTTCTCTCACGGCTTCGGAAATTCTTGCCCTCCGGAAAATGATTCCTCCTGTTCTCTCAGGATGGACTCCAAATCTCCTCTTTGGAGGGCTGGGAATCTTTTTACTGATAAAGACGTCCAGGGAATCTCCTTTTAAGCCATTGATCTGGATAACCGAGGCTTTTGATTTTATCCAGGGGAAATGGAAAGGGCTTTTTGAGAATGTTTGAAAGTTACTGGATTCTATCTCGCTATGTCACCCGGGAGTACCTGAAGGTCTTCTCTCTCAGTTTGACCGGATTGATCTTCATCTATGTCGTGGTTCTCTTCTTCCAGAAAGTCGATCTCTTTATCAAACACCAGGCTCCCTTTTGGCTCATCTTCGAATACCTTCTTTACAAAATTCCAGAGGTGATCTTCCAGTGGACGCTTCCCTATGCAGTTCTAGTCGCCACGCTTCTTACACTCGGGACCTTTTCTCGACATAGCGAAATAACAGCCATGAAGGCTGGAGGCGTTAGCCTCTATCGGATTACGATCCCTCTATTCATCATTGCTCTGCTCATCAGTTTCTTCTCCTTCCTGGGCAATGAATACATCGTTCCCTTATCCAATCAGAAAACTCGGATGCTTCTCTCCGTCAAAGTCCGAAAAGAAGAACAGACCAGTCTCTTCAAAAATTATAAGATCTGGTACCATGGGGACCGTGGCATTTTTAATATTCAACTCTTGGATTCCAAAGAAAAAGTATTAAAAGGGGTCACCCTGTATCAATTTGACGATCAATTCCGATGCACTCAAAGGATTGACGCTCGAGAGGCGAAATGGATAGATGGGAAATGGAAACTTTATCGTGGGGCCATTCGCGAATTCGGAAAAGGAGGGACCATTCGAACCATTCCTTATGCGGAGCTCGAATTAAATCTTTCGGAGGATTGGGAATCCTTCCAAAAGATTGAGCGCAAAGCAGGCGAAATGAGTTACACAGAACTCAGAGATTACATCCAAAAGATTCAGGTCTCAGGTTATGACGCTACCCGCTATCTCACCGATCTTTACGCAAAGCTCTCTTATCCTTTTTTAAATCTGATCATGGTCATGATTGGAATTCCCTTTGCCCTAAAGACCGGCCGTTCCGGAGGAATCGCATTAAGTATCGGGGTGAGTGTCACGATCGGATTCCTTTATGGGGTGACCTTCTATGTCTTCCTCTCCTTCGGGAAGTCAGGCATGCTTCCTCCTCTCCTGGCAGCCTGGTCTCCCACTTTCCTTTTTGGGTTGGCTGGGATTTTTACCCTGACGAGTATTCGACAGTAAAAATGAACTGACGGGCGTTGATGGATGATGAAAGGGTAAAATGAATCGAATGGCCTCTCTCGTTATTGTCTCAAAAGGAAAAGATCCCTATCAAACGACAACAACCGCTCTCCAGAAATTCCCTTTTGCCGATTTTAATGGAAAAAGGGTTCTGTTAAAACCCAATGCCGGCCGGTTGGCCTCCCCCGGGGAAGGAGTAACGACTCACCCTTTGGTGGTCTCAGCCATCATCGATTATCTAAGAACTCTGGGAGTAAAAAAGATCGCAATAGGTGAAGGGTTTATTTTCGGTGTGGATGGTCAAAAGGCCTTTGAAATGACCGGATTCAAGGACCTTTCTCAAAAAAAGGGGGTGGACCTTCTGAACCTGGATCAGTTTGCCCCCATCGAAAAATTCATCCTTCATGGGGCCCTCCTGAAAAAAGTGAAAGTCTCCTCTGCCCTTAATGATTTCGACTGCATTATCTCCATCCCAGTCATGAAGACGCATATGCATACCCAGGTCTCGCTCAGCATTAAAAATATGAAAGGGGTTCTCTGGCGAAAGGAAAAAGCCAAACTCCACCAACTCCGTTTCAGCGAAAGGATCAGCCCCGGCCCCGGAAGGAAAGCACTTGATTATGCCATCGCCGAAATGGCAACTCTTCTGAAGCCTGATTTCTCCGTTATTGATGGAACCGTAGGCATGGAGGGATTGGGACCGGCTTATGGAAAACCGAAGAAGACGGATTGCATTATAGTCAGCAACAACGCCCTTTCGGGCGATGCAGTAGCCGCCTGGCTAATGGGTTTCACTCCCTCAAAGATATTGCATCTCAAACTCTGCTCAGAGAAGGGATTGGGAGAAATCCAACTGGAACGCCTCTCGATCTATCCCGAAGATTATCAGACATGGAGAAATCCTTTCGAACCTCCTCCCACAACGTTCTCTCTTCCTTTTCCTGATATCAGGGTATATGATGAAGGAGCTTGCAGCGGCTGTCTCTCAACCCTTCTGGTCTTTCTTCAGGAAAATTATTTACGCCTTGACGATTATCGCCTAAAAGACAGAAAAATTCATATCGGGATTGGAAAACATCTAACATCATGTCCGAATGGAACCATTTTGATTGGAAACTGTTCTGCCGGATTAAAGAAGAGAGGAATCTTGGTGAAAGGATGCCCTCCCGTCTCCTCTCAGATTCTGGAGGTGCTTTCTAAAAAGAGAACCCTCAACTCTTGAAAAAGGATCCCTGATCATCTTATTTTTTTAATCATTCTAAAGAATCATAAACAGGAGGTACCCTTTATGAAGAAGCCGATGATTTCCATCCTATTACTGTGTTTCGTCTTCTCCCTTTTCGTCTCTATTCCTGCTTGGGCATTAACAACCGTAAAAGTGGGGGCACTTCGTTTATCGAGCACGGCTCCTATCTTTATTGGCATGGACAAAGGGTTTTTTGAGGCTGAGGGAGTGAAAGTAGAACCAGTCTGGTTCAAGGCTGCTGCGCCTATTGCGGTGGCCATGGCAAGCGGAGACATCGATGTGGGGGCCACAGGATTGACTGCAGCTCTTTACAACTCAATTGCCCAGGGGATGAAGATTACGGTTGTGGCGGATAAGGGAAGAGAGTGGCCAGGTTATAAGCTAACAGCCATCATCGTCAATCCCGAACAGTGGAAAGCAGGGGTCAGAGATCTCAAGGATTTAAAAGGGAAAAGAGTGGGTATTACCCAGATGGGTTCAACGTTTCACTATATCCTCGGAAACCTGCTTGAAAAGAAAGGGATGTCTCTTGGCGATGTGAAAGTGGTTCCTCTTGGGAGCGTAGCCAGCATGAGAGATACGGTGATCACCCATCAAATTGAATCCGCCTTCCTCGTGCAGCCCCATATCACCGCCGTTGAGAAAGAGGGGAAAGCCCATGTCCTCCTCTGGGCAGGAGACCATCTACCCTATCAGATCGCTGCCAATTTTTACGGAGAGAAGTTTATGAAGAACCGATCTGGGGCCGTGGCTTTTATGAAGGGATATATCCGGAGTTGTCGCTATTACTACGATAACGCCTTAGCCAAAAAGGAAGGTCCTCAGTATCAGGAAGTCATTCAGCTCATTGCTAAATATACCGAAGAGAAACCTGAAGCAGTGGCCCTGGCTCTTCCCTATATGGATCGAAATGGAGAACTCTATGCAGAGGACATCCAGAAACAGTTGGATTGGTATGAGCGGAACGGAATGATTTCGAAAAAGATGGCTGCCACAGAGTTAGTTGATCTTTCCTTCTGGAAAGAAGCCATGACCCAACTGGGCAAATGATATAAAGTTTCAAGTTCATCAGTTGATCGTTCGTAACCCCTCAGTTATGGGGTGTTTTCGATTTAAAAGGGTTGGAACGTTCCTCCTCCAATACCTTGAATAGCGGTTATAAAAAGTTATCCTCATCGGGGCGCTTATGCCCTTTGAGTTGGATTTTTTTGAATCAGATTGGGTCGTTTTGACGAACAGAGGTTTCGCTACAAGGTTTTTCCGAAGCAACCTCCCAACCCTTTTTTTCTTTCACTGAGGGGTTACGAACGTTCGTCGTCCAACGTTAAACCATGCGTGTCGTGATTGATCATATCTCAAAGATCTACATCGATCGTCGGGGAGAAAGAACGGAAGCTCTCCGGGACATTCATTTTTCAATCGAGGAAAATGAGTTTGTTGTCGTCGTTGGTCCCAGCGGCTGTGGGAAATCAACGCTTCTCAATATCGTGGCAGGACTTCTCAGTTCAACTTCCGGTCAGGTCATCTTCGAAGGAGCCCGGACTGATTCAAAACCTCATACAGCGGTCGTTTTTCAGGACTTTGCCCTATTCCCCTGGAGGACCGTCTTGAAAAATATTGTCTACGGTCTCGAAGAAAGAGGGGTCAAGAAGGAGGAGCAATTTCAAATTGCCCAGAGGTATATTGCCCTTGTTGGACTTCAGGGATTCGAAAACAAATATCCCCACCAGCTCTCCGGAGGGATGAAGCAAAGGGTCTCCATTGCGAGGGCTCTGGCCAATGACCCTTTGCTTCTGCTGATGGATGAACCTTTCTCTGCCCTCGATGCTCAGACCCGAACCCTGATGCAGTATGAACTGTCAAGAATCTGGGAGGAGACACACAAGAGCCTTCTTTACATCACGCACAATATTCAGGAGGCTGTCTTTTTAGGAGATCGGGTGGTCGTCCTTTCAAGAAGACCGGGGACGATTCTTGAGATCATCCGGATCGAGCTTCCCAGGCCGAGGGGAGAACATCTCACCCTCGAGAAGAAATATCTTGAATATGTAGATGCCATCTGGTCCCATATCAAGAACCAGGCACGAGAGGCCATGGAGGAAGAAGTATGATCAAGGAGGTTCATCAACCCCTGGTGGAAAAAGCCATTGTCCAGGATAAGACCTATTTTCTTCAGGTCAAAGAACATCCTTGGCTGAGTCTCTTCTCTTTTATGGTTATTCTTCTCTTGTGGGAGGGAGTGAGCAGATTCGAGTGGGTTCCCCCTCTCTTTCTTCCAGCACCGAGCGCCATTCTCTTGGAAGGATGGACCATGCTTAAGACAGGGGTGATCTTCAAACATATCTTTGCGAGCCTCAGTCGGATTCTCTGGGGATTTCTAATTGCCTGCAGCCTCGGGGTGATGGTGGGAATTCTCATTGGTTTTTTCAGCATTCCTGAAGCGATTGGAAACCCGATCATTGCCGCAACCTTCCCCATTCCTAAGATCGCTATCCTGCCTCTGTTGATCCTCTGGCTTGGAATCGGAGAAGCGTCTAAAGTAGCGGTCATTGCTCTGGGTGTTTTCTTCCCGATGGTCATCAATGTTTATACAGGAGTAAAAAATGTGGATCCCCTGTTGATCAAGGCCGCATTGAGCCTTGGTTCAAATCGAGCAAGGATCATTAAAAAAGTGATCCTTCCCAGTATTTTACCCATGATCTTTGCAGGGATGAAACTCGGAATCGGGATCGCTTTGTTGCTTGTGGTGGCAGCGGAGATGGTAGCCGCCGATGCAGGAATCGGGTTTATGATCCTGACCGCTGCAGATCTGATGCAGACTAAGAAACTGATGGTGGGGCTTATCATCCTCTCTTTTCTCGGGATCTTCTTCAACTGGTTATTCCAGAAATTGGAAAGGTTCTTTATTCCATGGAAGCAGTAACAACAGAGGTTCATTAAATGATGGACACCGAATCACGAACACAAAAGATCATCTCCTTGTTTACCATACAGATGAAAAAGGGCCATGGGTAAACCGCTCTCCAACGCTTCGAATGGCGGTTAACCGGATGTCTTAAAGGAATCGCTGGACTTCACCAAGGGCGAATTCCAGTATGGATTAGCCATGTGAGTGCTCGTTGGTCTGAAGGTTCGCCTCGAATCGTTTCCGAACGGTTCACCCATGTCCCTTTATTTCAATTTTTTGCAATGTTAATGTTTATTGTTCATCATTTAACATTCATCGTTTTAAATAAAGGAGCCATCCCATGAAATTCATTGTTAAGAGGTCATCCTTGCAAGGCACCGCTCTGATTCCCGGAAACAAGTCAGCCACAGCACGTGCTGTTGTCTTAGGGGGGCTGGCCGAGGGAGTCTCTCGTGTCAGCAATCCCTTGCCAGGGGTAGACAGTTTTTCGATTGTCGATATGATGCGAGCTCTGGGAGCAAACATTGATACTTCCAGTCCTCAGGAATGGATTTTTGAAGGTGTTGCCAATCATCCCCGAGTCCCAGGCTGTGTCCTCGATGCAGGCAATTCTGGCACGGGCTACTACATTCTGACGGCTGTGGCTTCACTCATTGACGGCTATTCGGTCATTACGGGTGATTACCAGATTTGCAGACGCCCTGCCCAGCCTTTGATCGATGCCTTAAATGACCTGGGCGCTCAGGTCTTCTCCACAAGGAATGCAGGTGTGGCTCCTCTGGTGATTAAAGGACCCCTCAAAGGAGGACGCACAAAATTGCCTGGGATTAATTCCCAGTGGCTGACTCCTCTATTAATTGCCGGTGCTCTCTCCCCAGAGGGAGTGACCATCCTTGAGGATAACCTGATGGAACGGCCTTATATTGACATGACGATGGCGTGGATGAAGTTGGCAGGCGCAACCTGCAGTCATCAGAACTACGATGAATTTTATGTACCCGGTGGCCAGAGGTATAGAGCCTTTACCGCTCAGATACCTGCAGACTGGGGAAGTTCTGGCTATCCCATGATCGCCTCTGCCATTACTGATTCCAAAGTAACCTTTGTTGGAATGGACCCCTATGATTTTGCAGGTGAGCGAAAGTATCCTTATATTCTCCAGGAGATGGGAGCCAGCGTTTCTTTTACCGATGAAGGTCGCACGGTGACAGTGGAAGGAGGGCAAGATCTTCATGGCATTGAAATAGATTGTTCAGGTACCCCGGACGCCGTACCCATTCTCGCTGTGCTGGGGTGTAAGGCAAAAGGTAAAACTGTCCTCCGAAACATCGGCGCCAGTCGACTGAAAGAAACCGACCGTACACGCTCTATCCGTGAAGAGTTGACCAAGATGGGGGGAAAGTTTGATGAGACTCCTGACAGCCTCACGATCTACCACGCCGATCTGAAGGGGGCTCACATTGATGGCCGGCATGACCACCGCATTGTCATGGCAACGGCTGTGGCAGGAATGATCGCAGAAGGAATAACCATCATAGATCATGCCGAATATGTCAGGGTTTCCTTTCCTAACTTCTATGACGTGATGAAAGGGATTGGGGCTCAGATGGAGCGGGTAGAAGGATGAAGAAAGAAGATTCACCGACCCCCAACGCATTGGTCAGGAAAAGAAAGAAAATCGATCAAATCGATCAGAAGCTCCTTACCCTTCTCAACGAGCGCCTCGCCATCGCCCTGGATATCGGAAGGCTCAAAAAGGAAAGAGGAGAAAAGATCTACAACCCAAAGAGAGAGGAGGACGTGTTAAAAAGGCTTAAGACAATGAACCGAGGCCCCCTGAGGGAAGAAGATCTGAAGAAGATCTTCAAAACGATCATGATCGTTTGCCGAAAATCACAAAGGATGTCACCCCTATTTCTTCTCCTTTCTTTCGAAGATCTTCTTAATGCCTTCCATTTTTTCTTTGAACTCCTCCGTGACCGCCTTTGATTGGGTATGATCCGTAATGATGTGTGGAGTCATCAGAAGGATTAACTCTTTCTTATCCTTCTCATACTCTTGAGTCCCGAAGAGCCAACCGATCAGGGGAACCTTACTCAGAAGTGGAATCCCAGTCTTCTTTACCGTCTTTGAATCCTCCATCAGACCACCGATCACGATCGTCTGTCCCTCAAGAACGGACAGAACCGTTTTGGCAATCCTTTTCCTGAAGACAGGAATGTTTTGGAGAGATCCAAGAGCAGTCGTATCCACTTTGCTATCTTCAATCGTGAGTTCCATCGTCACCAGACCTCCATCACTGATCCTCGGAGTGACAGTGATGATGATCCCTACATCCTTATATTCAATCGTTCCCTCCACCACATTGGTTGAAGCGGTGGCCGTTGTCGTATAGGTCGTTGTCAGGATAGGTTGGGAGACTCCGATCTGAATCTTTGCTTCCTTATTGTTGGAAGCCAGAATGTGAGGGGAAGAGATGACATTGAGTCTCTCGTCCTTGGCAGCGGCTTTGATGGCTGCAGAAAAACGTCCCGCTGTTTCGACGATGGAATATTTGATTCCAATTCCTGAAATCGTAGCAGGCCCAATGTCAATAGTCTGCTGGAATCGTCCATGGGAAGCCGTATCCAGAAGTTTTAAAAATTCCACACCGAAGCGGTTCTCATCATCGAGCGTGATCTCTGCCAGCAGAACTTCGATCAATACCTGACGCGGATAGATGTCCAGTTTTTTAACCGTCTCAAGGATAATCCGGTAATCTCTTTCAAAAGCTCGGATCACCAGCGCATTGTTTGTCTCATCCACTACGATATTGATCTCTCCCTCTGGAACCGGCGGGGCCTCTTCTTTGGCTGGGGGAGTGGGGGGGGCAGGGGAGGGTTTAACCCCACGGGGTGTTGTCTCAGCCGGCGTCACCTTCTCTTTGTACTCTGTTTTCTTATCCTTCACGGTTACAAAGATCTGTTTCAACACATCCGCCAGATCCTTGGCTTTCATGTTCTGAGCATAGTAAACGTGAACTCCTAACTTCGTGCCTTCAGAGGGGGTTTTATCCAGCTCTCTCAGCCACCCTTCCACTTTCTCAAAAATACCGGGAATGGAGCTGACCACCAAAAGAGAATTAATTCGGGTAATGGGGGTAAAGGTGATGCCTACCCCCCTTCCAGACTTAACCGACACTTCAAAGGAAGAAAAGATCCGTTCCATTTCTTTGGCGATTTCACTCACATCGGCATTCAGTACGGGATAGATTCTCACCCTGAGATCGGTAAAGATGTCAAGGTCGAAAAGACGGATAATATCCAGCGATTTCTTTACGTTGGAAGCCACATCACCGATAATGAGGATATTGTGGGGAGGATGCTCTATGATGTCGGCTCCATCCGAAAGAAAGGGTTTGACGATCTTGGAAACCTCTGTCACAGGAATATATTGAAGAGGCACAATCTGAATCAGGTATTTTTCATCCGGGGGGAGTTTCCCGGAATCTTTGACCGTTGATGGAGGGATGGCCAATTTCTTGGCATCAGCGAAAGGGACAATTTCATAAAACTGATCTTTTCGGATGGCCGTCGCTCCATTTAATTTGAGAATCGACTGAAAAATAGGAAAGACATCGTCAGGACTCACGTTGCCAGAAGTATGGATATTGACGACCCCTTTGACCCTTGGATCAATCATGTAGTTGATTTTCATCACCTCTGCCATAACTCGGATCACTTCATAAAGATCGGCATTGTCGAAGTTAAAGATAACCCCGGAGCCTCTGGGTGTGGGTTGAACCCTCCCTGTGGATGGTGGGGTTCCTGCGGTAGGACCGGGAGTCATGGGTTGAGGTGTAACTGGAGCAGATGAAAGGCTTGGCATCGTTTTGGGAGTCAGAGGGGGCATCTGAGTTGGGGGAGGAACCTGTGGGGTCGCTGGAGTTGTGGTTTGAGCCTGGACCTGCGTTTGGGACGTAACTGCAGAAGGGGCTACTGTTTTTGCCTGTGGAGAGGGTGCCAATCCTTTTTCATCTTTAACCTGTGGTTTGTCTGATTCCGCCTTCATGGATGACAATAGGCTTGAACACCCAAACATTCCCAGAGCCAGTAACAGGATCATCCACTTCATCCAAACCAATCTCAAGATATTCATCGCTCTATGAGCTCTCATTATTGACCTCCAGGTACTTGAGGTGTGGGGCCACCAGGTCCCACGGGGATGGTCGTCGGTGGCGTAACCGGTATGGATCTCGGAGTCATGGGCACAGGGACAGAAGTAGGGGGTGGGATGGGTGTGGGGGTGACTGGAGTCATGGGAGTTACCTCGGAAGGAGTTGTAGATCCTGGAATTCCCTGTGAAGGAGAAACTGTTGTTCTCCCTCTACCAGACCTCAATGGATAAGCTGGCGTGGTGGGTTGAGTGGGAGGAGCAGGGGTCACCCTCTCTGGAGTAGGTGTCGCTGAGGGAGGAGTTGCTGGGGCAGGAAGTGCCTGAGGAGGCGTTGTAGTAGCAACGATTGCCGGTTTGACCTCTGTTCTGACAGAAATCCTCTTTTTGGGATTCTTTGGATCTTGAAGAAGGACTTCAAACGAATCTTCTCCAGATTCCATAACAATCCGGTCGGGTAAAATTTTTGCCAATTTATAGTCTCCTAACTTCTCCCCAGCTTTAAGAGTAATGATCTCTCTTTCACCTCGACGTTGTGCTGCACCCGGGTTGGAAAGAGTTGCGGATTGATAGTCTTCTGTGATCGTAACCCCATATAAAATCACCTGTGGCCGAACGATGGGCTTCTTCATCTCACCTATAGTTGTTGGTTGGGTCAGGATAGGAAATTCCTTTCTCTCTGGACTAAAAATATTTTTTTCCGCAACCGCCGTGTAGGGAAAATCCTTCGAGCTCTTTTTGACTTCGGCGGCGGAAGCATTGTCTTCAGCCTTCGTTTCTTTTTTCACTTCTCCAGGAGCACCTTGAGCGAAAGGCCCCTCATCGTGGACGGAAAGGCCCATCAGGATGATCCCGGACAGAACGATCCAAATCCATTTTTTCAAAGCGATCATCTTCCTTTCTCCTTTACTTTTGGCTGGCTCATTTTCATCATTCCTGAAATGACGAAACTCCCCTGAATGCTGTTGGGCATTCTTGGATTCGGAACCAGAAGATCCATTTCTGAAATCATCAACTCTTTTTCATGGTGTTCAATGTCGTGGATAAACTGTAACAGGGAAAGCATATTGTTCACGGGGTTAAAATCGATGTGGATTGAAATCTTCTGATAGAATTGCCCTTCTTTGGGTTCCAGGATCCTGAAGCCCCGGATAGCCATTCCATTTCTTTCAAGTGTCTTTCTCACAATCTCCTGAAGATAGGCGGAAGCCAGCTGAGGTGTTTCTCCGGGGAGAAGTCTCTGCTGAAGCCCATCATACTGTTTGCGGGTTCGATCCAGTTCCTCCTCAACCGTTTTTCGATTCTGTAAAAATTGGCCGTACTTAGCCAAGGTCATCTTCTTCAACGAAATCTCTTCCTCCATCTTTTGGACATTCTCCACCAGAGGAAGGACGACGTAAGTGACGATAAGAATCAGGACAGCCACCCCGACCAGAATCCACAATCCCTTTTTTCGGGGAAAAGCTTTAGTTGAGGAAAGGTTTTTCCACTTCACCCTCCTGACCTCCTTCCCTCAAGTTTTGCCTTAATCCTGAATCTCTCCTTCTCCTGAGGCCCTTCTGGCCTCAGGAGTCTCTCCTTGGTCACAGGAGCCAGGAACTCCACCTTTTCAAAAAGAGGGGATTTGTCAAGAAGGGAGATCAAATCAGAAGCAGAGTCGGCATACCCTGTCATATCCACCTCTTTCCCGTTATATTTCAGGTTCCAAATCCAGACCGAATCAGGGAGCAGGCGGGTTAACTCCTTAAGGATCTCAATCTTACTGACTTCTTCCGACCCAATCTTCTCCAGTTCAGCCATTTCTTTCAGAAGGACCTCTTTCTCCTTTTGTAACCGCTCAATAGCCTCGACTTCAGGTTTTCGTTTGGTCATTTCCTCGGTAACGGAACGTAATTCCGTCTGAGCGTTTCTATAGAGGCTGACTCCCTGATTCAAACCGACGAGAAGGAGCAAGGTGAACAAGACGATCAAGAGAGGTTTCCCGATCTTTCGTTTTTTCTTCCTCAATTCGTCTGGAAGGATATTAAGATCCACCCTCGGGACCACCATCTCCTTTAAAGGCACTCCAAGGGAGGGATAGATTTTTGAATAGGGTATGAAATCCTTTGGGAGCTTCATCCGACCAATAGGGGGGGGTGAGATTGATTTAAGTCCGAAGGTATTTTTAAGGTTTGAAATCAGTGTCTCATCTCCATCAATTCCATAAACATAAAAATGGGTGTTAGAAAGATCGTTCGGACCAAGTAAGGAATGTTGGATCAGGTCGATGGGATGGAACCTTCCCCCTTCTGAGGCTATAGGTAGGTGGAGGCTTTCCTTCCATTCATTGCCCTGGAGGAGGTTGATCTCATAGTACGGCTCACTCACCTCAACCAGGACAGAGATCTCCTTTGGAGCCAGCGATCGGTGATAACTGAAAAGGTTGATCGCTGAGATAGAGGGGATTTGAATGGAGGTGGGTTGAATCCCGATCTTTTTTAATAACGAGAGATAGGGATCGACGTCCGATCGTTTTACATAGATGACCACCAGAGAGAGCCATGTTTTGTCTTCTCCCAGTAAATGGGAGTCGAAATAGACATCCTCTTTCTCAAAAGGCGTATAACGAGGAGTTTCATATTCTAAAACTTTTCTCAAATTTTCTTTGGTTGAAGCTGGAAGTTTCAGGAAGCGGAGGAGCGATTTCTCTCTGGGAATGGACAGGGAAACCGTATCTCTGCGGAGGCGATGTTTCAAGACAAACCCGTTGATCAAATTAATCACTTGAGCTTCCCGATCCTCCTTCTGTTCCTCTGGCGGAATCGGATGAAGAAGAGAATCCACAACCCTGATCCCTCCGAAGGACTTTTTTAGAAGGGCCAGAACCAAATGATTCTGCCTGAAATCAATCCCAAACGATGTATGGAGACGACCCATGTGATTCGTTCATTCCTTCCCACTCAAGGTTATAAATAATTTTCCACCCGCCTCGGCCAAGCCCTTCGGGTTGAATCATAGAGGGTTTGGGAACACCGTATCCACCCACTGGACAATTTTATAACCCTTTTTCTCACGGCCATCTACTTTGACAATAGCCTTCAACCCTCGGCTGAGTCCTCCTTCCAAGGATGTTGCTTTTGATTCGATCGTGTAATAGGGACTTCTGCTTTGATAGAGGATATGCCTTCCGATTTCTCCAATCAAAGGAGACAGTTCAGGCACTCGGCGAAGGAGATCCTGTTGATTCTCAATTCGCTTTTCCTCCCTTGCTTTGATGATCTGCTTTATGATCTCTTCCGGAACCCCTAAAACTGTCCGCATCACAAGGGAAGAAGCGCTGTTGATGTCCACCTGTTCACCGGAAGCATAGACTGAAAAAAGGTCTTTAAGCCCCACCCTTTCTGTTTGACCTTCGTCTTTGTTCTCTCTGCCGTAAAAGAGCTCGCGAGTCACCCCTTTGATAAGCAAAAGTTCTTCAATGGAGTCTAAGTTTCCATTCTTGCAATCATAAGGGTCGGGAAGGGATCGGTAGTAATCATTTTCAGCGCCGTTAAGGCGATAGAAGTCATCGGGGTCCCTCCAATCCATGATGGAGGCAACCACGACATCCCTTGCCTCTCCTTCCAGCCCTAAATGGGTAATGATTTTTCTCAAAAGAGTCTCAGAAACAAAATTGATATTGATCTTACCATCTTCTCCCATCACCCTGACCTCACAGGTGCCCTGGCTGAAAGAGAGGGGATAGGATCTTCCATCGGTCACCCATTCCTCCTTTCCAGGAGGAATCTCTTCCAAGACGGCCTTGCGTTTCTGTTGAAGGGCGGGGTGATGCTTATAGATTAATTCCACAATGGCCCGATGAACACTGCCCTCTGCAAGACTGTAGAGGTAGGCATCCTCTTTAAAATGCCGGGCCATATTTGTTTCTGTTCTCATCCCAAAACTAAATTCGAGGACAATGACCGAGAGAATGGCAATGATCCATAGGACCATGAGGAGGGCAATCCCTTTGGGCTGGTTGAGAAGTTTTCGATGTAATTGAACATGAAGGGATCTGTTTTGCTCTTTCATGGAGTCCTCCCGGGAATGAACCTTCGAATCACAGGACTTCCTCTCACTTCATCCACCTGAAAGGCGGCTATTGGGATCAGGAGAACCAGGGGAGCGACTTCCTTCTTCTGGTCTTTAAAAGCCACCGTCATCCTGAGACCCTTGGGCAGGGCTTTTTTCTCTTTCGCATCCCATTCTTCAAGCCAGGCTTCGCTCTGATTATTGGAAGAATCCTCCTCCTGAAAATACTCAATAAGGAATTGAGCGATCCCCTCCATCAAAGAAATTCCGTCCTCCTCTCTCGGTTCATCGGCAAAAAGATCCCGATTTAACGCCCTCTGCTCATAGAGGATAAGCCGTCCCCCCTTGAGATCATCCTCCCTGTATTGATAAATGGTATAAACCAACCCCCCCAGGCGATGGGATTTTGCAGGAAGAGCTGAGACAAACCGGAGGGATTGAGGCTTTCCTTCAAAGGTCAAATAATTGCCCTCTGCTTTTTGTGTTTTGACTCGATAAGGAACGATCGACTTGACCTGCCGGGTGATCAACTGAGAAACGATCCTGACTTTCTGGTATTCTTCTTTAATCGATTCGCCCCTATCCCATGCGGAAAGGCCAAGACGGAACGCCCCAAAAATTATGACAAGAATAAAACCAAGGAGGGTCAAAGACACCACCACTTCAAGCAGGGTGAAGCCACGGCAACGCTGAGAATAAAGGAGGTTAACTCTTCTTTTCATCAGTCTTTGATGGAATCGTCCTGTAAGATTCCAGAAAAATCGATCTTTCCTTTAAACCAGACTTCCAGAGGATATCCACTTTAACATGAAAAAGTTCAACCGGAGGTTGAAAATCAGTATCCCTCTCAAAGGGGAGCAGATCAACCCTCTTCGTCTCAATCCTCCAGCGATAGGTCTGGTCAATTTCACCTTCTTCCACCCCTTCCTCAAGGGGAGGTTTAAGAGCCAATTCATCCAATTTCATCCGGCCATAGTGGGTTGCTTGGGTAAACTCCTCTGAAACTCTTCCAAGACGAAGCCCCCCGGAAAAGAGCTCGATGATCACCATCAATCCGATGCCTAAAAGGGCAAGACTGACGACCACTTCAATTAACGTAAACCCTCTTTTATTCATTTTCTCATCCAGTCTTTTCGATTTCAACCATACCTGTGATCAGATGAACCTTGATCCGATACCCTTGCTCTATGTCTCCCCTCAGGAGAAACGAGCCACCATTGGATCCCCCATTAGGATAAAATTCAATCGCTTGAAACTCTGTCGGATATTGTGGCGGTTTTAATTCGACCTCCTCCATCGAAATCCAATCCGGTAAAGTAAAGAACGGTGGGGATGCTTCCTGTTTCGCCCTATCCTCTTCACTTCTTTGTTTATCCGGCTCTACCCATAAAACTCGAATTTCTCTTGACTCCGGGTGAAGGATAACCTGATAAACTTTTCCTTTATGGATCGCCTCGCTTCGACTATGCCGGAGAATGGCTGCGGTCTTTTGTGCCATGCTCCTTAACTCAGCGGTCTTCGAAAATCGTGACAGGCTGGGTGAAACCAACATCAGTGCAAGACTGAGGATAATGATTACAAGGATGAGTTCAAGAAGGATAAAACCCCTTTTCATTTTCCCAAATCCTTCCAGCTCACCACATCCTCATTTTCTCCTTCTCCTCCCTCTACCCCATCCAGACCGTAAGAGAAAAGATCATACTCTCCATGCTCCCCAGGACTTTTATAAATGTAGGGCTTTCCCCAGGGATCAAGGGGGATTTCTTTTGGCAGGTAGGGACCTTTCCAGGCATCCAGACCAGAGGGTTTCTCTCTCAGGGCTTTTAAGCCTTCTTCGGTTGTGGGGTATCGACCAACATCAAGCCGAAAGGCGTCGAGAGCCGTACCAAAGAGTTCAATCTGCGCTTTTGCCGACTTCTGCTTGGCCTGTGTCAGTTTTCCAAAGAGCCGGGGACCCACCAGACCGGCTAAAAGTCCGATGATAATGACCACGATCATAATCTCAATCAGGGTGAATCCGCGCTCTCGACAGCGATTTCTTTTATCCATTTTCCCCTCTCATTTAAAACGGAATCTCATTAATGCTGAAGATGGCTAAAAGCATTGAGATGACAATAAACCCCACCACGCCTCCCATCAAGAGGATGACCGCGGGTTCCAGGAGTGAGACAAACCGTTTTAATGCATTCTTCACATTCTCTTCATAGGTTTCTGCCACTCTGAGAAGCATCTCATCGAGCCGACCGGTCTCCTCACCCACCCCGATCATCTGGATGGCCAGTGGCGGAAAAACACGCGTCTCCTCGAGGGATTTCGAGATCCCTTTCCCTCCCCGTAACCGGTCGTGAACCATTCCAATCGCTCTCGCCACAGCCTCGTTCTGTGAAATCTCCTTTACTAAATTCAGGGCAGGAAGAATGGAAACCCCGCTCTGAAGGAGGGTCCCGAGTGTTCTGGCAAAACGGGCGACTTCGATCTTTTTGATCAAATCACCAATCATGACCCAGTTCAACTTGAATCGATCCCAGTTTAATCTTCTCTCAGCATCCCGGGTATAGGCTTTTAATCCGAAATAGACTAAAAGGATAAAACCGAGGCCTGCCCACCAGTAATCTCTTACCAGATGACTTATGCCAAGAACGATCTGGGTCGGAATCGGAATGGCCTGCCCCATATCTGAAAAGATTCTTGCAAACCTCGGTACGACAAAAGTCACCAGAATAACGATTGAAACCCCACTCACAAAGGTGAGAATGAGTGGATAGATCATCACAGAAACCAGGGTTTCCCTGATCTCTTTTGCGCTCTGAAGATACTGGACCACTCGTGAGAAGATCGTCTCCAAAAAACCTCCAGTCTCCCCGGCTTTTACCATATTCACATAAAGTTTTGGAAAGACCCTTGGATGAGACCCGAGGGCCTCTGCCAATGAACTTCCGCCTCTTACTTTCTGGAGAATGTCTCCCGCCGTCTCTTTCAATCGACGATTTTCAGTCAAACTTTCCAGAATGCTTAGGCTTCGATCGATAGGCAGTCCAGAAGAGAGGAGGGTTGAAAACTCTTGGGTAAAGATAAGCAGGTCTTTGAGGCTAACGCGATAAGGAATCCATCTGAAAAGATCAAGCCCTTTCCCCTGCGCTTCAACCGGCCCGATGCGAATGGGGATATAACCCATGTGATGAAGGCTCTGAACCACAGCCGCTTCGTCCCTGACGTCCATGATCCCTTCTACGGTCTCTCCGCTCAGTGTGGTCGCTTTATAAAGAAATTCGGCCATTGATATTCGTCCTTAAAATCCCCAATCGTTTATAAACTCTCCTCTTCCTGGGTCACCCTCAGGACTTCTGAAACAGTGGTAACACCTGCTCTGACCTTCGCCCATCCATCTTCTCTGAGTGTTCTCATCCCTTTCTTCCGGGCAACTTCTTTGAGGATGTGAGATCCCTTCTTTTCGAGGATGAGCCTTTGGATCTCATCCGTGATCTTGAAATATTCAAAAATTCCCGTTCGGCCCCAGTATCCGGTGTAAGCGCAGTTTGAGCAACCTTTTACATCGAAGAGCTGGAAATTTGAAGGATCGCATCCCCCTGCCTCTATTTCCTTGAGGATGGCTGAATTGGGAAGATAAGGAGTCCGACACTGAGGGCATGCCGTTCTCACCAGACGCTGAGCCAGAACGCCAATGATGGTGGAAGAGAGGAGGTAATCCTCCATCCCCATATCGATCAATCGGGTAATGGCACTCGGAGCATCATTTGTGTGAAGGGTGCTGAAGACTAAATGGCCGGTCAGGGCAGAATGGATGGCAATCTCTGCCGTCTCAGAATCTCGAATCTCACCAATAAGAATAACATCAGGGTCCTGACGGACAATCGATCGAAGGGCATTTGCAAAATTGAGCCCGATGGAGGGTTTCACCTGAATCTGATTCACCCCCTTGAGCTGGTACTCCACAGGATCTTCCACCGTAATGATCTTCTTGTCAGGGGAGTTGATCTTTTCAAGGGCGCAATAAAGAGTTGTTGTTTTTCCACTTCCGGTTGGCCCGGTCACAAGAATGATTCCATGAGGGCGCTGGATCAACTCTTTAAACTCGGTCAGGATATCTTCCGGAAATCCTAACTTTTCGATATCCAATACAATGCTCCCCTTGTCGAGGATCCTAAGAACAATGCTCTCTCCATGGATGGTGGGGATAGTTGAGACCCTGAAATCGATCTCCTTCCCTTTCACACGAAGCATAATTCGGCCATCCTGAGGGAGACGCCTCTCGGCAATATTCAGTTTTGCCATGATCTTGATCCGTGAGACGATGGCTGCCTGAAGTCTCTTCGGAGGGGACTCTACATCGTGGAGTACACCATCAATTCGGTACCGCACCCTGAACTGATTTTCAAAAGGCTCAAAATGGATGTCGCTTGCCCTTGTCTCAAGGGCTCTTGAGATGATGAGATTGACCAACCGGATGACAGGTCCTTCCGAGGCAAGATCCCTTAGATGATCTATATTTTCCTCTTCCTCCATTCGATATTCCGGGATGCTCTCCATATCCTCGATGATCTTTTCCATCGAGGTAGCTCCCATTCCATAGTGACGATCGATCGCCTCCAGAATATCCTGCTCTCTCCCCGCTAAAATTCGGACCTTATATCGGGTGGCTAATCGGACTGAATCAATCACATAATGATCAAAGGGATTGCTCATAATTAGAGTTAATTCGTTATGTTCGAATCGGGCAGGGATAAATTTGGATTCCTTCATGAACTGCACTGAAAGATGATTAATTAAAACTGGCTCCCCGGGATAATCTGCTTCAGAAGCAAAAGGAACACCAAAAAACTCTTCCACCACCTTGCGATACTCCTCCTGAGTAAGGAGACCTGAATGAATGAGATGCTCCTCTAAAGTAAGGGATTCAGTGGATTGTCGAAGCGTTTGAAACCTTTCTGTGTCAGGTTGCGAAATCAATCCCCTTGCCAATAAAAAAGAGAGCATTCGCATTTCAATTAGATGCATAAGATCAATCTCCTCCAAAGGATTAAACCAAATTTTAATTGAGAAATCAAGGGATTTATAAGGCTCTTCCACTCAGTATGCTTTCCCCCTTCCCAAACCCCGGGATAAGAATCCTGATTTACTCTTACTTTTGCCCTCTGTGTCTTAAAGGACAAAATCTCCTGTTTTTGACTTAAGTCCATGAAACCTACCTACACCAATTATAAGATGCTGTAATATGTTTACCAACCCCCATCTATTCATAAAGGGAGTTTAGCCTCTACACCTTCGGCGTGTCCACTCCTAATGGGTCGCAGTATACCCTGAAGGATTATTTGCATGGGATACTTTTAAAGAAAGCATAAAAGATACAGGTAAGGCTCTTTGGCATGGTTACATAAACGTACCTTATTATGCTTTAACATTAAGACCAGGAAAGGCATTGGAGGCTGGAGACATTGCTTCACAGCATGCAGCTTCGGCAGGTGCAAATTTTGCGAGAGCCTTTTTACATAAACCTCCTCTTTCAGCATATGAAATTCAAGGTTCAATTGATGGTACATTAGGAAGATCTACGATTGAAGGACTAAAAGAATTTGTAGATCCTCTTATAGCCCCGGTCGCATGCTTTTCAGGTATAACGCCAGCATGTGGTGTAGCTCTCGTTCCGACCGTTGAAAGATTATTGAACACCTTGAAAAATCTGCATCTCAACCAAGAAAGAGAAATTACAAAAGATACTATCATTGCGTTTCTTGAGCTTATACCATGGCCTGGAAATTTCAAAGGATTAATTCTTGAGATTTTAGTTCCCGGTTTAGCGGAGAAGAGTTTCGAGATTTATGATGAATTTAAAACTAAAAATACTCCGATTACACCAGAATATATAGAAACACAAAATTATAATGTTAGAAAGTTTAAAAAATGAGTGGAGTTGCGGATCAGACCATAAGATATAAAATGATATCCTGTTTGACTCGTAGGTTGTGTCGCATAAGGCAAGGGGAAAAAAGAGACACACTTTTAAAAAAAAGTAATTGGGGACGGGTTCAAATTTATAAATTGTAGTCTCCCATATCCCCTCCTTAAAAAGGAGGGGAAATTGGATTTCGCCTTTCCTTTTTATGGGGATTCTTCAATTCTCCTCCCTTTTCTAAAGGGAGGTGGGGAGGGATTAGATAATCTCCCCTAACCCCTCCTTAGAAAGGAGGGGAATGTATGGTTTTTTGAAAAAATACTCCTCCCCTTTTTAAGAAGAGAGGGAAGGGATTATAGGAGGAGCAAACAGTATTGGGCCTTGACATTTGACAAATTGGGAAACCGGCATCCAATAGAAGAAAGGTTAAATCCTTTGGAAGGTTACTTTGCGAGCATGATCATTAAAGCAGACCTGGAATTGATCAAAAATTCCTTTGCGACCGAGGAGATTGAAGCCAACTGCAAGACGCTCAGAGAACCAAATTGGGGCAGTAATTTGCCATTGACCGATTTGGATGGAGAGATTCTGAAAATATGCAGGAATGAAGCTTCCATCACCAAAGACAATCATTTGGGGCCGACCATTCTACCAGTCTATTCCGATTCGGTTTGCATCGTCTGTGCTCAAGATTGTAAAGGTCGCTCCAGAATCAACAAAGACCCACACCCGATGACCCAGAATGGTAATAGGGATCATCGGAATCAGGTAACCCTTATGGAAGGTGTAAGGGAATTCTATATGAGACACACCATTTCCTCTTCTCGAGGGACTCGGAGTACAGATGGTATCTTATCTGGTTCAACTTCACGAGCCTTATCCTCTACTTCTTTACCAGACTTACCAACAGCAACCAATTTTTCATTCACAACAGCGACATATTTCCAGGCGTACTTGTTCACAAGCTCACTGAAATGTTCAACAATCCAGAGGTCGTCTTTTTCCATTGTTTTCTCCAAAAGATTATTGGATCATCATAATAACCATAAAAAACTTAAAAGATTATTTAGGGAAAGTCAATGAAAATGGGAGACGGGTTCACATTTTTAAATTGTAATCCCCCCTCTCCCCTCCTTAAAAAGGAGGGGAAAATTGGATTACTCCTCCCTTTTCTAAAGGGAGGTGGGGAGGGATTATAAAAGTTAAGAAATTCGGGCAATCGGAGAATTTATTTATGATGCTACGATGTTGGATAAATCATAAATTATTAAATTCTTCTATAGTAAGGTCTGCTTGTTTTAATAGTTTTCGAAGGAGACCGGGACCGAGTTCTTTATCCTGAGGGATTGATAATGTCCACTGATAACCAGGTTTTGTCATCATTACATGGGAGCCTTTTTGACGAACAGCAGTCCATCCAGCTTTTTGGAATTTTTGCACTGCCTCAGCTCCAGAACATAGTTTTAGAGTCTCGGTCATTAAATGGCAACTTCTATCAGTTTGGAGGGATCGTAGGATTTCTTAGATTCCATCACCTCAAGCCATCCTTCAATGGCTTCCTTTATGTTGGCGATGGCTTCTTCAAAAGTTTTCCCTTGAGAAAGACATCCAGGGAATGCAGGAACTTCTGCAACAAAATAACCAACCTCGTCTTTTTCAATTATTATACGGAGTTTCATGTTTTGGATTTTCTCCTTTTTAGAAGGCAAATTAAATCAAATTTATATTTAATAAAAATTTATCATACGATTCAATGCCTGTCAACCCAAAAGGAGTATTCAAAATGAAAATAGGAAAATTTAATGGAATTGTTGCTCTTTATATTTTAATTTTTATTTTTTCTTTTCTTCAGACCTCTTATAGCGCCATCATCACTTACACCTATGACAATCTGAACCGGTTAACAAGGGTTTCCTATGGTAATGGATTCATTGAAGAATTCACATATGATGCAGCGGGGAACCGATTAACCCATGTGATAAGGCAGGATAATACACCGCCCATTGGTTCGATTACCATTAACAATAACGAATCTTATGCAAATTCAATCTCGGTTACTCTTACCCTCTCGGCAACTGATGAAAGTGGCGTAGCCGAGATGTGCATCAGTAATGCAACTACCTGCTCTTCATGGGAACCCTACTCAAGCACAAAATCCTGGGAATTGATATCGGGAGACGGGGAAAAGATAGTTTATGCTTGGTTTAAAGATGGTTCAGGAAATGAAAATGAAACTCCGTATTCGGACTCCATTATTCTTGATACCATAGGGCCAACCGGGTCTATCCTGATCAACGGAGGGGCCGCCTATACCAATACCACTTCGGTCACCCTCACCCTTTCAGCCACCGATGTCACCAGTGGCGTCTATCAGATGAGGTTTTCCAATGA
>CALLAL010000025.1 GCA_938002255.1 uncultured bacterium
TCACTATCTGCCTCATCCCAAATGTGAAGTTTATGATCTACAAGGAAGAGAAAAAATTATGGGAATTCCATCTATGAATGATGAGTTAAAAAATATCCATAAATCGTTTCCCAAATGTACACAAATGATCTTTACGTAACACATTTTTTTTTAAAATTTTTGTAACCCATCAGTTATGTGGTGTTTTCGGTTTAAAAGGGTTGGAACGTTCCCCCTCCAAAACCTTGAATAGCGGTTATAAAAGGTTACCCTCATCGGGACCCTCAGGCCCTTTGAATCGGATTTTTTTGAATCAGATTGGGTCGTTTTGACGAACAGAGGTGTCGCTACAAGGTTTTTCCGAAGTAACCTCCCAACCATTGAGGGGGCGGTGTTGTGATGATTCTTGAGCAAGATCGGGAACGGTGATGGGGATAGTATCTATCCCTTGCGGTGGCAAGGTCTGTAATGATAAAAATAACTAATAATATCAATAGAATAGAAATAAATCGTTTCGTATCTCTTCACCTCCAAAATCCTTAAAATAAACAAAACCGCTTTTTTAATTTATTTCGACGAATTTATGGTCCGTTTTATTTATAACATCAATAATTGTAATTCCAGATAAGTGAAGAAAGATTGACACGCAATATTTCCGAATTCTATAATGATTTAATCTATCAAAAAATTGAATATTTTAGCGATGTATGAAAAGCGAACCTATCGAAATTTAGTTAAATCGGATGACCTTATTAAATTTGAAGTCATCGTCAAGGAAACCGACCTTCTCATTCGTGCAGAAAAAGATCTTTCCCATAAAGCAAGAGAGTCAGTGCTTAAATACCGAAATCAGCTTGAAACCTATATGACTATGGATCCATCCTTTAAAAAGAGTCTCATCCCTATTGAAGAAAAACCTTATTCTACGGAAATCATTAAAGAAATGATTAAGGCTTCCTTTTTGACCCATGTTGGTCCTATGGCAGCGGTGGCCGGGGCTATTTCTGAGGCAGTTTATAGAGATTTAAAACACTGTTCCAACGAACTGATCATCGAAAATGGTGGAGATATCTATCTATCAACCTCTAAGGAGCGAACTGTCGGGATTTATGCGGGTTTTTCCCCATTGAGCATGAAGATTGGAATCGTCATTGATCCCTATACCTCTCCACTTGCAATCTGCACCTCTTCTGGAACGGTTGGTCATTCCTTAAGCTTTGGAAAGGCAGATGCTGTATGCGTTCTTTCTAAATCAGGAGCCCTTGCGGATGCAGCAGCCACGGCCATTGGCAATATGATCCAAACAAAGGAAGACATCGAACAGGGTTTAACAAGAGGAAAAGAGATCGAAGGAATTTCAGGTGTTTTAATTATCCTTGGAGAAAAAATCGGGGTATGGGGAGAGATCAGGTTGATCAAGTTATGAGTTTGACATGAAATGGCCTATATCTTTTAAGAGGACTTCAAAAAGCACTCAAAGGATGAGATGAAGACCGTTTCGATTGCAACGATTGGATGTAAAGTCAACCAGTTTGAATCCGAAGCTCTAAGGGCTCAACTTCAAGAACAAGGCTACGACCTTGTCCCTTTTGAATCAGGGGCAGACATTTCAATTATCAATACCTGTACGGTTACCCATCGAGCAGATTTTGATTCAAAGCAGAGGGTAAGAAAAGCCCTCCGAAAGAACCCCAATACCTTGGTTATCGTAACCGGATGTTATTCGCAGGTGGCGTCAGAAGACTTTGCCCGGATGGAAGGAGTGGCCTATCTCCTGGGAAACAGGGAAAAACAACGTATCCCAACTCTTCTTCCACGGATGGTGAGAGGTGAATTGCCGAAGATTCAGGTAAGCGATATTCACCAAGAGAAGACTTTTGTGGAAATGCCTGTCCAGACCTTTCATCAACACACACGAGCCTTTCTTAAAATTCAGGATGGATGCAATAGCCACTGTTCCTACTGCATCGTCCCCCAGGCGAGAGGGCCATCGAGAAGTCTTTCGTTAACCAAGATTATGGATCATCTGAAGAATCTGAAAGACAGGGGATATAAAGAGGTAGTGCTCACCGGCGTTCACATTGGCTCTTATGGATGGGACTTTCAGCCTCCCTGTACCTTAGAGACATTGCTTCAAAGAATCGAGACCGGGGATACTCCTAACCGCATTCGACTCAGTTCAATTGAGCCTCTCGATTTTTCAGAGGATCTTATCCAGATTCTCTCCCAATCGACCAAGATCTGTCCCCATATCCACCTTCCCATCCAGAGCGCAGACGATGAGATCTTAAGGAGGATGGGAAGAGGGTATGAACAATCTTTTCTCCGCAAACTCATTGAACGATTGGTTCGATCTATTCCCGATGTTTCAATCGGTGCCGACTTGATGGTAGGATTTCCCGGAGAGACGGAGAAGAGATTCAAAAACACTTATCAATTTATTGAGTCCCTCCCCTTTTCCTATCTTCATGTCTTCCCTTTTTCCAGAAGAAAAGGAACTCTTGCGGCCCAGTTCGCCGACCAGATCGATTCAAAAGAGATCAGGCACAGGGCGGAGAGGATGAGAGAATTAGGAAGGCAGAAACGACGAGCTTTTTATCGCCAATTTCTTAACCGGACGTTACGCATGCTGGTGGAGGATCGAAGAGAGAAAGGATCAAACAGATGGAAGGGACTCTCGCAGAACTATATTCCTATTTATCTTGTCAATGGTCTGGATTTGGCTCTGGCGAACCAGGAAGAGAACGTGAGGGTCACGGCATGGAATGATCGGGGGGTCTTTGGGCTTTTGGCGGAGGGATGGCATGGATGAAGAGAGAATCCAATCGTTGAAGCAACTGGAGGAGCACTTGGGGTATCAATTCAAGGAAAAGAAATGGCTGGATCGGGCGCTCACCCATCAATCCTTTATCCATCAAACCCATGCTACTGATCATGTTTCAAATGAAGTTCTTGAATACCTTGGGGATGCTGTTTTAGCCCTTGCTGTAAGCCACCTTCTTCTTCATCAATTCCCCGATGCTCGGGAAGGAACCCTTTCCATGTGGAGAGCCCATCTGGTCAAACGAAGCTCCCTGGTCTTTTTTTCAAAACAGCTTCGATTGGACCAGTTTCTCCTTTTTGGAAAGAGCGAAATTCTCGATGGTGGCGCAAAAAAGGCATCGATTCTGGCCAATGCCTATGAGGCAGTGATTGGAGCCATTTACATGGATGGCGGATATGATCAGGCGTTACGGGTCGTTCAAAACCATCTGGAACCCTACTTGGGATCGTATCATGTTTCGCTACTTCCCTCTCATGATTATAAGAGTCTTCTTCAAACTTATTCTCAAAAAACGTTTGGGCTAACCCCTCGATACTCTGTTCTTAAAGAATCAGGACCAGAGCATGAGAAACAGTTTCAGGCCTCTGTTGTGATTGGAGGCAACATCAAGGGAACAGGCTGGGGAAGGAGCAAGAAGTTGGCTGAACAGGAAGCCGCTAGGAACGCCCTTACCAAATTGGAGCTTCAAAGATCAGAATCGAAAGAAATTTAGATTTGATCTGCTCTGGGTTTTGAGTGTCGTTTGGGTGTGGGAGGTTAGATTGCCGCCACAAATCCTTCCCATTTTTCTTCCCCATTTTGGATGTCGTTACCGCTGTCTCTTTTGTAATCAACAAATGATTGCTAAAGAAATTCTTTCCCCCACAGAGGTTAAAGTGCGGATCGAAGCCTTCCTTCATTGTTTTCCGTCTGGTCCTGAGAATCGAGAAAAACAGATTGCTTTCTACGGTGGGAGTTTTACAGCACTGAGCCAAGAAGATCAGATTGCCTATCTCAAAGAGGTTCAACCCTTTCTTTCATCAGGTCAAATGGATTCCATTCGTCTTTCCACAAGACCTGATGCTCTGGATGAAGGCGCCTTAGAGACACTTAAAACCTATGGCGTGAAGACGATTGAGGTCGGAGTCCAATCGATGTTCGATGACATTCTCCTTCTTTCGCAAAGGGGCCACTGTGCTGAGGAGTCCGTCCTGGCTATTAGACGGCTGAAAGAATGGAAGTTTGAGGTGGGGGTCCATCTGATGATCGGCCTTCCAGGGGATAGGTTGGATTATTTTCTTTGTACCCTCGATCGGATCATCGAGCTTCAACCCAATTTTGTAAGAATCCATCCCACCCTCGTTTTGAGGGGTGCACCCCTTGAAATCCTCTGGAGGAAAAAGAAATATTTTCCTTTGTCGCTTGAGGAGGCTGTTCAGTGGTTAAAAAAAGGGGTGCTCAAATTGGAAAAAGCCTCATTGCCACTTATCAGGATTGGCCTTCAACCCACTCAGGAACTCGAGGAACATCTGTTGGCAGGACCCTTTCATCCTGCCCTTCATCAACTGGTCGATTCAGCCATCTTTTATGATATGGCCGAAGGGCTGCTCCAGAATCATTTGAAGGATGTTGAGCCTGTTTTCATTTGCCATTCAAAAGATCTATCAAATTTAAAGGGACAGAGGAATGAGAATATCCATAGGCTCAAAAATCACTTCAGGCTTAAAAGCCTTTTCATTCTTCACAATCAGGAGGTTAAAAGAGGTAGTCTTAGTCTCCAAACAAAAGAGGGGACGATTTCGGTTGAAAGAGTGGCATTTTAAGTCTTTCCTTTACTCTTTTCTCTTCGAGGTTTTTCCGAAGGGATCTCCCAGCCCCTTTGGGTTACGTTCACTGAGGGGTTACGTTTTTGAATTGAACTTTATTGAAATCAATAGGTTCCTTGTGTATAATTACCCTATTTTAATCCCCTCCATCCTATTTCAGGAAAATGTCGGTGACGGATTTGGTAGGGGAGTGTAGATGACATGTGGAAATTAATCCTCATTGCCTTCCTTTTTCTCTTGGTTGATTGTGCTCCAAAGCAACGTGTGATCATTGGCAAACAGGTGGACCCTTTGCGTGAAAAGAGCTCAGGGGAAGGTCGAATGGACCGGGTTTCTCCAGTTGAGAAGCGGGAGTCCCGGGAAGTGCAATATGGGATCGCCTCATGGTATGGAGGGGAATTTCACGGAAGACGAACGTCAAGTGGCGAAATTTATGATATGTTTGACCTCACCTGTGCTCATAATACTCTCCCCTTGGGAACTTTAGTCATGGTTACCAATCTTGAAAACGGAAAATCTGTGGAGTTGAGAGTAAATGATCGGGGCCCTTTTCTAAAGGAGAGAATCATCGATGTCTCCTATGCGGCGGCCCAGATTCTTGGTATGTGGGGAAAAGGCACTGCCCCGGTGAAGGTAGAGTGGGTAGGTTCTCCGATTGCGGAATTGGTGGAACGGTTTCATCTCCAGATTGGTTCGTTCACAGATGAGGCAAGAGCAAAAGACCTGGCCCTGGAATTAAAGAAAAATTTTGATCAGGTGTATGTAGCTACAATCGAGACACAAACGCAACGATACCACCGGGTAAGAATAGGGCCATTTGATAAGAGAGAAGCGGCCCTGCCGTTGGCTGAAAAACTGATCCAGATGGGATATCAGGTTCTGTTGACCAGCCGTTAAGACCATGTTTGGGTGAGGGAAAGGTCTTTATTCCTCTACACCATCCATGGACAAAGGTTCCTTCTCATAGATAAACATTTTTCCAGAGTTGCATGAAGATTAAAATTCTGCTGTTCCTTCCTCCACTCCTCTTTCTCATTGTCCTTGGTGTCAATCTCCTTTTCGTTAGCTTTCGACCGCCCCAGAAGGTGAATCAACTGATCATGAGCTCCATCGGCGATGCCTCTTTTCTCAATCCGATTCTGGCTCAGGATTCAGCCTCAAGTGAGATCAATTCCCTTATCTTCAGCGGGCTCATCAAATATGATCGAGAGCTTCGGAACTTTGTAGGAGTCTTAGCCGAATCGTGGAAAGTGGAAGATGGCGAGGAACCGACGATTACCTTCTTTTTGCGGAAGGGGGTTCGGTGGCATGATGGAAAAGAGTTTACAGCCCATGATGTTCAATTCACCTATGATAAAATTATGGATGAGAAGACCAATACGGTGAGACGAAGTGACTATGAACTGGTCAAGAAAGCAGAGGTACGGGATCCTTACACCTTTAAGGTGACTTACCGACAGCCCTTTTCTCCGGGGTTAGGGACCTGGAGTATCGGAATCATCCCCCGGCATCTTCTGGAAAAGGAAGACATCAACACCACCGCCTTTAACCGTAAACCCATCGGCACAGGTCCTTTCCGCTTTGTGGAGTGGGTAACCGATGAAAAGATCGTCGTTGAAGCCAATCCCGATTATTTTGAAGGGAAACCTGGCCTTGATCGAATCATCTACCGGATTATTCCCGAAACCTCCTTAAGCGAAATGGAGCTTCTCACCAAGGGGATTGATTATTACGGGGTTCTTCCCCACCAATACAGCCGTATGAAAGAGGTTCCTTATCTCAAAATCTACTCTCAACCTGTTTTCAGTTACACCTATCTCGGCTATAATCTGGTCAATCCCCTCTTTCAGGACAGACGGGTCCGGAGGGCATTCACTCATGCGATCAACCGGGAGGAGCTTGTCCAGTATGTCCTTTACGGTTTTGGAGCTGTGATCAGCGGACCCTTCCCGAACCACCTCTGGTATTACAACCCGAATGTAAAACCGCTTCCTTATGATCCCCAGAAAGCGCGTGAACTTCTGTCCGAAGCCGGCTGGAAAGACAGGGATGGAGACGGCATTCTGGATAAGGACGGTAAACCTTTTCGGTTCAAATTGATCACGAATAGCGGAAATGATGTTCGCCGTGATGTCGGTGTGCTGGTTCAGCGGCAGCTCAGGGAATTGGGCATCGATGTGATCTTTGAAACCTATGAATGGAGCATCTTCCTTAAGAACTTCATCAATCCGAGGCATTTCGATGCCTGTATCCTGGGCTGGGGTCTCTCTCCGGATCCGGATGATTATATGATCTGGCATTCAAGCCAGATCGAAAAAGGCTTTAATTTTATCTCCTATCGCAATCCCGAGGCGGATCGTCTCTGGGAAGAGGGGAGAAGACAATACGATATGAAAAAGAGACAGGAGATCTACTGGCGGCTCCATGAGTTGATTGCTGAGGATCAGCCCTATACCTTTCTCTACATGCCCTTGGGTCTCTCTGCTCTTCAGAGAAAATTTTTTTTGAAGGAAAAGGATGAGAAGGGAAACGAGGTCCTTCAGGAGATTCGACTGGAGAAGGCGGGTTTGATGTACGATCTGATCAAGTGGACCGTTCCGAAAGGCATTGTTCTGGAGCAATAGGATATGGTTCAATATCTCATTCGACGACTCCTCTATACGTTCGTCACGCTTGTCGGGATTAGCATCATCTCCTGGGTAATCATTACCCAGGCCCCTGGAAGCCCGATTGCCATCACCCTCGATCCAAAAGTTTCTCCAAAGATTGTCGAACAGATGGAAAAAAATTATGATCTGGACAAACCCATCTACCAGCAATATTTCCTCTGGCTAAAACGCCTGTTCACCGGCAAACTCTATTCCTTTAAAGATGGAAGGCCTGTCCTTGAAAAGATCGGTGAGCGGATAGGCAATACGCTTCTTCTCAATGTTGTGTCCATTCTCATCATCTTTTCTCTGGCGATTCCTCTTGGGATCTTTTCTGCCAGAAAGCAATATACCTTTTTCGATAACCTCGGAACCTTTGGCGCCTATCTTGGCATCTCCATCCCCGGATTCTGGCTTGCCTACCTCCTCATTCTTGGCACGGTCAAGCTTTTTGGGTATCCTGTGCTCGGGATGAGATCTTTTGTGACGGAGGGATTCTCCTCCCTGGAGATAGTGATGGATCGACTCTGGCATCTGATGCTTCCCTCGATCATCCTGGCCATTGGTGGAATCGCTGCGCTTTCACGTTATACCCGCTCCAGTATGCTTGAGGTGATCCGACAGGACTATATCCGCACGGCTAAAGCCAAGGGGCTTCCAGAGGAAGAAGTCTATTACAGACACGCCTTACGAAACGCACTGCTTCCGATCGTAACGCTCTTTGGATTTCTCATTCCAGGACTCATCGGAGGCTCCATCATCATGGAGACAGTCTTTGCCTGGCCTGGAATCGGACGGCTCGCCTATCAAGCTGTGTTAGCAAGGGATTATCCAGTGGTGATGACCATCAATACGATTTCAGCAGTTCTCGTTCTGATCGGAAATTTTATTGCCGATCTGCTTTACGCCGTTGTTGATCCGAGGATCCGATACCAATGACCACACAGACCAAAACCTTCTGGAAATATTTTAAGCGGAATCGTCTGGCGGTGGGTGGCTTGGGGGTGATCCTCATCATCTTCATCATCGCAGGTTCTGCCTCATGGCTCTCCCCCTATGATCCTGGCAAGACCGATGTTTCTCTAAAATTAAAGCCTCCTTCCTTCGAACATCTTCTTGGAACGGACCAGTTAGGAAGAGACGTTTTGAGCCGGATGCTTTATGGATCCCGAATATCCCTCTCCGTCGGGTTTGTCGCGGTAGCCATTTCGATTTTCATCGGCATCCTCGTGGGAGCACTGGCAGGTTATTACGGTCGATGGGTCGACTCCTTTCTGATGCGCTTTGTTGATATCATGCTCTGCTTTCCCACGTTCTTTCTCATCCTCACGGTAGTTGCGCTTCTGGGGCCTAGCATCTTTAACATCATGCTGGTGATTGGCATTACCTCCTGGATGGGAACCTCCCGGTTTGTGCGTGCGGAATTTCTCTCTCTGCGCGAAAGGGATTTTGTTCAGGCGGCAAGAGCCCTCGGAGTCAAGGATCGAAGGATCATTTTCAAACATATTCTCCCCAATGGATTGGCACCAGTGTTTGTAACGGCCACCCTTGATGTGGCCACGGCCATTCTGGTAGAAGCAGGGCTCAGTTTTCTGGGGTTCGGTGTTCAACCGCCAGCCCCAAGCTGGGGAAACATCCTCACGGAGGGTCGGACCTACATCTTCGATGCCTGGTGGTTAACCGTTTTTCCAGGGTTTGCCATTCTGATTACGGTTCTCTCCTTTAATCTGTTAGGGGAGGGGTTGAGGGATTCAATAGATCCAAGGTTAAGGGGAAGAAGGTAGATGAGTCGAATGTTAAAGGTCAATCTTCACATGACAAAACTTGAATTAGATTTTTGACTTTTGATGATTTATCATTCCTTTGCCGATATGATTTAGCCATTTGGAATTAAAAAGGATGAGCCAACTTAGACCACATTCGCAAAAAACTCCTCTTTTAGAGATTCGATCGTTGACCACCCAATTCCTCACAGAAGATGGGGTGGTGAGAGCGGTGGAAGATGTCAGTTTTGAAATTTTTCAAGGCGAGATCTTAAGCTTGGTTGGGGAATCGGGATGCGGAAAGAGTGTGACAGGACTTTCTCTTCTGAGATTGATTCCCATTCCGCCTGGTCAGATTGTTCGCGGAGAGATCCTCTTGGAGGGGAGAGATCTTCTCCGTCTGACAGAGAAAGAGATGGAGAGGGTGAGGGGGAATGAGATTTCCATGATCTTCCAGGAACCCATGACCTCCCTCAATCCTGTCTTTACCATCGGTAGTCAAATCATGGAAACCCTTCAGCTTCATCAACACCTCGATAAGAAAGAGGCAAGACGGAAGGCCATCGAGATGCTTCATCGGGTGAGAATCCCTTCCCCTGAGAACCGAATTGATTCTTACCCCCATCAATTGAGTGGAGGCATGAGGCAACGGGCGATGATTGCGATGGCGCTCTCCTGCCAGCCCAAACTTCTGATTGCAGATGAACCCACAACTGCCCTGGATGTGACCATCCAGGCTCAGGTGCTTCGCCTTTTAAAAGAGATTCAACAGGAGATGGGGATGGCGGTGTTGCTGATTACCCATGATCTGGGAGTGGTGTCTGAAATTGCAGATCGGGTGGCCGTGATGTATGCGGGAAGGATTGTTGAGACCGGTCCTCTAGAGGCGCTCTTCGGCAACATGCGACATCCCTATACTCGAGGGCTTTTAGAGTCGATCCCACAACTCGAAGAGAAAAAAGAGAGGCTCAATGCCATTCCAGGGCATGTTCCCAATCCACTGGCCTTGCCCTCCGGTTGCAAATTTCATCCAAGATGTTATCTTGCGATTGAGGAATGCTCACAAGAAGAGCCCCCTCTCTTTCAGGTCAATGGAAATCATTTCAGCCGATGTATCCGGTGGAGAGAATGTTGTTGAGACATCCATGAGAATGGGTGCAAAGGAATGGGACACGAAACCTATCTCACGGTCAAAAGATTTTCATAGTTGGGAGTTGATCCTCTGTTGACCTTTGAAATTGGGTTCGGGAATTAGGATATGTCCGAAAACCATGTTTTGATTGAGGTCCTTGGTCTAAAAAAATATTTTTACCGGCAACGACTCTTCTCTGCAGATAAAGAACCGATTCGTGCAGTAGACGGTATTTCATTCTCTATCCGAAAAGGAGAGACCCTCGGGTTGGTCGGAGAGAGCGGTTGCGGTAAGACGACAGCAGGGAAGGCGATCTTAAGATTGATTGAACCAACCTCTGGCCGAATCCTCTTTCGGGGAAGGAATATCCTTGATCTGAGTCGGGAAGAACTGAGACAATTGAGACCTCATATGCAATTCATTTTTCAAGATCCCTATGAATCACTCAATCCGAGAATGCGGGTAGGAGAGATTGTTGGAGAAGGATTGGGAGTCCATCACCTCGCCAAAGGAGCTGAGCAAGCGGAGAGGGTCTCAGAGGTTTTGAGGAAGGTAGGGCTTCACCCAGGAGACGCCGGTCGTTACCCTCATGAGTTTAGTGGAGGACAGCGCCAACGGATTGGGATCGCAAGGGCCATCTCACTCCACCCGGAGTTGATCATTGCGGATGAACCGGTCTCTGCGCTGGATGTTTCCATTCAAGCCCAAATCCTGAATCTCCTGATGGATCTGAGGGATCAGCTTGGCCTGACTTATCTCTTTATTTCTCACGACCTCCGGATTGTAAAACACATCAGCGACCGAATTGGCGTCATGTATTTAGGAAAGATGGTGGAGATGGCCAAGGGAGAAGATCTCTTCCGAAAGCCTTTACATCCCTACACTCAAATGCTTCTTCAGGCGATTCCAAAATTGGGTCCAGCACAGAAAGCTCACCCCCCCTCCGCCAAAGAAGAGGTCCATTTCTTTGAACCGAAACAAGGATGCCTTTTTTTGCCAAGATGCCCTCATTCTAAAGAGAGGTGCCATGCTGAGGAACCTCTTTTTCAGAATGAGGGGGGGGACCATTGGGTGGCTTGCCATTTTGTTTTCTGACCTGAGGAGATTAAGATTTGCTTTTATTTAGAAAAATATTCTAAAATTATAAAGATAAAGTTTTGTTTTATGAAAACGGGAAGAAGGTCCGAGGCCAAAGGAGGGATGGCTAAAAGGATTTTCACAATCGATGACATTCTATTTTCATCAAAGGATGGGAGAAGAACAACGTGAATGAAGAGAAACTTCTCTATTTTAAAGGGTATCTGGAGGGTCAACTTCACAATTTACTGGTAGAGGCCGGAAAGACCGCCAGTGACATGCGTCATGATCGCAATGGGGATTTTCCAGACCCGACGGATCGGGCCTCGTTAGAAGCAGATCGCAATTTTCTTCTGAGGATAAAGGACCGGGAAAGAAAGCTGATTCTTAAAATCAAAGAGGCGCTGGACCGCATTGATAACGGGACATTTGGCATCTGTGAATCCTGCGGCAAAGCCATCTCCGAAAAGCGCTTGATGGCCAGACCCATGACGACCCTTTGTATCGAATGTAAAACCGAATTAGAAGAACGGGAAAGGAAAGAGAGGCTCCGGGGGACAAGGCCTAAGAAAAAATTCCCCTCATAGAGACCATTTCCTTCACCTATTTCAAAACCGATCATGCCTGAATTGAGAAAAGATCCCATCTATGGAAGATGGGTGATTATTTCAACCGAGAGAAGTCGAAGACCTTCTGATTTTGCACCTGAAGAGCGAAGATCCATCGGCGGATTCTGCCCCCTCTGTGAGGGGAATGAGGACCGAACGCCTCCAGAGGTTCTTGCTTTCCGAGAGAATGGGACTCCTCCCAATTCCCCTGGGTGGTCCTTGCGGGTTGTTCCAAATAAATTTCCGGCTCTCCGTATTGAAGGAGATTTAGATCGTGAAGGGGACGGCATCTATGATAAGATGAATGGCATTGGCGCCCATGAAGTAGTCATTGAAACCCCTCATCATACGGAAACCCTTGCCACGCTCCCTCTCAAAAGTGTGGAAAACGTCCTCTGGGCTTATCGGGAAAGAATCATTGACCTCAGGAGAGATCCGAGGCTCCGTTATATTCTTGTGTTTAAAAATTATGGTTCCGCTGCAGGAGCCTCTTTGGAACATTCTCATTCTCAAATCATCGCCCTTCCCATCGTTCCCACAAGAGTGCGGGAGGAAATCGAAGGATCTAAGAACTATTTTCTCTACAAAGATCGATGTGTGTTTTGCGACATCATCCGACAGGAACTTCAGCAACGGAAACGGGTCATTTTCGAAAATAGCCATTTCATTTCCGTTGCTCCTTTTGCTTCACGGTTTCCCTTTGAAACCTGGATTCTTCCCAAGGTTCATCAACCCAGTTATGAACTGGAACAAGGGGTGCTCTATGCCAAGGCTGCGGAGGCTCTTTCAGATATTCTCCAGAGATTGAAACAGGTCCTTGATGATCCTCCCTATAACTACATCATTCATACCTCCTCTTTTCCAGAACAAGACCGTGATTATTATCACTGGCATATTGAAATCATGCCCAAGTTGACCAAGGTCGCAGGCTTTGAGTGGGGAACAGGGTTTTACATCAATCCAACCCCCCCGGAAGAGGCCGCAGACTATTTAAGGGAGGCGGGTTAAAGAGATATGCCCATTGATCCTGATGGCTACGCTCTGCTGAAGGCCGTATTTGATCTCTCAACTTCCTCATTACCTCTTGAGGCAAAAATGGAGAAAATCCTTCAATCTGTTCAAGCGGGTTTGCGGTCAGATCGAACCCTCCTGTTCCCTCCTGAAACGATCTCGAAAGAAGGGTTTCTCTCAACCGTGGCGGAACGCCAGACCCCTCTCTGGGTCGATGAAAAACACCCTTTGGAAAGGCATCGGTTTCTTCCCGGTGAGGAGGAATTACTCTGTCCAACCTTCGTCTGCATTCCCCTTGCTGATGAAAATTCGTTTCAGGGCATCTTTTATATCGGCTTCTCAGAGCATCGGACTTTTTCATCTCGAGAGATGGAACTCCTTCAATTGGTGGCCCAAGCGATCGGCTCCGCCATTCGGCATGATCAACTCCATCGCCTCGTAGAAAATCATGAAAGACGGGTCAGACAACTCTCCACCTTATGGGAATTAAACAAAGCCTTGTTGACCACTGTCCATTTCGAACGCATTGTCCATATGACGTTGACAGCCATCACGATCGGGGATGGACTCGGGTTTAACCGGGCCATGCTCTTTCTCGTCGATGAGAAAAGTCGAACGCTAAAAGGAACCATGGCCATTGGCCCCAACAGCGCGGAGGAGGCTGGTAAAATCTGGTCTACCCTCTCCCAAAGGAAAGGCAATCCCTCTGAACTGATCGCCCAACTCGAGTCGACAACCGATCACTCCTCTGTTCTCAACGCAATCGTTCAAGAGATACAAATTCCTTTGGAGCAAGAAGCCTGTATTCTCTCCCGAACCGTTCTGGAAGGAAGGCCCTTTAATGTCTATTTCTCCCAAGAAGGGGGGGATTGGATTCAGAAACGATGTGAAAGAGGATGCCATCTCGTTTCAGAAATGGGATGTTATGTGAGTGAGCATCTCAGCCGTGATCCACGGGTCTATGCCTTTGCAACCATTCCTCTTTGGGGAAAGGGAAAAGTGATTGGTGTGATCTTGGTTGACAATCTCTATAACCAACATCCGATCACCGAGGAGGATATTCATTACCTTTCAATGTTCTCAAGCATGGCTGGATTGGCGATTGAGAATGCCATCCTCTACAGAAACTTAGAAGAGGTCCATCAGGAATTAAAGGAGGCTCAGACCTTTCTGGTCCATCAAGAAAAGATGGCCGCTTTGGGTGAGCTTTCCACCACCTTTGCCCATGAGATTAGAAATCCTCTCGTCTCAATTGGAGGGTTTGCCCGGCGGCTTGACCGTGCTTTTCCGGTCGAAGCCCAGGAGAAGCGATATACTCAGACCATTGTTAAAGAAGTGGGAAGGCTCGAACATATTTTAAATCATATCCTCACGTATACCCATGAAGAACCCGTAGCCCTCAAAGAGTTGGACCTGCGCGAGGTCATGGAAGAGAGCCTTTCCATGATGGTGGGGATGTTGGAAAAAGGAGGGATTCAGTTAGCCAAAGAGTTCGGCGATCACCTCCCTCACGTGAAGGGGGACTATTACCAACTGAAACAGGCCTTCTTCAATCTGATCAGCAATGCCTGTGAGTCCATGAATGGGCGTGGGCGGTTGTCCATCCGGATTCATCCCTTCGATCGAAATGGTTCCTCCTTCGTCAGGGTAGAGGTTGAGGATACGGGAAAAGGGATTGATCCAGAAGCACTTCACCATATCTTCAATCCTTTTTATACGACCAAGGATAATCGGTTGGGGTTGGGCCTTCCCATTATCCATCGGGTCGTCACCACCCATCAAGGTCAGATTGAAGTGAATAACCATCCCGGAAAAGGGGTGACGTTCATCCTGACTTTTCCAGCCAAAGAGGAGAGAGCGAGATGAAAAGAATCCTGGTCGTCGATGATGAAGAAAGCATCCGGCTTCTCTACAAAGAGGAATTGGAAGAAGAAGGATTTGTCGTGGAGGTCGCCAAGGATGGTCTGGAGGCGATTGAACAGCTTCCTCTGTTTAAGCCCGATCTCATCACCCTCGACATTAAAATGCCCGGTCTCAATGGAATTGAAACACTGAAACGAATCCGGGAGACCGAAAGACAACTCCCCATTGTGATGTGCTCAGCCTATGGAGAGTACAAACAGGATCTGACCACCTGGGCTTCTGATGCCTATGTGGTCAAGTGTGCAGATTTGACGGAGTTGAAAAATACGATCCGGAGACTTCTGAGGCTGATATGAAGGTGAAAAAAGCCGTTATTCCTGCAGCGGGTTTCGGGACCCGGTTTCTCCCGGCAACGAAAGTGGTCCCCAAAGAGTTGTTACCCATAGTCGATAAACCTACCATCCAGTATATCATGGAAGAGGTGGCTTCGGCTGGCATCGAAGAGGTGATTCTCATCACAGGCCGGGAGAAGGGATCCATTGAAGACCATTTCGATACGTCAACAGAACTGGAAAACCACCTTCGAAAGAAAGGCAGAAACGATCTCCTGAAAATCGTCCAGGAAATTTCTGAAATGGTCACACTGGTTTCGGTAAGACAGAAAGAGCCTCTGGGGTTAGGACATGCCATCCTCTGTGCGAAAAAGATCGTGGGCCAAGAGCCCTTTGCCGTTCTACTGGGAGATGATCTGATTGATGCAAAGGTTCCATGCATCCGTCAAATGATGGAGGTCTATCAGGAAATGGAAGGGGGACTTCTGGCTATTCAGAAGGTTCCAAAGCCAGAGACACCTCTTTATGGAATTATTAAAGGTAAAAAGGTGGGAGATCGAGTTTACTCTGTCGAAGAGATGGTGGAAAAACCTGAGCCAGGGAAAGCGCCCTCTAACCTTGCCATCATCGGGAGATACATTCTTCCTCCGCAGATTTTTGACATCTTAGAGAATGTTCAACCCGACCGGAGAGGAGAAATTCAACTCACGGATGGTTTACGGGAACTCCGTCGAGAGGTTCCCATCTATGGATATGAGTTTTTAGGCGACCGATATGATGCAGGGGATAAATTGGGTTACCTCCAAGCGAACCTCTCTTTTGGCCTGAGGCACCCAGAACTCGGGCCGAAGCTGAAAAAATATCTAAAAAATATAACCTTGTAATAGTTTGGTTGAGACGTCCCTTTTTGCTATGGGCTGGTTTATGTTTGAGTGGGGCAGTAGCTCAGCTGGGAGAGCGCCAGAATCGCACTCTGGAGGTCGGGGGTTCAAATCCCCTCTGCTCCACCCAAAAGGGTAACCTGAGCCAGGAATTTTGGTATGTTTTGGTGGCGAGGTGTTAGTCTATAAAGTTTTTTATAAGAATTTTGAGCTTAAGAAGGGTGAGTTTATTGGTATGTTGATAGAGCGCAGGAAAGATTTGAGGGGGAAAACGAAGATAGAATCCGGACTGAGATGGGCGAAACTGGCATTTAGGGAAAAGGTAAAAGATGAACAAGCGATCTTCGTGGTTCCCTATGAGTTGAAGTTAGACATTCAAACCAAATGGATCGTCAAGAAGGGGATCTTTACTAAAGAAGAGATACTGAGCATGGGAACCCTGATGAATTAGAAGCAGCCTGGATCACATTCATGAGAATTCAAAGGCCTGGTAAAGTTCGAGAGGGTCTCTGGTGTTTAGGGAGAGAGGAGTCGGGGGTCTATCTTCTGGAGGGGGAGAAAGGCTCCATGCTCATCAGTGGAGGAATGAGCTATATTGTGCCAGACCTTCTTCAACAATTTAAAGATTTTCAGATCGACGAGAACAGGATCACCAACATCCTCATTCTTCACTCCCATTTCGATCACGTGGGGATTATTCCCTTCTTTAAAAGGAGACACTCTCATCTTGAAGTATTGGGTTCTGTTCGGGCTTGGGAAATTTTTGGGATGGAAAAGACCATTCCCACAATTAATGAATTCAGCCGAAATATCGCCAGGAGGATGGGGAAGGAACATCTCTATTCTGAATATGACCTGGAATGGCGAAATGATATTTCTGGCAAAGCCATCCGGGAAGGAGACCAAATTGATCTTGGCGGAGTAGAGGTGTCCATCCTTGAAATCCCGGGTCATTCTTCTTGTTGTCTTGCGGCCTATGTGCCTAAATTCAAGACGCTCTTTCCCACGGATGGAGGAGGGATTCCTTTTAAGGATACGATTATCACATCAGGCAATTCCAACTTTACCCAATATCAGGAGAGCCTTGAACGGCTCAAAGACCTTCCAGTGGAGACGTATTGTGCTGACCACTATGGATATGTGGTCGGTGAGGAAGCTCAAAGCTTCATTCCTCAGACCATCGAGATGGCGAAAAGGAAACGGACTGAGATGGAGGAAGCTTATCGGGCCACTCGTGATATCGATGCGGCTGCCAAAAAGTTGATTACTTCCTTTTATGATGAAAACCCCGATTACTTCCTGTCGCCGGAGATTTTCCTCGATGTTCACCGCCAGATGATCCGCCACATCGCCAGTATCTTGGAACAGAAGACTTAATATCCACAGAAGGAAGGATGATCACTATCCCTTTTCTATGATTTAATTCTTCTTCCCTGGGCTTGGGGATGTAGGTTAGGTTTCTAACCTCTTCCCTTTTCAATCAGCCTTGGGAAATCATCACAAGGGGGATTAAAAAATGGGATGTCAAATTGAAAAAGCCAAAATTGATCAAACGATTGCTTTTCATGGACACAGATGCCCGGGGTTGATGATCGGAATCCGAGCCGCTGAAGTTGCCCTGCAGCGATTGGGAGATATGAAGGGGAAAGATGTTGTGGCGATTGTGGAAACCGATATGTGTGGAGTAGATGCAATCCAGTTCCTCACCGGTTGCACCTTTGGAAAAGGTAATCTGATCCATAAGGACTTAGGTAAAATCGCCTTCAACTTCTATGACCGAGATCGGAACATCAGCTTTCGTCTACTTTTCGTCTCAGACATCGCAAGCGATCTGATTTCTGAACTGCGGAGTCTCATGAAAGAAAATGAGGCAGAGAAAATGACCGAGGGAGACGAGGACTGGATTCAGAGATTGAGGAATGAGCTGGAAGAAAGGTATATGGCCATCGATCTGGAGAAGATGTTCCTTGTGACAGACCCTCCCTGGCCTGTTCCCAAGCCCGCAAAGATTTTGCAAAGCCTTCGGTGTGAAACCTGCGGAGAAATGACCATGGAGTCCAGAACCCGGAGGTTCGATGGGAAAGTACTCTGCCTCCCCTGTTTTGAAAAGGTTGAGCAAAAGATTTAGATTGAATTGACTGCTCCTGAATGTTTCGGAGGAATTAACCTTTCGGATCACTATTCTTTTTGGCGTCATGGATACCGTGCCATCATGGTGACCGATACCTCTTTTTTCAGGAATCCAAATTATCATCAGGAGACAGACACCCTTGACACCCTCGATTTCCGTCGGATGGCAGAGGTGGTGAAGGGGATTCATTTGACGCTTCTGGAGAGGTAGGAGGTGCAATGACCAAGGAGATCAAACTGCAAAAGCCCAGTGATAAAGGATCAGTCTCTATTGAGGAAGCTCTTAACCAACGAAGATCGGTGAGAGATTATAAAAAGGCTTCGTTAACCGTTGGAGAGATCTCGCAACTCCTCTGGTCCGCTTCTGGGAAAAACCTATTTCGGAGAACGGCACCCTCTGCAGGAGCGACCTACCCCTTGGAGATCTATCTCGTTGTGGGTGAAGTAGAAGATCTCGAATCAGGAGTTTATCATTATTCCATCGCCAGACACAGTTTGGAGAAGATGAAAGGGGAGGATGTCCGGAGAGCGCTATGTCGGGCGGCCTTAGAGCAGAGGATGATTGAGCGAGCGCCCATCAGCATCATCATCGCCGCAGATTATTACAGAACGACTGGCCATTATGGACAGAGAGGAGTGCGTTATGTCCATATGGAGGCCGGCCATGTAGGGCAAAATGTCTCTCTTCAGGCCGTGGCTTTAAATATGGGAACTGTCATGATTGGAGCTTTTGATGACCGGCAGGTGAAGGAGATTCTTGGGATTGAAGAAGAACCTCTCTATATCCTCCCTGTTGGGAAGGTCTGAAGAGGTTCATGACAACGAGGCCTGTTTCTGTTATCGGTAACGGTTTGGTAAAACAAAGACGACCCACACACCCTTTTATGAACGATACGGGTTTTCATAACCGTAACCTTTCCCTTCTCCTTACCTGGGTTGAGTTCCAACATTACAAATTGCCTTGCAAGCCGATGGCTTCAGCCACTTCCTGCATGCCTTTGATGGTGTCATCAATCAGCTCATCCAAGCCGATCTGAAGCATCTCTGCCCCTTTTTCGATGACCGACCGATCCACACCAGCAGCAAACCGCTTGTCCTTCCACTTGTTTTTGACGGATTTCACCTGAACATCAAGGACGCTTTTGGAAGGACGGATGAGGGCTGTCGTGACCACCAGTCCTGTCAGCTCATCAATCGTATAGAGATATTTTTCCAAAAGGGTCTCGGGTTTAACTTCTGAACAGATTCCCCAGCCGTGAGAAACGGCCGCCCGGATGTAGTCTTCTGGCCATCCTTTTTCACGCAGTATCTCACCGGTCTTTTGGCAATGCTGATCCGGAAACTGTTCGTAATCGAGGTCGTGAATCAAACCAATTATCCCCCACTTTTCCTCATCTTCTCCCCGTTTGCGAGCGATGTAGCGCATCACTCCCTCCACTGCATAGGCATGTTTTCGAAGACTATCACTTTCATTGTATTGATGTAGAAGTTCCAACGCTTCCTGCCGGGTAGGAATTTTTTCTGTCATAGGATCTTCCTCCTCTTTTCTTTCTTTTTTTACCATTTCTGCTATAAGCCGGTCAAGGTAACCCCTCAGTGATGGGGTGTTTTCGGTTTAAAAGGGTTGGAACGTTCCTCCTCCAAAACCTTGAATAGCGGTTATAATTATAGAAAATTACCCTCATCAGGGCCCTTATGTCCTTTGAATCGGTTTTTTTGAATCAGATTGGGTCGTTTTGACGAACAGAGGTTTCGCTTCAAGGTTTTTCCGAAGCAACCTCCCAACCCTTTTTTATTTCTTTAACTGAGGAGTTACTGGTCAAGTCACCATTCAATTGACAGTCTCCCTTTGTTAGGTTATTCGATAACAAATACGGTTCAATCGGGGGGGATGATGAGCAAAATAATAGAAGGCCTCTATATGATACCCGGACAGGATGAGATGATGCCGGATTCTCATACCTACTTAATTGGCCACCCCTCTTCGAAAGATCTTTCCCTGATCGATCCAGGGCTTGTTGGGAAGGGGAATGATAAGATCGATTCGATTTTGAAGATGGGAATCGAATTGGAAGACATTCGAAGGGTGATTATGACCCATACTCATTTCGATCATATTGGTGCCCTTTCAGAGATTCAGAAGAGAATTCCTTGGGCAGAATTATGGGTGCATCAGGCAGAAGGAGATCCGTTAGAATTAGGAGACGAACGGTCGGTCTATGGCATGGAGATGTTTCAGCAGATCTGCCAGATGCAGTATAAGATCAAGGGAGGATCGTTTCGGTTTCGTATTGACCGCAAATTAAAGGGAGGGGAGATCCTCAAGATCGGAGGAATGACATGGGATGTAATCCATATCCCAGGACATTCTCTCGGGAGTATCGGTCTTTATTATGCTCCTGAGAAGGCTCTTATTCCTGGGGATGTCATCTATGCAGATCATGCGATCGGTCGCTTCGATCTCTATGGCGCAGATGGAACGGTCCTCAAAGAGTCCTTAATGAGGCTTTCGGAATTGGACGTGGCCATCCTTCTACCGGGTCATAACCGCACCGTCACAAAACTGCCGGCGGGGTACATTCTTGAAACCCTGCAACATTGGGAGCCTTTTCTGACTTAGGAAAATGCACCGTCTCTCTTTTCTGTTCTTCCTCATAATCATAATCATTGGGTTTATTGGCCTGGTTCTTTTTCCCTCCTCTGTGACGGGGCAGCCAAAACAAGAGATCTGGTATCATACGGGCTACCCTGGGGGGCTGATAGGGCCTCGATCAGGTATGTCAGCACTTACAGGACCGACCAAAATGCCTATGATCTTTGAAGCGATATGGCGAAACCGCCTTATCCATCCAGAGCAGATTCACACAGACCACCCCCTGGTCATTGGAAGGTCAGCCGAGGCACCCCCCATCGATCTTGAAAGCCTCCGTCAGGTTCATACGGATCGCTATTTAAAGGCCCTCTTCACCGGAGAACCTCTTCATCTGGCCACTTCCCAGGGACTTCCCTTTTGGAATGAAAGCATCGCAAGAGGGTGGCTCCTCAACGTGGGCGGACTCTATGCTGCTGCTAAGACAGCCCTTGTGAAGAAGACAATTACAGCCAATCTCGGCCACGGATATCATCATGCTACCGCAAACCGTGGATCTGGCTTCTGTACGATCAATGGGCTGGTCGTGGTCGCTCATAAGCTCATTCGAGAGGGGATGGCAAAACAAGTGATGATCATTGACCTCGATCAACATGAAGGGAATGGAACCGCAGAATGTATCATCGGACATTCCAGGATATGGAATGTTTCCATTTTCGGCAGTCCTATGGGAGGGCCTCCCACATCAGAAAATAACCGTGTCTTTCAGGTTCAACACGGAATGTTTGAGATCGGTGAAAGACGAGATGTCCATTATCTCGCGGTCATTTCGGAGATTCTCCCCAAGCTCATCAAACATCAGAACCCGGATCTGATCCTCTACCAGGCGGGAATGGATCCTTACGACAGTGCAGGGATCACCAAGAAAGCTCTTGCGATCAGGGACGCCTATGTCTTTGCTTTGGCACGATTGCTTCATATTCCAGTAACTTGGGTATTGGCAGGAGGCTATTCGGATATGGATACGCTCATTGAACTCCATACTGGCACGGTTCGCATGGCTCATGAGGTGCTGGCAAAAGTGAATCCAGGAGATCGAATGACCCACCGAGGGATAACCCCCTATGAGTGGAACGTCCAAGATGGGACCTTCTCCTTTCCAGACTGGACCTCTCTCTTAAGTGGAAAACTACAAATGGATCAGCCTCCTTTTATGCGTGAGAGTCACATCAAAGAATTTATTAAGTCCCGTAACGCCTTATTCAAAGAAGAGAAATTACCAGACGATAAAATAGACTCTGCCTACAGGAGGCTTTTCTCCTGGAAGCCTCTCCCCTGACTCACCGGTGTAACCATCCCCTTCATCTTAAAAAGTGACCGGTATCATTTGATGAAGGGGGTCAATCTCCACTATGGGAAAAATGGGCCAAACACAAAGGCCCTCCTTTTATAAAATGAGGAGAGAAAGGCGGGATGAGATGATGAGAAACTGGTTTTTCATCATTTTTTATCAAGCCTTCAATGATACCCGAAGAAGCCCATCCTGCCCAGACTCCGAGAATAAAACGAGAAGGCAATGGTGTGTTCATCGAATCCCAAGGGCACATTCTTATGATTGGCTACCTCATCATCGAGGCAGAATCGATCGCAGTAACGACTTTTGCAGGGAAACCGGTTAAAGCTACCTTCAACAGGATACGACCCTGCCACGGGATTCGGGCTTTTGAAGACGCGGAAACTCCTCTCCAGGTAAAACCAATCAAACTGGGGCAATCCTAAAAGGTTGAGGAGGGAGAATCGCTTGTGATTGCAGGGTATGGAGAAGACAATGCTGTTCAAGCGGTTCGCGTGATCAGTCGTAAGGAATTTACAGGATATTGGGACTATCTTCTTGATGAAGCAATCTAGATGGTGCCCGCTCTGGCTTTTCTTTATGAAGCTAAGAAAGCCAGGACGGCATGGATCGTGGCGCTGATTAAAAGGATTGTGCCTGTTTTTCGATGGACTCCAAAAGGGACCTTAATCCATCGACGCCCCGAACTTAACTGAAAGAGGATTAACAGAAAGTTTAAAATTCCCAAAATCAGAATGATCGATATCCCACCCAGAGTCATGAAATAAACCCTCCTTCACCCCATTGAATCATTTTTGATTCTTTGATAGGGTTCCTTATGGAGTCTATCCCCTGACAGCAATCTTTACTGTCGCGGGTCCGGTGCTTCCATGGATATTACAATGTGCCTCAGCCATTATTTCCGTGTCTTCAAGGACGGTTAGTTTGACCTCTCTGGTAAAGATCTCTGACTCAGGTCTTTCGTTTGCCGAAAAATCCCATCGAGCAATCTCCTTTTTATTGGCTCCGACCTGGAGGGATTTAGTGTAGTGAAGAAAACTGTTTCCTTTATGGGTGACAGTCACACGAATAACAGCCTCCGACCCTTTGGGGACAACTTGAGGAGCTTCGATAGAAGTTGAAGCTTTATTTGCGAGTGCAACTCCTGCATGGAGGGTAAGGAAAAAGAAAGGCAAGGATAAAAGAAATTCTCTTCTTTGCACAGTACACCTCCTGATGAGATTTTTACATAATTTTAACTTATCTTTTTCCCAATGCAATGAGGAAGTTGCCTAACGATAACCGGATCAGTTACACATAAGATAGTGATCCGGAAGGGGTCAGATCAACCATGCAGGATTTTACCCGAAGAGATCTCTTAAAAAAAGCCAGTCAAATGGCTCTTGGGGTGGGGTTATTCCATCAGGCCCTTTGGAGTTGTACCGGAAAGTTTGCTGGAAGCCTGACTCCCAAAGAGCCCTTCCTTTATGAATATGATGAACGGTTCTTAAAATATTGGGATCCCATTTATGGCCCTCCTCTTCGCTGGTCAGCCGCCTATGGAGGGCCAAGCCATTTTCATGGACATATCCAAGGGGGAGCCACGCCAGGAGTCGATTATGATGTACCAATGAACACGCCACTGGTTCCAATGATGGCTTCTTATTTAAGGCAAGCCACAAAGGATAAGCATGGTTCCATCTATATTTTATTGATCAACAAGTATCGTCCCTCCTATCGTGTCAGTTATGGTCACTTAAATAAAATTTTTTCTGATCGCAGGTATTTTTTAAAAGGAGAGGTGAAACAAGCTCCAGAAGAGGGAGTGAGGCCTCTCTTAAGGGGTCAGATCGTCGCACTCTCGGGGAATTCGGGGACAGGGTTCTTGAGGAATCGTTTTATCCAGACTCCTCACCTTCATATTACGCTTTATTATCTCAATATAGAGAATCGAACCATGGCCTATCTTGATCCCGAAAAGTTCGGGTTGGATGGAGGCCCTCCTGTGTTCTGGGATGGAGAAACTCATTTAGATGTGGAACCAAAAGAGAGAGTGTTTTGGCTGGACCATACCCTAAAAACCCTAAAGGAGGAACTCCGTCATTGGGTGGGAATCTCCGACTGGGAGGAGTTGAAAGGCACCTTGCTGGAATATCGTCATCTTCTTGAGGGAGTTGAGGGTCGAGAGATTTTAAACTCAAAGCATTTTCATGATATGAGATCGTTGCTAAAAAAGGTGATACTGGAAGAGAAGAGGTTTCTTCCGGGGACAAGGCCTTATTCCCTGATGCTAAAGATCGTTGGGTACAGCATGGATGAAAATCAAGACATCATTCTCACCTTACCGTTTATTGCGCCAGGTCTTGAAATTGGTTATCGAAAACCGTTTGAAGAGTGAACATGTTATCCTTTAAAACATGGAGTCCTTTGGGGTACTTCATGAACCTTTAGGAGAAAAAGATGCGTATGAAAGTGAACCAGATAGAAGTTCATTATGAACTTTCCGGACGAGAGCGCCGTCCTACCGTCATGCTGAGCCATTCTCTGGCTTCCAGTTTTAAGATGTGGGAACCTCAGATGGAGGGGTTAAGATCTCACTTTCAGGTTCTCCGTTATGACACTCGGGGCCATGGGAAAAGCGAGGTGACCCCCGCACCCTATACGCTTGAACTCCTGTGCGAGGATGCGATCGGATTATTGAATTTTTTAGGGATTGATCGGGTTCACTGGGTGGGGCTCTCGATGGGAGGAATGATTGGTCAAGCGGTAGCACTCCATTATCCCCAGCGCCTTTTAAGCCTAACCCTTTGTGATACCTCGGCCGTGATTCCTGAAGAGATGCAACCCATCTGGGAGGAGAGGATTGAAGCCGTGCGAACCCAAGGGATGTTCTCCCAATTTGAGGCGACCATGGACCGATGGTTCACGCCATCCTACCGCAGATTGAATCCTCCCATGCTCAAAGTCATTGAGGAAGAATTTTTGGCTACCCCCCCGGAAGGTTATATCGGATGCGCCTCTGCTATTCGAAAGCTCAATTATCTTGATCGCCTCCGTGACATATCACTTCCCACAATGGTCCTCGTCGGAGAGGATGATCCTGCAACGCCAGTTTCTGCTTCACAAGCCATCCACGGGCAGATTAAAAATTCGACATTGGTCATCCTTCCCCATTGCCGTCATCTTTCCAACGTGGAACAGGCTGAGGCATTCAACACCCATCTGCTTGGGTTTTTAAAAACTTTCTCTTGGAAAGAGGATCTTCAATGAGCGAGACGGAGGGAACCATGGACTCCAAAGAAGATGAACACCCCTCCGATAAGCTGCTGGAGAAAAATTGTCTCGCCCATCCAGAAATAGTTCACCCAAATGGCCCATAATGGAATGAAATAGAGGTAAACCATAGAACGGGTGACTCCGAGTTTTTCGATTCCGCCATAATAGAAGACATGGCCGACAATCCCTGGTAGAAAAATAGCATACACCAAAGCCACCCACGATTTTAGGCTCACCTGATGAAAGGCAACAAAAGGCGCCATCACAGGAACAGCCAGCCAAAGCACGAATGCACCGATCATCATGCAGTATCCCATCAGTCGAAGAGGAGAATAGATCTTCAAAAGGGGTTTCGACCAGACCGAAAGGAAGACGGCGGCGCAGAAGGCAGCCACCAGGGATAGGAGATCACCTGGAAGCGTATCAAGAGAGAGTTGGAGCCTGGCTGTGGGTTTGAGAATAACGAGCGTGACTCCAAAGAGAGAAGTGAGCATATAGAAGTACTGTTTCCAGGTGACGGTTTCTTTCTCGACGAGATGAACATAGAGGGCGCCCCAGAGAGGTGTGCTCGAAAGAATCAAGGCGGAATTAGAAGCAGAAGTCAAATTTAGACCGACGGACCAGAGGATCTGGTAAACTCCAATACCCAAGATCCCAACCCAGGCTACCTTTCCGATGTCCTGCTTTTGAATAGAAATGGTTCCTTCCCTTTTTAAGGTTAGAAGAAGGACAAGTAGACCGCAGAGCGTAAAACGAATGGCTCCAAAGAGAACAGGTGGTAAATCAACAAAAGCAGATTTAACAATCCCGTAGTTTGCTCCCCAGGTTAAGATGACAATCATCAGGAAAAGATGGCCAATACGTTGGTTCTTTGCTGACATCAGGCATGATCCATCTCAGGAGGTCAACTTTTTGCAGAGTTCAGCCACCCGTTTCCCTAATTTGCGGCCATTCTCTGAGGCTTTTTCATCCGGAGCGCCCACACAGGCCACCCCGTAATGACCGGTTGCTTCCATCGGGTCTCCAACGATGATCATTCCATAGATGAGCATGCACTGTAGGATGGACATCATTGTTGTCTCTTTTCCTCCCGAGGGATCTCCTGAGGTGGCGAAAGCAGCTCCGACTTTGTTCTCCATCTTTTTTCGAATCCCTACATACTCGTCGAAGATCCGCTTCAAATCCCACGCCAGGGCTCCAAAATAGACTGGAGAACCTGCAATGATGCCGGCGGAGTTTAAAAAATCGTCCTGGGTTACTTCCTGGGTTGATTTAAGAAGCGCCTGAACCCCTGCAACCGAGTTTACCCCTTCCGCAATCTTTTCTGCCAATTTACGAGTATGTCCGCCTTTTGAATAATAGAGAATCAAGACTTGCATGCTCACACCTCCTCCATGGGTTGTGAAAAAGAAATCCTTTTGATCCTTGGTTGAACGTCAATACCATTAAACATACTATTAACCCTCACAAAAATCAATCTCCGTCTGTTTATGGTTTGCGTAGAGGTTGATCTAAAACTCATCTTGCTCGGGCTTCCCGTAGATCCTTCCATGAGGAAGAACCGAGGGTGTTCCCTTTGTAACCCCTCAGTGATGGGGTGTTTTCGGTTTAAAAGAGTTGGAACGTTCCCCCTCCAAAACCTTCAATAGCGGTTATCAAAGGTTACCCTCATCGAAGCCCTCATGCCCTTTGAATCGGATTTTTTTGAATCAGATTGGGTCGTTTGACGAACAGAGGTTTCGCTTCAAGGTTTTTCCGAGGCAACCTCCCAACCCTTTTTTATTTCTTTAACTGATGGGTTACTTCCCTTTTTATTTTTTTTATTGATTCTTATGTTTTTTAAGGTATACACTATTCATTAGATTTAGGGGGTTGGGATTCTTTGGGTCATCCTTGTCACTTCAGGGAAGGAGGAGAAACCATGAGAAAGGGAATCGTTATTGTGGGATGGATGTTTATGGTTTGGGTGATGTTTTGGGGAACTGTTCAGGGCCTGGCCTTCAATTCAGCAACCCACGTCTATATTGTCGATAACGTGTATCCCTTCACGTTTGATAAGATCAACCTCTATTATGGGAGTATTGTCCCTGATCTTTCGTTGTATGTAGATAACTTGGAAGACTGGCCCACAGCGTTTGAGGACACACACCATCAATTTACAAAACTTCCCTACGTCTGGTGGAATTTAACCCAAAAGACCTTTGCCAAGGGCTGGCAGACTCATCATGAGATTTGGGGAGCTGATTTTCATGCCCATGGAACGTATCCCGAATATCGGGGGTATGTTAATCTGGAAGCAGAACAGCTGATGGCCCTGTTCCCAACCCTGAATAAGGAGCTTGCCCACTTTGCTATTGAGGTGGCGATTGATTTGCTTCTTGTTCGATACCATGAGCCTGATTTGGGGCTGAAATTGCTCTGGGCTGCGAAGTACCGTTCTCAGGAGGATTTTAATCTACTGGCAAAGACTTTTGTGACAAACCATAACCGAACGGATCTGGAAACCTTAACAGATGCTGAAGATATTTTTCGTGATCTCATCATCCATTATGCAACGGCTTTAGCATTACCTGACCCTCTTAGAATGCTGGCTTTAGGCGACTTGGGAGCTCAAGTGGCAGCTGAGATGGGTGTGACGATTGATCCCCGAAAAGTCCGATGGGTTCTCAGGGTAGCCATGGCTTTATGCCAAAACTCTCGCTATATGGAAATCATTCAGTCGGCGATTGATGGCATTCGTTCAAACCCTGAATTGATTAAATAAAATGGGTTTATTTTTTATGAATAGCAAATAGAAAAGGTTCTGAAGGGATGAGGGGCGACGGTTCCTGTTTGAACAAGCCCTGAGGAACTTTCTCGTTTCTTTTCTCTTTAGAAACGATCGACTTGCTTTGGATCTAAGAATGAAATGAGTTTAAATTCACCTTACTTGACTTTATCGATCGATTGAGGTGTGCAAATGGTTTTTTCAGATGGCGATGAAATGGAAGAGTTGGAAAAAGAGCATCCGTGCATTCTTATTGTGGATGACGAAGAATTGATTAGAGATTTAATTGCCACTTGCTTGTCTAAATTTGGTTTTTCCTATCAGACCGCCGTGAACGGAAAGGATGCTCTGGAGAAAATGGAACAGGAAAAAATCGATGCTGTCATCACCGATATTAAGATGCCTGAAATGGACGGCATCCTCTTGACCAGCGAAATCTCCAGCGCCTATCCCGGAGTTCCCGTGATGGTGATGACGGCCTATGGTGAGGAATTTTCTGCTGCCACAGCCCTTTCAGCGGGGGCTCGCGAATTTATTACAAAACCGTTTTCTATACCGGAGTTCATTTTAAGATTAAAAAAAATGATCATGGATTCAAGCGAGGAGAAACCCTTAAAGAAAGTTCGTGATAAAGAAGAGGAAATCCATGATCTTTTGAAGGAGTTAGAGGAAACCCTTAAAGACGAATAGCCAGACTTGTCTTTCTGATCCTCTGGGTTCTTTTCCCTGGGATTCTTCAAATCGAGGGCATTCCCCCTGGTGTTTGTTTTTATATTCCTGATGGGGAATATTTCTCTGTTTTTAGTTTAGGGAGTAACATTCAAAAAAACCATCAACCCAAGTAAGAAACCTGGCGGTATGAAAAAGATTCCATTGGAGGGAGAAACCATGACGACAAAAGGAAAGGCATTGGTGACAGGGGCGAGTAGCGGAATCGGAAGGGAAACCGCTCTTCAATTAGCTCAAGAGGGGTTTCAGGTGATTGCTGCAGCACGAAGAAAAGAACGTCTCGAAGAACTTTCGAGACAGAGTTCTCTTATCGTCCCAAGACCGATAGACCTTTCTGATTCGAAGGCCCTGGACGATTTTTCAAAAGAACTGCTCCATCTCTCAGAGCCCGTGACGGTTCTTATTAATAATGCGGGTTTCAGTATTCGGGGAGCCGTTGAGGATGTTTCGGTTTCAGCTGTGAGGAGCCTCTTTGAAGTGAATCTTTTTGCTCTCCTTCAGATCACGCAAGCCTGCCTTCCTGGGATGCGGCGCCTCAGGAAGGGAACGATCGTCAATGTGAGTTCCATTGTAGGTAAATTTCCTTTTCCTACCAGTGGACCTTACTCCGCTACCAAACATGCTGTGGAAGCGATCACTGACGCCCTGAGAATGGAAGTGCGTCCTTTTGGAATTCGAGTTGTCACGATTCGGCCAGGCGTGATTGGCACAGAGTTTAATGAGACAGCCAACCGATTGACAGGAGATCTCCTCTCCAGAACCGATCCCGATTACAAACCCGTCTATCAGGCTTATGGCGCAGGAATGGGGAGGTTGTTTACCCATGTGTCAATCCCGGGACCGGAATTGATTGCTCATCTTATTTTAGAGGCTGTCCTCTCTGAGTCTCCAAAAGCCGTCTATGCCGCAGGGCCTTTTGTCCAGGAGCTTTTAGGAGAACGATTTCGTCTGGATGATGAGGAATTCTATGAGTTTCTGATGGAGAAGACAGGCTTGAAAGGATTGAAGGTTTGAGTTTGGCGCACCGGCTTGGAACATTAAAAGGCCATTAGACGCTAAAGGTTAATGAGCTCTTTGATCTCTTTGCTTTCCAAGAGAAGGGAGGAGGAACCCTCTTTGATGAGGCGGCCATTGCGGAGCAAGTACCCGCGATGAGCGATGGAGAGGGTTAGAGGAATTTCCTGTTCAACCATTAAGAGCGTCAATCCCTTCTGGTTCATCTTTTTAAGACAGGCAAAGATCTCTTCGATGAATCGAGGGGCAAGCCCAAGTGAAGGTTCATCGAGCATTAAAAGTTTTGGCTTTCCCATCATGGCCCTGCCGATCGCAAGCATTTGCTGTTCCCCTCCGCTGAGCGTGCCTGCCCGCTGACCTGTCCTCTCCATTAATCTTGGAAAGAGGAGAAATACCTCTTCAAGATTTTTTTTAATTCCCTCTTTTTCTTTTTTTCTCGTATAAGCGCCCAATTGTAGGTTATCATAGACCGAAAGGGTAGGAAAGATGTGACGGCCTTGAGGGATATGGATTAACCCCTTTGAAACAATTTGATGGGGAGTGAGATTGGTGATGTCTTCTTCTTGGAAGATGATTCTTCCCTCGGTTGTTTCAAGGATTCCGGAGAGAGTAAGAAGCAGAGTCGTCTTGCCAGCTCGATTGGGGCCGAGGAGAGCAACGGACTCTCCCCTTGCAATTTCCAGAGAGATTTCCTTCAAGGCGGGTAGGGGACCGTAGTGGACCGTCAGTTTTTTGATCTTCAGCATAGGCGTCTATTGGTTGATAGGCTGAGGTTAGGGAAAAGAAGCCCCCGCCTACCAGCAGGCAGGCGTTTCGTTATTCAGTAACGTTTACCGTTACCCTGTCATTTTCTGACCATATACGCTTCGATCACTGAAGGATCTTTTTTCACAACCTCCGGAGGACCTTCGGCGATCAATTCACCCTTGTTAAGCACGGCCACTTCGTCTGCAATCTCCATCACCAATCCCATATGGTGTTCGATCAGTAAGAGCGTAAGACCATTCTCTTTCAGACGGGCAAGATTTTCAGCCAATTGTTTTGCTTCGGGATAGGTGAGCCCCGCAGCAGGTTCGTCCAGAAGAAGGAGATCTGGCTTGGCCGCGAGGGCGCGAACGATTTCCAGTCTTCTCTGTTCACCATAAGCGAGTTGGGAGGCAAACCATTTCCACCGTCCAAAGAGCCCAAATTGTTCAAGCATCTCTTTTGCTTCTCTCATGGCTCTTTTTTCGTCCTCCCGGGTCCAGGGAAGCGAGAGGCCCGAGGAGAGGATGCCTCCTCGGATTCTCATGTGCATTCCTGTCATAACATTCTCGACCACCGTCATATTACCGAAGATCTGAAGGGTTTGAAAGGTTCTTCCCACTCCCAGACGGGCGATCTCGTGGAGTGGCCTGCCCGTAATTTCTTTCTTTTTGAACCAGATGCTTCCAGAATCAGGTTTCTCCATCCCGCTGATAAGATGAAAGAGGGTTGATTTTCCTGCTCCGTTGGGACCCATCACCCCCTTGATGGTTCCTCGCTCCACCTGAAGAGAGATCCCATTCAAGGCCTGAACCCCGCCATACTGTTTTGTAATTTCTTCCAACCTCAGAAACATCAGAGGTTCACCTTTTCCCTCCTCTTCTTTCTTCCGAAATAACTGATCAGATAGATCAATCGAACCCTCAATCGTGTTCCGATTCCATCAGGAAAGAAGATCAGCAAAAGGATCAAAATGACCCCGTAGAGGGGGAGACTATACTCCTGATAACGACTGAGTCTGTCGATTAACACTGTCAGGAAGATGGCTCCTGCGATGGGCCCGTAAAGATTCCCCATCCCTCCAAGAACGACCATCATTACGATGAGGACGGAGAGATTGAGGCTGAAGGTTTCGGGATTGGCTGTGGACATGACCGAGGCGAAGAGACTTCCTGCCAGTCCGGCAAAGGCTGCGCCCACCGTAAAAACTCCGAGTTTGATCCATGCCACATCGATTCCCAAAGCAGAGGCACCCTCTTCGCTTGAAGCCACTGCAAGGCAGGCTCGCCCCATTTTTGACCGAACGAGGTTTTTTGAAAAAAGAACCAATCCTGTGAGGACCCCCCAGATGAGGTAGTATTGCTTAAGATAGGTATCAAAGGTGAATCCGGCAAATGAAAAAAAGGGGATGTTGAAAATTCCGATCACGCCACCGGTGAGACTGGCATTTTCTCTAACCAGGACAAGAAAGATCTCTCCAAAACCAAGCGTGGCAAGGGCCAGAAAGTATCCCTTCAACTTTAAGAGGGGCTTTCCAATGAGGAGGGCAAAGATGGCTGCCATTATAGCCGATGCCCAGAAGGCAAGAAAAGAGGGCAAACCGTAACGGGTGGTCAGAACGGCTGTGGTATAGGCGCCAACTCCGAAAAAGGCAGCTTGCCCGAGGGAGATCTGTCCGGCATAGCCGAGAAAGAGGGTGAGGCCAAGGGCCAGAATCCCGTGGATCCCTGCCAGAACCATCAGGTGATGAATGTGAGGATCTGGCCAGATCAAAGGAAAAACCAGGACGGCTGACAGGTAAAAGAGATCCCGTTTTTTAAATTTGTATTCTCTCCGATAATGGAGCTGTGGATCAGGGATGAGCCAGGAGAGAAACCACAGGGCTATGGAGTAAAGAAGGTCTCTTGTTCTGAATTCTTTTTGAGCTTGATCTACCATCGCCGACTATCGATAAATGGGGAGCCTAAAATTCCCTTGGGTTTGAGGTAAAGAATGAGAAGCAGAACGACAAAAGCGATCGCATCCTTGTAACCCGAAGGCATAAACGCCACACTTAAAGACTCTACCACCCCAAGGACAAACCCTCCAAGAATAGCTCCGCTGTGTTTCCCCCATCCTCCCAAGATAGCCGCAATAAAGCCCTTAAGCCCAATAAGGGTCCCGGAATGATAGCTCACATAGAAGATGGGTGTGATAAAAATTCCTGCAAGGGAACCCATCCCAGCACTCACCCCGAAGGCTATAAAGATCATCAGGTGCCTTGAGATCCCTGAAAGATCAGCGCCAAGAGGGTCAGTGGAACTCGCCTCCATTGCTTTGCCCAAGAGGGTGCGATGAGAAAGGAGATAAAGGAAGAGAAGAACGAGACAGGTTGCACCCACAACCCACAGACTCTGGAGGGAGATTGAAATGGGTCCTATGTCTATGGGTGGCCTGTTGATGAAGGGAGGCAATGCTTTTGGAAGAGTGCCGAAGAGGAGAGCACTTGCACTACTGAGGAAGAGGGAAGCCCCGAGCGTTGCCATCAAAAGAATGGGTAGAGAAGCTTTCCTGAGAGGATAGATGACAAGAAGATGAAGTAAACAGCCGATGAGCATCACCAGTGGAATGGTCAAAAAGGCAGACAGAAGATAGGGTAATTGGATCTCTTTAAACAAAAAGAAGGTGAGCATCCCACCCAACATGACGAATTCGCCCTGGGCAAAATTGATCATCTGAGAGGCCTTGGCAATGGTGACAAATCCCAGTCCCACCAGGGCGTAGATGGCTCCAAAAGTGATTCCAGAGGTGAAGAGCTGAGGAAGAGGTGCGAAGAGTTCCATGGTCTTTAGTTGAATCGTCTCCTCGTCTGGATCGTTGGTTAAAAAGAAAAGGGTGGAGCTTATGAAGGCCTCCACCCCTTATATTTATCTTCCTTCTTTTATTTATTCAACCCTTAATCAAAGCCCGGGAACTGGATCCTTTTAAATTTTCCACCTTCGATCCGGACAAAGACCATATCCTTCTTGCTCAAGCCATCATGTCCTGTGGAGCTGAATTGATAAATTCCGTGCGTTCCCTTGAATCCCTTCGTATTCTCAAAGGCTTCCCGGAAACTAGAGCGGGTGACTTTCCCCTTGATCCGCTTCAGGGCATCTTCAATCAATCCAATGGTATCATAACCATAGCCTGCGATTTGATCCGAAGGGGTCCCATAACGTTCTCTCCAGCGTTTGTCAAAATTTATGTTAATTGGCTTTGCAGGATCATTCTCATCCAGTTGATCAAAGACCACAGGTTTCGCAGAAGGAAATTCAACCCCCTCCATGGCCTCGCCTCCGAGGGCAATGATAAAACCAAAACCAAAAGCATGGGTTCCGAGTACCGGTGTTTTAATCCCCAGGGCCCTTAGATTTTTTGTGATCATGGGTCCTGGAGGGCCACCCGTGCATGCGTAAAAGGCATCTACCTTTTCTTTTTCGAGGACCGGTTTGATCTTGGTCAGCTGGGGCGTCATATCGATATCCGTCGGTTTATGAGTTTCCGGAGAGACGATAACCTTGATTCCTTTCTCCTCGCCAAACTGTTTGAAATATTCAGCGAGACTCTGGGCAAGGGGCCAGGCACCATGAAAAACCATAACCTTCTTGTATTTTCGGGCCAGAACCAAATCCACCAGTTTCTGAGAGACGATGATATCGCTCTGGGCAATATTAAAAGCCCACTGTTGCTTTAAGTCCCGAACCATTGGATTCGAAGGACAGATGATGATGTTGGTGATCTTCTCCCGTTCGGCAATGGCACGGGTTGTCGCCTGGAGATTGTCCTCAAAAGGACCAACCACAAGAAGGATTTCCTTATCCCGGGTGAATTTGGTCATATTGGCAGCAGCTCGCCCAACCTCGAACCCATTATCTTCAAAAATCAACTCAAGAGGTCGACCCTGGATCCCCCCGGCTTTGTTGATGCGTTCCACCTCAAGCATCATGGCGTTCTTTAATGTCTTGGTCACCTCTGCCCATGGACCCGTTAACTCGAGATTGACGCCGATCCTGTAAGGGGATGTCTTAGCGGCGTACCCCGGAGTCATCCAGGTTGTGAACATGAAGGCGGCTAACATGATCCATCCAATTTTCTTCATTTCCTCTCCTCCTATGCGATTTCATTGACTGTATTCCAGGTGTGATCCATTAAAGATATTTTTGGATCAACAGTTCAGCAATCTGGACAGCATTCAGCGCTGCACCTTTTCGGATGTTGTCTGCAACAATCCACATGTTGATCCCATTGGGAATGGATTCGTCCTCACGAATCCTTCCGACAAAGGTTTCATCTTTTCCCGCTGCATGGATGGCAAGAGGATATTCTGCTTTCGCAGGATTATCCACAACGACCACACCAGGAGCCTTGGAAAGGATCTCCCGAACTTCCCGGGCAGTGATCTTCTTCTCTGTTTCAAGATTGACGGATTCCGAATGGCCGTAAAAGACAGGAACCCTGACAGTGGTCGCGGTGACGCGAATTGAATCGTCCTCCATAATCTTCTTCGTCTCATTGACCATTTTCATCTCTTCTTTGGTGTAGCCATTCTCGAGAAAAACATCGATGTGAGGAAGACAGTTGAAGGCAATTTGATGAGGATAAACCTCCTGTTTGATCTCCTGTTGGTTATAAATGGCAAGAACCTGGTTTTCCAACTCCTGGATAGCCCTCTTTCCCGTTCCTGAAACTGATTGATAGGTGGAGACGACGATTCGTTTGATCCGGGCGACATCGTGGATGGGTTTGAGTGCCACCACCATCTGGATGGTGGAGCAGTTGGGATTGGCAATGATATTCTTCTTATGATAGCCGGCGACCGCATGAGGATTGACCTCTGGAACGACGAGAGGAACGTCAGGGTCCATCCGGAAGGCGCTGGTGTTATCAATCACCACGCAGCCTGCCTTTGCGGCAATAGGAGCAAACTTCTGGCTGACCGAGCCACCAGGAGAGAAGAGGCCAATATCCATTCCGGTGAAGGAGTTTTCGTCCATCACCTCGACCGTATATTCCTTTCCCTTAAACTCCAGTTTGGTGCCTGCCCCTCTTGGGGAAGCAAGGAGTTTTAATGTGCCTACAGGAAAGTTTCTCTCCTCCAGAATGGAAATCATTTCATTTCCAACTGCACCTGTCGCTCCAGCCACTACCACATTATACTTCTCTTTTTTCATCGATCTCCTCCCGGTATTATAAAAAAGGGATGCCCCTTCCTGAACATCCCTGTTTTCTGAATACCTCGTTGTATCTGAATATTAAAATAGGAGAAAAGCGGGGTCGTTGTCAAGTCAGTTTTATCATTTCGCTGTAACCCCTCAGTGATGGGGTGTTTTCGGTTTAAAAGGGTTGGAACGTTCCTCCTCCAAAACCTTGAAGAGCGGTTATCAAAGGTTATTCTCATCGGGGCCCTTTGAATCGGTTTTTTTTGAATCAGATTGGGTCGTTTTGACGAACAGAGGTTTCCTTCAAGGTTTTTCCGGAGCAACCTCCCAACCCTTTTTTATTTCTTTCACTGAGGGGTTACCATTTCGTTTGACTTTCCCTACCTTTGGGGGTTCATCTTTTTGCGGAGATGGGGGATGAGGCCACCGTCCTGGAGGAGTTCTTGCATGAAAGGAGGAATGGGGGTGGCGTGGAATTTTTTACCTAAGGTGAGGTCCTCAATTTCACCTATGGTGAGATCGACCCTGACGTGGTCACCATCTTGGATGACCTCCGAGGCTTCGGGAGATTCAAGCAGAGGGAGACCCAGGTTGAAACTGTTTCGGAAGAAGATCCTCGCAAAACTTTTGGCGATGATGCAGGAGATGCCTGCCGCTTTTAAGGCAAGGGGGGCATGTTCACGGGAGGAGCCACATCCAAAATTTTTATCTGCCAGAAGAAGATCCCCTGGTTTTACCTCTTTGACAAACTCAGGCCGTTCATCCTCCATGGCATGTTTTGCCAGTTCTTTAGGGTCGGACTGGTTAAGATAACGAGCCGGGATGATTGCATCGGTATCCACATCTGAACCGAATTTCCAGATTCTTCCTTCAAATTTCATCGTTTGATTCTCCTGAGGATTCAGGGGATTGATTTTCACTTGACCTCTTAAACCCTAAACTCTTCTCTTCATCACTTCTTCGGGATGGCAGATTCTTCCCTTAATGGCACTGGCAGCAGCAACGGCTGGACCAGAAAGATAGACTTCGCTGTTCGGATGACCCATCCGGCCACGAAAATTCCGATTGGTCGTTGCCAGTGCTTTCTCTCCTTCAGCAAGGACACCCATATGGCCTCCGAGACAGGGGCCGCAGGTAGGTGTGCTGACCGATGCACCGGCTGAAAGAAAGATTTCGATAAGTCCTTCCTTGAGAGCCTGTCGATAAATGTCCTGGGTTGCTGGGATGATAATGAGCCTCAATGAAGGGGCGATTTTTTTCCCTCTGAGAATTTTTGCTGCCACTCTCAAATCATCAAGATAACCATTGGTACAGGACCCGATGACGACCTGATCGATCTTAACCTTTCCAACTTCTCTCACATCCTTTACCTTGGAAGGGATGTGAGGGAGGGCAACCTGGGGATGGAGTTTTGAAACATCGTATTCTTTCACATCCGCATAATGGGCGTCCGGGTCACTATCATAAGTCTTATAAGGCCGTTTTGATCTCTGTTTGATAAATTGGAAGGTTATCTCATCCGGTTCAATCATTCCGTTTTTTCCACCTGCCTCGATCGCCATATTCGCCATCGTGAAGCGACCTGACATAGGAAGGTTCTTGATCACTTCTCCACAGAACTCCATCGCTTGATAACGAGCCCCATCAACCCCTATGTCCCCGATCGTCGCGAGGATGAGGTCTTTTCCCGAAACCCAGGGATTCAATTTTCCATAGTAGATGAATTTAAGGCTCTCCGGGACTTTTAGCCAGAGCCTTCCGGTGGCCATGGCAGCTCCCAGGTCTGTGCTTCCCACGCCGGTTGAGAAGGCCCCCAGGGCTCCATAAGTGCATGTGTGGCTATCAGCGCCCACGACGACTTCACCTGGCAGGACAAGCCCTTTCTCCGGAAGAAGGGCATGTTCAATCCCGCACTGACCCACTTCGAAATAATGGGTGAGGCGCTGGGTTTTGGCAAACTCCCGCAGGATTTTACATTGCTCGGCTGAGGGAATGTCTTTGGCAGGGGTAAAATGGTCCGGAACGAGAACAACCCGATTCCTGTTAAAAACTTTCTCTACCCCTATTTCTTTAAAAGCCTGAATTGCCAATGGAGCGGTAATATCATTGGCAAGAGCAAGATCAATTCGAACCTCAATCAGCTCTCCTGGAGACACGGCTTTTTTCGCTGCGTGGACTGCCAGGATTTTTTCGGTGATCGTCATCGGTTTACTCATTTTCATATGATCCCTGCATCAAAGGGTAGCATAGGGTATAAAGCATAGCGGAAGGGATAACCCTTCCAACGCTATGCGCATGGCGCTCCGCGCTATGCGATTCCTTGTTTAGGTTCCCACCAGTTTCTGTTTCTTAAATTCGATTTTGTTCAGGGCATTGATATACGCCTTGGCGCTTGCTACAATCACGTCGGTATCTGCGCCCTGACCGATCACGGTCTGACCCTTTTCCTCCAATCGAACCGTCACTTCTCCCTGAGCCTCGGTACCACTGGTGATGGCATTGATAGCAAACTGAAGCAGTTTGGATCGCGTATGAGTGAGCTTCTTGATCGTTTTAAAGGTCGCATCCACCGGGCCATCACCAAACCCTGCTTCTTGGACCAGTTTTCCATCCACTTCCATCTGGACGGTGGCTGTGGGTACGGTGACATTGCCTGCCACCACGTTGAGATAGACCAGCTTATAACGCCGGGGAACCCGAAGCACTTCTTCGACTACAATGGATTCGATATCTTCATCGTAGATTTCACGTTTCTTATCCGCAAGCTGTTTAAAGCGGGTGAAGGCGAGTTCAAAATCTTTCTCTGAGAGTCGATAGCCCAGATCCTTAATCCTTTCTCTAAAAGCATGTCGTCCAGAGAGTTTACCCAGAACCAGGGAAGTTTTTGGAATCCCAACTGTTTCGGGTGTCATGATCTCATAGGTCAATTTTTCTTTCAGAATGCCATCTTGATGAATTCCGGATTGATGGGCAAAGGCGTTAGCTCCCACGATGGCCTTGTTGGGTTGAACGACCATCCCTGTGATTTTAGAGACGAGGCGACTGGTCGTATAAAGGTGTTTCGGGATGACCCGGGTCTGAAATTGAAGCAGGTCTTTTCGGGTAAGAAGTGCCATCACCACTTCTTCCAGAGAGGTATTGCCCGCTCGTTCACCGATGCCATTAATTGTACACTCAACCTGTCGGGCTCCATTTTGAATCGCAGCAATAGAATTCGCCACTGCCAGCCCAAGATCATTATGACAATGGACGCTCAGAGTCACTTTCTCGATTCCTTTCACCTTCTGTCGCAGTGTACGAATGAGTTCACCAAATTCGGATGGAATGGCATAGCCCACGGTATCCGGTATGTTGATGGTCGTTGCCCCTGCCTGGATGGCCCTCTCACAGACTGCGGCAAGGAAATCCACATCGCTTCGGGTGGCATCCATGGCAGAGAATTCAACGTTGGGAGTATATCGCTTGGCTCTTGCCACAGACTGTGCTGCAATCCGGATCACCTCTTCCTTGGACTTCTTCAACTGATATTTGAGATGGATGTCCGATGTGGAGATGAAGGTATGGAGCAGAGGATGTCTTGCTCCTTTGATCGCCTGCCAGGCGCGATCAATGTCCTGAGGGTTTGCCCGAGCCAGGGCAGCCACCTGGGATCGTTTCACCTTTTTGGCAATCTCTCTTACGGCTTCGAAGTCTCCTTCTGAAGAGATGGGAAAGCCCGCCTCGATGATGTCCACATTCAATTTTTCAAGTTGTTCAGCAATCCTAACCTTTTCAGCCACATTCATGGTGGCCCCCGGAGACTGTTCTCCATCGCGAAGGGTCGTGTCAAAGATTTTAACAAAGTCACTCATTGAATAGGCTCCTTCAATCGTCAATAATGCACTTAACCTTTGGTCACTTAAATACTTCCATCACCCTTTTATAGAATTTTTCCTCCTCCTGAATCTTCGTTTCGATGCGAAGGGCATAAAGAGGAAGGGATTCGACAGGAAGGGTTTTCAATTTCACCAGATCTTTTTCTGTCGTCACAACTAACTCTATTTTTTTAACTTCCCGCCTCAGGGATGTCAAATCCTCGCGGGTATAGCGATGATGATCCGGAAAGCTCCTTTCTGCAACCACTTCCATTCCGATTCTTTCCAGAAGGGAGGAGAAAGAAGCCGGGTTGGAAATTCCTGACAGAGCCAAGACCTTCTTTCTTTGGTAGAGGTGGAGCGGCTCTATCTTTCCATCAAGACGAACCCATCCTAAGGGTTCGTAATGGCTATGATATATCTGCGCTGAGGGATGAATCCTATACAGAAGGGTTTCCAGAAATCGGCAGGCGTCTTTATCTTCGGATCGAGTGAGGAGAAAGAGATCAGCCCGTTTCAGGGAGGATAAAGGTTCTCTCAGGATTCCCCTTGGCAAAAGATACCCCTCTCCAAAACCGATCTGCGAATCGATGAGCACGATGTTGAGATTCCGATGAAGAGGAAGGTGTTGAAACCCATCGTCCATTAAAAAACCGTGAACCGGGAATCGTTCTAACGCCCATATCCCGTTTTTGAACCTGTCCTTTCCAATGAGGATCGGGACTCCTTTCAGGACACTTGCCATCAGGAAAGGTTCGTCTCCTGATTCAAAGGGCGGGAGAAGAACCGTTTGCCCATCGGTCACGAGTGGGCCTACTCCTTTCTTCCCGCCATATCCTCTGCTCAGGATAGCCACTGAAATTCCTCTTTCCATCAGCCCTTTTGCCAGCATCATGGTTAAGGGAGTTTTTCCGGTTCCTCCTACCGTAAGGTTGCCGATACTGATGACAGGTTTAGGAAGGCTTCTGGTCTTAAAAAGGCCCAGGGCATAGAGTGAGGCCCTGGTCCGGACGGCCCACCCATACGGAAAAGAAGCGAGCAGAAGAGGGAAAAGAAGAATCTTTTCCACCAAAGATTTTTCTTTCTTATAAAGGAGTTGATCATAACGGTAAGCCATCGGTTATCTCTCGCGGCTTCGCCCGTGCCCCGGATGATCGAAGGCCCTCAGGCGCTTGGATGATGAGACGATTGGACTAAAAAGGGCCGAATTTTTTCAAAGATTCTTTCGGTCGCTCCGCGATGTTTATGGAGGAATTGGTATCCGTTTTCTCCAATCTCCTTCCTTGTCTTTTCATCAGAGAGCAATCGTTTTATTTGAAAGTAAAGGGTTTCTCTATCCTTTACCAGAACCGCTCCTCCTTCTGCAATGAGGCGGCGCGAGATTTCGAGAAAATTGAACATATAGGGACCCAAAAGCACACACTTTTTAAAAAGGAGAGGTTCTAAGGGGTTGTGACCGCCAATCGAGACGAGACTTCCGCCAATAAAGACAAGGGTCCCGAGACGATAAATCCTCATGAGTTCCCCCATCGTGTCGATAAGAATTACCTCCTTCGCCTCCTTTGGGTCCTGCTGGGGCAACGATGACCTTCTCTTCCATCGGAGGCCCTCCCGGGATAAGATTTTCTCCACATCCTCGAGGCGATCAAGATGTCGTGGGGCCAGGATGAGGATAAGATGGTTGTAGGTTTTCTTGAGGTCTTTATAAACCTGAATGAAAATTTCCTCTTCTCCTTGATGGGTTGAACCAGCAATGAGGATGGTTTCATTCCCCTGAAGCCTGAAGGAGGTCAACAGGTCCGTCGCTGGTTCAGAATCTTTACCCGGGGGAATCTGATCAAATTTGATATTGCCGACTACGGTGGTTCGCTCAGAGGGAGCCCCAATTTCAATCATTCTGTTCCGGTCTTCCTCTGATTGCATGAGGAAGAAGGAGATGGATTCCAGACATCTCTTAAAAAACGATTTAAAGAAGAGGTACCCTCTAAGAGATTTTTCTGAGATTCTGCCGTTAAAGAGAAGGACAGGAATTTTTTTTAAAGCACATAAACGGAGAAGATTGGGCCAGAGCTCTGTTTCGGCGATGAGAAAAAGGCGGGGTCTAAGTTTTTTGAGGACTCTCCGGATGAGAACGGGATGGTCCAAAGGAAAGAAAAAGATCCAATTCGCTTCTGGGATAAGTTTCTTTGCTGTCTCGTTGCCGGTAGAAGTCATGGTGGTCAGAACGATGGCCGTATCAGGGACCTCCTCACGGATTCTCTTCAAAAGAGGCACACAACAGAGAACCTCACCTACGGAAGCGGCATGCACCCAAATCGGATGATGGGCAGAAAGATCCGGAAAGCCTCCTAATCGCTCTTTGAGGAGTCTGGTCGGATGTTTCTTGAAAAGGGTTTGTATGAAGAGGAAAGGGACATAGACCAGAAGAAAACAGGTCAGTATGAGGTTGTAAAGAAAAAAGGTCATGGACATGGAATCCGATGAGCTTCAATGAACGGATGGAAAGAAAATGAGTAACGGCTAGTCATCCGCCCTGGTGGCTCTTCACGTTCGAAACATTTTGATCGGCTTCAAAGTAACGGTCGGCTTCTTCGGTTAATGCGTTGAGTCGGTTCTCTACCAGATGCCTCATTGCCTCGAGATATTCCCGATCGCCATGACGATCGACATAGATCGGTTCTCCCCAAACAAAGACCCCTTTTGAAAAAGGATAGGGCAGGAGAAAGCGATCCCAGGTGTTAAAGATCTTTTTTTTCGAGGCGCTAAAGGCGATGGGGAGTATAGGCGCCCCCGTCCTTCTTGCCAGTTCAATAACCCCGAACTGAAGCCGATGTCGTGGTCCTCTGGGACCATCCGGAACAATCGCTATATCGGATCCGTTCTGAATCGCCCGCATCATGGCTTTGATCGCTGAAGCCCCTCCCCTGGTTGAAGATCCCAGGATGGGTGTGAGCCCAAATTTTTTTAAGGCCTTTCCGACGACCTGACCATCCCGATGGGGAGAGACCAGAAAACTCAATTTTTTCCCTTCATACGCAAAAGGCATCATGAGAAGCCTGTCGTGCCAGAAAACCCCAATTCCCGGAATCCCATTTTTCACAAACTGCTGTTGGATGTGAGGGTTGACTACCTCGAGACGCATGGTCCTTCCCAACACCCTGATCACATGGTAAGCCAGCCAGGGACCAAACCATTCAACCCATTTCTTTTTCAGACGCTTTAGGCTCATAAGACGAATTCAATTTTTAATTCTAAACACCAGACTTCGAACTCACGACTCAGTAGATTTTCTTAACCTTGGCAGACTTCCAGACTCTCATTCCATCATCTTTAAATTGGAGGTCGTAAAGCCGCCGGTATTCGCCGTTGCGTTCCATTAACTCCTCGTGGGTTCCCTGTTCTGTAATCTCTCCATTGGCCAGGACAATAATGCGATGGGCCTTCCGTATGGTGGAGAGCCTGTGAGCAATGACGAAAACGGTTCGGCCTTTCATGAGAACATCCATTGCCTTCTGAACCTCTGCCTCGGAATCCGAATCGAGGGAAGAGGTAGCTTCATCCAGGATCAGAATGGGAGCGTTTTTTAAAAAGGCTCGAGCAATGGCAATCCGCTGGCGTTCGCCGCCTGAAAGCTTCACCCCACCCTCTCCAATCAAGGTATCATATCCCTGAGGAAACTTTTGAATGAAAGAATGGGCATGGGCAGCGATGGCGGCTTCGAGGATTTCCTGATCTGAGCGGTGAAGGCTTCCGTAGGCGATATTGTTTCTAACGGTGTCATTGAAAAGGATGGTCTGCTGGGTTACCAGTGCTATCTGATCCCTTAAGGATTTCAAGGTCACTTTCCGGATATCGATCCCATCGATCAGAATCTGGCCTTTGTCCACATCATAAAATCGAGGAAGGAGATTGATCAGGGAGGTTTTTCCTGCCCCGCTCATCCCTACGATCGCCAGCGTTTCTCCTGCTTTGACATGGAGTGAGATTGATTTCAGTACAGGGGCCGAATCATATTTGAAGGTGACCTCTTTGAATTCAATCTCTCTTGAAAAAGGAAGGAGGGGAATAGCATGTCTGTCTTCCTGAATCTCAGCCTCCGTATCGAGGAGTTCGAAGATTCTCGCAGCCGCTGCCAGTCCTTCTTGGACCTCAAGGTTGACCTTGTTCAGGTTACGGACGGGTGCATAGAGCATGAGAAGAGCCGTCATAAAGGAGAAGAAGGTTCCAGGCGTCACCTCTCCTCGGACCACGCTATATCCACCCACCCAGATGATTACGGCAATACCGATTCCTCCCAATAATTCCATCAAGGGATGGGAAAGGGCTCTAATTTTCACCCGTTTGAGGAAGATTCTAAAATAGCGTTCATTCTCTTCTGCGAACCGACGCTTCTCATACTCCTCCATATTGAAGGCTTTGACGATCCGGTTCCCCGTGATTGTTTCATGAAGGAAAGCGGTCAGGGATCCCATCCGCTGTAGGCCCTTTCGACTAAACTTTCTGAGCCTCTTACCAAATTCTTTGATCGGAATGATGGCTACGGGAAAGACGATGAAGGCGATCAATCCTAATTTCCAATCCCGATAGAAGACCACCGCCGTCAGCCCCAGGATGGTGACGGCATCTTTAATCAGCCCGGTGATGGCATTGGAGACCGAACCCTGAACGAGGTTCACGTCGTTGGTGATTCGAGAAATAAGAATCCCGGTCGATGTCCGGGTGAAGAAGGAGAGAGAAAGCGTCTGGAGATGGTCATAGAGCCTCTGACGGATATCGGCCACAACTCTCAGACCCACGTAGTTCATCAAATACGCCTGTCCATAGTCAAAGGCGCCTTTGAGAAGAAAGAGAAGGATGATGGCAAGGGGCAATAGAATGAGCATCTCCATCTCTGGTTTAAGTAACAGATCTCCGAGATGAAGCTTCACAATGAGGTTCTTGATGACAGGTGGGATGCCTTCTTTCTTAAAGAAGACACCGTCCATGGCGGGCTTGACCAGAAGGGCCTGGGTGGCCGTCAGAAGAGAGACGAATACCATAAAGAGCATGGCGAGGGCCAGTTTGATCCAGTAGGGTTTAACAAGTTGGAGGAGACGGCGGTAGAGAAGCATAATTGCTCTATTTTTATCACACTTTCCTCTCTTGAAGCAAGGAGAGAACGATCTGTGCGGCGCGGTCAACCGCACCAGGTTTCCCCAGGGTCTGACGCACTTCTGCAAGCGCTTCAACAGTTTGCGTGTAAAGCACAGGATCCCTCAGCAGACGGAGTGCTTCCTTGGCAATCTTTTTGGGCTCAACCTCGTCCTGAATCAACTCCTTGGCAATCTCCCTCCCCGCGATGAGATTGACCAAGCCGATGTGTTTGACGCGGATCAACGCTCTCCCCACCCAATAGGTCAGGCGGGAAACCTTATAGACGATGACCATGGGTTTCCCAAGGATGGCAGCTTCCAGCGTAGCCGTTCCGGAAGCGGTTAGGATCAGGTCTGAGAGAGCCATCACATCATAGGTATATCCATTGACCACCGTGATCGGAACGAACGTATCTCTCAGCAGAGGGTAGAGATCTACTCCTGAGATTCCAGGAGCCAAAGGGAGGATAAACTGGAGTTTTGGGATTTCAAGCTGGAGATAAGCAGCAGCCGTGAGCATGGGAGGAAGGAGTCGGATCACCTCTTCCATCCGACTTCCGGGAAGAAGGGCAACCGTTTTCTGCTCCGGATCGATGCCAAATTGTTCAAGGGCCTCTTCTCTTGGAAGCGAGGTTCTGACAATATCGAGAAGAGGATGTCCTACCCATTCCACATCGACTCCGGCGGCCTGATAGAGGGGGAGTTCAAAAGAGAAGAAGACGACCATTTTCTTCACACATCTGGCAATCGTTTTAACCCTTCCAGGTCTCCAAGCCCAAATCTGCGGACTGATGTAGTAGAGAACCGGAATGTTTTTTCGGCGGGCTATTTTTGCAAGCCGGAGATTAAATTCTGGATAATCGATCAAAAGGAGGAGATCGGGTCTTTCTCTCTCCATCGCTTCCTTTAAGTCTTGTAGCGTTTTGAAAGCGGTTTTCAGTTTTCGGAAGGCTTCAGAGATCCCGACCACAGAAAGCGAGTGAACGTGATGGAGAAGCCGCATCCCTCTTTCTTTGAGATGCTCTCCACCCACACCGAAGAATTGAATCTCCGGGGCGCGCTGATGGATCGCTTCGACCAGATGGGCTCCGTGAAGGTCCCCTGATACCTCTCCAGCCACAAGCATAATCTTTTGAGGAGGCATTAAACCGTTCCTTTTTCGATTTTACGAGTGATCGCCAGAGCGACTTCCAGGACTTTCCTCCCTTCCTCACCAGAAACCTTGGGTTTTTTGCGATCTCTGACACTCTGGAGAAAAGAACGAATTTCTTCCTCCAAAAGATCGACTCTTCGGACGGGAATTTCCTCAAGCACCATTTCAGGCCTCTCTCCTGTTTCAAAACGGTCTGTCTTTTTAGAGACCCGTACTACCTGGGAGAGGTAGTCAAGGGTGAGGGCAGCGTCAGGCTGAAAGATCCTGGTTTGACGAACTCTTTCTTGCGAAATGCGACTGGCTATCAGATGGGCCCTGCATCCATTTTCGAACTCCAGATGGGCATACGCCACGTCGGCAGAGGGTGTAAGGACGGAGAGGCCAATGGCATCAAGGTTTTTCATCTTTGAAGGAAGGAGATAGAGCACGATGTCGATATCATGAACCATCAGGTCAAGAACCACATTGACCTCTGTTCCTCTTCCCGAGAAAGGAGTCAGTCGTTGAGATTCGATGAAGACAGGATTTTGGATCCGTCTTTCAGCGGCGAGAAAGGCACCGTTAAATCGCTCCAGGTGACCGATCTGGAGGATAAGATTTCTCGCCTCTGAAAGGGCGATCAATTCGTCTGCTTCTTCCAGCGTGCTGGCAATTGGTTTTTCAAGGAGCACATCCACGCCCCGAAGGAAGAAATCTTTGGCGATGGCATAATGGAAAGATGTGGGGGTGGCAATGCTCACCGATTGGACTTTACCGAATAGATCGGAGTGATGAGGAAAGGTTTGAACGGCGTATCGTCTGGCGATTTCTTTGCAACGGCTGGGATCAATATCGACCACTCCCACCAATGCAACGCCGTCCATTTTTAGATATTTCTCGATATGGAATTGGCCGAAGTAACCTGCACCAACCACACCTACCCTGATCTTTTCCACTTATCGGCAGATCCCCCTCTTGGTCTGCTGGAGAAACTGGATGAGGTGCTGAACTTCTGGGACCTGAGCAAGGTCTGACTCTGCTACCTTATGGATAGCCTTCTCCAGCGTCAGACCGGAACGAAAGATGATGCGGTAGGTTGTCTTGAGAGCACGGATGGTTTCTTCACGAAAGTTTTGGCGTTTCAATCCAACGGTGTTTAGACCATAAAGTTTTGCCCGGCTGCCGGCAGCCAGCATATAGGGTGGAATATCAAGCGCCACCCCTGTCACGCCGCTGACAAAGGCGTGGGCCCCTATCCGACAGAACTGGTGAACGGCGGCCAGACCTCCAATGACGGCATAATCCTCAATCAGGATGTGGCCTGCCAGGGTGGCTCCGTTGGCGAGGACCACCTGATTCCCTATCTGGCAATCATGAGCCACATGGGAGTAGGCCATGAAGAAGTTCCGATTGCCGATAACGGTTTTGCCGCCTCCTTTGACCGTGCCACGATGAAGGGTGACCGATTCCCGGATGATGTTTTGATCGCCGATGATCAGAGAAGTTTTTTCTCCCCGGTACGCCACCGCCTGTGGAGCCTCTCCAATCGAGGAAAATTGAAAAATCTGGCATCCCTTACCAATGGTCGTTCCTTCTCGAACAACCACGTGGGGACCTATTTGAGTCCCCTCCCCGATAAACACGCCCTTTTCAACGATGCTATAAGGACCAATTTCAACTCCGTCATTGATTTCGGCCTTTGCATCAACCATTGCTGTTGGATGGATCATTTTCCTTCTCCCATCATGGCTAAAAGCTCTGCCTCGGCAACCACTTTCCCATCCACGAGTGCTTTCCCCCTAAATCCCCAGATAGATTGGCGCTGCCGGGTCACTTCCACTTCGAGACGGAGTTGATCCCCTGGAATCACTGGTTTTCTGAAGCGAACATGGTCCAATCCTAAAAAATAGACTGCTTTTTCTTGATCTTCTTTCATCTTTTTAAAATACTCTTCAGGAATAGATTTAAACGCAAGAACTCCGGCGGTCTGAGCGATGGCTTCCACTATGAGCACCCCAGGCATAATGGGTTGTCCAGGGAAATGACCCGGGAAAAAAGGCTCATTATAGGTCACATTTTTAATCCCCACAATCCTCTTCCCTGGTTCCACCTCAAGAATTCGATCCACGAGCAGAAAGGGAAAGGCGTGAGGGAGAATCTTGAGGATCTCCTTTGCTTCAATCATCACGGTCTCCTTTCCTATGAAGAGAGAGTTCGGCTTCAATCTTGGTTAAACGCTTTTCCATCTCTGAGAGCAATCGTTTCATCTCCGGAAGCTTTGAGAATAGGGCAGTGGATCGAAGCCACTCTCGATGAGGGATGGCAGGCGATCCTGTAAAGACCTGATGGGCCGGAAGATTCTGAGCCACTCCAGACTGGGGTCCCACCATCACGTTATCTCCGATTTCCAGATGATTGATGACTCCTACCTGGCCTGCGAGGATCACATTTTTCCCGATTTTAGTGGACCCGGCAATCCCGACCTGAGCTACAATGATCGAATCCTCCCCGATTTCAACGTTGTGGGCGACCATGACCAAATTGTCGATTTTGGTGCCTCTCCGGATGATCGTTCTGCCAAGGGCTGCCCGGTCAATGGTGGAGTTGGCGCCAACCTCCACATCGTCCTCTATGATCACCCCTCCCACCTGTGGAATCTTCACATTTTTATTCCCATCTTTCACATATCCGAACCCATCCGCTCCAATGACCACCCCTCCATGGAGAATGACTCTCTTTCCGATGATCGAGCCTGGATAGACCGTGACATTGGGGTAGAGGATGGAATCTTCTCCGATGGAAGAATCCTCACCCAGATAAACCCCTGGGTAGAGAGTCACCCGGTCTTCGATTCGGCATCGGTCTCCGATATAAACAAATGGGTAGATGGTCACGTTTCTCCCCAGAATGGCGGTGGGGCTGATCTGAGCGTTGGGATCGATCCCTTTGGATTGATAGAGTTTGGCGAAGAAAAGGTTGAGGATTTTGACAAAGGCCAGGCGAGGGTTTGGGACAATGATCAATGGTTTTGGAGAGGAGGAGACCTCTTTGGAAATAAGGATGGCTGAGGCTTTTGTGGTCTCAAGCTTTGGAAGATGCTTGGCATCTGCAATAAAAGTGATCTGTCCGGATTCGGCCTCATCGATTGAACCCAAACCGGAAATTTCTATTTCGCCGTCTCCGACGATCGTGCCTCCGACCCATTCCGCTAGCTCTTTCAATTTCTTTTTCATCATTTCATCTCAACGTTGATCTAACCCGCTCTTAAGGACGATTGTTTCAACTGGAACCCCGATCGGATCTTTCACCCGTTTTTATTTTTTCTGGGCATCGTGGAGTTTAATGACCCGATCGGTCAGGTCCACCGCTTTCGAGGCAAAGAGCACAATGTTTTCGTTTAACTCCAAGATGCAGGTAAATCCCTCATCGGCCCCTAATTTCTGGATCACTTTCTGAAGTCCTAAGGCTACGGCTCTTTCCATCTCCATGCGTTTTTGGTTCACCTCATTCTGGCTATCTTCTTGCCATCGCTGAAATTCTCTAACCTTAGCCTGAAGTTCCTTCTCTTTGGCTGCGCGGGCATCAGGGGTAAGCATGGGAGCCTGTTTGTCAAGAGATTCCTTCATTGTCTGGAGCTCTTTCTGTTTATCTGCAAAGAGGCGTTGGAATTTTTCGACCTCTTTGATAATGGCTTTCTTCGCCTCTTTTCCGGCATTACATTCATTGACCGCCTTCTGGATATCGACAAAGCCAATCTTGAGACTGGAAGTTTGGGCTTGTACCAAAGCCTGTCCACCCCATGCTAACGAGATGAAAAGGATGCCAACGGTGATCATCACGTTTTTACCTTTCATGGTTCCTGTGTCCTTTCTGATTGAATTTCTTTGTAACGATGCTGTAAAAGATTAATAAATGGTTCCTACGGTAAAGTCAAAGACCCTTCGTTTTTCTCCCCGTTTCGGATTGGGATTAATCCCGAGATCAATATGAATGGGACCGAAAGGTGAAAACCAACGAATTCCTGCTCCCACTCCTGTTTTCAAGGGTGTGATCTCTCTAAATTTATCGAACCCCTTTCCCACATCCCAGAAGAGAGCTCCTTTGAGCCCAATTTCACGAGAGATCGGAAAGATCCATTCGGATTGAAAGGAGATCATCTTCTTGGATCCCAGGGGTTCTTTGTTGACATCAAAAGGACCTGCCATTCCATATTCAAACCCTCGAAGGGTGTTCAGTCCACCCACAAAAAACTTTTCATAAATGGGAACGCTTCTGCCACTGTAAGCTTCGACAACCCCCACCTTTCCTCTAAGATTCAAAACCGTTTTTAAAGGAAGAGGAAAGAACCAGCTGGTTTCAGCAATGGCCTTGACAAAATAGTTATCCCCCCCAAGAATTCCACCAGCATTCTGAAGACTGATGCTGTGCCTGGCCCCTTTGGATGGATTATAATAATCATCCCGAGTGTCCATGGAAAGGCTGAGAGAAAAGGCACTCGTCAATTTTTCACCTTGTTGTTCCCTGATAAAACGGGAAGCATCGGAAGAGACGTCAAAGACTTTAATCTTTTCCAGTTTATAGACTGCATCGGTTCGAAGTGTCTCGGTTAGCTCTTTACCAAAGCGGAGATTCCCTCCTGAGATCCGGTAGGAGTAGGTATCAAATTCTCGATTTTCATGATAGAGGTCGATTCCTGCCGCAAAATTATAGCCCATGAAATAGGGGTCTGTAAAACTGAACCTCAAATCGCTAGTCTCTGCCCCCAGTCTGAATTTCAAAAGGGCATGGTAGCCCATGCCGAAAAGGTTTCGATCGGAGATGGAAGCCTGCCCCACCACATTTTCGATCGAACTATAACCGATGCCAAAACTGAGGGCCCCTGTGGGAGCTTCCTCAACCTTGACCTCCAGATTCATTTGATCTTCTGTACTTCCTCTGCTGGTTGTCATCTCCACTTCTTTAAAGAAACCGGTTCGTTTTAACCGATCTTTACTCTTGCTCAAACCCGTAGCACTATAGAGTTCCTCTTCCGCCACGCGAAGTTCGCGGCGGATCACTTTGTCCCGGGTTTTGGTATTGCCGACGATCTGGATCTTTTCAAAAGAGACCTGGTTTTTCTTTTCGATGTCAAAGGTCAGATGGACCAAACGTTGCGTCTCATCGGTTTGAGTCATCGGCGTAATTTCCACATGGGCATAACCCTGGTCAGCAAATTTTTCTGTCAGCAGACCAATGTCTTTCCGGATGGCGGTGTTGCTGTAAACATCATTTCTTTTGATTCGAATGTTTTTGAAGAGATCTTCCTTGGTGGTCAGGAGGTCTCCCTTAAAATCGATGTCACCGAAACGATATTGAGGGCCCTCTGTAATTTCAATCTCAATTTGAATCCGTCTGGGATTCTGAAGATCGATCTTCGGTTCAGCAATCTTCACCTGGAGGTAGCCATGGTCAATGTAATAGGCAGTCAACATCTGAATGTCATTTTTCAGAATCTCTTCATCGAGGAGACCGGTTTTGGTGATGAGAGAGAAGAGGTTCCTCTGTTTGGTGAGCATGACCTTTTTCAGATCAGAGGATTTCATCTTCTTGTTTCCTTTGAACACGATCTTTTTAATATGTCCCTTCACCCCTTCTTCGATCTGGAACGTGATCACGGCCTCATTCGTTTCCAGATAGTCGATCTTATGACTCACCTTCACCCCATAGTACCCCTTGGAGAAGTAAAGCCTTCGAATCTGTTCTTCGCTCTCCTTCACCTTTTCGAGATTGAGAATCGACCGTGCTGTCAACCCGATCTTCTCCTTAATGTCATCGAGTTTGACCTTCTGGTGGCCTGTGATCAGAATGTCTTTGATAGAGGGTTTTTCCATAACAATGAAGATAATTTCCTTTCCCCTCGGGGTGGTTTTGATATCAACCTGGACGTCAGAAAAGTAACCCAGACCGAAGATGGAGCGAAGATCTTCACGAACCTGATCAGATGAAAAGGGCGCTTTTTCTTTACTCTTCACGGCATTTCGAATCACCCCTTCCTCCACCTTCATGTTGCCCAGAATGGTGATTTTATCAATGATTTCCTCCGTCCCACGGCATACTCCGAGATCAATGACCAGGAAGATAAGGGCGATCCAGATCATGATTCGCATCTTCATTCTTCTATTCCTTTCGAACGTTTGCTTTTGGTTGGCGTTCCATCTTCCATATCAAATCCTTTTTCTTTTGTAAACCCCCTCCCACAGGATGAGATATGCTTTAGACCAAAGGAGCCTTTTTAACCGGTGGCTTTTCCGTCCAGGAGCAGAATCTGTCGAGGCATTTGGGAAGCCAGATTCGGGTTGTGAGTCACCATGATCAGGGTGACGTTCTTGATTCGGTTTAATTCTTGGAGTAGGGAGAAGACCGCCTCTCCTGTTTTCGAATCCAGGTTCCCTGTAGGTTCATCCGCCAGAAGAATTTTGGGCTCCAGAACTAATGCTCTTGCGACTGCAACCCTCTGCTGTTCCCCTCCCGAAAGTTCTCCCGGTTTATGAGAAAGCCGGTCTTTTAAACCGACTAAGGTCAGAATCTCTTCAGCCCGAGCCGAAGCCTCTTTCTTAGCCATCCCGTAGATGAGGCAGGGCATCATCGTATTCTCCAAAGCATTAAACTCCGGAAGGAGATGGTGGAATTGAAAGACAAATCCGATCTCCCGGTTCCGAAAAAAGGCGAGCTCTTTTTCATTGAGGATAAAGACGTCCCGTCCTCCGTATAACACCTTTCCAGAGGTGGGTCGGTCGAGGGTCCCCAGGATATGGAGAAGCGTTGTTTTTCCTACACCGGAGGCACCAACAATCGCAACCCTCTCCCCCTGATAAAAGGTGAGATCAATGCCCCGGAGGACGTCGACTCGTTTTGCTCCGTTACCGAAGGATTTATAAAGATTCTGGACCTGAATCAATTCCTTCACACCCAACACTCCTCTGTTCTCCCACTTTTCAATTGGAAAAGGGCTTCTTTCATCCGGATGAGACGTCGTGACGAAATCTCTTTTGTCACAGATTGAAGTTGGGGAAACTTTTTCAGGAGACGATCAAAATTCTCTTTGTCCAATTCGAGCAGATCCGTGGGTTGCGTCGTTTTTGCAAAGGCCATCCGGGGCGTATTAAAAAGTACGCCGATCTCTCCAAAGAAATCGCCGCCTCCCAACTTCCCTACACTTATATGCTTTTTATGTCGATCCTGGGTAAAGATCTCTACCTCACCCCTCTGAATCAGATAGAGACTGCGCGGAGGATCCCCTCCTTTGAAGATGAGGGTTTCTGCAGGAAGGTTCAATAGACGAAATCGCTTGGCTACTTCCTTTCTGTCGGCTACAGAGAGGGGAGAAAAGAGAGGGGAAAGGGCAAGGAGGTTATCGAGGACCCGCTTCTGGAAGAGGTCTTCAAGGAGTTCGTTCACCCGTGGATATTTTCGGATGATCTCCTCCAATTCCTTTCGGTTCAATTCCATTACTTCACACTCGACAAGGCTTTTAACCGTTGCCTGCCTGTTTCGATCGAGAAAGAATCCCAGCTCACCAAAGCAGTCACCCTCTTCGAGTTCGCGGACACATACTTCTTCTTTTCCCTTCGCCCTTTTATAAATTCCCACCTTACCACGGCAGATCACCATTAAAGAGTCTCCTGGTTCGCCTTCCTGACAGAGGATCGCTTCTTTTGGGTACGTGTTGATTTGGACACGATCTAACAGGGATTGAAGCTCTTCTTGGGTGAGGTCTGAAAGAAACGGGATATTGGGAAGACGACGGGAAGAGGGAGCGGTCTGGACCTTCTGGGCGTAGAGTTGCGCCAGACGTTCGTGAATTTCCCTCAGAGAGGGATTCATCCTTAGAATCATTTTATTGACTGAAATGGCTTGAAGCAAAAAACCATCGCTTGCATAAGCCTCTGCAATGCCCTGATATTCGGTCAGGGCCTCTTTCCTCTTGCCCAGTTTTTCCAACAGCTCCGCCTTTTTTAAACGGGATCGAAGATCCTCGGGCTCCTTCTCCAAATGTTTTTGAAATGCCTCAAGGGCTTTCTTCCAATCTCCTCTGGAGAGAAGAAAAAGGGCTTCCTCTTTGTAAGTCCTCCGAACCTTATTCATATCGCAGCGCCTCAGCGGGGTCGAGTTTTGAGGCCCTCCAGGCAGGGTAGAGAGTGGCCAGCAGACTGATCAGAATGGCGGTCATGACAATCAGCGATACATCGAGGGGGTTGACTTGAGAAGGAAGTTTGTCGATATAGTAAACATCACTTGAAAGGATCTTAAATCCGAAAAGCTTTTCGACAAAACCGGTAATGGTTTCGAGGTTAAAAGCCGCTGCCAGTCCCAACAAAGTCCCCAGCCCAGTCCCCACCACTCCAATCACTCCTCCTTCAATCACGAAGATCTTGAGAATTCCTCGAGAGGGAGCTCCCATCGATTTGAGAATCGCAATGTCCTTATTCTTTTCCATGACCACCATGATGAGGGTGGAGATGATATTAAAAGCGGCGACCAGAACGATGAGAACCAGGATGATGAACATGGCAATCTTTTCCAATTTCAGGGCAGCAAAGAGATTTCGATTCATCTCCATCCAGTCTTTGGTCCAGAAAGGAAACCCCATCTTTTTTCGGATTTCCTTTCCAATCTCTTTGACCTTGTAGATGTCTTCGGTCTTCACTTCTATCCCTGTGACATGGGCCTCCATCGAGAAAAACTTCTGGGCACTTTCAAGGGAGATATAAGCCATGGTGTTGTCATATTCATACATTCCGGAATAGAAGATTCCCTTGACGAGAAAACGCTTCATTTTGGGCATCATTCCCATTGGCGTCATGGTCCCGAGGGGAGAGATGACCTGGATTGGATCTCCCAGGGTCACCGAGAGATGTTTGGCCAATTCCACTCCGAGAATGATGCCGGGAAGATCGGTGGCTTTCCCCTCTTTGAGATCATCGAGGCGACCTGATTTGAGATTTTTAGCGAGTTCAGTCACCTTGCTCACACGGTCCGGATCGATCCCTTTGAGGACCACTCCAGAAGTTCCAGAATCCGAGGAAAGCATGACCTGATTAAAGATAAAGGGAGCTGCAGAGACCACCCCCTTAATTCCTTCTACCTTTTGAAGAGCTTCTTCGTAATGATCCATTCCCCTGTCGCTGGCTTTGAGGACCACCAGATGAGCTTGGGTCCCCAAGATTTTTTCTTTAAGGGTTTTTTGGAAACCACTCATCACGGACAGGACGACGATGAGGGCCATTACCCCAAGCATCACGCCAGCGATGGAAATGACGGTGATGATCGAGATGAACGTCTGTTTCCGTTTGGCCTTCAGGTATCTTAGGCCGATAAACCATTCGTATCGCATGGCTACTTTTCCATTCGAAGAAGGGGAAAGAAGATGACATCCCGGATGGAAGGAGAATCGGTCATCAGCATGACCCAGCGATCAATCCCGATTCCTTCGCCTGCGGTCGGCGGCATTCCAAATTCAAGGGCGACAAGAAAATCTTCATCAAAGAAGAGAGAAGGGTCCCCCTCCTCTGTTTTCTCTTTTAACTGCTGAAGAAATCGCTCCCTTTGATCTAATGGATCGTTGAGCTCTGAGAAACCATTGGCAATCTCCCGACCTGCAATAAATAGCTCAAAGCGGTCCACCACTTCAGGATCCTCTTCATTGCGCCTCGAAAGAGGAGAGATTTCTGTTGGGTAATGGGTTACAAAGGTAGGTTCCAGGAGATGGGGTTCTACCCATTCTTTGAAAAGGTCAGCAAGAACCCTTCCATGGGAGGTCCCTTTTTTTAACTCCAGTCCAAGCTTTCTGGCGGTTTCGACCGCTTTTTGAGGATCCTTCAAAATGATTGGGTCAAGATGTCCGATCTCGACCAGGGAGTCTTTAAATCGGATTCTTCTCCAGGGAGGAGTGAAATCGATTCTTTTCTCCTGATAGGTGAGGGTAAACCCTCCGTGGAATTCCTTCACCAAGGATCCGAGAAGTTCTTCTGTCATCTCCATCATATCCAGGTAGGTGGCATAGCTTTGATAGAATTCCAGCATCGTAAATTCGGGATTGTGGAGGGTCGAGATTCCCTCATTGCGGAAACTTCGGTTGATTTCGAAGATTTTCTCCAATCCTCCAATGACAAGCCTTTTCAGATAGAGTTCCGGAGCGACTCTCAAAAAGAGGTCCATATCCAGGGCGTTGTGATGGGTCCTAAAAGGCTTGGCTGTTGCTCCTCCTGGGATGGGGTGAAGCATGGGGGTTTCGACCTCGCAAAACCCCCTCTGGTTAAAGAATTCCCGAATCCTCTGGATGATCAGGCCACGCATCAGAAAGACCTCTTTCACCCTTGGATTTGTGATCAGATCGAGATAGCGCTGACGATAACGAATTTCAATATCCGTCAGGCCATGCCACTTCTCCGGCAGGGGACGAAGGGATTTTCCGAGGAGGCAGAACTTCTTTACCTGAAGGGTGAGTTCCCCTGTTTTTGTTCGAAAGAGGTTTCCCTCTAAGCCAATGAAATCTCCAATATCAAATCTTTTAAAGAATTGGAATGATTCATCCCCGAGGATCTCTTTTTGAAAATAGGCCTGTATCTTTCCAGTTTGATCTTTCATATGGATGAAACTGGCTTTGCCAAAATTTCGGATGGCAATAATCCTTCCGGCTAGACGGAAAGGGTCAGAGAGTCCTTTAAGTTCCTCCTCTGACCAGGAACCGTAAATTTTCAGGATATCTCCGGAGTTGTGGGTCACCTTGAAATCGTTTGGATAAGGATTGATCCCTTCCTTTTTCAGGGTTTCCAATTTTCGCATTCTCTGTTGAATTAATTCATTTGTCTCATCCATTTTTTTCCGCCAGGTGTTTTCTTAAAAAATAAATGTAAGATTGCGGGGTTATCTAACTTTTTTTAAGACAAAATAAACTAACCCATTTTCATAACCTCGTCAAGTGAAGCTCCCTTCCTTCTGCATGGCATTATGGGAATAGGGATCATTGGGACCTGCTCGGGTATCCTCTCATCTATTCTGTGGAAAGGGTCGGGAGGTTCTTCTGAATGTGACCAACAAGGTCGTAAGGAAGGGCGTGAGTGATCAGGGCTGTCACCCAGTCACCAGGATTGGCTTTACCCTTTAAAAAGACAGAACCATCGATTTCAGGGGCCTGGGTCTTCATCCTGCCTCTGAGAGTTCCTCTTGGGCCATCGGTATCTTCAACCAATACCTCAACCGTTTTTCCTACCATTCTTCGGTATTTTTTTAACGAAATCCTCTTTTGGACTTCCATCAACCTATGGTACCGCTCCTCTTTGATCTCCTCAGGGACTGTGTTCTGGAAGTTAATAGCTGGGGTTCCTTCTTCAGGAGAATATTTGAAGGCTCCGAGATGGTCAAACTGGGCTTCTCCAACGAAACGAAGAAGTGTTTGGAACTGTTTTTCACCCTCTCCTGGAAACCCGATGATCAGGGAAGTCCGAAGGGCGATTTCTGGGACGGAGGTTCGGAGTTTCTCAATCAAATGCCAGATTTCCTTTTCCTTTGACCGGCGTCCCATGCGACGAAGGATTCCGTCATCGATATGCTGAATAGGAAGATCGAGATAGGAACAGATCTTCTCTTCATGAGCAACGAGATCAAGCAGACTTTCTGTAAAGTAAGAAAGCCTTGGATAAGCATAGAGGATTCGGATCCATCGTAGTCCATCGATCTGAATCAAGCCATTCAAAAGCTTTTCAAGGGAGGTTCCATCCTCCAGGTCTTCTCCGTAGGCCGTCGTATCCTGTGCAATCAGAATGACCTCTTTTACGCCCTGGGCTGCGAGCCCTTCTGCTTCTTTCAAAATAGAGGGAATTCGTCTGCTTCGATAGGGGCCTCTGATTTTAGGAACCGTACAGAACGTACAGGTTTTCGAACACCCCTCTGCTATCTTCAGATAGGCGGTAAAAGAAGGGGTGGAGAGAATCCGTGGAGTCTTTTCGTTGTACAGAAAGGTCTGTCCAGAAAGGTAACTCTTTTTCTTTCTTCTCTGTGAGATGAGTTGTGGGATTTTTTGAAAGGATCCTGTTCCGATGAATAGATCCACTTCCGGTAGCTCCTTTTCCAGAACCTTCCCGTATCGTTGAGGAAGGCAACCCGAGACAATGAGAAGGCGGCATCGCCCCTCTCTTTTAAATGGAATGAGCTGAAGAATGGTTTCGATCGCTTCCTGGGAGGCGTCTTTAATAAAGGAGCAGGTATTGATGATGAGGATCTCTGCCTTTGACGGATCGGTCGTCACAGAATGACCTGCTTGGGATAAGAGCCCTAAGATCACTTCAGAATCAACCAGATTCTTCGGACAACCCAGACTGACCAGACAGACGGTTTCTTTCATGGTCCCTCATTATACCCTACAGAGCTATAATCTCCAAACGATCTACACAACAACAAGACAACGAATGACACGAAGGCTCCAAAGGGCATAATTAGAAAAAGATTCGTGAAATTCACCATGATTGGGTTGATTCGTGTGGTTTTATTCTTGTTTTACCTTCTAAAACATTGCAAAATGTGATTGACAACGATACGAAGGGGGCAAAGGTCACGAGTTCAATCAGGGGAGTTTATGGGGCTCATCCAAAAACAGTATCACGAGTTAAGAAAGAAGGTCAACACATCGGAGCTTGACAATCAGAGGCGGGCTTTTCGGGAGACCCGGTCCCGTCAAAAACAGAATCTTCCCCTCTTGGACGATTTCGAAGGGATGAAGAAAGAATTAAAACGGATTCGGTCAAGCTCTCTGGGGAATCCAGATCTTCTTAAAGAGGCCATTTCGAACCTTGAGAAAAATCGCTTCAAAGTCCTTCAGGCAAAAGATTCAGAAGAAGCCTGTCACCTGTTTCTTCAAGAGATTGGCGAAGAAAAGCTCGTCGTCAAATCGAAATCTAACCTTTCCAAAGAGATCGGACTGACCCCTTTTCTTGGGCGTCATCGTGTCGAGGTCATCGAAACCGATATCGGTGATCGCATCAACCAATTGATAGGAGGGCGATCCTCTCATTATACCGGCCCGATCGTCCATCTGACGCGATATGATGTTGCAGAAATCCTTTCAAAACATCTTAAACGGAAAGTGCCTCCTGTCCCGGAAGAAGAGATGCAGGCGGTCCGCGAGGATATCGAATCTTACCTTCAGAGGGCCAAGATAGGGATCACGGGTGCCAACGCCATCGCCGCTCGAGAAGGAGCGGTGTTGGTCATTCATAACGAGGGAAATGTCACACGGGTGCGGACGCGACGGAAACACCTTATTCTTGCCTCCATTGATAAGATCTATCCCACTATAAACGATACCCTGACCATGGCCAAACTTGAAACTTATCTGGCCACTGGCGCGATCTTTCCATCCTTTGTGGACATCATCGGAGGACGATCAAAATCCTCGGATGTAGAAAAGATCCCCTTTTTTGGCATGCATGAGCCGAACGAACTGGTGCTCGTTCTTCTTGACAATGGACGAAGCCGAATTCTAACAGAGACACTGGAATATGCTGACCTTCTCACCTGCATCGGATGTGGGAACTGCCTCCTCGACTGCCCCACCTATAATGTGATCGGCCCCTCTTTTGGAGCTGAGGGGATGCTGGGAGGAAGAGGGGTGGCCCTTTCCGCGCTCCTTCAAGGGCTTAAGGAGGGGGTCAACAATGGACTCTTTCTCTGTACGACCTGTGGTCTCTGTGGAGAGGTTTGCCCTGTAGGAATCGATGCCGGGAAAAGGCTTAAAGACCTGAGGCGATCAAGTTTAAAGAGCCCGGAAGTTTCTCCCGAACTCGATGAAGTGGTCCAACTTCAATCCACTGTTGATCGGTTCGGAACACCCTATGGCGAAATGGAACGAGCCAGGTTTCAAGACCTCCCTAAGATTGCCCCTGTGGTCCTTTATGTCGGTTGTGTGGGGTTGACTACAGAGGTAGAAACCACATCAAAGGTTATCACTCTCTTAAGGCGGTTGGGAGTGAATTTTACTCTTATGGATGAGGTGTGCTGTGAAGCAGTGAAAGGAGATACAGGATCGAGCCCGAGCCTGGAACGGTTCTGTCAGAACGTTGAAAAAATCAGACAGACAGGGGCTAAAGAGGTTCTTTTCCTTTGTCCTACCTGTCTGAGGACGTTTGTCGAAGAAGACGAGAAGTCCCCTTCTGGCCTCGTCTTTAAGGACCTCCTCTCTTATCTGAAGGAACATTTCCAATTTGAACCCTCAGGGGCTGAGGCCTCCTTAATAACCTATCACGATCCCTGCCACCTCGGCAGAGGATTGGGTTTGTTTGATGGAACGAGAGACCTCTTAAAAAACCTTGGTGTTCATTTTGTAGAGATGGAACATCATCATCGGGAATCCCTCTGCTGCGGTGCCGGAGGTGGGGTGAGGGGATTCTACCCAAAATTTTCACGGGACATGGCCCGAACAAGGGTGAAAGAAGCGGAAGCGGTCAAAGCAGATATCCTGCTTACCGATTGCCTCTCCTGCAAACATAATTTGAAACAGGGGATTCCCTCTGAAATCCAATTGAGAGTCATGACCACGGCGGAATATCTTTTTGAAAGAATCGAATTAGGTACCCTTCATCTTTTGGAGAAAAAGAGAACCCTCTGACCGTTCCCATGATTCAACGCTCTCTCTTGATCCTTTTTGGGCTGGTAGGGATGATTGCAGGATGTGTTTCATGGGCCTCCTGGTACGATTCCTCTTCTTTCAACCGGCCCACAGATTGTGAAGTCTTTTTTAAAAGATTAGATGAACAGGTAAAGAAGGCGAAGGTCAGTGATGCTTCAAGTTTCCCTGTTTCCGGTTTTCCTTATCTTCGGACCAATCGTTTTCTTTCTGCCCTCAAGGAGAGATTAAACAGTGAACAAGAACGTCAAGAATGGGTTTCATGGATGTTCGCTCTCAACCTCCAGGCGAGAGAAACAGAGATCAGAAATCTTCCATCTCAAGCCCTTGCTTCTCTTTCTATAGACAGGGAAGCCTTGCTTGGGCAGACGAGGACCTGCTCTCAAGACCTCTTCCAGCATGATCAGAAGAACCCCCATTTCTATTCCCTTTTGAAGCCAAGGGTTGTCGTTCCGGATGAATACTCCTTTCCTCAGCGAATAGTTGGCGTCTATCCTCTATTTGCCCTTCCTGTGGCCGCAGTGACTGAAAATGCCCGGAGGAAGATGAGGGAGCGATTTGAGGTGGATCTCGAGGCTCTTCCCAGGGATGGCATACTGACCTATTATCTTCCGGAGAAGATCCCCTCACTTGGCCCGAGAGAGATTGAAAGGATTGTGGAAGCTTCTCGAAGGAACGCCTTCAAGGCACCGCGACCGAATGAAACGGAAGGAAAACAATTAGCACAATTCTTTGCCCCGGCCCTCATCCAGGATGTTGCTGCCTCCTATGACTCTTTCGGAGAGTTGGGCTGGAAGCAGGGACGGCCAGCGGTTCACCCTATGCGACCGGTTGTGTATTACTATTTTACCAATGGTTTTATGAAAGGCGATCCCACGTTACAGATTAATTATGTCATCTGGTATTCCGAGAGGGCAGGGAAAAACCCGCCCTTTATTGAGAAAGGGCATCTGGATGGGTTGACCATTCGCTTTTCTTTGGACCTTCAGGGTAGCCTGTTCATGGTGGACATTCAAAACAATTGCGGATGTTACCACTTCTATGTTCCGGCCAAGGGCAGGATAGAGCAAGTACATTCCAAACTTTTCCAGTTCGATGCTCTCATTGTCCAGTATCTTCCTGAAGTTTCTGATGATCAGCGCCTTGGAATTCTGATCAGCTCCGGATGGCATCAGCCTCAACGATTGATTGCCATCAAAGAAACGCACCCTTCCCTTCCTTATGACTTGCTGCCTTACGACCTGCTCGAATCCCTTCCCCATGAAGATGGGAGGAGGGAAAGCCTCTTTGATGAAAAAGGGATTGCAAAAGAATCTCAACGAGTAGAACGATTTCTCCTTTTCTCGATGGGCATCCCATCCATTGGAAGCATGCGGCAACGGGGGCATCATGCCACCGAACTGATTGGAAGAACCCATTTTGACGACCCCTATCTCTTCGACAAACATTTCATTTTTAAGTAAATGGGGGAAGAGGTGTTTGATCTTCTTAGGGTTAACCCTGACCCAGCCTCTTCCGGTCGAGCGGGGAGGGTCGCCTGCGTGGGCGGAGGAGAATCAAATCCGTTCGGTCGTCCAGAAGATGACCTATGCTTTCGATTCCTTGGAAAGTTATGCCTGTGAGGTGGAACAATTTTTTTATCAGGGTGGGAAGGAGGATCAGTCCTATCGGTTTAGATTTTATTACAGAAAGAATCGAAAGATTCGGGTCGATTTCATTTCGCCCTATTCGGGGATGTCGATCTTCTATCAGGGAGGGGATAGAGAGGCTACGGTCAAACCCTTTCGAAGCCTGCCTGCCCTGAAACTGAAAGTGTCGATCCACAACCCTTTACTCAAAACGGCTGCTGGCCAAACCCTTGATCAGACAGATATGGGATATTTTATCCATTTTTTAAAAAAGAATCTTCGAGCGGTAAAACAAACGGAAAGCGAATATCAGGAAAAGGGAGAAGAGGTTATCGTATTGCTTTTCGCAAAAGATTACATTAGAGATAAAACGCTTGAGCATTACCGAATCCATGTTTCTAAAAAGCTATGGCTTCCCATTCGGATTGAGCGGTACCATCTGGATGGGCAACCGCTTGAGATAACAGTCATCAATGATTATGTGCTTAATGAACATCTGGATGAAAAATTTTTCATTCCCTGAGCTTACCTCAACATTTCAAAAAATTGAGACAAAGGGACATGGGGGAACCGTTCGGAAACGATTCGAGGCGAACCTTCAGATCCATGGGCACTCCCATGGCTAACCCATACTGGAATTCACCCTTGGTGGAGTCCAGCAATCCTTTAAGACATCCGGTTAACCGCCATCGAAGCGTTGGAGAGCGGTTTATCCATGGCCCTTTATGCAACTTGCAAGGCTTATCCTGGCCCTATCAGGAAAAGACCTTTGCGATCGCAACGGAGAAGGGTTCCTATGAAACCAGATTATGACGTGATCATCGTAGGGGCAGGACCGGGAGGATCGACGGCAGCCCGCGGGTGTGCCCGATCGGGGTTAAAAACACTTTTAATTGAGAAAGAGACGTTTCCGAGATATAAGGCTTGTGGAGGATGCCTATCATTAAAGACTGTCCATCTTCTTGATTTCGACCTTACCTCTGTCCTTGAGAATACCATTTATGGGGCTAAATTCAGTTACTGTTTGAAAGAGACTTTCTTTCTTGAATCGAAAGAGCCCATCGCCTTTTTAGTCATGAGAGATCGCTTTGATCACTTCCTGGTCAATAAAGCCATGGAGGCCGGAGCCACTTTTCTGGAAGGCGAGAGGGTGACTCAGATCGAGGAGAAAGCAGGAAGGATAGAAGTTGAGTTGGCCCAAGGCAGACGACTCTCAGCTTACTATCTTATCGGTGCAGATGGGGCGGAGAGCGTCGTAGCCAAATCGGTTGTGCCCGAAAGGAGCCTCGGCGATGGTCTTGCCGTTCAGAGTGAGGTCCGTTTTGACTCTTCCCTTCCTTTCCCTGATCAAGAGCTCCACTTTGTCCATCTTGACTTCGGTAAGATTCCCAATGGATATGGATGGGTTTTCCCCAAAACGCATTGGCTTTCCATTGGAATCGGCGGGATGTTCAAGGAGACGAGAAACATAAACCCGAGACGATTTTTAGACAATTTTTTAAAGGAACTCGGCTATATTTCGAAAGACAGAATTGAAAAGATCAAAGGCCATCTTCTCCCTTCCTTTTATCATGAAGGTCAGATTGTCTCTCGGGGGAAGATTCTCCTGGTGGGAGATGCAGCCCATCTCATGGACCCTCTTCAAGGTGAAGGGATTTATTATGCGATTCAGAGCGGCCTTCTGGCTGCCGAGGCCATCATTGAATCGGAAAAGCGTGGCGTTCTTCCATCCCATCCCTACCAAAAAAACATCACTCTGACGATTTCCGAAAATCTGAAATGGGCCCTCTCCTTTTCTCGATTCGTTTTCAAGTTTACGAAGCTTGCTTATCAGACCCTCAAGCACTATCCTGAACTGAGCCATCTTTACCTGCAAGTTCTCGAAGGAAGAGAAACCTATCAGGGATTTGTAGCAAGCGTCAAAGAGCGGATCAAAGATTTTATGAAAGGAAGGCTCAGTGAGAAGATTCGAAAAGCGATGGCCAAGGTCTAAACATTTGAAGCAAAAGTTGAAGCGTATCGCCTTCCTTCTCGAAAAGAAATACGGTTCTCCCAAAAGGGGAAAGCATGGAGACCCCCTTGAAACACTCATCCAGACGATTCTCTCTCAAAACACCCATGACCTTAACCGGGATCAGGCTTACACCCGATTAAGGAGACGCTTTCCCCGATGGGAAGATCTTCTCCAGGCAAAGAAAGGGGCGATCCTTTCCTCCATCCGACCTGCTGGCCTTGGCCGTCAGAAATCCAGAACGATCCAGGAAGCCCTTCGCTGGATTCTGAAACGGGAAGGTTGCCTATCCCTCTCCTTTTTAAAAGAAATGGGTTCAGAGGAGATCGAGAGAGTGTTGAGAGAGATAAAAGGGGTTGGTCCCAAAACGGTTCATTGTGTTCTTCTATTCGGTCTCCAAAGGGAAGCCTTTCCTGTCGATACTCACATCCTCAGAATTGGAAAGCGAGTGGGTTTCATTCCTGTAAGGTTGGGCGCGGATCTGGCCCATCGCTGGATGAAGCCTCTCGTTCCTGAAGGAAAATCATTCTCTCTCCATCTCAACCTCATCCAGTTTGGAAGGACAGTGTGCAAAGCTCGAAACCCCGGATGTTTGGACTGCCTCCTTGCAGAGGAATGCCTCTATCCTCCAAAATAATAGAAGTAAAAGAGAAGCCCAATCTTCCCCCCTAAATGGGAACCCATTTAGGGGGGAAATAGAGATAAAGGGGAGGGAGGTTGAGAAGTGATCTGTCTGTTATGGGTTTTAACTGATCTGAGGGGGTAGGAGAAGTTCTTCTTTGAAGAGGTTCATCCACAGATGAATAGAGAAGGTTTGTCCTTTAAATTATGGTTTGAATCCGGCTCCTTCCGGGAATCAAAAAGATTGGGGTTGACCGGTTTGAAGGGATCCTCAAGGGCTTATCTTCTCTCCCTCTGGAGGGAAAAGGTGGGAGGACCCCTTCTGGTGGTGACGCCTCACCTGCGAGACACCGAATATCTCCTCGAGGACTTTCGGTTTTTTCATAAAAAGGGTGATGAGATCGCCTTTCTCTTTCCCCAGTGGGAAACGCTCCCTTATGATGATCTTCCTCCCCATCCGGAGATCATCCGGGATAGAGTTTTTTGCCTGTTCCGGTTGATGGAAGATGAAAACACGATAGTCTTTTGTCCTGTCAAAGCTTTGATGCAAAAGGTTCTTCCGCCCTCGGACTTGAAAAGGTCTACCTATCTGCTCAAAAGGGGAGAGGAGATAGACCGGGATCACCTCGTCCAGTTTTTAAACGAAGGTGGCTATACTTCTGTAAAGGTAGTTGAAGAGCGGGGTGATTTCAGCCTCAGGGGAGGAATCGTCGATCTCTACAGCCCACTCTATGACGATCCTCTAAGGCTTGAATTCGATGGAGACCGAGTGGAATCCATCAGGAGGTTCGATGTTGAAAGCCAACGCTCCCTCAAAGGGGCAGAAATGGAGAGGGCGACCCTTCTTCCTATGAGAGACTTTTCAAAGGATGTCTCGACTCGAACCATGGCTACCCTCTTCGATTATTTCAAAGCAGGGGGATGGGTTTTTCTTGTCGATGCAGAGGAAGTGGAGAGAGAGGCAGAGTCTTTTTCACGGATGGTTGAGGCCCATTATGAAAAGGCTCGATTGAAGATTCCTTCGGTTGCTCCTCCTGATTCTCTCTATCTCCCTTTGATAGACCTCGAGAAGGGCTTTGAAAAGTTCAGAAAGGTTTTTCTTGAGGCAGGACCTCTGGCCCCTCCGGGTTGTGACTGGATTGAATCCTTTCAGATCGAAAGCAACGAAGATCTCCAGCGAGAGATCAACGCTATGATTGAGACGGGAGAAGCTCGGGCGAAAGATTCTCCCTTATCTGCTCTCCTCAAGCCTTTACGTCAGTGGCAACAGGAAGGGAAGGCGATCTACCTCATCTCCCATACAACGGCGCAGGCAGAGAGGATGAGGGATCTGCTGACCCACTATGAGATCTCTTCGAAGATGGAGGGGGAAAAGAGGTTCCATGAGGTCGTGGCAGAGCCGGGCGGCGTTAGCCTCCTCACCGGAAAACTTTCCTCGGGTTTTAGAGCTCTAAAAGAAGGTTGGGTCCTATTGGTTGAAGAGGAAATTTTTGGAGAGAGACGGAAATGGAAAGAAGAGAGGCGAAAAACATATTTACCACGGGACGAAATCCGATCACTTTCCTCCTATGGCGAACTTCGCGAACATGACTATGTTGTCCACACCGATTATGGCATTGGTCTTTACCGAGGGTTGAGACATCTCAAGATCGGTGTCGTGTCGAATGATTACCTCCTCCTTGAGTATCTCGGTGGGGACAAGGTTTATGTCCCTGTGGATCGGCTCAATCTCATCCAAAAATATATTGGAGGAGATGGCAGCCATCCCCCGCTTGATAAATTGGGAGGGCGAGGCTGGCAGAGGGCAAAAAAGAGGGCAAAGGATGCGGTCACAGAGATGGTTAAAGAAATTCTCGAGCTCTATGCCGCAAGAGAGGCCTTCCAGGGGATTGCCTTTTCTCCTGTGAATTCGTCCTATAAGGAGTTTGAAGCCACTTTTGAATATGAAGAAACTCCTGATCAACTCAAGGCAATCGAAGCCGTGATGAAAGACATGGGGAATCCGAAACCAATGGACCGCCTGATCTGTGGGGATGTTGGATTTGGGAAGACAGAGGTGGCACTCCGTGCGGCCTACCGTGCGGTCATGGACGGAAGTCAGGTGGCTGTGTTAGTTCCAACCACGGTTCTTGCCCAACAGCATCACCAGACCTTTTCCTGGCGGTTCAAAAATTATCCGGTTATCGTCGAGATGCTGAGCCGTTTCAAAAACCCTCGGGAGCAGAAAAAGATCCTCCAGCGATTGCAAGAAGGAAAGATCGATATCATTATTGGGACCCATCGCCTCCTCCAAAAAGATGTTTCCTTTTATAATCTTGGTCTGGTGGTGATTGATGAAGAACACCGGTTCGGGGTTGACCATAAAGAGAAATTGAAGCAGCTCAGAAGGACCGTCGATGTGATAACCCTGACTGCTACACCCATTCCGAGAACCCTCCAGATGGCTCTTTCCGGCATCCGAGACCTCAGCCTCATTCAGACCCCTCCTGAAAACCGTCTTTCGATTCGCACTTTTGTGACTCGCTATGATGAGGAGGTCATTCGGGAGGCCATTCAAAGAGAATTTAACCGTGGAGGACAGGTCTTCTTTGTCCATTATCGGGTTCAGAACATTTATACCTTGGCGGCTCAGCTCAAAAAGCTTGTTCCTGAAGCACGTCTGGCGATTGCCCATGGTCAGATGAACGAGAGAGAACTGGAGAAAGTGATGGTCCAGTTTGTGAAAGGAGCGTATAACCTTCTGGTTTGCACCAGCATCATTGAGTCCGGGCTGGACATCCCTGCGGCCAATACGATCCTGATCAATCATGCTGAACATTTTGGCCTTGCGGATCTGTATCAATTAAGAGGCAGGGTAGGAAGGGGAAGGCATCAGGCCTATGCCTATCTGCTGATCCCTAAAGACCTTTCCCTTTCAAGAGATGCGGCAAAGAGACTCAGAGCGATTCAGGAATTGAGTGAACTGGGCTCAGGCTTCAAACTGGCTCTTCAAGATATGGAGATCCGGGGAGCAGGAAACCTTTTAGGCCGTTCTCAATCCGGACACATTTCCGCGGTGGGGCTCGAGTACTATACCCAACTGATGGAAAAGGCGGTCAGGGAGTTGAAAGGAGAAGAGGTGATTGAAGAGATCACCCCTGAGATCCATTTCCACCTTCCGGCGTTTCTGCCCGAGACCTATGTGAAGGATCCCGAGGAACGATTGCGACTTTATCGAAGACTGTCTCATTGCCGCTCAGAGGAGATGGTGGAGGCCATGGCTGAAGAGATGAAAGATCGCTTCGGAAAGATTCCGGAAGAGACGCTCCACCTCCTGGAAGTCATCAAAGTGAAGATCCTCCTGACCAGGCTTTCAATTCGAAAATTGGAGGAGACCTCTTCCCGGATAGTTCTGACCTTCGACCAGACGACACGTATCTCCCCCACAAGGGTGATTGAGATGGTTCAGCAGGGCGAAGGGAAATTTAGGCTTACTCCAGATTCGAAACTCATTATCGAAGATTGGTCAGGATTGAAGAAAGATCCCTTTCAAGCCACCAGAAAGTTATTGCAAGCCCTGGCTTAGTTATGATAAAGTTTGTGATGAACTTCATGCGGGAGGGAAGGTGATGGATAAAAAAATTTTATTTCTCCTGGGGCTTTTTCTCTGTTTCACAATTCTGAATTGTGGGAAATCCGGAAAGGATGAGTTGGGGAAAAATGAACTGGTGAGAATCAATGATGTTTCCCTCTCTCTTGAGGAATTTCGCCAGATGTCAGAAAGACAGCCCCTCGAAGGCAAGATGAGGCTTCTCGATGAGAAGGGGATGAGAGACTTTCTGGAAAATTATGTCATCACTCGGGAAGTGCTCTACCAGGAAGCTAAAAAGAGAGGGTTTGATAAAAATAAGGAGATTCTACAGAAAGTCGAAGATTTCAAAAGGGCGATGATCATCGATGGACTCATAGAGGAGGTCTTGAAGGGAAAAGGCGAACCGACCGAAGGGGAGATTCAGCAATACTATAAAGAGAATGTGTCACTTTTTACAGAACCCTTAGAAGTGAAGATCCGTCATATCGTTGTCAATTCTGAACCTGTTCTTAAAGAAGTCTTGATGCGGCTTTCGAAGGGAGAGAGTTTTGAAAAATTGGCTGCCACCTATAACGTTGATCGGACCCGGGAGGATGGCGGAAATCTCGGCTATCTCCGGAGGGGACAGCTGGCTCCCTCATTTGCTTCCTTTGAAGAGGCGGCCTTTTCCCTAAAGAAAAAAGGAGATATTAGTGAGGTGGTGAGGACTCCCTACGGGTTTCACATTCTTCAGCTTGAAGAGATGAGAGGGACCACTCAGAGGCCCTTTGAGCAGGTGAAGGAGCGCATTCGACTCTTTCTTCAGGCGAAGAAGCGTCAGGAGGCTTACCTCAATTATGTCAAGGAAGTCAAATCGAAGGCCAACATCATGATTAATGAAACGTTATGGGCCATGGAAGAACAGAAAGGAGGAAAAAAGGGAACCGGATCCAAATGATCAAAATCCTTTTCTATTTCTATTTGGGGCTGAGTGTTCTTCTATCCGGGGGGTGTGGTTTATGGGAAGGAGGACTTCCAGAGCATATTCTTGCCCGAATGGATCACGAAGAGATTACGGTCGAAGACTTTAACCAGGAATTTAAAGAATTGGTGACAGACCTGAAGAGAGAAAAGGATTCATCAGGATTGAAGGAATTAAAAGAGGTTTTTCTCGAACAGATGATTGAACGAAAACTTCTGGTTCTGGAAGCCAGACGATTGGGAATCCAGGTCACCCCTGAAGAGTTGGATCAGGTGATCCTTGAAATCAAAAAGGATTATCCCGGGGAAGGGTTGGGTGAGACCTTGAGTGTAAGGGGAACGAACCTCGAAGAATGGAAACAGCGACTGGAAGAGAAACTCTTGGCGGAAAAAATGGCTCGGAACAGTCGCCAATATTCCGGGGAGATCGATGAGCAGGAAATCCAAAAATTCTATGAAACCCATCGCTCCCTTTTTCGCCTTCCCCGAAAGGTTCGAGCTCGCCAGATCGTTGTGGCTGATGGGAATGAGGCACTCCAGATCCAGAAACGTTTGAAAAAAGGGGAGAGCTTTGAGAAATTGGCAAAAGAGAAATCCCTCGGCCCTGAAAAGGTCCATGGGGGGGATTTGGGATATTTCAGTCAGGGAGAAAAGCCTGCGGAATTTGATCCTGTTTTCTCGCTGGAGGTTGGGGCGATCAGTGACGTGACTAAAAGTCCTTACGGATATCACATTTTTAAAGTTGAAGAGATTGTGGAATCCAAAGAGCTTTCCTTTGAAGAGGCAAGGCAGACCATTCTTCAGAAACTTGTGCAAGAGAAGGCGGAGGAGGAGTACCAGAGGTGGTTAAAACAGTTGAAAGAAAAGGCAAAGGTGAAGGTAAACAAAAAGTGGTTGAGATCGTAAAACGAAACCGCTTTCAAACGGGCTTGATGATCCTTCTTTTATTTACCCTTTTCTCTTCTGCAGAAGGGGTAGTGGACCGGATCGTTGCCGTGGTTAATCAAGAGATTATTACTCTTTCCGAAGTGGAGAGGGTGATCGGGCCACTTAAAGAAGCCATTGAGGCAGAAAACCACCTGGAAAGACGAGACCGACTGAATGAGCTCTGCCGGATGGCCCTCGAGAAATTGATTGAAGAAAAATTGATTGACCAGGAAGCGAAACGCTTAGGGATCAAGGCTTCGCCTAAAGAAATTGAAGGAACGATCGAGGAGATCAAACAGAGAAATGCAGCCTCCCAGGAGGACCTTGAGAAAGCCTTGGCGAGAGATGGGTTGACCTTCGAGGTTTTTAAAAAGGAGATCGAAAAGAAGATCATTCGGACCAAGATCGTTCAATGGGCCGTGAAGGTGGAAACCAATGTCCCTGAAAAAGAGCTGAAGGTTTTTTATCAGAAACACCCCGATCGATACCGAACAGAAGAATCGTATCGCCCTGGCCATATCCTCTTTAAAGTTCCGAAGGACGCCACTCCGGAGGAGGTTCGGGAGATCAGAAAAAAATGTCAGAAGGTCTATGAGAAGCTGAAGGCAGGAGAAGATTTTGGAGAGTTGGCCCTTCTCTATTCGGAAGATCTCTCCAGTAAGGATCGGGGTGATCTCGGTTATTTCAAAAAAGGGGAACTCCTTCCTGCTTTTGAAAAGGAAGCCTTGCGACTGAAAGTGGGTGAGGTAAGCGGCATTGTTCGAACCGATTTTGGATTCCATATCATCAAGCTCCTCGATCGAAAAGGAGGAATTCCTCTTCCTTATGAGGAGGTGAGAGAAAAGGTTCGCCAAGACTATCTCGAAAGGGAATTTGAAAAAGGGCTGAAACAATTTTTAAGCAAACTTAGAGAGAAATCAGTCATCGAAATCAAACTGTAAATGTCATCCATGGGTCGAGTCGTCTGATCGTCATAGGATCGGAAAGAGAGACGACAGAAATTGTTTACCGTCGTCTTATCTCGTCGTCAAACCCTCCTTATCAATACGATGAGACTTTTTGACCCATAACATTCAACTTTTTCATTTCCCAACCCGCAGCCGAGGATGACCAACATGGCCCTTCCCAAGATCGGCATCACCATGGGAGATCCCACAGGCATTGGACCAGAGATTATTGTCAAAGCCCTTTCCAAAGAAGATCTCTTTCGGATCTGTCGCCCTATTATTTTTGGAGACCCAGCCGTTCTTCTCCAGGCCATTCAGAGAGAAGCCCTTCCAATTCAGATTGTTGGAACAGACAAGGTTCCAGAAGAAGGATATGAACCGGGTAAGATTTTCCTCATGGCCTCCAGTCAATTAGAGATAAGAACGCTCGTTCCCGGAAAGCCAGACCGCATGTGTGGACAGGCAATGGTAAAGGCTGTTGAAAAGGCCGTAGGGTGGATTGAAAAAGGTCATCTTAACGCCTTAACCACCTGCCCAATCAATAAACAGGCGATCCATGAGGCTGGCTATGCGTTTTCGGGCCATACCGAACTTCTGGGCCACCTGGCTGGAGTGAAGAAGGTTGCCATGATGTTTATTGGATCAAGATGGAGGATCGTCTTTGTTACGACGCATCTGGCTATTCAAGAAGTCCCAAAACATATCACCCATGATCGAATTCTCAATATTCTCCAATTGACCCGGGACGGGTTGAAAAGGTATTTCGGCGTGGATCAACCACGAATAGCTATTCTCGGTCTCAATCCCCATTGCGGGGAGGAGGGACTTTTAGGAAAAGAAGAGAGGGAGGTTATCCTTCCAGCCATCGAAGAAGCAACGCGTTTTGACTTGGACGTAGAGGGGCCCTTCCCAGCAGACTCTTTTTTTCAACTCTCAAAACCCCATCCTTTTGATGCCGTGGTTGCCATGTATCATGATCAAGGGCTCATTCCAATCAAAATGTTAGATTTTCAAGAATCGGTTAACTTCACATTGGGCCTTCCCTTTGTCCGGACCTCTGTTGGCCATGGGACAGCTTATGATATTGTTGGAAAAAGCCAGGCAGACCCCACCAACCTGATCCATGCGATTGTCACTGCCGCTCATCTATCAACATTGCAAAGGGAAATTTAAAACTCTTTATTTTTGTAACCTTTCAGTGATGGGGTGTTTTCGGTTTAAAAGGGTTGGAACGTTCCTCCTCCAAAACCTTGAATAGCGGTTATCAAAGGTTATCCTCATCGAAGCCCTCAGGCCCTTTGAATCGGAATTTTTTGAATCAGATTGGGTCGTTTGACGAACAGAGGTTTTGCTTCAAGGTTTTTCTGAAGCAACCTCCAACCCCCTTTTTATTTCTTTAACTGAGGGGTTACGTATTTTTGAAAATTTATTTGACAAAAGGGATAATTTCGGCTAAAAAACACTTTGTGAAAATTATCATTTAATAGAGGAGATAACCATGAGAGAGGTTGTGATTGTTAGCGGAGCGAGAACAGCTATTGGTAATTTTGGAGGGTCTCTCAAAGATATTCAGGTGGTGAAACTGGGGGCCATTGTCATTAGAGAAGTCCTGAAAAAGGTCGGTTTGAAACCCATTCCCAAAAAGGAATATGCCGAGATAGGCCCGGATATGATCAAGGGTGTGGGGATGACAGAATTAGAAAAAAAATATTATCAATGGGAGGGTTCTCAGCAGGAGATTGAGGTTGACGAGGTGATCATGGGAAATGTGCTTCAGGCCGGGCAGGGACAGAATCCAGCAAGGCAGGCACTCATCCTCGGCGGGCTCCCCAAGGAGACGAATGCTTTCACCGTGAATAAGGTTTGTGCCTCAGGACTGAAAGCAATTGCTTTAGGGGTCCAAGCGATTCAAACCGGAGAAGCAGAGGTGGTCATTGCAGGGGGAATGGAAAATATGAGCCAGGTCCCTTATGCTTTTCCCCAGGGTCGCTGGGGTGCCCGAATGTTTAACCAGGAGATGGTTGATTTGATGGTTTTTGATGGTCTCTTTGAGATCTTTTATGGTTATCATATGGGAATCACCGCAGAAAATATTGCGGAGAAGTATGGGATTTCAAGAAAAGAACAGGATGAGATCGGATTGCTCAGCCACCAACGGGCAAGGGCAGCCATTCAAAAGGGAATTTTAAAAGAAGAGATCGTTCCGGTTGCTATTCCTCAAAAAAAGGGAGACCCCATCCTCTTTGATACAGATGAGAGGCCCATGGATACCTCACTTGAAAAGATGTCGAAACTTCCGACGGCTTTCAAATCTGGAGGCACCGTGACAGCTGGAAATGCATCCGGAATCAATGATGCGGCAGCAGCAGTGCTTTTAATGTCCAGAGAGAAAGCGAAGGCCCTTGGACTGGAACCACTTGGGAGCATCAAGACTTATGCTTCCGCTGGAATCGACCCTGCCTATATGGGGCTGGGTCCTATTCCTGCAGTAAGAAAGGTCTTGAAAAAGAGCGGCCTTTCCCTGAAGGATATCGGATTGATCGAGCTGAACGAAGCGTTTGCGTCGCAGGCGATTGCCTGTATTCGGGAATTAAAGTTTGATTTAGAAAAAACGAATGTGAACGGAAGTGGTATTTCTCTTGGCCACCCTATCGGTTGTACGGGGGCAAGGTTGATAGTTTCGCTCCTCTATGAAATGGCGAGAAGAAAGGTACATATCGGTTTGGCGACTCTCTGCATTGGTGGAGGTCAGGGAATGGCCATGATTGTAGAAAAGACTTAATCTGATCGTCTCAATCGTCCTAACGTCTTATTGCCCTTTGGCGATTTGACTATGCTGATGAGGAGGCTCCATGGAATACAAAAATATTTTGTTATCGTTTGAAGGGGAGATCGGAATCCTGACCATTAATCGTCCAAAAGCGCTGAATGCCCTGAACACCGAGACTCTTCAGGAAATCCAACTTGGACTGCAAGAAGCTAAGGAGCAATCGAATTTGAAGGTACTCATTCTCACCGGAGGCGGGGAAAAGGCTTTTGTGGCTGGAGCCGATATCGCTCAGATGAAAGAGATGAATTCGATCGAAGCCCTTAACTTCTCAAAAATGGGACATCATACCCTCAAGATGATACAGGATTTTCACTGTCCTGTTATTGCTGCGGTCAATGGTTTTGCTCTGGGAGGTGGAACAGAGATTGCCCTTGCCTGTGATTTTATTTATGCATCCGAAAATGCAAAATTTGGTCTCCCTGAGGTTACTCTGGGGATTTTCCCGGGTTTTGGAGGAACACAAAGGCTTCCCAGGCTAATCGGAAAGGGAAAGGCGAAAGAACTTATCTTTACTGGCAAAATGATCACTGCCCAGGAGGCTTTCCAGATAGGAATCGTCAACAAAGTCTTTCCCCAGGTTTCTTTGATGGAGGAGACGAAAAAAGTGGCTCTTCAGATCGCCGCAAACGGAGCAGTGGGAATCAGACTTGCCAAAATGGTTGTGGATAGCGGTTTTAATATGGATCTCACGGAAGCCTGCCATTTAGAGTCTTATGCTTTCGGGATTGGCTTTGCGTCAGAAGACCAAAAAGAAGGGATGCAGGCTTTCATCGAAAAGAGAAAGCCCGTGTTTAAAGGGAGATAAAATCGACGATCCCTTGCCATGAAAGTGTAAAGGATTGCGAGAAGGAGGAACAAAGTGAAGATTGTGGTCTGTGTGAAACAGGTTCCGGATACGACGGACGTAAAGATTAACCCAGAGACGAATACGCTGATTCGGGAAGGAGTGGCAAGCATCACCAACCCCTTCGATGAGTTTGCCATTGAAGAAGGACTTCGCACCAAAGAGAAGTTTGGAGGAGAGGTCCATGTGATTACGATGGGGCCTCCTCAGGCCATCGAGGTTCTGAGGAATGCTTTGGCAGTAGGGTGCGATAAAGTTTATCTTGTCTCCGACAGGGCCTTTGCCGGAGCAGATACGCTTGCGACGGCCTATACGTTAGCCAAGACGATTGAATCCATTGGAGGGGCTGACCTGATCTTCTGCGGCAAGCAAGCCATTGATGGAGATACGGCTCAGGTGGGGCCAGGCATTGCCACCCGCTTGGGAATTCCCCAGCTGACCTATGTGTGCAAAGTGAGGGAGATCCAACCCGATCAGAAAAAAATCGTTGTAGAACGTCTGCTGGAAAACGGTAAGGAGGTGGTGGAGTCCTCGCTTCCTGCCCTCATCACGGTCGTCAAGGATATCAACGAACCCCGACTTCCTTCCCTTTTGGGGATTAAGAAGGCAGCCAAAGTTCAGATTCCCACTCTAACCGCTAAGGATATTCAGGCAGATGAGAATCGGATTGGGCTGAAAGGTTCTCCCACGTGGGTCACGAGAGTCTTTACCCCTGAAGCCAGAGGAGGAGGCGAACTTCTTAAGGGAGAACTGACAGAGGTGGTTCCACTTCTGGTCGAAAAATTGATGGAAACAAAATTCATCAAATAAAAGGGTAACCTCGAAAGGCAAGGGTGGCGCATCACGTTTCGTTCTTCAAGATTGATGTGTTTCATCTCTGATCCTTGTTGATACGAAACCCTATCCAAAAACCGAAATGGGCATCCTCACCTTTCCCCTTAGGGATAGTGCCTGTTCAAAGTTCAGACGATATAAGCAGAGGAGGAGATTTGCATGGCAACGTTATTGATTGATAAAGAAACCTGTACCGGATGCGAAGCTTGTATTCCTTCCTGCCCCTTTGGGGCCTTAAGTATGAAGGAAGGGACCGCCACGGTGGATGAGAAGTGTACCTTCTGTGGAGCCTGTGTGGATGTCTGTCCGGTCGGTGCCATTACCTTAAAAAAGGATGAGAAGGCTATCACGATTGATTTAAGTGCTTACAAGGATGTCTGGGTTTTCATAGAACATGAACAGGGTAAGGTTTCCAGCGTTTCCTTCGAACTTTTAGGAGAGGGAAGAAAGCTGGCCAATGACCTGGGATGCAAATTGTGCGGGTTCATCCTGGGCCATAACGTCGAAGGGTTCATTCAAGAGGCATTCGCTTATGGAGCAGATAAGGTTTATGTGACTGAAAGCCCCTTGTTGGAGCCCTATCGAACCGATCCTTATGCCTGCGCCGCTGTGAACCTCATTCGGAAATATAAGCCCGAAATCGTTCTCTTTGGGGCTACAGTTCAAGGAAGAGATTTCGCTGGAACCGTTGCTACCACCCTGGAGGCCGGATTAACCGCGGACTGTACAGGCCTTGACATTGATCCTGAAACCAAATTCCTAAGACAGACACGGCCAGCCTTCGGCGGAAATATTATGGCGACCATTCTGGACTACCCCAACTATCGACCTCAGATGTCCACGGTTCGGCCCAAAGTCTTTCCCATGCCTGCACGAGATGATTCCAGGAAAGGAGAGGTGATCCGAGAACCTCTGCCGATGACAGAAGACCAGATCCGGACAAAGGTCCTTGAGTTTATCAAAGGCGCAGAAGCCGTTAACCTGGCGGATGCGGAGATCATTGTTTCAGGAGGAAGAGGGCTTGGGAGCGGGGAGAATTTTAAAGTGATCCGGGAATTTGCTGAGGTCCTGGGAGCTGCTGTCGGAGCTTCTCGCGCAGCAGTGGATGCAGGTTGGATCCCTTATGAACATCAGGTTGGACAGACTGGTCGGACGGTCAGGCCAAAGATCTATTTTGCTTGCGGGATTTCAGGCTCGATTCAGCATCAAGCCGGGATGAAAACCTCCGACATCATCGTTGCCATCAATAAAGACCCAGAGGCACCCATCTTTAAGATTGCTACCTATGGGATTGTGGGTGATCTCTTTACCGTCCTTCCCATGCTCAAAGAAGAATTTAAGAAAAGGTTAGGACGATAGTCAATCAGGAAATCAGAATATCAGGAGGTCAGAGGATTAGAATATCTCAATGACAAAATGAATTCATGAAAGGTTTCTCCCGATCTTCTTATCCCCTGAGTTCCTGATCTCCATGGGTAACCCGTCAGTGATGGGGTGTTTTAGGTTTAAAAGGGTTGGAACGTTCCCCCCTCCAAAACCTTGAAGAGCGGTTATCAAAGGTTATCCTCATCGAAGCCCTTATGCCCTTTGAATCGGATTTTTTTAAATCAGATTGGGCCGTTTGACGAACAGAGGTTTCGCTTCAAGGTTTTTCCGGAGCAACCTCCCAACCCTTTTTTATTTCTTTAACTGAGGGGTTACCTCCATGGTTTTTTCTCCTTGCTTTTTTCCCATGCTTTCATCATAATGGATGAAACGAACTCAAGGGGGTTTGACCGATGATCATCACCTGTGCCTCCTGTTTGACCAAGTACCATCTCGAGGATTCGAGAATTTCAGCCAAAGGAGCAAAAGTCCGTTGTTCCAGATGCAGACATATCTTCTATGTCGTTCCTCCTCCGGAGACGAAAGAAGAGGTGGCTGAAAATTTTGAATCTTTCGCCAAGTTTCATGAAGAACTGATCGAAAAGGATCAGAAAGGAATGGAGGCCTCTGTTCCAACTGCAGGGGAGGAGGAGATTCAAATGGGGCCCTCTCCTTCTGAAGAAAAAGAGGAAGAACAGGAGAGATTTCTATTCTCCGATCAGGTTCCTGAAGAGAACATCGAACCTCCCCTCCGTCCCTCTGAGGTGGAAGAGAGCAAGGTCGCTGTTAAAGAGATCAAACCAGAAAAATCCGTCCCCGAAAAAAGGAAGATGAGTCGAAAACGGGGAGGGTCTTCTCGCTTCATTGCTTTTGCTACGGTCATTATTCTTCTCATTCTCGGACTTTTCTATTTATGGACAGAGATCGAGTCCAAGGGGAAGCTGTCCTCCTATTTAGAGAAACCTATCAAAAAGGCAACCCAGTTTTGGAACGAACTCTGGGGGACAGAGAAAGAGGGTCTGGTCATTAAAGATCTGACCGGATATGAGGAGAGGGTCGGGGAAATCTCCCTCTATCTCATTGAAGGAAAGGTGGAGAATCAATCTGAAAAGCCGAAAAAACTGATCAAAGTGAAAGTCGTGATTTTTGATCAGAACAAGATGAAGGTGGTGGAGAAAGAGACGCTCTGCGGCCGGACCATTGATCGGGGAGGCCTTAAAACCTTCCCTTCTGACTTCTTTGCGGGAGAGATGATGATCGAACCCGACACCGATCGGGAGAAGGTCGTTCCCTCAGGGAAAGCCTCTCCCTTTATCGTCCTCTTCAAGGACTTACCCCCTCAGGCGAAAGAGTTCAAAGTCGAGATCGTCGAAGCCCCTTCGCTATAGTTTAATTCGTTTGGTCCTTTTCCAGTTGAAGAAGAGACCAATAAACCATAAAACGACATGAGGGTTACAGGTTCCCGTGAGTCGATTTAGATATTTAAGATTTGCTCAAGAATGGCATTGTCCATATCCATCACATACTGGATCCCACTGATTTTTGCTGCCTCGGGGGTCAACGCAGAAATATCATCACGCGACAGATACTCCAGAGCAAATTTTCTGCTTCCAGCCATCAGTTGACGTAGGCCTTGAGCAATCCGTTCATAATAAGTATAAAGGCCGATAGCGCCAGTCGGAAGTTTTTCAAACTCAGCATCCCCCAATTCCTTTCGCAAGTTACTTGCAGTCACAAAGATTTCGTCCTTGGTTTGGCCGAAACGTTCGATATAGACAGGAACCTGATGGGTTTCAATCGTTCGGCCGATGGTCTTACCGACCATGGCCGCTGCGATCGGTCCCCTCGCCATGCCCACAAGCTTGACAAAAGGGGCACCCATGGCGAGGGCTTTGAAAATGCCGTCTTCCAAGATGAATCCTCCCCCTACTGCCAGAGGAGGGACATATTTTTTACGTTGGTGAAGATAAGAGGCATAACGGTAGAGAAGGGAATGAAGCTCAACAGGGGGAACGCCCCATTCGTTCATCATACGCCACGGGCTCATCCCAGTTCCACCACCAGCAGCATCGACTGTGAGAAGGTCAAGCCTATACTTTGAGGCAAAAGCAATGGCCCTGGCAAGATCAGCAGGTCGATAGGCCCCGGTTTTTAAGAAGATGTATTTTGCGCCTGATTTACGCAGAACCTCCACTCTTTCTGCAAACGATTCTTCTGTCACCATTCCAACCCGCGAATGACGCTCAAACTCCTTAAAGGCTTTGTGCTCAAAAGCCTTGATCACATCGGGATCAGTTGGATTGGGTAGGACAATATAACCCCGTTCGTGAAGCATCTGGGCTTTTTTAAGGTCTTTCACCTTTACTTCACCGCCAATATCCTTGGCTCCCTGTCCCCACTTGAGCTCAACACATTCCACTCCAAGCTTTTGAATGGCATATTCATGGACCCCAAGGCGGGTGTCTTCTATGTTTGCTTGGACGATGATGGCACCATAGCCATTACGCTGATAGTCCTTATAGAGTTTGACCCGGTGTTTCAATTCCACCGTATCAACGACTCTGCCGTTCTTCATGACCGCCTGGGGGTCCATGCCGACCACATTTTCTCCAATGGTCAGGCCTGTTCCAGAAAGAGCCGATCCAATGGCCAATCCTTCCCAGTTGTTTTTGGCGATGTCGGTTGAACCGATCCCGGAGATGATCCATGGATAATGGAATTTAATCCCCCTATCATGGCCAAATGTGACTTCAAGATTGACCGCCGGAAAGATCGCTTGATCACTATCTGGTTCGATTCCGTAGGCACCGACTGCTGTGCCCATGATATTGAAATGAGAATAATCGACCGGATATTTCTTTTCAGAGGCTGTGGTGATGACGCCAAAAGGTTGAGGGTAGATTACCTCATGGCCCCGATAAGCCGATTTTCCGATCTCGCACATCCCAATACATCCGTCCACACAGGTGACGCACATCCCTGAAACGGGAACAATCGAACCCTCCGTTCTGTTTTTGGTCAGGGTGGCCGCTGAGGCATTAATTTTGGATAAGGACATTTCTGATTCTCCTTTCTATGGCTCAGTCTTTCTTTATCTCACAAGCCACACAGGGCTCCATATAACACATCAGGTCATCGAAAGAGCTCTTCTTAAGGCAGGGGGGACTGAGATTAGCACATCCCCCGCAAATCGCTTTCTCCGGCTCGGTGTAGGTGCACCGAAGCTGACAGGCCGGGCAAACATACATACAGGCTCCGCAAAGACGGCAATCTTCAGATTTTTGGTCAAAAGGTGTTCCAAGGCTTCTCCGTTCCCCCCTGCCTCGAAACCCGATGGCCTTAGCCCTCATCTGCTCTTCGCAGACCCGGACACAGCGGCCGCAAAGGATACAATCCTCGTACTCCTGTTTGAAACGCTGTTGATGAACGTCATAGGCAGAAGCCAAATCTTGAATGGTTTTAGATTGAGGGCAGGAAGCGAGAAGAAGCTCGAGGATCATCCTCCTGGCTCTTACCACACGGGAAGAGGCGGTGCGCACCCGGAGCCCTTCTTCAACCGGATACGTGCACGAGCTGACCAGTTTTGCATTTGATCCTTCCCCGATCTCCACGACACAGAGCCGACAGGCTCCATAGGGAGAAAGTCCGTCCATATGGCAGAGGGTCGGGATGGGGAATCCATAAGACCTTGCAAGCTCAAGAATCGTTGTCCCTTCTTCTGCTGACACTTCCAGACCGTTCACGAATAAGGTAATCATCCTTTTGTCCTCTGGCTTGTTTCTATGGGTCTCATTTCGATGGCACTGAATTTACAAACGTCTCCACAAGCCCCGCATTTAATGCATTTAGTCTGATCGATGTGATGAGGTTTCTTCTTTTCTCCTGTGATGGCCCCAACCGAACAGGTTCGCAAACAGAGCTGGCATCCGGAACAATGTTCGTTGATGGTGTAAGTGATGAGGGGTTTACAGACTCCCGCAGGGCAGTGGTGATGGTCTATGTGTTCCAGGTACTCCTGACGAAAGTAGTGGAGGGTCGAGAGGACTGGATTGGCTGCCGTCTGACCCAAGCCACAAAGGGTTGTGTCCCTTACCGTGGTCGAAAGTTCTTCAAGGAGATCGAGAGTCGATCGGTCGGCTTTTCCAGATGAAATATCGTTCAAAATTTCATACATCCTCTGAATTCCTTTTCTGCAGGTGAAGCATTTTCCACAGGATTCCTCTTTCAAGAAGTTCATAAAATATTTGGCGACATCCACCATGCAGGTGTGTTCATCCATGACAATCATTCCACCGGATCCCATCATAGACTGGGCCGCCTTCAAACTTTCGTAATCGATAGTTAAGTCAAATCGCGTGGCGGGAATACATCCCCCCGAAGGCCCCCCTGTCTGAATGGCTTTGATTTCTGTTTTGCCGGAAGAGCCTCCTCCTATGCCATAGACGATTTCTTTAAGGGTGATTCCCATGGGAACCTCGATGAGCCCAGTATGCTTGACCTTCCCGACAAGACTGAAAATCTTTGTTCCGGAATTTCGTTCTGTACCAATCTTTTTAAACTCCTGAGCGCCAGTATTGATGATGATAGGCACGTTGGCCCAAGTTTCGACATTATTGATGAGGGTAGGTTTGCCATAAAGCCCTTTCCGCACGGGAAAGGGAGGCCTCTGGACAGGTTCGCCCATCATTCCCTCAATGGATTTGATCAAGGCGGTCTCCTCCCCGCAAACAAAAGCGCCTGCACCCCTGACGAGTTGGAGGTTGAAAGAGAATCCGGTCCCGAGGATGTTTGAACCAAGCAGACCCATCTGGTAAGCCTGACGAAGGGCGATAACGAGGTGCTTGATGGCAAGAGGATATTCATTACGGACATAGAGGATACCTTCATTTGCACCTGTCGCATAGGCTCCGACCAACATTCCTTCGATGACGCTGTGGGGGTTTCCTTCAAGAAGACTACGATCCATGTAAGCCCCTGGGTCGCCCTCATCCCCGTTGCAGATGAGAAATTTACCCTTCCCATCCGGCTGTTCAGCAAATCGCTCCCATTTCAGCCCTGTTGGGAATCCAGCTCCGCCACGGCCTCTAAGGGTTGAGGCTTTGATCTCCTCGATGACCCCTCTGGGTTCTCTTTTAGAAAGAACTTTGACAATTGCCTTGTATCCGCCTTGTTCGATGTAGTTATCGATTCGGATTGGGTCAATTTTTTCGTTTAAGCTGAGGAGTGTTCTGATCTGATTTTTGAAAAACGGGATCTCATCTTGGGTCTCAATCCTTTCTCCTGTGCTTGGATTTAAATAGAGAAGCTCCTCGATGACCTTATCTTCAGCAACGGCTTTGATGATTCGAACCATATCCTTGACGTTCACCTTCGGGTAGAACGTTCTTTTAGGTTCAATGAGAACGGAGGGTTCCATCTCGCAGAACCCATGACAACCGGTAATTCGCAATCGGATCTGGTCTGTCCATTTTTTACTGAGCAACTCTCGCTTAACGATTCGGATGAGGTCATTGGCACCGCTTGCCTGACCGCAAGTCCCAGCCGAGATGATGATTGTAGGATGGGCAGGATTTAGCTTTTTGATCAGATGGGATTGAAATGAAATAAATTGATCGATTGTTTTAAACGTTTCCATCGGTTCTATCCCAACGAGAGATTTATCCTGTTAAATCAAGCCAGTGGCCTTTACATCCCCGGCGAGAGCAGATCTGGATTATTCCAGCTTCTCCCCTAACCGACAGGGGGACCATAGGCGCTCCACAGGTGAAACATTCCAAGGCGCCTCTCAACTCGGCATGACAATGAGGACAGAAGAAGTTGACCACGGCCTCCATGGGGATTTCATACTCCTGTTCTACCGAAAAACTACCATATAGACAGGAGAGTCGAACCCATCCATGTTTCTGTTCAAAGGAGACCGTTACTTTGATTGAAGGGTATCCGTCAATATAATAGTGAGGATCCATCAGACTGTGATTACAATGGGCGCAGGCAACCTCTATCGGGAAGATACGTTCGTCTGTATGAATATTAACTCCGTCCAGACCTACTCTTGCCTTATGAACAATCTCTTTTACTTTGGCAGGGGTGACATTTGAAAAGTAATGTCCATCCACGGTAACGATGGGACCGAGGGCACAGGCGCCAAGGCAGTTGACGGTTTCAAGACTGACCTCGCCCTCCTTGGTGGTCTCTCCGGCTTTGATCTCCAGTTGACGCTCAAACTCCTCAGCAATACGAGGTCCGCCCCGGACATGGCACGCGGTTCCCAGGCAGACCGAGATAAGGTGTTCCCCTCGCGGCTTCAGGCTGAAGGCTTTATAGAAGGTGGCAACGCCATAAAGATCGACAAGAGAACGCCCCGTTTTCTCCGCCACGATCTTTAAGGCTTCTTCCGGAAGGTAACTATAATGAGACTGAATTTCTTCAAGAATGGAGATCATTCCACCCTTCTTTCCTCCCTCATGACGATCAATGATTTCTCGGATATGGTCCGGATTCATTTTTCCCCTCAATGTTAGGATATCGAATCAGCAACAGAATTGAGCAATACCCTTTCCCAACAGATTGGGTTTGATTCGTGCTTTTCTTCTCTATTTCTTAACAGTATTCTTCGCAGTGCCACAGTCCCCCTTCAGGTTTCGGGTAAGTACAGGTATTGAGGTTTTCACAGTTGGTGCATAAGCCGGCTGAATAACCCGACCCCTGAGGATGAAGGGACGACCCTGAAAGATGATTACCAGAGGTTGTTTCTTTCCTGACTCTGGACATTGAGATTCCTTCAAATTCTTCACACTGAAGAACGGGCCTACCTGGATCTCTTGAATAGGTGCACACCGAAGAGGAACTGCAGCATACACAGAGACCGGAATACTTTTTTGGATCTATCCATATTTTTTCTTTGGACTTTTTAGGAAGATAGGTCTGCGGGTCAATCGTGGCGATTTTGTTTCCCCTTGGTTTTGAGTTACGGAATGCCCTATTGCTATTGGAAGTTACTCCTTCCAGTCTCATGCCTCTTTTCTTCTTTTTCATCATGTCCCCCTTTCCACCCATTGGCAATGAATTAGAAATTGCAAAGTTTTTGCCAATAAAGAGAAAAAGGAGGAGAAAGGCCAGTTGATGGGGACAGAATAAAATATGCCTATGAAACAGTTAGTTAGGGGTTAAAAGAAAGGTACCTCTTGAATAGGAATTCCTAAACATATTAAAGAAAATATTGAGGAATGCGGTGAAATTTGAACCACTGGAGAGATTTACCCCTATTTTCAGTCTTTGGGTTTTTTCATTTTATTAAGCTTTTCTCTTAAGGTCTTTCGGTCAATTCCAAGGATTGCAGCAGCCCTGGTCTTATTGCCTTTGACACTGGTTAGGACATGTTGAATATGATCAAGCTCTACTTCGATGAGCGTCCGATTCAAGCCACTGGCTTTCAATGCCGAGAATCGCATCTGGGAGGGGAGGTCCGGAACATCAATGAGGTCACTGTCGGTCATAACCACAAGGCGTTGAATCACATTCTCAAGTTCTCTCACATTACCAGGCCAGTGATAGTTTCGGAACACCTGCAGTGCACTGTCAGAAAAACGGGGGGCCGGTCTGCCTAACTCTTTGGCAAACTTGGTTGTAAAATGGCGGGCTAGGAGTAAAATATCATCTCCTCTTTCTCTCAACGGTGGTATTTCAATCGTCATAACATTAATTCGGAAAAAGAGGTCTTCCCTGAAGACCCCCTTTTGGATCAAAGCAGATAAATCTTTATTGGTCGATGCGAGAATTCTCACATCGACTTTTCGAAAACGACTGGATCCCACCATACATACTTCTTTCTCCTGAAGCACCCTGAGAAGTTTGACCTGCATCGAGAGGCTGGTTTCGCTGATTTCATCAAGATAGATCGTTCCACCATCTGCAGTCTGGAAGAACCCCGCCCTGGTTTCTGTGGCTCCTGTAAAGGATCCTTTGACGTGGCCAAAAAGTTCACTCTCTAAGAGGTCGTGCGGAATGGCACCGCAATTAACAGGAACAAAAGGGGCTGACGCTCTTGGGCTATTGTAGTGGATGCCTCTTGCGACCAGTTCTTTCCCTGTCCCACTTTCCCCTACAATCAGAACCGTGGCAGAGGTTTGGGCAATCTTGATCATCGCCTCCTTCACCTTTGCCATTGCCTCTGAATCGCCAATCAATCCATAGGGGACAGGACCTCTTTCTATGATTGGAGCTTTCGTGACCCTCCGGAAATGGAGTTTGTCAAGAGTCCGTTTGACCGCAGCAAGGAGTTCCTCATCGGTAAACGGTTTGGCCAGATACTCTTCGGCTCCTTTCTTTACCGCTTCCACGGCGCCTTCCACCGTAGGGTAACCTGTGATCATCATCACCTCGGTCTCCTTGAAGTTTTCCCGGACATGCCTGATAAGATCGAGGCCGCTGACCCCCGGCATTTTATAGTCTGTTATAACCAGATCCACGGGTGTTTGATTAAGGAAGTTGATGGCTTCGGTTGCGTGAGAGGCAATAAAGGTCTGAAATCCTTGGGAGGTCAAGTTTCTCTGGAGCACTTCCAAGGTATCGGGAGTGTCATCTACAATTAAAATCCGTTCTTTCCTAAAAGAAGGTGACATTTATTGCTCCCCTTCTATTTCGCGTGAAATAGTTATGGGTAATTGAATCTCAAATCTTGAACCTTGATTCGGTTTACTTTCTACCTTGATGGAGCCTCCGTGTGAGGTGACAATTCCATGAACCACAGGCAGCCCCAATCCGGTTCCCTGGCCCACATCCTTCGTTGTAAAAAAAGGGGTAAAGATCTGTCTCATGACCTCTTCATCCATGCCGGTACCTGTATCTTCAACAATAAGCGAAACCCGTTCTCTCCCGGTAAGGGTCTGGATGGTCAATTTGCCTCCAGGCTGCATGGCTTGCAAGGCGTTGATCATCAGATTGACGATCACCTGGTTCAACTGGGATGGATCCGCTGAGATTTCTGGTAAGTCAGGAGAAAGGGAACAGACTAACTCAATTCCCTCTTTGGCGCATCGGGATTCAAAAAAACGGAGTCCCTCTTGAACCAATCGGTTCAAATTGACCCCTGTCTTTCGGGGAGGCATTTGTCGAGCGAAGATCAAAAGCTTTTTGACGACTTCCCGTGCATTCAAAGCGGCAGTCAAGATCTTCTGAATGTCCATCTCTGCCTGTTTTGGCAACTCCCGGTATTTTAGGGCCAGCTGAGCAAATCCCAGGACATTCCCCAGAGGTTCATTCAGTTCATGGGCGACGCCTGCCGCAATCTGGCCGATGGTAGCCAGTCGGTCCGCGTGGCGGAGTTGATTTTCTAGCCTCTCTTTTTCCCGTTCAGCCTCTTTGCGAGTGATGATGATCGATACCTCTCTTGCAACTGTATCCAAAAGATGCCGTTCCTCTCTCATAAAAGGGCCTTCATCCAGTTCTGGCCTTTCCTCAACATAGAAAACCTCAACCTGACCCCGTATTTTTTGACTGACAACAATATCGGTGGCCTGCTTCCATTTTCCCTCTATGAAGGCAGACGTGGTATAAGAATGGCCGTCCAACATGATTCGAGCAAAGGTAATTTCTGGATAGAGCCAAGCCGAAGGGAGAATCCTGACTACTTCCTCCAGAATTCCTTCCAAGGTTAGTCCAGGTTGGGACCCGAGGTGAGCAATCCTGTAAAGACAAGTCAGTTCCTTGACACGTTCGCGTAAATCGATCTGGGCATCACGGTGGGCGGCTGCAATTTCGAGACTCCGTGCGAGACTTTCATAGAGTCCGATTTCTTCCTTTTTAAAAAAGTTCCTACGATTGCTCTTTAATTGCAACAATCCAACACTCTGTTGATTCACCCACAGGGGGATCAAGAAAAGGGAGGGATGAGAACCGCCAAGGATAAATTTCCGAATATGCCATTTATTGAAGGATTTCAGACGAAGGGATAATGGCTTTTTTGAATCGACGATGAGGAAGCTCCCATTTTTTGTTAGCCTTGGAGAGCGTTCCACCTGACTCCGGAGGAGATGATTGCATAGACAGATCAGATCTGAATCGTCATCCCGCTCAGGAATAATGTCCCCCCTCTCATTTTGAACGGATGGGATCATTCTGCAACAGAGGGAAGACGAAGACGATCGCTTGAGGATACTTCGAAAATATTTTCCGTGGTCTTTAAGCCAAAGTTCAACCTCATCGGCCCCTGAAAAGTTGAGTATCATTTGAGAGACTTCCTGCTGGAAGTGGAGCCTCAAGGGCCCTTGGTTGGCAACCTGAAGGATCTGGTTGGATAGGGCCTGAAATGCTTCGACCAACTTACGAGGAGACCGATCTTTTTTGATTCGATTCGAATGTTTTTCTAAACCGATATTGGGCACCTTCATATTCATCATTTTAAGCATTCTAAAAAGGTATTACAAGAGATTCTGAGCCGAGCAAGCAGTTCAGGGGTCGTCGAAGCCCTTTTGCCTTTAGATTGGGGAGCGTTGATGGTGGAAGGGGGAATTTAAATACGCGGTTCGAGATCCACAATCCAGAACGGAGTCACTCCGAACTTTTGATCCCTTTGATATAAATGTCGACGAGGGTGAAGAAACTGGCAGCGAACGTAGATACAGATTTTAGAAGGTTGGACGTTTGGTGAAAAAGAAACACACCGATCTGCTGAACCTTCTTCAGCAAAAAATCAAATGGGTTTACCTGCGAGAGATCCACATATTGGATGAACTTTTCAAAAATCCCTTTCAGAACGGGGATTGCTGTGAGGCGGTTCAGATAAGATTGCAAATGTCCTGTTTTGATCATCTCGTCGAGACTATGGTAAAAATGGATGACCTCATAAGCATGGGAGACGATTAAAAAACCTGCAGGAAGCACAATGACTCCCACAACCAGGAGCGTCATGGCGAGAGATGAAAGGACCTTCCTTTTTTCAAGAGGCGATGGAGTTTCAAATAAAGAGGGTAAAAAACGATGGCCAGAAGAATGGCCCAGAGGATGGACGCTAAGAAAGGAGAAAGAATCTGATAGAGATAATAGAGGGAGAAAAAAGCCACCAGGAGCGTGAAGATGAGAAAGATGTGTTCTCTTTTCATAGTTCAGTCCCCATGACTTCCGATGTAGATTCCATCTTCTAATACGACTGCCTAAGCCGAAGCGCTTCCGGCTGTCAGGTCGATAGTCCTTTGTGGGCGTTCTCTATGGCTTCTTACCAGATAGATCATGGGAAGGCTCACAAGGGTAATTGCCATTTTCACAAGGTATTGACCTTTGATCAGTGGCCAGATCGGCATGAGACCATAGAACGCAAGGGTGATGAAAACCAGGCTGTCAACCCAAGTGGAGATGGCATTGCTGGCCAGAACCCTCAACCATTTAGGTCCACGGATATGAGTTTTCCAGAAAGTAAAAATTTCAGCGTCTATCAATGAACTGATCAGGTAGGCTGTGAGACTGGCAAAGACAATTCTCGGCGTGCTTCCAAGCACACTGGCATAGGCTTCCTGTCCGGAGTAGAACGACGCAGGGGGGAGCAAGACAGTCAATTGGGCATAGGCGGCAAGAAGAAGATTGGCGATGAAAGCCGATAGGATAACTCTTCGAGCCCCCGGTTTTCCCATCGACTCATTGATCAGATCGATCAGAGTGAAGGTGAGGGTATAGATGAAGATGGCTGACGGGACAACTATTCCTCCTAACTGAATGGGTTTGGAGGCAGTCACATTAGCGATCAATTCACAGGCGATGTAGAGTCCGATGAGAATCGTTGCCATGCTTTGATCATCATTCCTTTGACCGGATCAAAAGAATTGGAGTCTCTGCCCGAGTCAGCACTTTAAGGGCAATGCTTCCTAAGACCCAACGGGTAATGCCTGAACGGCCATGGGTGCACATGATGATCAGATCCGCTCCAATCTCTTTCGCAAAATCGATGATCTCCACCGCCACCTGCTGTCCTGTCTTCACCGTGGCTGACACCTGAAGTCCAGTTTCCTTCAGAGCATTGGCCAACCCCTGAAGATAGCGTTCCGCTGCCTCTTTCTGCTTTTCATCAACAATCAGAGGTGTCACGAGTTCGGGTGATCCATAGATAGGCATAAAGGGAACGACCTGGAAGAGGATGATTTCAGAGCCAAAGATAGGAGCCAGTTTCACAGCCTGATCCAGCGCCTTTTTGGCCAGTTCCGATCCATCAAGGGGAACCAAAATTTTCTTGTACATATCGACCTCCTCCTAAAAAGATGATGGTCCCATCACCATCCATATACATACCAGTTTTGATCGTTTTAGGCAACCCCAACCGTTTGATAGAAAAGAATCCCTCAAAGTACAAGCCCTTTCTTTTCGATTTAAAAGGGTTGGAACGTTCCCTCTCCCAAACCTTGAAGTATGGACATGGAGGCTATCTTCATGGGGCTCCATGGGGTGGAGGCCTATCGAGAAAGATGATTTGACTTCTTCACTTAAAAATTGAACATTAAATACAGAAATGATAAAAGGGAGAAAACAGACTTTTTAATCATTCCAGAAGGCGATGGAAAGACCATCCTTCGGAACAGGGTTTTCACCTGGTTGGGGAAGAGGAATGAGTGAAATACGATTGACTGCAACGGTTAAGAAAGCGGGTTGAGCAGCCAAGATCGGTCCAGAGGATCTGGACCAAATCCTCAAAGACCTTCCTATTCCAAGGGATCCAAACGTTTTGGTTGGATTGGATACCTCAGATGATGCAGGAGTTTATCAACTCAACGAGGAGATAGCCCTGGTTCAGACCGCGGACTTTTTCACCCCCATTGTCGATGACCCTTTTCTCTTTGGTCAGATTGCAGTAGTCAATGCCCTGAGCGATGTCTATGCTATGGGAGGAACTCCTCTGACAGGAATGAACTTAGTGGCTTTTCCTATCAAGACCATGCCTGCTTCCATTCTGAAAGAGATCCTTCTTGGAGGACTTTCAAAAATGAAAGAGGCTGGAGTGGCTCTTGTCGGTGGGCATTCGATCGAAGATCCAGAAATTAAGTACGGGCTGTCCGTGACCGGATTAATTCACCCCAAAAAAATTTTGACCAATGCAAAAGCAAGGGTTGGAGATAAACTGGTGTTGACCAAAGCCCTTGGCACCGGGATCATTGCCACCGCACTCAAAGGACAACTGGCTTCTGAAAAGGCGGTGCAGAAAATCGTGGAGAGCATGACCACCCTGAATCGAGTGGCCTCCGAGAGAATGATCACATTTGGAGCTCATGCCTGTACCGATATTACTGGATTTGGTTTGATGGGTCATGCACTGGAGATGGCCGTAGCCAGCCATGTGGGATTGGTGATCGAAGCAGATGCCGTTCCTATCTTTTCCGAAGCGATGGAGTATGCCAACATGGGACTCGTTCCTGGAGGGGCCCATTCAAACCGTCAATTCTTCTCCTGCAAGGTGGAGGTTTCTTCTAATGTGTCTGACCTTTTATTGGATATCTTTTACGATCCCCAAACCTCAGGAGGGTTGCTCATTTCATTACCTCCCAACGAGGCAGATCAATTAGTGGATCATTTAAAAAGAGAAGGGCATGGGTATTCCTCTCTTGTCGGGGAGGTCGTGGAAGGCCCTCCGGGAAAGATTCAACTCATATAATTTTATCCTCCCATCTTCTTCCTTTTCCACTCCCTTGAAAGGCGAAGGGTCTTTCCCTATAATAGGATTCAACCTGACCGTCGGAGGGATGGGGACTCACAGGGGGATATGGGATCTCCAGAGGGGCATTGCAAACAGAATTTAGTGGTGGCGAAGTATCGGGATGGCAGGATGATCAAAGGGATCACCTACAATTTCGGGGCTAACAAAATGGTCTTCCATGTGATTCCCATATCCCAAGAGAACGAAGGGAAGATCAAGAAGGGGGTGGAGATTCCCATCTCTGATTTGAAAGCTGTTTTTTTTGTAAAAAGCCTTGAAGGAAGAAAAGGCCCCATTACTCTTGATAGGGTTCTGGAAGAAGAAAAGGAGGAAGCCAGTGCCCTCAAAGTGAAGGTAACGTTCCACGATGGAGAGATCCTAATCGGCATGACGTATGGATATTCGAGAGACAAACAGGGTTTTTTTATGGTCCCCCTGGAAAAAAACTCCAATAACCTGCGTATTTTTGTTATCTTTCATTCAACCCGGGAGATTGAAATCCTTAAATAAACATTGAAGAGGAGGTTAAACAAGTCTTTTCTATGGAAATTGAAGTAAAACTCTTTGCGACCCTGAGAGATTATCTTCCTAAAGGAAGCGGCCGTTTTTCGTGTAAAATGGAGATTGATAATACGACGCGGGTTCAGGATATATTGAACCGACTCAACATCCCTGAGGAGATTCCTAAAATCCTTCTGATCAATGGCGTTCATGCCAAGAAGGACCAACGCTTAAAGGATGGGGATGTCCTCTCGATCTTTCCCCCTGTAGCAGGAGGTTCATCCTGAAAGATAGTCCTTGGAAGCCCAGGCCTTAAGCCAAGACCTTTATGGTTTTCCTTTCAGACCTTCGATCTTCTGCTTCAATCGTTCCGCTTGGTCGGGTTTAGGGTTGAGGGTGAGGGCTTTTTCATAAAGGAGTCGAGCCTTCTCCATTCGACTCAGCTTATGATAAGCATCTGCCAGATGTTCTGTGATGACGGGATCATTTGGGGTTAACTGATTGGCTTTCTCGAGTTCAGTGACTGCCCGCTCATAATCTCCGAGCTTATAATACACCCATCCCAGACTATCCGTGATGTAACCCATGTTGGGTTTTAAGGCCATGGCCTTCTGGATGAGCTGGAGGGCTTCCTCAAGGTGAATCTCTTTCTCGGCATAGGAATATCCGAGATAGTTCAAAGCGTCCGCATGGTTGGGGTTAATCCTGAGGACTTCTTTCATCTGGATGACCATCTTTTCAAAATCTCCCATTTTATCGTAGAGGGCACCCAGTTGATAAAGCAGCTCCACGTTCTCCCTGTTATAGGAGAGTCCTTTCTGGAGGGTCTCGATGGCTTTTGGAAGCTGTTCTTCTGTATCTAAGAGAGCGGAGAGGGTGAGGTAGAGATCCGAATCCTTGGGTTTCGCCTGAATGGATTCTTCCATGAGCCGGATGGCCTCTGCCAACTTGTTCTGTTTTTTGAGGATGAGAACCATGCTCCTTCGAGAGTCTGCGAAAAGATCTGAATCGATGGAGATCTTTTTAAACTCAGCAAGGGCAAGATCGAGGGCCCCTTTCTCAACGTAGGTGGCTCCCAAATAGTATCGGACTCGATCATCTCCTGGCGTGGCGGCGAGGACGAAGTTAAATTCAAGGATCGCCTGGTCGAACTTCCCCTGTTCGAGATAGATGAGTCCGATCTTGGTTCGGAGGTTAAGATCGCCGGCTGCGGATTTCTGAAGTTCCTGAAATTGGACCAACGCCTCGTCCAGTTTTTTCTCTTTGATCAAGACCTGGCCCAACCGGTTTCTTGCTCCCTTATGGTCTGGCTGAAGAAGAAGGATTTTTTGGTAAACCTCAGCGGCTTGCTCCGTCTTATTTCGGATCTCATAGACAATTCCCAGATCCATCAAGGCAGCGATCATATTTGGATCGATGGCTAAGGCTTTGAGAAGATATTCTTCTGCCCGGTCATAGGCTTTGGTCTCGGCATAGACCCGTCCAAGCGAATAGAGGCCAATGGCTGAGTTGGGTTCTATTCGGATGAGCTGCTGGAGTAGGTCGATCGCTTGATCATACTGCTGGGTTTCGAGGTAAAGGGCGCTCAGATAGAGATAGCTTTCGCGATGCCGGGGAGAAATCTTAATCGCTTTTTTATAAGCCTCAATGGCCAAGGAAGTCTTCTTTTGGGATGAGTAGAGCCCACCCAGCAGGAGATAGGCCATCAGGTGATCGGGATCGATGCGAACCGCCTCCTGACACTCCTCTATGGCTTCCTCCATCCTTCCTTGGTAGATGTAAAGGGAAGCGAGTTCGACCCGGAGGGAGGGTTCATGGCCATCCTGACGGATGGCTTCTTTTAAGTCTTCGATGGCTTCTGTAAGTTTCCCCTCTCGTAATTTTAACTGGGAGAGAAGAAAGTGATAATAAGCCCTGGGCCTGGGGGGAGGAGCTTTTTTAGAGGAGAGCGAAGGGCCTGAGGCTGAGGAGGCTGTTTGGGCAGGCCAAGGCCCCACCTTCTGAGCATTGGCGCAGGCAATGAGGAGGGAAACGGAAATTAAAACCAATATCCCTCTACCCGTCAAAGATATCATGAATGTTTTTTAACACTGTTTTGTGATGGAGTCAATGAAGGCGGGCGGTGAAAGAGCACCGTGTGGATTCACCTTGCAGGTGCATCAAGGGCCATGGATAAACCGCTCTCCAGCGCTTCGAATGGCGATTAACCGGATTTCTTAAAGGAATGGCTGAACTTCACCAAGGGTGAATTCCAGTATGGGTTAGAAATGCGAGTGCCCGTTGGTCTAAAGGTTCGCCTCGAATCGTTTCCGAACGGTTGACCCATGTCCCTTTGTTTCAATTTTTTGCAATGTTAAGGTTAAAAAGACTCTTTGAAGCGTTCCTTTTTTTCAAAGCGGTAGAGGGTTCGCGGGTTCACCTTTAGAATGTCAGCGGCGATTTTTTTATTTCCATTCGTTTCCTTCAGGATCTGGAGGATATATTCCGCTTTGATTTCATCAAGGGATTTTCGTTCTTTGACCCCTCTTCTGATTAAAAAAGATGTCCCCTCGGCTAAATCTTTTGGAAGGTCCTGAGGGACCAGGAGTTCTCCTTCAGCCATGATGACTGCTCTTTCAATGGCATTTTCCAATTCCCGGACGTTTCCAGGCCAGGCATAGTCGAGAAGCAGATCCATTGCCTCTTTGGAGATTCCTTTGATCTCTTTTCTGGCTTCCTTTGCATAGAGATCGAGAAAGTGATAAGCCAGCAGGGGAATATCCTCTTTTCTATCCTTTAAATCTGGAAGAAAGATGGGGAAGACATGAAGGCGATAAAAAAGGTCTTCTCGGAACTTCCCTTTTTTCATGTTGGCTTCAAGATCTTCATTGGTGGCTGCAATCATCCGGACATCGATTTTCGTTCTCTCCGTGCTTCCGATCTTCATCACCTCTTTCTCCTGAAGCACTCTGAGGAGTTTCACCTGGACCGAAGGCAGAAGGGTGGCGATCTCATCGAGAAATAAGGTCCCGCCATTGGCCTCTTCAAAAAGTCCTTTCTTGGTTTGAACGGCTCCAGTGAATGCTCCCTTCATATGTCCAAACAGTTCACTCTCGACCAACGTTTCAGGAATGGCGCTGCAATTAAAGGGGATGAAGGGGTGTTCGGCCCTTGGACTATGATAATGAATGGCTTTGGCGACAAGTTCTTTGCCCGTTCCACTTCCTCCATAAATGATGACGGTACTATTACTCGGAGCGACCTTTTCAATCAGGGTAAAGACGTCTTGCATCTTTCGACTTTTGCCAATGATGTTTGAGAATTGGAACTTCTTTCTGACCTCTTGCCTTAAGAGACGGTTTTCCTGAAGAAGCAGATTTTCCTGGTGCACTTTTGAGATTCGGAGCATGAGGTCCCGGAGATCGACTGGTTTTGTGATGTAATCGTTGGCACCGATTTTCATTGCTTCTACGGCTGTATCAATCGATCCGTAGGCAGTCATCATAATGACCGGAAGGTCTGGCCGGGTTCCTTTGATGATTTTCAAAAGTTCCATGCCATCCATTTCCGGCATCATCAGGTCAGTCAGGATCAGGTCAAAGATCTCTCTTTCCATCTTGTCGATGGCTTCCTGTCCATTTTGAGCCACCTCGACACAGTAACCACCCATCTGAGTCAATCCCCTCTGCAAAATTTCTCTGAGGGGGGCCTCATCATCAACGACCAAGATCTTTTTGAGTTCCATACCGATACTCCAATTGAATAGAAATATGTTTATCAAAAAAACTTATCAAAATCAAATGGAAAATAGACGGAAGGGTAACCCCTTAGTGATGGGGTGTTTTCGGTTTAATAAAAGGGTTGGAACGTTCCCCCTCCAAAACCTTGAATAGCGGTTATCAAAGGTTACCCTCATCGGGGCCCTCATCCCTTTGAATCGGATTTTTTTTCTTTTTAACTGAGGGGTTACGCTGAAGAGAGAACGCCTCAGCCCTCGGGACGGTGATGAGCCGAAGAAAGACATTTCTTTGTGGTGGGGTTGACTCTTGTTCTATTTCTTTTTTAAAATAAAGCCAATATGAGAGAAGAGCGAATTCTGATTGTCGATGATGAAGAAGTGATCTGCAATGTTTTGGATCGAAGGTTGACCAAAGAAGGCTATCTCTGTACGACCGCTCATAATGGCAAAGAGGCTTTAAACCTTTTTTATCAAAATTCCTACTCCCTGATCCTCTCGGATATAAAAATGCCTGAGATGAGCGGGATCGAACTCTTGCAGAAAGTTAAGGCGATTGACCCAAAGATAAAGATCATCATGGTGACAGCCTATCCGGAGATCGATCTTGCGGTCAATGCCATGAGGCAGGGGGCTTATGATTTTATTATCAAACCGGCTGATCTGGATCTGATTGTCATGAGTGTGAGGAAAGCCCTTGAGAGCAAGCGTCTGGAAGAGGAGATTGAAACCTATCACACACGCCTGGAAGAGCTGGTGGAAGAGCGGACGGCCAAGCTTCAACAGGCCTACCGATATCTTAAAAAGAGTCACCTCGATTCAGTCAAAGTGCTTGCAGAGGCGATCGATGCCAAAGATCCATATACGCGCGGCCATTCGGATCGTGTGAAACGGATGAGCCTGGCGATCGCCCGGCATATGGGTTTTTCAGAAGAACGGCTTGAAACCCTTGAGTATGGTGCCCTACTCCATGATATTGGCAAGATTGGCATTAAGGATAATATTCTCCAAAAAGAAGGACCTCTGAGTCGTGAAGAGTATGAAATCATCCGGGAACACCCCCTGATCGGAGTGAAGATTGTGGAGGGAGTTGAATTTTTTAGAGATAAAATTCCAATCATCCGACATCACCATGAGTTTTATGATGGGAGCGGATATCCAGACAGACTGGTCGGGGAAGCCATTCCTCTGGAGGCTCGTATCATCAGTCTCCCCGATGCCTTTGATGCTATGACGAGCGCTCGACCCCATCGAGGAGTCATGCCCTTACAGGATGCGATCCTGGAAATGGAGAAGTGCAAAGGGAAACAATTCGATCCAAAAGTATTAGACATCTTTCTCCGGGAGAAGATTTACAAGTTGTAACTTCAAGCTTCCTATGACAGAGGCAGAAGGAGTGGCTTATTTAAGGTTATCTGGAAGAGTCCTTCATCCCATAGAGAAATCCTCCATCGATTGAATGTCGAGATTATGCCAGCCAACCTCACTCCCCAGTATTTAGAGGCAGAGGCCAAATTCAAGCAAGCCAAATCCATTCCTGAAAAAATCAAAGCCCTTGAAGTGATGATGGCGGTCATCCCGAAACATAAAGGGACCGAAAGGCTCAGAGGACAGCTTAAATCCCGTATGGCCAAGCTAAAGGAGGAACTCCAGAAAAAGCCTGCGGTCAGCAGGGCGGAACAAGCGTATAATGTGAAACGAGAGGGGGCGGCTCAGGTCGTGCTTCTGGGTTTGCCCAACACCGGGAAATCGACCCTCTTTACCCGTCTCACCCATGCCCCTTCAGACGTGGCTGATTATCCTTTTACGACACAGAAACCCATACCCGGGATGATGAGGTTCGAAAACATCCAAATCCAATTGGTTGATACCCCGCCCATTCAGATGGACCGGATTGAACCCGGATTTCCCAACCTCATCCGAAATGCCAATGTGATTCTGGTCGTCTTAGACTTGACCGATGACCCGGTCTTCCAAATGGAGGTCCTTCTTGAAGAGTTAAACCGGTTACGGATTCTTCTTGGAGAAAGTGAGCCAACCCATCCCATGGACCCCGGTTGGGCCTTTAAACGGACGGTGCTTCTCGGCAATAAGGTCGATCTCAAACCTGCTTTGGAAGGACTTCGCTCTCTCGAAGCTCGGTTTAAGGAGGCCTATACCATCTTACCGGTTTCGGCTCGAGAAGAGATGAATTTGGAAGAAGTGAAGAAAGAAGTTTATCGCCACTTGGATATTCTCAGAGTCTATACTAAAATCCCAGGGAAAGAGCCAGACCGGACAGAGCCGGTTATTCTTAAAAAGGGAAGCACCATTGAGGATGTGGCTTTATCGGTTCATAAGGATTTTGCCGCCAAACTCCGGTACGCCCGTGTTTGGGGATCAGGAAAGTTTGACGGGCAGATGGTGAAACGTGATTATCCGGTGAGTGAAGGTGATGTGGTAGAACTCCATCTTTAACGGTCAGCGATGAACCCACCCCGTGATTATACAAGAAGAGCTTTTTTTCGGTGGCTGATGGGATTTTCCTCTCTACCATTCTTTCCTTTTATCCTATCGGAAACCGAATCCAATCCTTATCCCACCCAAAGCGAGCCACCGAGGACCATCGGGGAATTCTTTAAAGGTGAAGAACTTTCCTATGAGGTCGGATTCTGGATATTTAAAAAGGCAGCGCTGGGGAAATTGACTTTTAAATCCATGGAGAAAAAGGGCTACTACCAAGCCATCCTGCAGGCAGAGACGATGGGCGTCCTGGGATTCGTCGCTCGCTATCGGGTCGACACCTACCGTTCTCTTATGGAAGAGGTGGAGGGGGGGAGGCGTCTTCGGTCCCTCTCCTTCGAAGAGGATGTTAAAGTGGGAGATAAGACGAGAAGAAGGAGACACCGGTTTGATTATCAAAGGATGAAATGGATCCGGGAGAGAAGAAAAAAGGATGGATCCCTTGCCAGAACAGAAGAGGACATCCCTCCGGGCAAGATTTATGATGATTTTTTAACCGCTTCCTTTAATTTCCGATATGGGGTTTATGGGGACATTGTACGGGGAAGGCGATATGTTGTCCCGACCTTCCCCAAAAAAGGATCTTCAACCTATGAAGTGCAAGTGGCCACCAAAGAAGAGGAGGAGAAAAAGAGGAAGGCAGAGAAGATGAGGGAGGAGAAAGATTATTATGTTAAGCTCTTTCTCGATCCGGAGATTACCCACTCCAGAGAAGGGTTGATCGAAGGATGGCTCTCGAAAGACCTTTATCCCATTGAAGGAATGATCAGGGACGTCGTGCTCTTTGGAGATGTGACCGGAAGACTCGTCCATAAAGTCCGGAGTTAAGAGTTTGCCTGGCTGCTGGCAGGTAGTTCGGAGTGAAAGCCCAATGCTTTGGACTCAAAACTCCAATCTCCGAACGCTGAGCTGAAAAGATGGACACCCACTCTCAATTTTTTAGGATACCTCGAAAGGATATTGCCTTTTTTAAATTCATCTTCGAATCTTTTGAAGGGATGGCCGTGGTGAGAACGAAGGATCCCCAGGAAGCGATTGTCGAACTGATGATTGCACCTGGATGGGAACAAGAGGTTGAAGCAGTGCTGGAGGGACTGAGGAAAGAGATTGAGATTGAAAAAATAACTTAAATCCGAAGCACGAAATTCAAAACAGCCACGAATATCCAAGGGATGAAATTCAAAATGGTTTCGCTTAAGATATTTCATTATGTTGAAATGCTTGTTTCGAATGGATAACGGTCATCTCACACGAGGAGAATTGGATGTTAGAACAGATTGCTTTTGAAAAAATTCTCAAGGCAGCCCTCCGGGAAGGTGGGGAGTTTGCAGATTTGTTTTTTGAACAGACCTATGCTGTGGCGATCGTTTGCGAGGAGAATCGAATCGAAAAAATGATCTCAGGTCAGGATATTGGCATAGGGCTTCGGGTGATTTTTGATGGAAGAACCTTCTACAGTTTCACCAATCGTCTCGGAGAAGAGGACCTTCTCACCCTCGCCCATGTTGTGAGCCGGGCTGTCAAAGAAGATCGCGGAGAAAAGGTGTTTCAATTCGTCTTGCCAGGAGAACCTCTTGCTTCATTCCCGATGAAGCCTTCTCCTCGGTCGTCCATCGAGAAACATCCACGAGATATTTCAGTCGCAGAAAAGGTTTCGATGGTCAATCGTGCCAATGAGGTGGCCCGTACATTCGACCCTCGAGTGCGACAGGTCAAGATTCTCTATCGGGATGTAAGCCAATTTCTTTCCATCGCCAATTCCGAAGGTTTATGGATTGAAGGAGAGAGGGTCGGAACGGTTTTTTCGGCTCAGGTCGTTGTCTCCCAGGGAGATATCATCCAGACCGGATATGAACCGATTGGCGGAACGGTGGGGTTTGAGATGTTCGATGGGACGCCACCTGAAAGCGTGGCAGAGGTGGCAGGGAAGAGAGCCCTGCTCATGCTATCCGCCAGAAAAGCCCCAATGGGAAGAATGGCAGTCGTCCTATCAAGTGAAGCAGGGGGGACCATGATCCACGAAGCCATTGGCCATGGATTGGAGGCAGATCTTGCCCAACAAGGGCTTTCTGTCTATTCGGGCAAGATTGGGGAGCAAGTGGCTTCCCCTTTGATCACTGTCGTGGACGATCCAACGTTACCCCAGAAGAGGGGGTCCTATGCCTTTGATGACGAGGGAGTTCTCTCTCGGAGGACTATCCTGGTAGAAGAAGGGGTTTTAAAAAGTTATCTTTATGACCGGCTCAGCGCACTCAAGGATGGGGTTTCTTCCACCGGAAATGGAAGAAGGGAATCCTATCAGATCAAACCCATTCCCAGGATGAGCAATACGCTCATCGTCCCGGGCCAGACCAAACCTGAAGCGATTATCCGCTCGGTCGAGAAAGGGCTCTTTGTCAAGAAAATGGGAGGAGGTCAGGTCAATACCGTTAATGGAGATTTTGTCTTTGAGGTGAGCGAAGGATATTTGATTGAAAAGGGAAACGTTGGAGAAGCGGTTCGGGGAGCCATCCTCATTGGAAATGGTCCGCAAGTCTTAAGGGAGATTGATATGGTGGGTGATGATCTGGGCTTTGGGATCGGGACGTGTGGAAAGGATGGCCAGGGAGTGCCGGTCGCTGACGCCCAGCCAACGTTAAGGATTCCGGAGATTGTCGTTGGAGGTCGAGAGAAGAGCCCTTAAGAGAAACGATTTCCTATTCCTTCACGGGTTCAGAGAGTTTTTCCATTTTGACTTTCGAAATTCTTTGCCCCACCATTTCCACGATGCTAAACCGTTTTCCATCCCTCTCCAAAACATCTCCCACGACAGGAACCTTCTGGAGGGCGGTCATTAAAAATCCCCCCAATGTCTCATATTCCGGGGATTCCGGTAGAAGAATTTGATAATCTTCTTTTAAATCTCTCAGGCTGATTGAAGGTTCGATGAGAAGCGTTCCGTCTTTCAGCAAAATGACTGGACTTTCGGTATCGTGTTCATCCCGGATCTCTCCGACGATCTCTTCGATTAAATCCTCGATGGTTACCAGTCCCGAAACGCTCCCATACTCATCGACTACAATGGCCATGTGGACTCTTCTCCTTTGCATCTCTTTGAGGAGAAGACTGATGTTCATCGTCTCCGGAACAAAAAAGGGGGGACGAAGGATCTTTCGAATATCGATCTGACCTGTTTTTCCAAAGAGGGTCAAAAAATCTTTTGCATTGAGGATTCCCCGAACATCATTCAACTCCTTACCAAAGACAGGATATCGGGAAAACTGCTCCTCTTCGATGATCGCATGGATTTCTTGGGGGGAGCGATCGATTTGAATGGCAACCATCTGGGTATGGGGAACCATCACCTCTTTGACCGACATATCGGCAAATTCAAAGACACTTTGAAGGATCTTCTCTTCTGTAGGCTCAAACACACCATGTTTTCCGCCCTCTTTAATCAGGAGCTTTACCTCTTCCTCGGTGATATAAGCTCTTTCGGTAAAAGGTTTTCTTCCAAAGGGAGCGAGGACAAGAGAGGTGCTCAAGGTAAGAAATCGGACAAAGATCGATGTCACCTTGGAAAAGGTGTCAATCGTTCTTGCAGTCCAAAGCCCTACGGTCTCCGGATGGGACAGAGCAATCGATTTAGGCACCAGTTCCCCAAAGATCACAGAAAAATAAGTGATCAAAGCAACAACGATCGCAATGGCAATGGGTTCTGCGGCTATGGAGATGGTTTTAATAGGCACCATCTGGAGGGCCGGTTTAATCACCTCGGCAGCAGCCACTCCTCCCACGGCGGAGGCAAGCACACTGACCCCCGTAATTCCAATTTGAATAGTTGCTAAAAAACGGTCTGGTTGGTCTTTCAACTTCAGCAGAATATTGGCATTTCTCTTGCCACTGGCTGCCATTTCTTGAACCTTGCTCTTACGGGCTGTGACCACAGCAATCTCAGTGCCTGCGAGATAGCCATTTAAGAGGATGAGGGTGGCAATCAGGAGCCCTTCCCCAAGTAGTTCTTGCATGTTGGCCTCCCATTTTTTCGATTGAACATAGGAAAGGAAAATGAATCGGATGGAATAAAACGGTCAGGTTCCATTCCACAGTCTTTTGGAAGAGGAGATCTTCAAAAGTTAACCTTCTTGAGTCGCTCAATGGCTTGCTTCAATCGAGACTCGTCAACCGTAAGGGCAATTCGAAAGTAACCTTCTCCTGCCTCTCCGAAACCATTTCCTGGAGTGACCACAAGGCCTGCCTGTTCCATCAGGAGGGTGGCAAATTGTGCCGAGGTGTAGCCTCGAGGGACCCGAATCCAGAGATAGAAGGTGGCTTTGGGGACTTCCACCTCCAGCCCAACCTCCCGAAGCCCCTTGACCACAACATCTCTTCGGCCCTCATAGATTTTAATTAGATTGGGGATAGGGGTATCATAGCGCTGAAGGGCTTCCATTCCAGCTTCCTGGATGGCTTGAAAGAGTCCTGAATCAATGTTGGTCTTCACTTTTCCCAATCCCGATACGATGTCAGGATGGCCTACGGCAAACCCAATTCGCCAACCTGTCATATTGAAGGTTTTGGAGAGACTATGAAATTCGATGCCCACCTCCTTGCCTCCTTCTATTTCAAGAAAACTCAAGGGGCGATACCCATCAAAGGCCAGCTCAGAGTAAGCGGCATCATGACAGACGATCACTTCATACTTTTTAGCAAAAGCAACCACTTCCTCGAAGAAGGGCCTTTCTGCAATCGCTGAGGTTGGATTATTGGGATAATTGATGAAAAGAAGTTTTGACCTCTCGGCAATCTCACCTGGAATCTCTGAAAGCTTTGGAAGAAAACCATTCTCCTTGAGGAGGGGCATCACATAGGGGATACCCCCTGCGAAGAGAGTGGCTACCCGATAGACCGGATATCCCGGACTTGGAATAAGGACATAATCTCCTGGATTTACAAAAGCAAGCGGAATATGAGCGATCCCTTCTTTCGACCCAATGAGTGTGAGGACCTCTGTTTTTGGATCCAGTAAGACACCGAACCGCCTCTCAAACCAACGGGCCACGGCTGTCCTAAATTCAATCATTCCCTCATAAGAAGGATAATGATGGTTTTTGGGGTCTTGGGAGGCCCTGTTCAATCGTTCGATGATGGGGTCCGGGGTCGGAAGATCCGGGTCTCCAATGCCCAGGTCAATGAGATCTATCCCCTTCTTCCTCATCTCCTCTTTCTTTCTATCAATTTCCGCGAAAAGGTAAGGGGGGAGCTGTTCAATCCGCTTTGCCTTTTCAATCCGCATCGTTCTCTCCTCTTCGTCTTTCCCTTGGACAGGTGTTTAATTGAATACTTCTTATCCCAAAGGTTCTGGAATTTCAAGAAGAAAAGGAGATGGCCTTTCTATTTCTTGTATTGACATCCCCCTTGCTTCCGATCATAATTAAGATCACTTTTCCTAAGAGGAGCCCATGATCAAGAAGCCAACCCTCTGTCCCATTCTTTTTGTCCTTGTCCTCACCCTGCTCATTGGATGTGCAGGGAAGGGGAAAGAGGTCAAAACGATCAAAGGAGATCCAGACATTCTCTATCGTCAAGGTTTGGAACGATTTAACAAGAGGGACTACTCCGAAGCCCTGAAAATCTTTGAACAGGTGAAGTCTAATTTTCCCGACAGCCCGCCTTTTACGCAATGGGCAGAAATTAAGGTAGGGGACTGCCACTTTTTTATGAAGGAATACGTCGAAGCCATTGCGGCTTATGAGGAGTTTAAGAAGACCCGTCCCACCCATGAGGACATTCCTTATGTACAATACCAGATCGGAATGTCCTATTTTCAACAGATGCTTTCCCCTGATCGAGATCAAACGCCCACTCGAAAAGCCCTCTCCAACTTTGAATATTTAGTCTCCAATATGCCTCCCAGCCTCTTTACGGAGAAGGCGGCAGAAAAGATTGAAGTGTGTAAGAAGCGGTTGGCCGATCACGAATTCTATATCGGAAATTTCTATTACAAACAGGGAAAGTATCTGGCGGCTGCCCAGCGGTTTGAGGGATTGCTTCATAAATTTCCTAAAAGGGTGGATGAGGATAAGACGCTCTATCTTTTAGGAAAAAGCCGTCTTGAGCTTCATCAATGGGAGAAGGCCAACCAGGCCTTTTTGAGGCTCGTCAATGAATATCCCAAAAGCCCTCATTCTAAAGAGGCCCGAACCATCCTGGATCAGGGCCGAAAGGAAAGAGAAGCTGCTCCAAAGACAAAAGCCAAAGAGGCAAAGAAGAAGGCCGTTCCCATTGAGGAAGAACCCGAAAGGATTGCCCTGGTTAAATTCGATGAAGAGAGAAGACAACCGGTCATGTTTAAGGAAAAAGGGAGAGTTGCTCTTTCTGCCGGGGAAAGCTCTCCCCCGTCCGTTCTTGTGCCGAAGGCTCCCGTCGAAGAGCATCAGGACATTTCACCCTCTCTGGTCAGATACGAAGAGGAAAGAAGGCGACCCATTCCTTCTGCTTCTCCTCCCCCACCGGAGGAAATCAAGCTGGAGGTTAAGCCTGAAAACGAACCAAGGAGGGCAGCACTTCCTCCAACTGGTTCAACCCCTCAGACCAGAGAAACTCCTCCTACTCCTGCCCCGGTGGAGAAGGAGATGGTAAAACCAGAGGGATCTGGACCCTCAAAGGAGATTCAGTTAGGTGACCCGAGTGCGCCCATTGATATCACTTCCGACCGCGTGGAGGCTTTATTCAAGGAGAATCGGATTCTCTTTCAGGGCAATGTGATGGCACGCCAGAAGGATATCGTCATCTATTCTGACTTCCTTGAGGCAACGATTTTGGAGGATGGCAAAGGGATTGAGAAGGTGGTGGCCGGTGGAAATGTGAAGGTCCAGCAGGGCCTTCGCGTAGCGAATTGTGAGAAGGCGATCTTTTATAATCGAGAACAGCGAGTGGTTTTGACAGGAAATCCGAAGGTATGGGAGGGTGAAAATCTGGTTTCTGGTGAAGAGATTATCTTTGATATCTTGAAGAATCGCATTGAAGTGAAAGGAGGCTCACGAGAGAGAGGGAAAGTAAGAGTCCTTCCAGGGGAAGAGATAAAAAAATTACAGTAGGATATTCCCCCTTTGCCTGTCCATCCCCCCATCGTCTACTCCTGCCCTGAACGAATCAAAGGAACCCCCCTTTTTTATACGGCAAGCCACCCTATCCCAAGGGTTGACTAAAGAGATAAGCCATAGTATATATGAATCAATTTTCATCTTCACTTACCGTCGCCTGACAGACTTATTAACAGGATGATCCTTCAGAATGGGTCACTCTTTTAAGAGTGATGAACGTTTCCTGAAGTTGCCCATCAGGGGAGGGACATCAGTTGAACCCAATTGCTACGGTCATTCTTGCCGCAGGGAAAGGAACCCGGATGAAGTCAGATCTAACAAAGGTCCTTCATCCTCTGTTAGGGGTTCCAATGCTCTTCTACACGGTGGATCTGTCCCTGAATGGGATCCGGGCTGAGAAAACGATCGTTGTGGTGGGTCATCAGGCCGATCAGGTAGAGAGAACGTTTCAGGATGCTCCACTTGATTTTGTGCACCAGGAAGAACCCTTGGGCACAGGACATGCGGTTTTACAGGCTCTGCCTCTTCTGAAAGGGTTTACAGGAACCGTCCTCATCCTTTGCGGTGATGTGCCTTTGGTAAAGAAGGAGACTCTCTGGTCTTTCATCGAGACCTTTTGGAGAAATGATTCCACCCTGGCGGTGCTTTCGGCTGTGGTGAAAGATCCCTCTGGATATGGGAGGATCGTTCGAGATCCAGAAGGCTGGCTGGAAAGAATTGTAGAGGAGAGAGACGCTTCAGATGAAGAGAGGCTGATCCGGGAGATCAACACGGGAATTTATTGTGTCCGATCGTCTTTCCTGGCGGAAGGTTTAAAAGAGATTGGAAAAGAGAATGCTCAAGGTGAATACTATCTGACCGATCTGGCTGAGGTGGCAAGAAAAAGAGATTTAAGATGCTCCGCTCATATGGTGGCTAACCCAATAGAAGTGATGGGGATTAATACCCGCCTTGATCTTGCCAGGGCGATGGACATCCTCCGACAGGAAAAATTAATAGAGTTGATGTTATCAGGGGTGACGGTCATCGATCCGAAGACCACTTATGTGGACCGGGCTGTGATCATCGGGAAGGACACGACCCTTCATCCCAATTGTACCCTCCAAGGGAAGACCCGGATTGGAGAGCGATGCGTCATCGAATCAAATTCGAAGATCTTGGATTCCGAACTTGGTTGTGATGTGGTCATTCGTTCTCACTCCGTGATCACAGAGAGCCGGATTGAGGATGAAGCAGTGATTGGCCCCTTTGCTCACCTGAGACCTCAAACGGAGGTCAAGGCAAAGGCGAAGATTGGCAACTTCGTAGAGGTCAAGAAGTCTATTATCGGGAGAGGGACCAAAGCAAACCATCTTGCCTATATCGGAGACTCTCTGGTCGGGGAAGAGACCAATATCGGTGCAGGCACCATCACCTGTAACTACGATGGAGTGAAGAAACATCAGACGGTCATCGGAGACCAGGTTTTTGTTGGATCGAATGTGGAGTTGGTGGCGCCTGTCAAGGTGGGCAATCGTTCTACCATCGGTGCAGGAACGACCGTCACAAGAGATGTTCCAGATGGAGCCCTTGCCATCAGTCGGGTGAAACAGAAGAATATCAAAGGCTGGAATAAAAAGAAGGGGTTTCAAAGGGAAAAAAAGAAGAAAAAGGGTTAACCCATGTGTGGGATTGTTGGATACGTAGGGTCAAGAAAGACCGCAGAAGTCCTTATGGATGGATTGAAGCGATTGGAATATCGGGGCTACGACTCTGCTGGCATTGCCGTCTTTCATCAAGGGAAGATCGAAATCCGGCGGAGGGTTGGGAAATTAACCCATCTGGAGGAATTGATAAAACGTGAGACCTTTGATGGTGTAGTAGGAATTGGTCACACCCGATGGGCTACCCATGGAAGGCCTTCCGATGAGAATGCTCATCCGCATAAAGCAGGACGAGTGGTTCTCATTCATAACGGAATTATCGAAAACCACCTTCCTCTGAGGGAGGCTCTGAAAAGAAAAGGGCGTACCTTCACCTCTGAAACCGATACGGAAATCATCTGCCATCTGATTGATGAATTTCTTGAGGAAGGCTGTGGACCGCTTGAAGCGGTTCAGACAGCCCTTGAAAAGGTTCGGGGATCGTATGCCCTGGGTATCCTCTTCGAAGGGAACGAAAAGAGCCTCATCGCTGCCCGTAAGGAAAGCCCTCTGGTCATTGGTCTGGGGGAGGGGGAGTACTTTATCGCTTCGGATATCCCGCCGATTCTTCCCTACACCCGAGATTTTATTTTTATGGAAGACGGTGAATTGGCTTATCTTTCTCCAGAGGGAATTCACCTCTATGATGCAACAGGACATGAGATCTTCAAAGAGCCCAAGCGAATCAACTGGAGCCCCCTCATGGCAGAAAAAGGGGGCTTTAAGCATTTTATGCTTAAAGAGATCTTCGAGCAGCCCCGGGCAGTCATCGACACCATACGGGGAAGACTTTTAGAAGAGAAAGGGGATGTTCTTTTTGAAGGAATCCATCTGGAGGCTTCTGTCCTCAAAACCATTCGACGGATTTGCCTGATTGCCTGTGGCACCTCCTATCATGCAGCCCTGGTGGGCAAGTTTCTTATCGAAGGGCTCTGCCGCATTCCGGTCGAAGCGGATATTGGTTCGGAGTTTCGGTATCGAAACCCCATTCTCGGAAAGGATACTTTATTGATCGCCATCTCCCAATCGGGCGAAACTGCCGATACCCTGGCTGCTTTGAGAGAAGGAAAGAGACAGGGGGCCATCACGCTTGCCATCTGCAATGTGGTGGAGTCAAGCCTGGCGAGAGAGTCGGATCATGTGATCTATACCTATGCAGGGCCTGAAATCGGTGTAGCCTCTACAAAGACCTTTGTGACCCAACTGGTGATTCTCTTTCTTATCGCTCTTCGCATGGGAAGAGAGTTAGGTGTCCTCTCCCAACAGGAGGGGAGAAGGTGGATCGAGGAATTGGTCAAACTCCCTCACCTGATGGAGGAGATGCTCAAATCATCCAAACAGGTTTTTGAGATTGCCCGAAAGTACCTGTCGGCGAGGGATTTTCTCTATCTCGGAAGAGGCATCAACTATCCCATTGCCCTCGAAGGCGCATTGAAGCTGAAAGAGATCTCCTATATCCATGCAGAAGGTTATCCTGCAGGGGAGATGAAACATGGGCCCATCGCGCTGATTGACCGGGAGATGCCTGTGGTCGTCCTCGCCACACGGAATGACGTTTATGAGAAAGTGCTTGCCAACATCGAAGAGGTGAAGGCAAGGGAAGGAAAGGTGATTGCCCTTGTTTCAGAGTCTGACAGATTCCACATGAAAGCGGTGGACGATCTTCTTTCCATCCCCGATGTCGATCCTTTCCTGGCACCCATTCTGCTCACGATTCCCCTTCAACTGATGGCTTACCATATTGCAGATCTTAAAGGGACCGATGTGGACCAGCCCCGAAACCTGGCCAAGAGCGTCACCGTTGAATAAACATCCTTGAAAATTGTAAAATGCAGAATTAACAGTTCAACAGGCTAATTTTTCAACTGACATTGAGGTTTAATCAGTGTCTCTTCTTAACGATCTTAATCCGGCCCAACGAAAAGCAGTTCTCGAAACCGAAGGCCCCCTTCTGGTCTTTGCAGGGGCGGGAAGCGGAAAGACTCGCGTCCTCACCTATCGCATCGCCTACCTGATCCAGGAGAAGGGGATTTCTCCCTGGAATATTCTTGCTGTCACCTTTACCAACAAGGCTGCAGATGAGATGCGGGAGAGGGTGGAGCATCTCCTGGGTGGATCGGCAAAAGGAATCTGGATCTCCACCTTCCACTCTGCATGCGCCCGCATCCTCAGGCAGCACATCGACCGTCTTGGGTTTGGAAGGAACTTTGTGATCTATGATGAAGAGGATCAAGAGCGGCACCTTAAGGCTGTGATGAAGGAACTGGAGCTTGATTTTAAGATGTATCCTCCGAGGGCAATGCAGTCCGCCATGGATAAATTGAAAAATGAAGGGATCACTCCGGACCAGTATCGACCCTCTCCCTTCAACCTTTTTCAAAAAAAATTGGCTCTGGTCTATCAACGCTATCAGGAGGACCTCCGCCGGAATAATGGAGTCGATTTCGGTGATCTCCTTGTCATGGTGACCCTTCTCTTTAAGAAATGTCCAGAAGTTCTGAAGTCCTACCAACATCTCTGCCGATATGTGATGGTTGATGAGTTTCAGGATACGAACCTCATCCAGTATCGACTCATCCGGAGGCTGGGGGAGGGACACCAGAACATCTGTGTCGTTGGAGATGATGACCAATCGATCTACAGATGGAGGGGAGCCGAAGTCGGGAATATCTTAAATTTTGAAAAGGACTTTCCCGGAACAAAAGTGGTCACCCTTGAACAGAATTACCGTTCCACCCGGCATATTCTTCAGGCAGCCAATCATGTGGTCAGAAGAAATCGGTTGAGAAAAGAGAAGATCCTCTGGACGGAAAATCCAGAGGGCGAACTTCTCACCCTCTATGTGGGGGAAGACGAAGAGGATGAAGCGAACTACGTCGTTCGAAAGATCGCCGAATATGTGAATGCCGTTTCTCAGAAGTCAAACGAGAGGCCGGTCAGGTCCTATCGCGACATTGCGGTCTTCTACCGGATCAATGCCCAGTCCCGTGCCATCGAGGAGGAGCTGGTTAAAAACCAGATCCCTTATACAATCGTGGGAGGGGTAAAATTTTATGAGCGGAAAGAGATCAAAGACATCCTCGCTTACCTGAAGCTCATTGCCAACCCATCGGATGGAATCAGCCTGAGGCGGATCATCAATCACCCTCCGAGGGGGATCGGAGAGAAGACCGTGGAAAGCCTCTTGGCTTTCTCAAGAGAGAAGGGGCTTTCCCTGTATGAGGGGATGAGAGAGGCTCTGAAGGAGGATTGGCTTTCTTCCGGCGTTCGCGAAAGGATCAGGGGATTTATTCATCTGATCGAAGAGCTGCGCCAGGAGGCGAAAACCCTCTCCCTCAGTCAGTTGACCCTCTTCCTTCTTACCAGGACGGGTTATCTTGCACGGTTGAAAGAGGAAGGGACAGAGGAGGCCCTTTCGAGAGTTGAGAATGTTGAGGAACTCCTCAGCCTGTTGACGGCACTGGAAGAAGGAGAAGAGCCTGTTTCTCTTGAGACCTTTCTGGACAGGGTCTCTCTTGTGACCAGCGTGGACCTTTATGAGGACAGAGAGAATCGGGTCTCCCTGATGACCCTCCATTGCGCCAAGGGGCTGGAATTTCCCGTGGTCTTCATCATCGGGATGGAAGAGGGGCTCCTTCCTCATTACCGGAGGGGCGAAGAGATTGAGGATCTTGAAGAAGAGAGGAGGCTTTGCTACGTTGGAATCACTCGAGCCAAAGAAAAACTCTATCTTTCGAGGACAGAGAGGCGTTCTACGTTTGGCATTGGGAGGGCTAACCTTCCTTCGCGGTTTCTTGATGAACTTCCTTTTGAATTGATCCACGTTGAGGAAAGAGAGAAAAAGGAAGACTCTGTCTTTTCACAGGAGGCGTTCTGGCGGGAGGATGTTGACCCATCCAGAGACGAAGGGGATTCAAGGCAGGAGATTGTCACGTGGATCCCGGATGGGTTTTTCCCTTTACGGACAGGAATGCGGGTAAGACATCCGAAGTTCGGCGATGGACGGGTAAAATCGATTGAAGGAATGAACGAGGACCAGAAGGCCACGATCGTCTTTGCATCCGTAGGACCCAAACGGCTGAAAACCCGGTATGCCAATTTGGAAATCCTGGAATGACTCAATGGCAAAGGACAAGGAGCTAAGGGCGTATGTCCACTGTGCCTTGCGAGAACAAGGAGGCAACCATGAAGACCTATTTTATTCTTTCAGCGATTGGAAAGGATCGGCCCGGGATTGTGGCCGACGTCTCTGAGGTCATCTATGGATGCGGAGGGAATATTGAAGATTCGAGCATGAGCCTTCTCAGGAATCACTTTGCCCTTCTTCTCCTGTTTTCCACCGATCGAGAAGAGATGACCCAGCGGCTATCGTCTGACCTGAAGCGTCTCGAATGGGAAAAGAATCTCAGCGTCTTCTTCTCTCCCATCACCTTTGAAGAAGCTTACCCACAAGCGAAGGAACAGACGGATCGGTATAAAATCACCACCTCCGGAGTGGACCACGCCGGAATTGTTTTCAAAGTTTGCCGACTTCTGGCCGATCGTAAGGTCAACATCATCGATATGAAGACCCATCGCGTTCTATCTGCCGAGAGCGGAACCCCTCTTTTTGAAATGGATATCGATGTGGACGTCCCTCATTCTGTCTCCGAAAAGGGGTTGAGAGAAGATCTCCATCATCTTGCCGATGAATTGAGAATCGATCTGGTGTTGAGGAGAATGTAAAGAACGCTCTGAGGAAGCCTCTTTCCACTTTCTTGATGATAAACCGTCTCATGATTCAATTGACCCGGCTGTTCGGAAATCTCCCCTCCTTCTCACGTGGTTTGGCCTCGACGACATTGCCCCCCCTTCCCGCCCACGATTCAGGAGTTGGATAAGCCAACATTTCTATTGACACGTTGACCAAAATTTAATAAAGTCCTTCACAAAACTGAGTCTCTCTAAAACCAACTCTAAACCATATTGGGAGGGATATGGTCACTGAAAGAGAACTACCCCCATTTCTCAAAAGGGAATGGGGTTTTTTTGTTTGAGGAGAATCAAAAGACAACGGATGATGGAAAATTCACTAAACCATTTCAGATTCGCGAGGTTCCATTTCTTCCTCAGGGCGCTGGAACATATCAACCTTCCTGCCTATAAAGGTTCAACGTTAAGGGGTGGCTTTGGCCATGCCTTCAAGAAGGTTGTTTGCGTCAACAGAGAAAGACTCTGTGAGACTTGTCTGTTAAAAGAAAAATGTGTTTATTCCTACGTCTTTGAGACTCCGCCTCCTTCCGATGCCTCAAAAATGAGGAAATACCCTTATGCACCCCATCCCTTCGTCATCACTCCACCCCTGGAAGAGAAAAGGCAATATCGCCAGGGAGAAACGCTTTGTTTTGAATTAACCTTAATTGGAAAATCGATTGATTTCCTTCCTTATTTCATCTACACCTTCGATGAATTGGGACAGATCGGTATCGGGAAAGGGAAAGGTAAATATAAATTGGAAGAGTTGAGGACTTCCATAAACAAGAATGATGGAGAGACCCTTTACTCTTCGGCTGATAAAATTCTCAGGCAAAACGTTCAATCTATGGGTTTAAATGAAATTTTATCCCACTTTTCCAGGTTCTCCTCGTCCAATGTCCTGACCCTTCACTTCCTAACACCAACCCGACTAAAATTTGATGGCAAACTCTCCGAAACTCTGGAGTTTCACGTTCTAATTCGCAACATGCTCAGGCGTCTCTCCCTTCTTTCTTATTTCCATTGTGGGGAGGAGCTTGACCTTGATTTTAAGGGTTTGATCGAAAAGTCTTTAGGTATCAGAGTTAAAACGTCAAACCTCCGTTGGGTAGATTGGGAACGTTATTCCAATCGCCAGGAAACAAGAATGATGATGGGTGGATTCACAGGGGCCATCACCTTTGAGGGAGAGATCGAGCCCTTTCTTCCGTATCTGCTTCTTGGCGAATACCTCCATGTGGGCAAAGGGACCAGTTTTGGTCTGGGAAAATATGAAATTATGAGG
>CALLAL010000026.1 GCA_938002255.1 uncultured bacterium
TCACTATCTGCCTCATCCCAAATGTGAAGTTTATGATCTACAAGGAAGAGAAAAAATTATGGGAATTCCATCTATGAATGATGAGTTAAAAAATATCCATAAATCGTTTCCCAAATGTACACAAATGATCTTTACGTAACAATTTTAAAAAAAAATGTTGACAAATAAAAATATTTTAGATAATATTAAAAGGTTTTTTCATTTAAAAAAGGGGATTAATGGATTAGATTGATAACCAATTGAAATTGTTAGTTTTAGATAAAGAGGGGTTCAATGCCAACCATAAATCAACTTGTTCGAATTGGAAGAAGTCAGGTAAAAACCAAAACTTCTGCACCTGCATTAACGGGGTCTCCCCAAAAGAGAGGGGTATGCATCCGGGTCTATACGACAACACCCAAGAAACCTAATTCTGCCCTTCGAAAAGTCGCTCGTGTACGATTAACCAATGGTATTGAAGTAACTGCTTATATCCCTGGAATCGGACACAACCTTCAGGAACACTCTGTAGTGCTCATCCGGGGAGGAAGAGTTAAAGACCTGCCTGGAGTTCGATACCATATTATCCGTGGAACCCTTGATGCGGTTGGTGTTCAAGACCGGAAACAGGGGCGCTCTCGATACGGGGCCAAAAGACCTAAATAACCACCTCCCTTTGAATAGACCCGAAAAGAGAAAAAAGGAGTAGTTATGCCCAGAAAAAGGGAAGTCAAAAAAAGAGAGATATTGCCAGATCCAAAATATCGAGACGTTCTGATCGCCAAGTTTATCAATGGAATCATGCGTCGGGGGAAAAAGAGTGTGGCAGAATCAATCTTTTACGGTGCCCTTGATATCATAAAGGAAAAGACCCATTCAGATCCGATAAAGATCTTCAACCAAGCCATGGACCATGTTAAGCCCATGATCGAAGTCAGACCCAGAAGGGTGGGGGGGGCGACCTACCAAGTGCCAGTAGAGGTGAGACCAAGCCGTAAAACCTCTTTGGCCATTCGATGGATCATCAGCTATGCAAAACAGCGGTCAGAAAAAACGATGGAGGAAAAGCTCTCTGCAGAATTGATCGATGCCGCCAATAACCGTGGAGCCTCGGTTAAAAAGAGAGAAGATACTCATAAAATGGCAGAAGCCAATAAGGCATTCGCTCATTATCGTTGGTAAAAATACAAAAGAAGAACTATGTATATAAAGCGTTAGAGGTATTTAAGTGTCAGACTCACCTTTGAAACAATATACGAGAAATATTGGCATCATGGCTCACATCGATGCAGGGAAGACAACCACGACAGAGCGCATTCTCTATTACACGGGGGTCACCCACAAGATGGGGGAAGTCCATGAAGGCTCAGCCACGATGGATTGGATGGATCAGGAAAAGGAGAGAGGAATCACCATCACCTCGGCGGCAACAACCTGCTTCTGGAAGGACCATCGAATCAACATCATTGATACGCCTGGCCATGTGGACTTTACGATTGAAGTAGAACGATCGCTCAGAGTGCTCGACGGTGCTGTAGCCGTCTTCTGTTCAGTGGGAGGTGTGGAACCGCAATCTGAAACGGTCTGGAAACAGGCAGACAAATATGAGATTCCTCGAATTGCCTTTGTCAATAAGATGGATCGGGTGGGGGCAGATCTGGATGGATGTCTGCAAATGATGGTTGATCGGCTTAAGACCACACCCCTTCTTTTGCAAATCCCGATTGGAAAGGAAGAAGACTTTCAAGGAGTCATCGACCTTGTTACCATGAAAGCCATCCTTTTCAATCCCGAGACCCAGGGTTCTCGTTACGACATCCTCGATATCCCCCCAGATAACATGGCGCAAGCCAAAAACCAGAGAGATCTCTTAATCGAAAGGCTATCCGAGTGGAATGACTCTTTAATGGAAAAATTCATAGAGGGCAAGGAGATCTCGGAAACAGAACTCAGGTGCGCAATCCGGGAAGCCACCATCGGACTCAAGGCAACGCCCGTGCTTTGCGGATCTGCCTTTAAAAATAAAGGAGTTCAACCACTGCTCGATGCAATTATCGATTACCTTCCCTCTCCACTCGATCTGCCTCCGGTGAAAGGAGTAGATCTTCAGGGCGGAGAGAAAAGTTTTTCCGCTAACAATGGCCATCCTCTTTCAGCGCTTGCCTTCAAGATCATGAATGATCCTTACACAGGTCAACTGACGTTTTTCCGTATTTATTCCGGATCGCTCAAATCTGGAGATTCCGTCTTTAATCCCGTTAAGGGGAAGAGAGAGAGAATTGGCCGACTTCTGAAGATGCATGCGAACAAGCGAGAAGAGATTCAGGAGGTCTTTGCGGGAGATATCTTTGCAGCCGTAGGCCTAAAATATACGACCACAGGAGATACAATCTGTTCAGAAAAAGAGCCCATCATCCTCGAATCGATGAGTTTCCCTGAACCAGTCATTTCTGTTGCTTTAGAACCTAAAACAAAGGGCGATGTTGAAAAATTAGGTGTTTCTCTTCATAAACTCACCCTTGAAGATCCCTCTTTCCAGGTTAAGACAGATGAAGAAACCGGTCAAACCATCATCTCTGGGATGGGTGAGCTTCATCTTGAAATCATTGTAGATCGACTCCTGAGGGAATTTAAGGTCGAAGCCAATGTGGGAAGACCTCAGGTGGCTTATCGTGAGACAATTACGAAAGCGGTCAAGTCCGAAGGTCGTTTTGTCCGTCAGTCTGGTGGAAGGGGTCAGTATGGCCATGTTTGGCTAACTCTCGAACCTCAGCCGCCAGGCAAGGGATTTGAATTTGTTAACAAGATCGTGGGAGGGGTCATCCCCAGGGAATTCATCCCAGCTATTGAAAAGGGAATCATGGAAGCTATGTCAAAAGGGGTTCTTGCTGGATTTCCTGTGGTCGATGTAAGGGTGACGTTGGTGGACGGATCTTTTCACGAAGTGGACTCTTCCGAGATGGCTTTTAAAATTGCCGGCTCCCTAGCCTTTAAAGACGGAGCCCGGCGTGCCAATCCCATTTTGCTGGAACCCATCATGGCCATTGAAATTATCACCCCCGAGGAATTTGTGGGTCAGGTGGTTAGTGACCTCAACTCCAAAAGGGGGAAAACAACCCAAGTGGAGTATCGAAAAGGAACCAATGTGATAGCTGGAGAAGTGCCTCTGGCAAATACCTTTGGTTATGTGACCGACCTTCGATCCCTCACCCAGGGAAGGGCGACTTTCACCTTGCAATTCTCCCATTACAGTCAGGTGCCTTCCTCTGTGAGCGAGGAAATCCTTTCTGAATTGAAAAGGGTAGCCTGAGTGCTCCCAAAGAGACAAGGAGGGTGTGAGCCATGTCGAAGCCGAAGTTTGAGAGGACGAAGCCGCATGTGAATGTGGGGACGATTGGGCATGTGGATCATGGGAAGACGACGTTGACGTCGGCGATTACGAGGGTATTGGCGGCGCG
>CALLAL010000027.1 GCA_938002255.1 uncultured bacterium
CGGCATCGGCGGCGGAGGAGATGAGTGCGCAGGCGGAGGTGATGAAGGGGTTTGTGATGGAGTTGGTGTCATTGGTAGGGGGGAAGAATGGCAATGGGGCTTATAGTTCAGAGACAAAACCATCAGAGGGAAATGGAAAGAAGGGAATTCGACTGGTTAGGAGAGCCATGAGCGAAGCCAGGAAGAAAGAGTTCCAGATTCCACCATCAAAACTGAAAGAGTCTAGACCCGAACAGGTCAGTTCCACGGCAGAAGGGGGTTTCAAGAGATATGGAGGCAATTAAGAGATGACCGTAAAAATAAAGCTTTTGCTCAATGTGGGTGTGGTTCTCATCGCTCTTTCCATCCTCATGTTCTCAGCCCTTGTAGGAGCAAGAAAAACCAACCGGAGCATTGCAGACCTTACTGAGAAAACCGCCCCTTACCAACTCAAAGCTCTCCATCATCAGAAAGTCCTTCAAGCTCATACAGTCAACTTAGTGAATCTTTCGTCTTCTAAAACAACAGAAGAATATCAAAGAGAAGCTTCCCATACACTTTCCTCGCTTTCCCAACTGACGCAAGCTTCAGAAGATTTGGCCAGATTAAAGGGAGAACGATTGAAGGAGGATAAAACCATTTCTGACATTACGAAGGCGATTCTTGAAAATACAGAACGTAAAATCAAAACGCAGAAGGCGGCCATGACTGCCTCCCAACCCATCACAGAGGATCTTTCCAAAAGTCTTACCGAGTTGAAAGCCTTTGTCGAAGGAATTCAGCAAAAGGATTCGGAGACTGTAACGACAAATGTGGAAGGATTATTTTCAACCAATGATCAGGTCCAACAACTCCAGGGCATTAAAGACGAATTGAAAGGTTTGACCCAGACGACATTGCAAATCGTTTCCGCCACAGATCGACGCTCCGTCTCAGCATTGGATGAACAGGCCAAGAACTGTCTCAAGAGGATCGTTGAATCATTTAAGACTCTCAAAAACCCTGAAAAAGTCTCCTCGGAACCTATAAAAAAATGGACCACATTGAATGAACGGATTGAAAGGCTGATTTTGCTCCACTCCCAATCCTTGGGGAGTGAAGATAGAAAATGGAGAGACATGGTCGAAGGGAAAGCGAAAGAGATGGTGGTGGATCTCAACCTCATTCTTGAAGGGCTTGAGAAGATGATTCAGGAAGCCCAGGGTCAGTTGAAGGGCTATATGGGAGATATGCTTAGGACCCAGGACCATTTAAAAAATACAAATAAAATTTTGTCGCTTACCTCGGAATTATCTTTATTAAACGCTTCTATTATTTCAATCATCAACCAGTCGATTCATGCCAAACAGATGAAGGATCTGGAACTACATAGGAATTCCCTCAAAACATTGTTTCACGAAGCCAATCAAACCGGGCAAAAAGTAAAGGATTTCCTGTTCAATGCGGATTATGGAGATGGGATGGTGGCTATTATGAATTATCTTAAGACCTTAAAACAAGTGGCCTCTTCATTTTTAGATAAGGAGGGAGTTGCTGAAAAATTGAAGGCATCGATCCAAAGTGGAAATGAACTGGAAAAATTAAATGCAGAAATGCAACGCATCGTCGCTAAACATCTGGAAACAAGTAATCAGGAGGTCATCGCAGCGGGAACGAATCAAGAACAAGTCGTGATCTCCCTGAACAGAACGGCTCGGAACATGGTTTGGACGATCTCTGTTGTGGGGGGGGGAATCGCGATGATCATGTTGATCATGGGATTCTTCATTAACCGATCCATTACCAAACCGATCCAGACCGTCGTGGCCAGTATCACCGAGGCATCGGACCAGTTAACTGCGGCTTCAAGTCAGGTATCGTCAGCCAGTCAATCCCTTGCGGAAGGAGCTTCAGAACAGGCCGCAGGGATTGAAGAGACTTCTTCATCGATTGAGGAAATGGCGTCGAGGACCAAACAGAATGCAGAACATGCCCAGCAGGCCAATCAGCTCTCTGAAAAAGGGATTGAGATGATGAAAAACGCCCGCGAATCGATGAAAGCCATGGTCGAGTCCATTCAAAATATTACCCGATCGAGTGAGGAGACAGGAAAGATTGTTAAGACGATCGATGAGATTGCCTTTCAGACGAATCTCCTCGCCCTGAATGCAGCCGTAGAGGCCGCTCGTGCCGGAGAGGCTGGAGCGGGGTTCGCTGTGGTGGCTGACGAGGTGAGAAATCTGGCGATGCGAGCCGCGGATGCGGCTAAGAGCACTTCCGTGCTCATCGAGGATACAATTAAAAGGGTGAGAGAGGGGACTGCATTAGTCCATCGGACCGACGAATCCTATAAAGAGGTGGCTTTAACTTTAAAAAAGATGGTAGGTCTGATAGGGGAGATTGCTTCAGCCAGTCAGGAACAAGCTCAGGGGGTTGAGCGGATCAGCAAAGCATTAACGGAGATGGAAAAAGTTGTTCAGAAGAATGCAGCCAGCGCTGAAGAATCCGCTTCGGCTGCCGAAGAGATGTATTCTCAGGCAGAACAGATGAGAGGCATGGTAGAGCACCTGATAGCCCTGGTAAAACGGCGAAATGGAAATGGAAAAGAAAATGGAAAGGTCGGTGGGAACAGGAAGGAGTGCCTATTGGTTTACACGACGCGCACAGGTCATTCAGTCAGTGGGATCGAAAATAAGAAAGGAGATATTCAAGAAGCCCCCAGCTTGGGAGCCCCATGATTTCTTATGGCTTTCCCCAAATACAGACTTCTCATCGTTGATGACGAACTGTCCATTCGAAACCTTCTCGTCAGTTTGCTTTCCTCATCCGGATACCATTGCGAGACAGCAGGTCATGGGAAGGAAGCCCTGGACTGGTTGGCCAGAACTTCTTTCGACGCGGTGATTACGGATGTGGTGATGCCTGAAATGGATGGGATTACGCTAACCCAAACGATGGCTCACCAGTATCCTGATCTTTTAGTCATGGTGATGACAGGATTTAGCGATGAATATTCGGCCCAGAAAGCGCTCTCCGCAGGGGCCCGTGAATTTATCAAAAAACCCTTTTCGATCTCTGAATTTTTACTCAGATTCAACAAAATGATGAGGGAACAGGAGACCTTTCGCCAAATCCTCTTGAAAAAGGAGGAACTCGAAATCATGAGTCGTCAGATGATCTTGGACCTACAGACAGAGTCAAGGGAGAAAATCGAAACCCTCCAGAAAGAGATCGAGGAGCTTCAAAAGAGGACGAAGAAAGGGTAGAAGAAAAGATGGATCAAACCCCTGAGCGAATTGATAGCCATCAAATGTTGGAAATGCTCAAGGAATGGATCCATTTGCGGCGGCTCTGCAAAATGAGCATTCCCAAAACCCCTTATGTATGGATTACGATGATCCTGGGTTTAGAAAAAGGGGAGGTGACTCCCTATTTAATCATAGATCGAGTCAAAGGCGAGGGAAAAGTTATTGCCCGATATCAATCACATGGACTTCGATTTGAATTTCTTGAGAAAAATGGAGTGTTATGCTGGTTTGAAACCCGAGCGATTCAATCTCGATCGTCTTCGATTCTCACGGAATTGCCAGAAGCGATTTTTCGCCTACAGAGAAGGAGGTATGTGAGAGTCAGCGCCCGATCGGGGACGGAGATTTTTTTTCAAAGGAATAATGGAAGTATTGTGAATGCAAAGGTGAAAGATTATGGATTGGGAGGTGTTTCCTTCTTCATCCCTCTATTAACCCATGTGAATCTCGGAGAATTGGTTTCCGAGGTTCAATTAAAGATTCCTTTTGAAAACCGGTGGAAACAGTTCCGTATCCCCATCTCAAAAATAATAAGGTTAGAGAGAATGGAGGGTGGCGGGGGTGTGTGTGTTCTGGAATTTCTGGACATTCCAGAACAAGAGAAAGAGCAAATGTGGCAGTCCATTTTTCAGGAACAGCGCTACCAACTTCGGAAAACAGGAAAACTTTAGTCCGAATCCGTCAATTTCCCCAACTCTTTCCTAAAAACTAAGCCAACTATTTGACATTTCAAGTGAAATTTTACCAAGAAGAATTTTCTTAAATTCCTTAGTAAAATCAAAAAGTTGTTAACGATTTTTAAAAATGGCATTAAGATTGCTGTTAAACTCATCAACTTATAAAATTTTTCATAAATTACTGGAAATGAATTTCTTGGAATCCTGTTAGAGGCTAAATTGAAAGGGGAGATGAAAATGGATAAGAAATGCCTATTTTATCGTAAATTGGAGAATCCTGCGAAGGGGTCCAGCATTGGATATTGTGACCTCGGAGTGTTATGGGCCATTTGTGATGGAGAGGTGAAGTATTGCGAAGAACCCCATGGGTTTATAAAAAATTTTTATGAGACATGGAAAAGAAAAAAAGAGAAAGCATTGAAAGAAAGTGGTTGGTCTGAGAAAACCCTTTAAGGCGATCCTCCTTCATTCTTCTTATCTTCTATCCCCGCCGGATTAAAGTCTGCTGGAATTCCTGACGATATAATATTTGATAATAAAGACGATGAATGGAGAGTATTACAAAATATCGATGCAGGAATGAGATGGATGGTCCCTGACGAAGTTTTAAATATTAAAGAAGTTTCCCAGTATTTAAAGATTCCTGTGTCCACCGTTTATAAACTGGTGCAGGAGGGGAAAGTCCCTGCGGTTAAGTTTGGGAAGCATTGGAGATTCCTGAAAAAAGACCTTGCCTTTATCTTTGAACAGAAAAAAACAGAGGGATTGAAATAACGTTCATTAACGAGGGAACAGTTTATGAAAGCAGAATGGATCAATCCTTTTTTAGAAGCCACGGTCTCTGTTTTAAAAACGATGGCCTCGGTCGATCCTGTTCCGGGGAAGCCTTATATCAAACAAGGGACATCAGCCACCGGTGATGTGTCGGGTGTTGTTGGCATTACAGGAGATACGGAGGGTTCGATCTGCATTACCTTCAGCCGAAGTAGTATCCTTTTCATTATCAGTCAGATGTTAGGGGAGCAACAAGTTGAAATCAATGATGAGGTGAAGGACGCTGTGGGTGAATTAACGAATATGATTTCTGGTGACTCTCGGAGACGTCTTGAAGAAGCAGGATACCATTTTCAGGGAGCGATTCCAACGGTCATTTCTGGGCACGGTCATGAGATCAAGCATATCACCAAAGGACCAATCCTTTCGATCCCTTTTAATACCCAGGCGGGTCCTTTCACGGTTGAAGTCTGTTTTAAATGAAGCATAGTGGTTCGCCTGAATATGGCGGATCTGTTTGAAAAAGTGAGCATCCATGCAGATTCAGAATCCTTTAAAATCCTCTTTAGAGTTAACCGACAGGGAATTTGAAAAGATCAGTCGCCTTGTCTATGACCAGTGCGGCATCCATCTGACGGATGGGAAGAGAGAGTTGGTCAAGGCTCGCTTAGGCAAGAGAATTCGGAACGGTCCGTTTCATTCCTTTCAAGACTACTACCAATATGTTTTAAAAGATGACTCCGGCCAGGAGTTAATCCAACTCTTAGACTCCATTACGACGAACTTCACTTTTTTCTTCAGGGAGCAGAAGCACTTTGATTTTCTTCAAACAGAAATCTTGCCCGAGTTAATGAGGAGGGAACCATCAAACAAAAGAAGGCTGCGATTTTGGAGTGCTGCCTGCTCCACCGGAGAAGAACCCTATTCTATTGCCATGAGCCTCCTGGAAATCATTGATCGTCCCTCCCTTTGGGATCTTTTGATCTTAGCCACAGATCTCTCCACCAAAGTGCTGAAGTTGGCTGAGTCAGGCATCTATCCAAAAGAACGGATACAATCCGTTCCGCCTCTTCTTATCAAGAAATATTTTTTAAGAGGGGAAGGACGCTGGAAGGATTACGTGAAGATGAAGGAAGAGGTCAGGAAATTGGTTCAATTTAAACGATTAAATCTTATGGAACCTTTCGATCATCGAGAACCGTTTGATTGCATTTTTTGTAGAAACGTGATGATCTATTTTGACAAAAAGGCTCAACAAACCCTGGTGCATCGCCTTTATGAATGCTTGAGGAAAGGTGGATTTCTTCTCATCGGACACTCTGAAAGCCTGACGGGAATTGAACATCCGTTTCAATACGTCAGGCCTGCTGTCTATCGAAAATAAGATGAAAGGGTAGAGGTAAAAAGGGAGAAGGTCTGAGGCAAAATTAATGATTATGATCTCTAAACGGTTGCCCACAACCATTAACCTCAAACCTCGATCGTCTTTAAATAGATGAAACTTGTTGTGGGAATTGCAGATATGAAAGTTTTGAAGGATCCTGATATCACGCTGATCACTTTTTCTCTCGGATCCTGTATTGGAGTGAGTCTCTATGACCCTGCGGCGAAAATAGGAGGTCTGCTCCATTTTATGTTACCCGATTCAAAGATCGATCCCCAGAAGGCACAAAAAAACCCATGGATGTTTGCCGATTCTGGAATCCCCCTCTTTTTCAAAGAGGCATATCGATTAGGGGCGGAAAAGAAAAGGTTGGAGGTGAAAGTGGTAGGTGGAGCCCAGATCCTTGATGATTCCCAATTTTTCAATATCGGAAAGAAGAATTATATGGCGCTCAGGAAAATTTTTTGGGCCAATCAGGTACTGATTTCTGCAGAAGAAGTGGGGGGAAATGTCCATCGGACATTGTCTCTGGAGCTTTCTTCAGGGAGGACGTGGGTAAAGATTCAGGGGGGCCAAAAGAAAGAGCTATAAAGAGGAGGGATCCTATCTAATGTCGAAGAAAGATTCTGTCCTCACCGAGAAAAGAAGGAGGCAATAGAGTTCATGGCGTACAATGTTTTGATTGTAGATGATTCCCAGACGATGAGAAAGGTGATCCGAAAGACAGTCTCTCTCTCCGGTTTTGAAATAGGGGATTGCTGGGAAGCAGGCAATGGTCAGGAGGCCTTGGATATTCTTCGGACCTGCTGGGTGGATTTAATTCTGACCGATCTCAATATGCCCGTCATGAATGGACTGGAGATGGTTAAAGAACTGGTCAAAGATGAGATCTACCGGAAGATCCCTGTTGTTCTGATTACCACAGAAGGCAGTGAACCTCGAATTGAGGAGGCTTATGCCCTTGGCATCAAGGGATATATCCAGAAACCCTTCTATCCCGAGGCCATTCGGGATACTTTGTTACGAATTATGGAGGCCCCTCATCATGACTAAGGAGATTGAAACCAAGACCCTTATGATTGCCAGTCAAGTCTTCGAGACCATGTTTTTTATTCCCATTGAGGTTCAACAAGAGGATGACAAGAGAGGTGATGATACACTTCGGTTCTTTTCTGCTTTTTTTAGAGGGGAAATAGGATTTTCGGGGAAACAGTCCGGAAGATTGGTTGTTTCCATTCCCATCGGACTGGCTAAAACCATGGCATCTAACTTTCTGGGGTTGGATGAGTCCTCCGTGACCCATTCCCAGGTGTTTGATGTGGTGAATGAGCTCTGTAACGTTGTTTGCGGGAATCTTTTTGCCAGGATTGATAAAAAGACCGTGTGGACGTTGACCGTTCCACAAACCCGAGAAGTGACCGGGTACACCTTTGAAAATGGCTTTGAGGATGATTCCCTTATTGTCCGCTTTTATGCCGAAGGTTACCCGGTTCATATCCAGATCCGGTTTACCCCATCAGGGTAAGGGAGAAGAGAAGGAATGGGAAAAGAAGATCCGTCCAAAATAAAAATCCTTATCGTTGATGATTCAGCCATCGTGCGAAAGATTTTTGCCGAGGATTTGTCTAAAGAACTCGATTTCGAGATTGTGGGGACGGCTCCAGATCCTTTTATTGCCAGAGATAAAATTGTCAGGTTGAAGCCAGATGTTATTCTGTTAGACATCGAAATGCCACGGATGGATGGATTAACCTTTCTTAAAAAAATCATGCACTATCATCCTTTGCCGGTCATCATCGTCAGCTCTCTTACTCCGAAGGGAAGCAAGATGGCCCTTGAGGCCATCGAGTGTGGAGCTGTTGAGGTTCTTTCAAAACCAGGGGGACCTTATTCGGTGGGGGACATGAGCCTTCAACTAAAAGAGAAGATTCGGGCAGCGGCAAAAGTCCGGATGAACCGAATTCGAAAGGAGGTCGTGGAGGGTCCGATCGAGTTGGTTCCAAAAATTTTACATGAAACGACCCAGAAGTTGATTGCCCTGGGAGCTTCCACGGGTGGCACAGAGGCTCTCAAGGAGGTCCTCACCAGGCTTCCCCATAATGTTCCCGGTATCTTGATCGTTCAACATATGCCCGCGCAATTTACCAAAACGTTTGCGGAAAGACTGAATGAACTCTGCGAGATCGAAGTGAAAGAAGCCAGAGATGGAGATTCTGTGTTAAATGGTCAGGCTTTGATTGCTCCAGGCAACTTCCATATGGTTCTAAGACGAAGCGGGGCAAGATATTATGTGAATGTCAAGGACGGTCCCATGGTTCATCACCAGAGACCGGCCGTGGATGTCCTATTTCATTCTGTGGCGCAGTATGCGGGAGAGAACGCCATCGGTGTCATTCTTACAGGAATGGGGGCCGATGGCGCACAGGGGATGTTAAAAATGAAAGAAGCAGGGGCTCGCACGATTGCCCAGGATGAAGAGAGTTGTGTTGTCTTTGGCATGCCTAAGGAAGCGATCAAGCTGAATGCGGTTGACCGAGTCGTTCCCCTTCATCAGATTCCGAATGAGATTGTCCAGATGGTGAATAGAAATTCAACTTAGGCCCCCAAAAGGGATGTGAAATCCATACCCTCTCGGAGGTGAACGAGGCCTCTTATGGCTGATAAAGTCACTCAAATTGATCTCATCAATCTCAATACCCTAAAGGGTCAGGAAGGTCACCCCCCTGAAGACGTTGGGGGAAAGGGTTCTCCTTCTGGGATCATCTTATCGGCTCAACAGAGGAGGTCAAAAAAGAAACCTCTGACGATTGGGGTCTTAGGGGTTATTGTGCTTGCAAGTAGTTTTTTAGGCGCAGGCTACTTCGGTTATCTTCCTTTTTTAGGGATTTCAAAACAACAGCCTTCTCTCGAAGCCTCTCCCAAAAAGTCCGGAATCGGAGAGACCCTGAAGTTAAATCCTCTCATTATCAATCTGAATGAAGCGAATGGGAGACACTATTTAAAAGTAACCATTGTTCTGGAAGTGGATGATAAAAAATGGGTTGAGAGGATCCAACAAAGGGTATCCGTCTTTAGCGATATGGTTATCCTGATCCTTAGTGACAAGACATTGGAAGACATGAGGGCGAACGATTTTAAGGAGCGTTTGAGAGAGGAACTCTTGAAAGAATTTAATGGATCTCTCGGTGCAGAGGGCATTCGGCGAATCTATTTTGATGAATTTCTTTTTCAATAAAAGATAGGATAACGTCTGACGATAAAGAATCGTAACCGATCGATCGGATAGTCCCGCCGTGAGAGGAAGAGATGGAGGTAAAGATTTATCTCAGACGAGAAGAGATTCCATTAGGGTGCGGCTCCACGGCCAAATATGCAGTGGCAGAAAATTACTACCAGGTCACTGAAGTGGACGAGAACCATGTGAAGCTCTGCCTCCTTGACTTTACCGACCAGCCGTTCGGGAAAGGAGTTGTGATTTCAAAGAGTGAATTAGCCAATTTTATACCCTGTCCAGATTATTTTAAACAGAAGAGAAAGCCCAGGGACCTCCTCATTGAAAAGCATGTTCAATCAGGCGATCGGCATTACGAAAAGAGAGAATTTTACAGTGCAGAATATGAATATAATCAGGCTCTTGCTTTAGACCGGCGTCATCTCAGGGCTCATTTGGGAAAAGGAAAAACCCTTTATGCGAGAGGGGAAATAGAAGCTGCAAGAAAAATTTTTTCCACATTGTCCCAATTGGAAACGCTTTATGACAAAGAGAACAAGCATATTTTTAATGAATTCGGAATCGAACTCAGAAAGAAAGGAATGTTTGAAGAGGCAATCTCCAATTACCTCAAGGCGATTTCAATCGATCCAGGGGATGAGGTCCTTTATTACAATCTGGGAAGGGCTTACTATGAAGAGGGAAAGTTTGAAGAGGCACTGGGTCAATTAAAAAAGGCCCTCACTTTAAAGCCAGATTTTGAGGATGCCCGGGAATTCCTTTCACAGATCCTATCCTCTACCTTAAAAGAAGATCAGGACAGTGTTTCCTTCCATCAAACCGGCAAAAATTGCCGCACGGATCGGCAAAAATGACTCTTTCCTTCCTCTTTTATTCCATTCGGAGACATTTTTATTGATCTTTTTAATTGGACAGATCAGGCATTATATTTGCAGATATAGAGATATAATTTTCATCGGAGGTAGGCTTTTATGAAGATAGATGAATTGAATACCCATGTTCACTTCCTTTCTGATACCGGTCCCCAAAAGGCAGAAAAGGGTCAAGGGTTCGATTTTCAGAGAATGCTCGTTGAAGCGAGTCAAAAACTAAATGATGTCAGATCAGTCAATCCTAACCATGAGGTTCAACTTCATTCCCAAAGCCTTAAAGCCGTTGAAAACGCACTCGTCACCCTTGAGAAATACCAGAAAGAACTTTCCTCCCTTGATACTCCTTTGAAGAGGATAGATCCCATCCTTCAAACAATGACCAGGGAAGTGAATGAGTTAACTCGATTATCTGAAGGACTTTCTCTTTCTGATCCATTACGGAAGATTCTGGACGAAACAGCGGTTCTTTCTGCGGTGGAAATCGAAAAGTTTCGAAGAGGAGATTACCTCTAGTCCACTTTCGTTCGAGAATGCCTCAAGCCGTATTCTCCTCCCTAAAAAGTCAATTATTTGACATTTCCAATGGTTTATAGTAGCATTCCTTTAAATATTAGAGCCTTTGATCCTTATCTACGAAAGGTTCCCAGAAAGGAATGCGATATGGCCGGTGAGAAAATTCTTTTGATTGATGATTCGGCTGAGATCTCTGAAAACTTATCTGCCTATCTCCACTCAAAGGGCTACGAAGTCACAACAGCCTCTGACGGAGCCACTGGCATTGCCATGATCGCAAAAGGGTTGTATGACCTCATCCTGACCGATTTAAAAATGCCAGGAGCAGATGGGATGGAAGTCCTGAGACATGTGAAAGAACACTCTCCAGAATCCATCTGTATCCTTCTGACGGGATATGGGACCATCCGAAATGCGGTAGAGGCGATTAAAAACGGGGCGTTTGATTATCTCACCAAACCCGTTAAATTGGAAGAGATCGACATCACGTTGAAAAGGGCCTTTGAATATCGAGACCTAAAAAGGGAGAACATCCTCCTTCGCAATCAGTTGAAGAAAAAGTATCAATTCAAGAATATTATTGGCGAAAGTCCAGCCATGCAGGCCGTTTTTGAGACCGTGGAAAAGGTGGCCGATACGGACAGTACCGTGCTCATCTTAGGGGAAAGTGGGACAGGGAAAGAACTCATCGCCAGGGCCCTTCATTACAACAGTTATCGAAGAGAGGGGCCCTTTGTTCCAGTCAATTGTGCGGCCATTCCCAGTGAACTCCTGGAAAGTGAACTTTTTGGGCATGAAAAAGGGGCTTTTACCAATGCCATACGAACCCGCATCGGGCGTTTTGAATTGGCCAATGGTGGCACCCTTTTTCTTGACGAGATTGGAGATATGAACCCCAATCTCCAGAGTAAATTATTGCGAGTGCTCCAGGAGAGACAGATAGAGCGAATCGGTGGGATCAAACCGATTCCTGTGGATCTCCGGATTATTTCAGCCACCCATCAGGATCTGAAGAAGGCAGTCCAGAAAAAAAAATTTCGGGAAGATCTCTATTACCGACTTAATGTGATTCCAATTCACATTCCCCCTTTGAGAGAGCGTCGATCCGATATCCCGCTTCTCGTCCACCATTTTATCGAACATTTCAGCAAAACGAAGAAAAAGAAGGTGACCGGAATTACGGATGAAGCGATGAGGCACTTAATGGACTACGATTGGCCAGGAAATGTTCGGGAGCTTGAGAATATGATTGAAAGGTTGGTGATTCTAAGCAATCATGATAGGATAGACCTATCCGATCTCCCAGAAAGGGTTTTCCCGACCCTTTCGAAGGAAGGTGGGATCTCCCTTTCTATTCCGGAAGAGGGGCTTTCTCTTGAGACAGCCATCAATGAATTTGAAAAGCAGTTGATTCTTCAAGCCTTGAATAAGAGCGGATGGGTCAAAAATAAGGCAGCCCAACTCTTGCACGTCAACAGGACCACCTTAATAGAAAAGATTAAACGACAAAATCTTCAACGGCCCACCTCTTGATGGAATCGTAACAAACGATCGTGGCAAACCTCAGGGAGCCTCTGAAGAAATAGACAATCCACCAGTCACATCATTTCCTCGCCTCCTTTAAGACATCATTTCAGTACTTTTCTTCAGTGGTAGCGCAAGGCGTCGAATAAGTCAAAAGAATGACATCTTTCTGGGAATTTGACGTCGGATCACGCGACTCAAAAGGGAAAGTTTTTTAATGCATTGTTTTTATTGGAGTTATTTTGAAATTAAGATGGCATAGCAATTGCTAATATTTCTTTTGACTTTATTATACCGGCGATCGAATGGGTAAGAAACGATTATTAATTGTCGAAGAAGAAGCCAATGGGAGAGGAAACCTTTCCTTAACACTCTCCCATAATGGCTATCACATTGTAGCCACAGAAAATGTAAAGGAGGCTCTGGCCACTTTTAGGGAGAAACCCTTTGATCTGATCGTGGCGGATCTAAGACTACCAGGGAAGGAGGGACTTCAACTCCTTGATGAAATAAAAGGAATGTCACCCCAGACTCCTGTCATTATCCTGAGCAGTAGTGGTTCCGTTCAATATGCGGTTGAAGCTATGAGAAAGGGGGCTTTTGATTATCTTCTTAAGCCAGTACCGGTTGAGAATCTGCGAGAACGCATCGAGAGAGCCTTCAAGGGAAATGCTTCCTTTTCAGAAATTCCAACCTGGGAAGGAGCATATAAAGAATTGCCTTTTTTGACCCAGGATCGGAGAATGAAAGATATTCTTTCCTTATGTGACCGCATTGCCAGCAGCAATGCTCCTGTCCTGATTCAGGGGGAGAGTGGCACTGGGAAAGAGATGTTAGCGCGCTATATCCATCAGAAGAGTCCCCGCCATCAAAAACCCTTTATTGCTGTCAACTGCGCCTCCCTGCCAGAATCCCTTTTTGAGAGTGAATTGTTTGGTCATGAGAAGGGGGCTTTTACCGGTGCCCTGGGGAAAAAGATCGGGAAATTCGAACTGGCTCATCAAGGTACCCTCCTCCTGGATGAAATTACCGAGATGAGTCCGTTTCTGCAGGCCAAGTTGTTGAGGGTGATCCAGGAGAATGAGGTGGACCGAATTGGAGGTCAGGAACCCATCCCAATCGATGTGAGAGTGATTGCAACGACCAACCGGGACATAGGGACTCTTATTGAAAAGGGGGAATTTCGTGAAGACCTCTATTTTAGGTTAAACGTGATCTCCATCCAACTTCTTCCATTGAGAGAACGACGGGAAGATATCGATCTGCTGACCCAACACTTCCTTAAAAAGTATTCCGAACAATATGGAAAACCTGGATTAACGCTTTCAGAAGAAGCGTTACAATGGTTGGGTCAACAACCGTGGCGAGGAAACGTCAGAGAATTAAAGAATGTGATTGAGCGGGCGGTCTTGACTGCAACCACCTCCCTTCTGGAGTTGGACCATTTCTGTCAGAAAAAAGGGGAGGGTGTTCCAGATTCTAAAGGAATTTCCGTTTCTTCCTTCTCCTTGAAGGAGATGGAGAAACATTTAATTTTTAAAGCCCTGAGCAGGACTAATGGAAACCGGACCCAGGCAGCCAGGATGCTTGGGATCAGTATTCGAACCCTGAGAAACAAACTCCATGAGTATCGAGAAACGGCTTCCAAATCCGAGGCTCTTATTCCATAGCATCCTATCGACAGCGACAAGACAGGATTGATCAAGGGAGGAAGCAAAATGGACGGATTTCAAATTAAAAGGCAATTATTTGATTCAACAATTGGTTTGATCCAGCGTTCGTTAGGACTTCGAACGTTTCGCCATCGAATCCTTTCGGATCATATTGCCAATTCCGAAAATCCGAACTATATTCCCACGGACGTTTCCTTCCATAAGATTTTAACTGGGGCGATGGCAGGGGCCCCGGGTATCTTTCTAAGAACGACTCACCCTCAGCATCTTACAGGAGGCATTGAAGAGACTCCGGAGATTTCCTTGTCTCCTGAAGGTGTTCGACTTGATCAGGAGATGGCGAAGTTGGCCGAAAACCAACTGATGTTTCAGGCAGGCATTCAAGCGCTCTTAAAGAAATTTGAATCGTTGAAAAACGTCATTCAGGAAGGAGGGAGATAGATTACTATGAACCTCTTCAAAGCTATGGGGATTAGCTCTGATGGACTTCAGGCTCAAAAAACCGTGATGGATGCCATCTCACTCAACCTCGCGAATATTCAAACAACCCGCGGGAGTGGGGGAGAACCCTATCGCAGGAAAAGGGTGGTTTTTTCAAACGGGGGCTTGGGACCGCATTTCTCCGAAATGCTCCACCATCGACTCCACTTGGTGGCCCCTCTCTACAGGACTCATCCGGACCACTTTCATCGATTCGATCTAAGGACGAGCATGTTACCCTCACAGGAGGGATCCATCCAAACTGTAACCTTTGAAGACCTCAGACCTTTTCAGATTGTCTATGACCCCTCCCATCCCGAGGCGGACAAGGACGGATATGTTCTTCTTCCAAACGTGAATATCGTTGAAGAAATGGTGGATATGTTGAGAGCCGTTCGAAGTTATGAAGCCAATATTACTGCATTTAACGCAGCTAAGACCATGGCGCTGAAAGCATTAGAGATTGGCCGATAAAGCCCTTTTAATCTGAAGGAGAAAATCATGAAGGTCGATGATGTGTTTTCTATTCCATTCTCCCCACAGGTCACGAATCCAAAACAGAACTCTGACCCCTTCTCCGACTTTAAAAAAGCCCTTGGGAAGTCGGTTGAAGAGCTGAACCGACTTTCGAATGAAGCTGACCTAAGGGTTCAGGAAATGCTCACGGGAGAAAAAGATATCCATGAGGCAATGATTGCGATGGAAAAGGCTGGAATTTCTCTTCGGCTGATGATCCAGGTTCGGAATAAGATTCTTGCCGCCTACGAAGAGATCATGCGGATGCAATTTTAAATAAATACAAAAGAGTTCAACGTTCCTATCCTCTCCTCTCCTGGCCCTCCAATAGGGAAGAAGAGGGTTTAAGGGCATGCCATGACAAACAAAATTAACGAACAGATCGCATCGTTCATGAGCCTATTCTCAAAAGGGAGGTTAGGAATCCTCCTTGTCGTTCTCTTCTTCTCTGTTCTCCTTTTTGGTTCGCTCATCTTGTGGAATTCTCAGCCTGATCTTCAAGTCCTCTTTACCGGTTTATCCGTTGAGGATGCGGGGGAGATGGCCCATCGATTAAAAGAGAAGAAGATTCCCTACCAATTGGCTCACAATGGAACCACTCTCTTGGTCCCCGGAGAACAGGTCTATGATCTTCGCCTTTCTCTTGCTGCCGAAGGATTACCTAGAGGAGGAGGAGTTGGTTTTGAGGTCTTCGATCGTAACAACATCGGCGTGACAGACTTTGTGCAGAGGCTGAATTATCAGAGGGCCCTTCAGGGTGAATTAAGCAGGACGATTAAACAGATGAAAGAGATTGACCAGGTACGTGTTCACATTGCCACTCCAAGAGAGTCTCTCTTTATGGAGGAGCAGAAGAAGCCCACAGCATCGGTCTTCGTCAAAACAAGGGCCGGAATGACGCTCAATGCCTCACAAGTGGAAGGTATTGTCCATCTGGTTGCCAGTGCTGTGGAAGGATTAGAACCTGGTAATATTTCAGTCGTTGATATGTCAGGAAAGGTTCTCTCTAAAAGGGTGAGTCCTCATCCCATTCATCAATTGACGACCACCCAACTCGAATATCAACAGAGCCTTGAGGAAGGACTTAGAAAAAAAGTCCAGACCATGCTCGAGGAGGTCCTGGGGCCAGGCAAAGCGATTGCGAGGATTTCAACCGAGATTGATTTCCAGCAAGTGGTGGTGACAGAGGAAAAGTTTGACCCCAATACCGTCCTTCGAAGCGAACAAAAAAACGTTGAAAAACCCTCTTCTGAGCCTAAATCTTCAGGCTCCAGGCAGGAGGGCGTTTCTGAATCCAAATCTCCCCCTCAAGTGGCATCCCCCCAACCCTGGGCGATGGGCCTGATCGAACGACAGAATGAGATCCGGAACTATGAAATTTCCAAGGTGAACAAACAGGTCAGAAGCCCCGTGGGGAGCGTCAAAAAGATCTCAGCCGCTGTGATCATCGATGGCCTCTACAAGGAGGAAGCAGATGCCAAGGGAGTTAAGGAAAAGAAATACACCCCCAGGTCCCAGGAAGAGATGAAGCATCTGGAAAATATCGTCAAAAAAGCAATTGGGTTTAGTGAGGAGCGAGGAGACCAGGTGGAGGTGATTAATCTCCCCTTTTACTGGTCCACTGCAGATGAGGACGTGAAGGTTGAGACAGAGAAATTTTTCCAGAAATACTTGCCCGTGGTTTACAAACCAGCAATCAGTCTGGTCCTTGTAGTTCTGTTCATTCTTTTTATTCTACGCCCGCTTCTGAGAAAAGGAGCTGTCCAGATGGTTCAGACTATACCGTTTGCCCCCACCCCCTCTCCAGAACGAATTCCTAACGAGATGCCTTCCGAACGGACAGCGTTGCCTCCTTCGGTCTCACCAAAGGATCATGCCCTCCAAATAGTCCAGAAAGATCCTTCAAAAGCCGTTGGCGTCCTTCGGACATGGCTCAATGAAAAGGAGTGAGATGATCGATGGCTGTCGAACGATTATCCGGACCACAAAAAGCTGCTATCTTCCTCTATAGTCTTGGAGAAGAACTGGCCTCAACCATTGTTAAGCAACTCGATGAGGAAGAAATCAAAAAGATCGGAGGCTCGATTGCCAAACTCTCCACCATCTCCCCCAAAATGGTTGATTCGATTTTAACGGAGTTCCAGGAAGCCTCTTCCACCCCCCTTCCCATTCAGATTGGGTATGATGGGGGAAGTCAATTCATCAAAAGTATCGTTTCCAAAGCGATTGAAAAGGAAAAGGCACAAAATCTTTTGGAGGAGATCGAAGAGGAAGGGAAATGGAATCTCTTTCAGAAAATTCGACGACTCGACTCCAAGACGGTCTCCAATTTCATACGAACCGAACATCCCCAAACGATTGCCATCATCCTGACCCATCTCGATTCGAACCAAGCCTCTGCCATTCTTGAAGAATTTCCTCTTCCTCTTCAGACAGAAGTGATCTGTCGGATTGCAGAGTTGGAAGATATCCCACCGGGTATTGTCGAAGAAATTGACCAGGTTCTTCAACAAGAAATTGCTACCATCAAAGGATTCGAAGGACAGAGGAGGGGAGGCGTGCGGCTTGCAGCAGAGATCTTGAATCAGTTGGAAGGGGCAACAGAAAATAATATCTTGAAAGAGATTGAAGAGCAGAAACAGGGACTGGCTGAGGAAATCCGAAAATTGATGTTTATCTTTGAAGACCTGCTCCAGGTAGATGACCGAAGCATCATGGCCATCCTAAAGGAGATCAATAATGAGACATTAACCATGGCCCTGAAGACTGCTTCTGAGGAATTGAAAGAAAAGATCTTCAAGAATATGTCAGAGAGAGCCGCTCAAATGCTTCGGGAAGACCTGGAGGTGATGGGGCCTGCACGGCTCAAAGATGTAGAAACTGCCCAACAAGCTATCCTGAAAGTGGCCAAAAAACTTGAAAGCGAAGGGAAGATTGTTCTGATGAGCAAAGGGAAGGAGGAAGTCTTTGTCTAAGAGATTCGATCCCCACCCCTTTACCTCGAAGACGGTTGAGAAAACCCCATTTGACGTCGTGTGGCCTTCGTTTACTTCAAAGACGACTGATTTTTCTCTGGATCCAAGCCTAAAAGAGCAAGAGGCGAAGCTTTTAAAGGAGGTTAAAGAGAAGGCCCTCTTCATTGAGAGAGAAGCCTATATGAAAGGGTTTGAACAGGGAGAGAAGGACGGACGTGAATTAGGACTGAAGCGATTCGAAGTTATCACGCAACAGTTGGGGAACGTATTGGAGGGGATCAAGCATCAAATAAAAAAGGTCCAGCAGGATTACGAACGTGACATTCTGAAGCTGATGTTGGATATCGGAAAGAGAATCTTTCGCCAGGCCGCATTGGCTCAGGAAGAGTTGATCCTAAATGTTCTCAAAGAAGCCTTTCAGTACGTATCAGGTCGAGGAGAAGTATTGATCCGTCTTCATCCAGCAGATTACCAATACCTGTTGACCCATCAAGATCGAGTTCCTTTTCCCTTGGAGCCCAAAGAGGGCATTCGATTCATCAAAGACCCATCGTTGACCCGGGGGGGATGTATTTTAGAGACTTCGTTTGGAGAAGTGGATGCAACTTATGAAGCCCAATTTGAAGAGATGATGGCCCTGCTCCTTCAACCGAAAGAAAAAATGGAAACCGAGTTGGGATCCTAAGCCTTATGGATTCTGTCACACTACCCCATTGGGATCGCTATCACCGAATGATCCAAGAAGCGAAAATCATCCGTTGTTTTGGACGGGTGGTTCAGTTAGTGGGTCTGGTGATCGAAGGCATTGGTCCCCGTGTTGCTGTTGGAGAAGTGTGTCACATTGAACGGGGGCCATTTGAAGAACCCGTGACAGCAGAAGTCGTCGGGTTTAAAGAAAAAAAGATGTTATTCATGCCCTTAGGGGAGACACGCGGGATAAAGCCCGGCAATCGGATTGTGCCCTTAGGTGTCCCGGCTCAGGTGAAGGTGGGCCCGAATCTATTGGGGCGGATTCTCAATGCCCTGGGCGATCCCATCGATGGTCAGGGGCCTGTAACATTTGAAACGCATTATCCCATTTATGCTCCTTCCCCTCCTGCTTTATTTCGCCAGAGAATCCGCGAACCGATGGACGTGGGAGTGAAGGCCATCAATGGATTGGTCACCTTTGGTAAAGGTCAGAGGGTAGCTATCTTTTCAGGATCGGGTGTGGGGAAAAGCACGTTATTAGGGATGGTCGCAAGACACACCGCGGCCCCTGTCAATGTGGTGGGTCTGATTGGAGAGCGTGGCAGGGAAGTGAGAGAATTTATCGAAAAGGATCTGGGTCAAGAGGGATTGAAACGGTCTGTGGTGGTGGTGGCCACCTCAGACCAACCTCCTTTGATACGGATGAGAGGAGCTTACCTCGCCACCACCCTTGCAGAATATTTTAGAGATCAGGGCAAAGACGTTCTCCTCATGATCGATTCTATCACCCGTTTTGCCATGGCGGCACGGGAAGTTGGGTTGGCGATTGGAGAACCCCCTACCACCAAAGGTTATACGCCGAGCGTATTCGCCCAGCTTCCAAAATTGCTTGAGAGGGCCGGGACCACTCCTGACCGTGGTAGCATTACTGGGATTTACAATGTGTTAGCCGAAGGGGACGATATCCACGATCCGATTGTCGATGCCATACGATCCATTGTCGATGGCCACCTTATCTTAAGTCGAGAATTGGCCAATCAAAATCACTATCCAGCGATTGACGTATTGGGAAGCATCAGCCGCGTGATGAGGGATATTGTGGATCCAGAACACCTCTCCGCTCGTGATCGGTTGGTCTCACTCCTGGCTATTTATAAAAAGGCAGAAGACTTGATCCAAATCGGTGCCTATGTGCCAGGGAGTAATGCCCAGGTGGATGAGGCGATTAAAAGATTACCGGAGATCAATCAATTTCTATGCCAGGGAATCGAAGAGAAGGTCGATTTTGATCAGTCCCTTCGTCTGTTGAAAGCGACCTGTTCTTAGAAACCCTGAGGAAGGATGGATGAAGTTTCGTTTCAACTTACAGAGTCTTTTGAACTGGAAAGGAAGTCTGGAAGAAGAGTCCCGATTAACCCTGGCCAGAGAGAATCATCAGCTAAGAAAAAAGGAAAAAGAGATCCGTCAATTCTTAGATCAAAGGGAAGCAAACGACTTTCACCTGCGAACGAGATTGGAAACGGGCCTGTTGGCTTGGGATTACTCTATTCATAAACAGTTTGCCGAAGAGGATTATTGGACGTTGGTTCGGATGGAGTCACAAAAGAGAGTGAATGAGAAAAGAGTTGGTGAAGAACGGGATAGACTGACTCGTTTGATGAGGGAAAGAAGGATTCTGGAAAAGTTAAGGGAAAACCGTTTCAGGTCCTTTTTAAATGAACAGGAAAAGGAGGAGCAGAAACAACTTGATGAAATGGCTCTTCGAAACCTTCAAGGGTTGGAAGAGTTTTCTAATAGTTTTGAAGAAACCTCTTGACCCCTCCGTTATAATGCTTTCCTTTGTAAAAGTCGTATTCAAACTCAGTCCTCCCATATCGTACCGACAGGTTTTCTCTGTCGCTTCTTAGCGGAGAGGCTCTTCTTTTCTTCTCTTTTTCGTTCGATGGCACGAAGCGGCACAGAGGTGGGAATACGCCGTCTTCTGGGGCGATTCAATTTGATTAACTGATGTTGAAGCCTTTCAAAGGCCAGCTTTAAATTTTGGGATTGGAACCGATGTTTTGTGACGGTTACGGAGATGCCAGAGGGAAGATGCTTGAGTCGGACTGCTGTTGCGACTTTGTTTTTTCTTTGCCCTCCAGGACCGGAGGAACGAAAGGTTTCAATGATCACCTGCTTTGCGAGCGCCTTAGGGTCCGTATCATATCTCATAACACAATGGCGATAGGCAGAGGGTATGGAGCATAGGGTTAATTTCTCTCACGCTATGCGCTTGGCTCTATACGTTTTTCTCTTTTTCGTCGGCATGATGTTTGATCACCAGAGCCGCCACCATGAAGATGATATCCTCGGCAATGTTTGTGGCATGGTCCGCAATCCGTTCAAGACAGCGAGCGACAATCATCAAATGAACGGCCCGCGGAATGGTTTTGGGATCAGACATCATATAAGTGAGGAGTTCCCGGACCACCTGATCATTCAGCCCATCTACCAGATCATCTCGTTCGCAGACCGAACGAGCCAACTGGACATCACGGTTGACAAAGGCATCCAGGACATCTTTCACCATTGATTGGGCAATTTCAGCCATGCGGGGGAGATCAATATAAGGTTTGAGCTGTGGCTCCTGGTTTAAGGAAAGGGCACGTTCGGCAATGTTGACTGCCTGGTCGCCCATCCGCTCAAGATCGGTGATAATCTTCATGGCTGAGGTGATGAAGCGGAGGTCTACAGCCATAGGCTGCCTCAGAGCAAGGAGTTTCAAGCACATCTCATCAATGATCAATTCCATTTCGTTGATCTGTTTTTCTCTTTGAAAGATCTGGTTGGCTAAGTCAGAGTCTCTCTTCACCAGCGACTGGACGGCATCGTGGATGGTTTCCTCCACCAAAGTGGCCATCTTCAAAAGATTTTCCTTCAACGCCTCGAGTTCTTTTTGAAATTGGGTTTCCGTAATCATGATCCTCTCCTTGATACACGTTAGCCAAACCGACCGGTGATGTAATCCTCTGTTAATTTCTGAGATGGGTGAGTAAAGATTTTATCTGTTCTATCAAATTCGATAATTTCTCCTAAATACATGAAGGCGGTATAGTCGGAAACTCTTGCCGCTTGCTGCATGTTGTGGGTTACAATGATGATCGTCACCTCTTTCTTTAATTGCATGATGAGTTCTTCAATTTTAGAGGTCGCGGTCGGATCAAGGGCCGAAGTCGGTTCGTCAAAGAGGAGGATTTCGGGATCTGTGGCTAAGGCGCGTGCAATGCAGAGACGCTGTTGCTGTCCTCCAGAAAGATTGAACGCCAAATCGTGGACCCTATCTTTGACTTCTTCCCAGAGAGCAGCCTGTTTTAAAGCCTTTTCTATTTTTTCCTCAAGAAAGTTTTTTCGATTCTCCCCTCTCACCCTTAGTCCATAAGCCACGTTCTCAAAGATCGTTTTAGGAAATGGATTTGGCTTTTGGAACACCATACTGATCCGCATGCGGACCTCAATGGGATCCACCTTTGGGCCAATGATGTTGAGTCGATCTGGGTAGAGGAGAATCTCGCCCTCATACCGGTTTCCTGGGTAAAGATCGTGCATCCGATTGAAACAGCGGAGATAGGTGGTTTTGCCACACCCTGATGGTCCAATCAAAGCGGTGATCTTTTTTTCAGCCACAGGCAGGTCAATGTTTTTTAGAGCCTGAAGATGGTTATAATAGAAATTCAGGTGTTTAACCTCAGCCTTAAGAGTCTCTGAAAGCATCAATTGTCTTTTCTTCCTTTCTCATGAGGGGTTACCATTTGATCCTCTTCCTGAAACGGTGCCTCATATAGATTGCAAACCCATTCATCACCAACGTCATCAGAAGCAGAATGATCCCAGCGGCAGCCGCATTGAGATGAAATCCTTTCTGGGGCCTAGAGACCCAATTAAACATCTGAATGGGCATCACGGTGAAGGGGTCAAGAAGCCATTTCAACGATAAAAAAGGAAAGTCAGAGGTAATGGGGGAGGAGGGTAAAAAGGCGATAAAGGTAAGGGCGCCTACGGTGATAATGGGAGCTGTTTCTCCGATGGCTCTGGAGAGACCAATGATCATCCCTGTCAGAATCCCTCCCATTGAATAGGGCAGAATGTGATCTTTGACGGTTTGCCATTTGGTTGCGCCAAGGGCATAAGAGGCTTCCCGGATCGAATTGGGAATTGCCCGGATGGACTCCCTTGTGGCTATTACAATCATGGGGAGAATAAGAAGTCCAAGAGTCAATCCACCGGTCAGGATACTTTCCCCAAATTTAAAAAAATAGACAAACAGCCCCAAGGCGAGAAGGCCGTAAATGATTGATGGGACGCCCGCAAGGTTGTTCATGTTGATTTCAATCAGATGGGTCAGCCAATTCTTTTTACCATATTCTTCGAGGTAAATGCCTGTAGCAATGCCGAGGGGAACCGCTGTAGCGGCGGTAACCACCATGACCAATGTGGTGCCGACCCAGGCGGAGAGAATTCCTGCCTTTTCAGGAAAGCGAGAAGGATAGGCGGTGAAGAATTGCCATCCCAATCTCGGAAAACCATCAATAAAAAGATCGATGATGAGGGTAAAGAGGAGAACAAAACCGATCAGAGTGGCCAGGAGTCCGATGATCGAAAAAATGTAATCCCGGACCTTATTGAAGGCGATGATCTTTCGGATCTGAACGATGGTTTGATCTTCAGGGGGTATCATTAATATACCTCTCGGATTTTTCTTCTAAACCAGAACCCCAGGATGTTCAGGAAAAGAGTCATAAAGAAAAGGGTGATGCCTGCTGCAAAAATGGTTTTATATTCGAGGGTCCCGTGAGGGAGATCTCCAAGGCTGACCCCCACAATATAAGCTGTAAGGGTTTGAATGGGCTCCATGGGATTGAAGGTCAAATTGGGCATCATTCCTGCGGCAATAGCAACGACCATGGTCTCCCCAATGGCCCTCGAAATGCCAATGATGAATGCAGCCGCTATGCCTGAGAAGGCTGAAGGGATCACCACCCGGAAGGCCGTCTGGAATTTTGTTGCTCCCATGGCATAAGAACCTTCGCGGATATGCATTGGAACGGCCTTCATGGAATCCTCACTCACTGAACTCACGTAGGGGATGATCATAATTCCCATGATGATTCCTGGACTCAACGCATTAAACCCGGAAAGATTTGGAATCAGTTTTTGAAGAATCGGGGTGAGGAAGAGAAGGGCAAAATACCCATAGACGACAGTGGGCACGGCGGCAAGGATTTCAAGGATGGGTTTGGCAATTTCTTTGATCTTAAACGGGGCGTATTCACTGAGATAGACAGCCACTATGAGCCCGATGGGCAACGCTACGCTGACTGCGATGGACGTTACCAACAACGTCCCTGTCACCAGAGGCAAAATGCCGAATTTGGGCTGAGCAAAGAGGGGAGTCCATTGCCTTCCCGTGATAAATTCCCAAAGGGAAACGTCTTGGAAAAAGCCAATCGCTTCATAAAAAAGGACGAAGACGATCCCGAGGGTTACAAAGATGGAAGAGAGGGCACAGAGGAGTAAACTGCTCTCAATGGCCCCCTCTTTGATTTTGATGAAAGATCTTCCAGTGAGCATCTGTTTATTTCTTTTCCTCAAGCTTTAAGAGATCCTCTATTCTCATTCCAATCTTTGCTTCTCCTCCAAACACGGTGCCGGAAACTCTCTTTGC
>CALLAL010000028.1 GCA_938002255.1 uncultured bacterium
ATGCTGATTATCGGTGAGTCGATTAATGGGACGATTCCAAAGGTCGGTCAGGCCATCCTTGACCGGGATGAATCCTTTCTGAGGGAGTTGGCAAAAATTCAATACGAATGTGGTGCCCAGATGTTAGATGTCAATGCAGGCGTGGCAGGTGGGAACGAAATTGAAGATCTCCCCTGGCTCGTGAGCCTCGTACAGCAGGAAGTTCCGATCCCTCTGATGCTCGATAGCGCCAACCCAAATGCACTAAAGTCTGCCTTTTCTGTATACCATCATTCGGAGCCTCCGATTCTCAACTCCATTTCAGGCGAACAGGAGAAATGGGATCGCCTATTCCCTTTGATCACCGAGAAGCAATGCAAAGTGGTCGTCCTTTTGATGGATGATAAGGGAATTCCTAAGACGATTGGAGAAAGATTAGAAATTGCCCAAAGTCTTTATCAAAAGTTAATGGGAGCTGGCCTTCCACCAGATCATATCTTTTTTGATATCCTTGTGTTGTCCGTTGCCGTAGAACCTGATGCCGCTTTAGTAGCTCTGGAGTTGATACAGACGATTCGATCCCATTTCCCTCAATCCCATCTCATCTGCGGGGTGAGCAATGTGAGCATGGGGCTTCCTGCAAGAAAATTGATTAACCGCACTTTTCTGACCATGGCAATAGCATCAGGCCTCGATACCCTCCTCGTCGATGTTCGGGATCAAGCCCTGATGTCCACCATCATCACCTCCAAGGCTCTCCTTAATCAAGATCCTTATTGTCTCGAATACCTCAAAGCCTATCGAGAGAAAAAGATTTTGGTTTAAACCCTATCCGTGAATGAACTCTTAATCGACGCCCCAGGTTAAACATTAACCTGAAGAGGATCGCTATACTCCTTTGATGGGATCTCTTTACCTCTCCTTTTTTGACAGAGTGCTTCCCGCCGTTCTAAATTTTTTCTTGACAAAGAAATCATCCTTTAGTAGGATTAACTTAATTTAAATAACTTTGTTCTGCTAATAGAACTATAGCTTTGCCCTTTAATCTCTTTCAGGGTTGGCATAGATCAAAGGAAATCAACGTCGTCTTTAAAAAATTCGGGGAAGGAGGTTTTTAGAATGAATCTTAAAAAAATATTGGCAGCCGCTCTGTTAACTGTATTATGGGTAAGTCTTTTGGAATTCGGGTTCATTTTTGGGAAAGCCGATGCCCAGATTGTAAAGCTAAGAGTAGCAACCTATTTTCCTCCCCCATCAAGTCAGGCCAAATTATTAGAGGAATTTGGTCGTGAATTGGAAATGCGGACCAAAGGACAAATTAAGGTCGACTTTTTTCCCGGAGGCTCGCTGGTTTCACCAGTCGCCACCTTTGATTCTCTTGTCAGTGGAGTGGTGGACATCGGATATTCCCATGTTTACTATACACCGGGAAAGATGCCTGTGACCGAAGCGGTCGGGTTACCCTTAGCCTACCCGAGTTCCTATGTAAGCAATCAAGTCATCAACGACTTCTATCAACAATTTAAACCCAAAGAGTTTGACGCTATAAAAATTCTATGGATGAGCACCTCTCCTCCCACTGCCATTGCCACTTCAAAAAAACCCATCAGAAAACTTGAAGATTTGAAGGGACTAACCATCCGAGCCCCCGGAATGGCAGGAGTTGTGCTCAAGGCATTAGGGGCAACGCCAGCTCCAACGCCGATGCCAGAAGTTTATGACGCCATCTCAAAAGGGGTGATTGATGGCGAAGCCTCCAATTTTGAAACATTGAGAACATTTCGTTTTGCTGAAGTGGTAAAATATTCAACCGCCGCCTGGCAGATTTCTCATCCTTTTCCATTTTATTTAGGGATGAACAAAGACTCCTATCGGAAATTACCCGCTGAGATCAAACCCATATTCGACACCCTGGTTGGAGAATACAAAGAACAATATGTGTTGATGTGGAATGCTGTGGACTTCGCTGGAAAAGAGTACGGAGTTGAAAAAGGGGTAGAATTTATCGAACTGTCCAAGGATGAAATGGCAAGATGGAAAGCCGCCGTGGAACCCGTCATTGAGAGCTACGTTAAAAATATGGTGAGCAAAGGCTACTCAGAAACAGAAGTGAGGGGTTGGGTTAAATTCTTAAGAGATCGAATCGATTTTTGGACTAAGAAACAGATCGCTTTGCGCATTCCCTCTCCCTCTGGCCCTTTGGAAATGAAACCCGAAGTGCTCTTTAAAAAATAAACGAGCTGTACTTCTCGGAGAGGGAAAGCAGACCGCTTTCTCCCTCTCCGAGGTCTATAGATTTAGATCTTTGAATAACATATATCGATAAAATTCGATACGCCTAAATAACATCATGGATGGCTCATCATTCTTATCCAGAATACCTCAGGGGTACTTTCCATGTTAGATCAATTCGAAAAGTTCACTCATCGCCTCAGTGGTATATTTGAATGGGTGGGTATCGTCGGGCTCCTTGTGATGATGGTCGTTACATGTGTTGATGTGGTGGGCGCCAAAATCTTTCTTTGGAGACTCTTTGGAGCGATTGATATGGTTCAGCTTTCCCAGATCGTCGCTGTTTCTTTTGCAGCCAGTATGACCCTCATCCTGGGTCGTCATATCCAGGTTGAATTCATCATCAATCGATTTCCCAAACGCCTTCAGGCGATCATCAGCAGTTTCATTCTTTGCCTTAGCCTTGGTCTTTTTTTTCTAATCATCTGGAGGCTGGTCATCATCGGTCATGCCTTTCAAACCTCAGGAGAACATAGCGCAACGGCCGATATCCCCTATTATCCTTTTGCTTATGGAATTGCTCTGGCCAGCATACCGGTCTGTTTCACCTTATTCATCGAAATGATTAAATCGATCCAGAGGATGGTACAGAAATGAACCCAACGATGGCCGGCATTTTGGGAATCGGGTTACTGGTACTCCTTTTTCTGCTCAAGATGCCTGTGGCCTTTGCCATGGCCTTAGTTGGATTTGGCGGTTTCGCCTATTTAGCTTCTCCAACAGCCGCCATTGGAATCCTTGGACGGGATATCTTTGATTACTTTTCCTCTTATCCGCTTAGTGTGATCCCCATGTTCATCTTGATGGGAACCTTTTCCTACGCCTCTGGAATCAGCAGAAGGCTCTACCAGACGACCTACGCTTGGGCCGGACAGTTTCGAGGAGGCTTAACGATTGCAACCATCTTTGCGTGTGCCGGATTTGGTGCCATCTGTGGTTCAAGTACGGCAACCGCAGCGACCATGGGCCAAATCGCTCTGCCGGAGATGAAGAAGTATCAATACAATGACACCCTTGCCACAGGCTCGGTGGCAGCTGCAGGAACGCTGGGGATTCTCATCCCGCCCAGTACCGTCTTTATTATTTATGGAATATTGACGGAGCAATCCATTGGTAAATTATTTGTGGCTGGGATATTGCCTGGCCTTCTTTTGACCCTTCTCTTTGCAGCAACAGTAGCCATCCTATGTTGGCGAAACCCCTCTATCGGCCCTGCGGGTCCTCCTACATCTTGGAGCAAAAAACTGAGAGCCACGACCGGTATCATTGAAGCCCTCGTTCTTTTTCTCCTTGCCATTGGAGGACTATTCCTCGGTTGGTTTAGCCCGACTCAAGCAGGAGCCATTGGAGCAGGCGGTGCCTTAATCATTGGACTGATCCGCCGACAGTTGAACTGGGAATCTTTCAGTACTGCCTGTAAAGAAGGCCTGAGAACTTCCTGTATGGTCATCTTTATTATCACCGGTGCGGTCATTTTCGGTCGGTTTATGGCGGTATCAAGAATTCCCTTTCAGCTAGCGGAATGGCTGGGCGGGTTACCCGTTTCTCCAATAGCCATTATCAGCATCATTATCTTCATCTATTTTATTGGCGGTTTTTTTATGGATTCCATGGCGCTGATTGTGTTAACGATTCCTATCTTCTATCCTCTGGTCATCAAACTGGGATTCGACCCGATCTGGTTTGGAGTCATGATTGTGCTCATAGGAGAGATGGGAGTCATTACTCCACCCGTGGGAGTTAATGTATTCGTTATTAAGGGGATTGTCCCTGATGTTCCGCTCGAAAATATTTTTAAAGGGATATTTCCGTTCTTAGTAGCATTGATGATGATGACTATCCTTCTGATTATTTTTCCGCAAATCGCCACCTACTTGCCTAAGTTTATTACCTATTAAGGATGGACGACCGAATTGAAATAGACATGAAGGATATGAAAAAATTTAAAGGAGATCTCTATGAATTCAAGAGAGAGGGTATGGACGACCATCCAGCACAAAGAACCGGACAGGGTACCGTTGTTTTTCAATTCCATCGAGGCAACCTTTGTCCGTGCCATTGGCCAGGGCGATATGGTTCGGACTTGGCTTGAGCTGGGTGTAGATGTCTTTGTTATCGCCCGGAGATCGTGGTGCGAAGGAAAACCAACTGGGTTGGGATATTCTCCATCTCCCCCTCCCCCAGAGGACTCCTTGGGGGGGGCCATCTACGCTGGTTGGAATGGGATTGATGAGTTTGGAAGAAAATGGGAACATGGACGGTATCTTGGAGGGGCTGTCGCCACACGGGAAGATCTGATGAAATATTCCCCTGAACTCAAGTTAGAAGAACGTTACAATCGCACCATGTTTGAGGATTGGAAGAAAAACTATTCGGATCATGCCTTTGCTCTCTTCTCTCACAGCGGCCCTCTCGGACTCACGATTGAAGCCTTTGGCCTAATCGAATTCTGTTATGCTCTTTTTGATAAAAGGTCTTTGATCCAGGAAAGTGTGGAACGAAAGACAGAGTGGTTTATTGAAACTTCCAAATATGCGGTTGATATGGGAGTCGATATCGTCATCATGGGGGATGATCTGGGGTTTAAAGAACATGGATATGTTTCGCCCTCTGACTTTAAAGAACTGGCTTTTCCCTATTACAGGCGAATCGTTGATGCTATTCCAGTTCCGGTTTTCTGGCATTCGGAAGGCTACATCCTGGACTACATCCCGATGGCGATTGAAGCAGGAATTAAAGGAATCCACGGAATGGAACCAGCTGCAGGAATGGACATGGGAGAGATAAAGAGAGAATTTGGAAAAGATCTTGTTCTTTTAGGAAACATGGATGGAAATCAGATTTTATGCCAATCCGATCTGGCCCTCGTCAGACAAGAGGTCGATCGTTGTTTAAAAGAGGCAATGGAGGGAGGAGGTTTTATGCTCTCCATCGCAGGATCAGCCCATGAAGGCATCAAACTCGAAGCCTTGATTGAAATGTGTCGCTACCTTCAAGTGGCCGGCGTCTATTCAAAATGATGGACAGATGACAGATGGCTTTCAAATTGGTCCTTACGGATCTTAAAGGTTTTTCCGAAGCAACCTCCCAACCCTTTTTTATTTCTTTAATTAAGAGGTTACTTACATTTCTATTTTTGCCTTGACAATCGTAAAAATACCTGTAAAACGATACTGTTATGAGCGAAATATTACATAAATATCGTTTTTTATAGGCCATTCTGCCACCATCCGACAAACGAAAAATTGTCATTCATACGGGGCGAGGGAAACAGGAAAACCATCCTTATAATTGAACCCCATTCGATGACAAGGATGAATAAAGTAGAATATAACGTTTGCAATGAATTTTTTTAACATCATCTTTCAGCCCTCTGGAAAACGAGGGAAATTTCAGGAAGGGAAAACCGTCCTTGAGGCTGCTCAAGAATTAGGCATAGGACTGGAATCCCTTTGCGGAGGGGAGAAAAGTTGCGGGAAATGTAAAGTGAGAATTATAGAAGGAGATCTCTCTTCCTTCAGCGAGGAAGAGGCAAAGTGGATCACCGATTCCGAGAGGAGAGAGGGATATCGGCTGGCTTGTTCGGTCAGGTTGAAAGGAAATGCGTTAGTTTTTATTCCCGAGGGGAGTTTGGTACAAAAGCAGGTAGTAAGGAAAGAAATAGTGACCCACAAAGTTAAACGTAACCCAGCCATTCTTCCCTACTTGATCGAACTTCATCCCCCCTCATTTCACGATCCTCTCGGAGATTTCGACCGCCTCCAGAATGCCCTCTCAACGGCTTACCATCTCCCTACTCTTGAGATTGACTATCCCACTCTTTTAAAACTTCCCTATGTCCTTCGAGAAGGGAATTGGAAAGTAACAGCCCTTATCTGGATGGAGAGAGAAATTTTGGATGTCAAAGCCAGTATGGTAAATGAAATCTATGGACTTGCCGTTGATATCGGAACAACGACAGTAGCAGGTTACCTTTGCAATTTGATGAGTGGAGAAATCGTGGCTACCAAGTCGATGATGAACCCTCAGGTGATTTATGGCGAAGATGTGATGTCGAGAATCAACTACACCATGACCCATCCTGATGGCCTTGAGAAGTTACATCGATCGATTTTAGACGGATTGAACCAGTTGATTGAAAAAGCAATTGAGGACATCCATCTCACTCCAAAAGATATCTTCGAACTGACTGTGGTGGGTAACACCGTAATGCATCACCTTTTCCTCGGCATCGATCCTCGATATTTGGGCGTATCGCCCTTCCCCCCCTCCTTGAACCTATCGATGGACATCAAAGCGAGGGATCTCGGATTGAAGGTACATCCCTCCGCTAAGGTCCACCTTTTGCCCATTGAAGCCGGATTCGTAGGAGCTGACAATGTCGGGGTCCTCATTGCCGAGGAACCTTATAAGAGGAATGAAAACGTTCTCATCATCGATGTCGGAACCAATGGCGAACTCGTGCTGGGGAATAAAGACCGACTGCTTTCCGCCTCCTGTGCCACAGGACCCGCCCTCGAGGGGGCCCACATTAAATTTGGAATGAGGGCTGCTCCAGGAGCCATCGAGAGGGTAAGGATCGATCCCGATACCTTTGAGGTTGATTTTAAAGTCATAGGTGAACATGATTTGAAATCGAAGACAGAGCAAACCAACAAAGCCAAAGGGATCTGCGGTTCAGGAATCATTGATGCCGTCTCCGAACTCTACCGGTGCGGCGTGATCGATAAAAGCGGAAGAATGCAAAACAAGCTTCCTTCGCCACGATTGATCATCGTGGATGGAAGACCCGAGTTTGTCATTGCCCGAAAAGAAGAAACCTCCATCGGAAAAGAGATCACGATCTCCCAACAGGATGTGAGAAATGTGCAATTGGCAAAAGGTGCTCTTTATGCAGGAGCCAAGCTGCTGATGAAAAAATTGGGAATCAAGAAATTGGACCGGGTCATTTTGGCAGGAGCCTTTGGAAGCTACATCGACCCTGAAAAGGCAATGATTCTGGGAATGTTCCCGGATTGTGATTTGAAAAACATCCACGCCGTAGGCAATGCCGCAGGTGAGGGCGCAACGTTAGCACTCCTGAATAGGGGAAAAAGGTGGGAAGCCGATGAGATTGCCAAAAAGGTTGAGTATCTGGAATTAACCATCGAACCCGATTTTCAACAGGAATTCATCGAGGCAATGCAGATTCCCCATATGAAAGATCCCTTCCCTCATCTCCGAGGATTAGTCAGCGATGAACTCCTTGATCAATAATTATTCCTTGGCAAACTGGAAACAGTCCTCACGGAAACAGCATTCGAATTGATCACAGTAGTCGATAGCTGTTCCGAAACAATCGAAATTTCCTTCAGCTTTTTGAATTCTATGGATTAATTCCTCTTTTTTTAATCCAAATGTATTTTTTAGACCGAGGGCTTTTGCCTTCGCCCGGATTTCCTGCATCTTCATACTCGATCCTCCAATTAATAAATTGTTTATTGATTTCGTTAGAATGTCAAGGATATTCTCTAAATGGCACGAAAAAGACAGGTTTTTCCTATTTGAATTTGTTATAATTTCCCAGTATGGTCCTCTCAAGAAAGATCGCTTTGATCAATCTTACGAAAGAATCCGTTAGGGTATCTTCCATCCCCCTCGATCTGAGGAGAACGTTTTTGGGTGGAAGGGGAATCAATATGTATCTCCTTTCAAAGGTCTATTCTAAGACATTAGATCCCCTTTCTCCACAAAACCCGCTTATCTTTGGAGCAGGCCTGCTCACGGGAACGCTTGGCTTTGGCTCCCGGATCAATATCACGGCTAAATCTCCTGAATCCGGCTATCTTGGAGACTCCAACATGGGTGGAGATTTCGGCGCCGAACTGGTTCAAGCAGGCTTCAGTCACCTTGTCGTTACAGGAAAAAGTCAAAAGCCAGTTTATCTCCTGATCAGGGACAACGAGATCGAATTTCGAGATGCCAGATCGCTTATGGGGCTGGATACAGTTGAAACACAGAGAAGGATTCGAGAAGAACTGGGAGATGAAAAAATAAAGGTTGCCTCCATTGGCCAGGCAGGAGAGAATTTGGTTAGATTCGCCTCCATTCACACCGGCATGAAAAATGCCGCTGGAAGAACAGGAATGGGAGCAGTGATGGGCTCCAAAAATCTGAAGGCGGTAGCGGTAAGAGGGACTCTCGGTATCACGATCTCAGACCCTAAACATTATCTGAGGTATTACCTATCGGAAAAGAAAAAGCTGATGGAGACGAAATGGGTCCAGGCACTTGGGAAGTATGGAACCCCTATTCTCTTTCAATATTCCAATACCATGGGGTTTTTGAGCGTTCGTAACAATCAATGGACGACCATCGGGGATCAAGGGTATGCTCTGGAGGCAGAAGCTCTCGAACCATATACCACGGGGATGCTCTCCTGTTTTGGATGTCCAGCCCATTGCCGTCATCGCTATTCCATCACAGAAGGCAGATACAAAGGAGCGAGAGGCGAAGGCCCTGAGTATGCCTCTCTGGGATCTCTGGGAACGAAATTGGGAAACCTGGATCTCGAACATATTATTTATGCCGTTGATCTCTGCAACCGTTATGGCCTGGATACCATCTCCACAGGGTCCTATATCGCCTGGGCGATGGAATTATACCAAAGAGGTTTCCTCGATCAAGAACAAACAGGAGTCCCGTTGCATTGGGGAGAGGGTGAGGCGATTCTTGAACTCCTTCACCACATTGCTCACCGCAAAGGATTCGGAAAGATTCTGTCTGAAGGATCTTTTGCAAAGAAGCAACTTGGGAAAGGATCTGAAGCTTACCTTCTCGACATCAAGAATTTCCCCATCGAGATGACCGATGAACGATTGTCCAAAAGTTTTGCCCTGGGAATGGCCACTTCCACCCGAGGGGCCTGCCATATGAGAAGCCGGCCCTCTCTCGATGTGCTCGGCCTTCCGGAGGAGGTCTTGAAAAAGATCTATGGAGGCCCAGTCAGCAACCAATTGTCTTCTTATGCAGGCAAAGGAAGAATGGTGTGGTGGCATGAACTTTTCAATGCGGTAACCGACTCGTTGGGATTCTGTCGTTTTCTTACGATCTTTTCAAGCCCTCATGCTCCTTCTTATAGGCAATTCGCCAGACTGATCAAGCTGGCTACAGGACTTAACTTAAGTGTAAAAGAATTGAAAACTGCTGGAGAAAGAATTTATACTCTCGAACGAATGATGCTCATTCGGGAAGGACTCTCGAGGAAAGAGGATACTCTACCGAAACGATATTTTGACGAGCCCGTTCCCGAAGGCCCTGCTCAGGGAGAAGTCATACTCAGGGAGGCGTTCGATCAAATGCTTGAGGAAAACTATCGCCTCCATGGCTGGAACAAGAATGGAGTACCCAAAAAAGGGACGTTAAGAAGGCTTGGATTGGATAATGAGGATTAAGGTTGATGCGAATAAATGCAGTGGCTGCCATCTCTGCGAAATGGTCTGTTCCCTTTCTCATCTGGGAATCATCCATCCAGAAAGGTCAGCCATCCGGATTCAAAAAGATGATCTTCAGACAAGCCTCAACACCCCGTGGCTCTGCAAACAGTGCAAGATCATGAAGTGTCTGGATGGTGAAAAGGACGTTCCCGCTCGGGAAAGAAAAAAATTTATCTGGAGTACCCAGAGAGCAGAGCGGTGTCCATTTAATGGCCTGAATGTGTTCGGTGAGCAGGCCTACCACTGCGATCTCTGTCTGGGAAACCCTCAATGTGTCAAAGTGTGTACCTCCGGAGCCCTCACTCTCTCAACATGACCCCTCTTATCATACCAAGATCCGAACATCCCATTTCAAGATCAATGATCGACGAGGAAGCCCTCAAGGTCCTTTACCGACTCCATCGCCATGGGTTTTTGGCCTATCTCGTTGGAGGTAGTGTCCGGGATCTCCTTCTCGGAAAGACTCCCAAAGATTTCGACGTCGCCACCAATGCCCATCCTCATGAAGTCCATGTCCTTTTCAGAAACAGCCGGATCATTGGCCGTCGCTTTCGCCTGGTCCATGTATTTTTTAAAGGGAATAAGATCATAGAGGTCTCCACCTTCCGAAGCCACTCCGAATTTGAGGAAGTCCAAACAGAAGATGGAAGGATACTTCGAACGGACAGCTTCGGGACTCCTGAGGAGGACGCCCTCCGAAGGGACATTACCATTAACGGACTTTTTTACAATATCGCCGATTTCTCTATCATCGACTATGTTGGAGGAACAATAGACCTTGAGCAGAAATGGATCCGGAGCATTGGTGATCCCGATGAAAAATTTACGCAGGATCCTGTTCGCATGATCCGAGTGATTCGGCATGCAGCACGAACGGGATTCCAGATTGAAGAAAAAACTTACCAGGCCCTCTTCACCCATCAGGAGAAGATAAAAAGATGCTCTCCCTCTCGCCTACGGGATGAATTTTTTAGAGAATTAAAGGAGGGGGCCGCAGCTCCTTCCCTTCAATTCATGATCGAGACAGGACTGCTCTTCTCCCTCTTTCCTGACCTCAAGAGGGCTTTGGAAGGTGAAGGAAAATCAGCCCGTAGTCACCGGAATTTCCTTCTGAACCTTTTTCGACTAATTGACCACCTGATAAAGGTAGGCAAATCCATTCCGGACTCAATCCTTTTGGCTTGTTTCGTTTCTCCCCTCATCCGTGTTCTCCCGATGGACCATCCTTTTTTAGGGAGAAAAGAACAGGCCCATTATTGGATGCAGACAATCCGTTGGGCCATCCACCAGCTTTTCAGTCCCTTTTCAATTCCAAGGGAACCCAAAGAGATGGCCATTCAAATCCTGACGGCTCAGTCGAATCTAAACCATTACCTTCAGAGGGGGAAATTACCGAAACGATTTCGGTCAAAGAAATATTTTAAGAACGCTGTTCTCTTTTATGGTCTTGAGGCAGAAGCCACCGGAAGGAAAACACCTCGTCTCCTTCGACAAGCCTTACCGTCTGGGTTCTTACCCTGGTGGCCCAGAGAAGGGAGAAAAAACAAAAGAAGGCGTCGCTCCTCTGAGGGTGATCTTACCTCATCAAGACCGATGGAAGATAAGTGGCCAGCTGAGGAAAGAGAAACAACAAGGCCCCTCCCACCACAAGACTAATCAGAAATGGAAAGACTCCTGCGTAAATCACGCCGAAGGGTACCTTGGTAATATTTTTAACGACAAACACATTGATCGCCACGGGGGGGATGACAACTCCAATCATCACCGTGATTCCAATAATCATCCCGAACCAAATCGGATCAAAACCCATCTTGATGATGACAGGATAGAAGATCGGAGTGGCCAACACCATAAAAGCCAGATCATCGATGAACGACCCCCCTAAGAGGTAGATGATGGCGATTAACACCATGATGGTATATTTATGGAACGGAAGTTCAATAATCCAATCCGCTGCAATCATGGGTATTTTGGTGACCGCTAAAAAATGCCCAAGAACGGTAGATCCGGCGATGAGCATTAAAACCATGCAGGCCGTTCTCAAAGACTCCGCTACCGATTTAAGATACCCTTTGAAATTCATATCCCTCTTCAAAACGGTTAACAAAAGGACAGCAAAGGTTCCGACACTTCCTGCTTCCGTCGGGGTGAAAAACCCTTTCATTAAGCCAAAGATAATGAGTAAGAAAATGACAACCACCCAAATGACTTCGGGGAGAGAAGCGAGCCGAGCTTTCCAGGTTGATCGCTCCCCTTTAGGACCAAGATGAGGATTAATCTTACACCAGACATAAATGATCACAACAAAGAAAAAGGCAATGATCAATCCAGGAATGATTCCCGCTAAAAATAACTTCCCGATAGATTGCTCTGTAATAATGCCAAAGACGATCAGGGTCACGCTCGGAGGGATGAGAATCCCCAACGTTCCTACGGTCGCCACAATTCCTGTTGACAGTTTTTTGTCATAATTGTACCGGTCCATTTCCGGAACCGCGACACTGGCAAACGTGGCCGCTGTGGCGGGCGATGATCCGCAGATGGCCTTGAAGGCTGTTGCGCCTGCCACGGTAGCCATGGCAAGCCCACCTGGAATATGTCCAATGAATTTATAAGAGGCATCGTATAATCTTTTCGCTATCCCTGCGTTGAAGGCGATCTGACCCATCAAAACAAAGAGGGGAATTACCGTAAATCCATAGGAAGCAAAGACATCAAAAAAATCCTTGGCGAGTAAATTTAATCCTGCTTCAAAAGAAACGATGTAGCTGAACCCAAGGAATCCGATGATGGCCATTGCAAATCCCAACTCAATCCCTGTAAGGAATAAAATCAAAACAACAACCAGTCCAAGAATCCCAATCGTAACTTCACTCATATTCCCCTCCAGCAATTTTAAGGATGTCACAAATTAAGACCAGACATTGGACAAAACAACAGAACCCTAAGCCATAAGCAACAGGATAGAATGGCATCTGCAGGGTAAGCGAAACTTCTCCTGACTTTTGCAAATCCATTCCGAACTTTATTAAATTCCACCCGAGAAGACCAAAGAGGACGACTACCATGATTCGTGTAGAAATGTTGAAGAGATTTCTGACTTTTTGAGAAAATTTTAAAATGAAAAAATCAACAAAAATATGGGCTCTCAACCAAGAGGTTAACGGGATAGCAAACCCAATAACGACGGCCCCCGAAAACGCCACCAGCTCATAAGTCCCTACAATCGGCATTCGCAACATTCTCAAAATCACATCCATGACAGTGAGTAACATAAGAAAGGTGAGGCTAACTCCGGCGATAATGTTGAGGAACCTGCTCAATTTATTGATATGATTTAAAAATCCCCTCATACAAGGCTCCTTTTTCTTCCGTCTTTTATTTGAATAAAAAACAGGGGAAGAGATAAAAAGTTCTCTTCCCCTATAGACCTATTATCTCTGATATTTATAAATCGTCTGGAGATAAAAACTTAAAACTTCCTGACCGGGAAGCCCTTTATCCTGCATGTTCTTCTTATATTCATCAAGAATGGGCCTTACCGCTTTTTCCCATCTCAGGCTCTCCTCTGGTGAAAGGGATATGATTTTGTTGCCGCGACTTAAGGTAAAATCTCTCCCTGCTTTATCGATCTCATCCCACAATTTCCCCTGTTTCTCCGCATATTCTTCGTTGACTTGGTCAATGATTTTCTGCACATCCGGAGGCAGAGAATTCCATTTCGCCTTATTCATGACCACAAACATTCCGGTGCTATATGAAGAACTGAAATTCTCAATGGTAAACTTGACGACTTCGCCCCACTTCCAACCTTGCAATGCCTCTATGGGAGCCATTGAACCATCAACAACTCCTCGGCTAATGGCATCATAGGTTTCGCCCATGGGCATGGCCACAGGAGTCGCCCCAAGAGCTTGAACAATCTTAGCCGCCATCCCTGTACATCTAATCTTCATCCCCTTTAGGTCTTCGAGGGTTTTCACTTCTTTCTTCGTGTGAAGGATCCCTGGACCATGACCATGGAGATACATAATCTTCACTTCATCAAATTCTTTAGGGTTAAACTTTTTCACATATTCATTGATCACTTTCGTGGCTACCAGACCTGTCTTGATCCCCAAGGGAAGGTCTGAAACCTCTGTTAAGGGGAATTTCCCACGGGTATAGGCCATGACCGAAAATCCAATGTCTGAAATCCCTTTGACAACGCCATCGTAGCACTTATCCGCAGGGGTTAATGTCCCTCCCGGAAATACAGTGATCTGCACTTTTCCACCAGTCCTTTTCTCGATTTCTTTTGCCCATTCAGTCGCCAAAACAGCATTTTTATGGGGGGCGGGGAAGAACACGGAATAATTAAGCTTGATTTGTGCCAAAACAGGAGAGGCAACCGATATCACGAACAATAAACAAAGAGTCATAGACAACCATTTCAAGTATCTCATTTTACTGACCTCCTTTTGTATAAATTGTTTTAAAAAACAAATTGACAGGATCAACACCCGTAAGATTTTTGAATCACCTCCCTTCTATTCAATTTTTGACGAAATAAAACAAAAAATCATTCAATCTTATTTATTCGAAAAGCATAATAAACAAATCGATTGAACTTGAGAATTTTTTAACAAGTATATAAAGATATGAAATTTTGTCAAGTAAAATATAAGCCCGCTGTTAAAATGGTTGTCCTTGGATCAATTAACAATTTAAAAATAAAGTGTTTTCTAAATTGCCTTTCATAAAAAGGAAGGGGGAATGGTGGATTTAAGAACCGGGGAGGAAAAGGAATCCAATGAAACTGAATTTATTTAATCAGGGAAGTAAATGTACTTTCAAGGTTTTGTTTCTTCAGTGCCGATTTGTGACTCTCTATGAACGACTCTATCCCGGCTTTTAATTTTAGAGAAACCATTTTTTGTTTGGGAAGTTCATCTTCGAAAAGAAACAGGGTGGTGCGGAGACATTCGATCACCCCTCGAACAAACTCTGTCTTTTCAGTCGTACCGGTAAAGCGAAGAACGCCCTCTCGATATTCAAATTCTCCGGCAAAGGGATCCAGAAAACCAAACTCCTCTGCCCTCTGGATTAAAGCCTTCTTGAACGTTTTCCGAAACATTCCTTCCGAAGTCAGGTGATCTACCAACCCTTCAGCCTTGGTAAGAAACTCCTCCAACAGGGAGAGCATCTCTTGCCAGGAATTTCCTTCCTCCTTAAGTTTTGCTTCCCCGGAACGAGCTGCAGATTCCTCAATCTGGGGTTGTTCGTTTTGAATGACCACGGGGGCCTCGCTGATTTGAAGGGACACGATGTCATCTGGAAGAGGAGCCCCATTTTTTTTCCCATACACATTAAAATAGGCTCCCTGCTTGGCAGCATTTTCAATAAAGATGGGAATGGAGATCCGGCCAAAAACAGAAGGGCCCGTTTTGGGAACCGTAAACATCTCCACCAGCTCTCCATCGTCAAGAAAAAGAACGCCCATGGGTTGATGTTCTTTGGTCATCACCTCGATATAGCCGGTGTGTTTCTCCTCTTTCAATTTGAGGAGGAATTGATCAAGATGAATGAACTGGGTGGAAAGATTTTGAAAAAGCACTTCATCCGCAAGACTCTTTGAAACAAGCGCCACCTGTTCAGGAGGAAGCCGATAGATACTGATGACTCCATCTCTCTGTTTTGAAAAATTTAAAAGGATCTCAACCGCTTCTTGTCCAATGGTTCGTTCCGAATCGACCCCGCTTCGGACCTCCCCATTGATCACCTCCCCATTATCGATAAAGAGGACCCCTCTTCCTTTTGGAAAGTCAATTTCGATCACTCCGTAGAACCCTTCCAAACGCAAGGTTCCAAGCAAAGCGGAAAGATCCGTATAGACCGTCGATAGATTCTTATGAACCACCTCTCCTCTTGGAAAGATCATTATCCTTTCCCTTCCTTCCTCTTTTGTAACCGTTCAATAGCTGCCTTGACACTCGTTTGCATTCTCTCAATGGATTCGGCTAACACGGCGACTTCTCCTTTTGCCTTTACCTGGACTGGGGTATCCAATTCCCCCATGCTGATTTTATCCGCCACTTCAGACAATTGGAGAATGGGTTTGATCAGAGTACGGGCATAGAAGAAGATCCTAACTAAAAGGATGCAAAGGACACAGAGAATCACTGCATAAAAAATCATCATCCTATTTTCGTACTCTTCCAGATATCTTGTCTCGATCTCTTTCATCTTGGCTTCAATGGCTCTTGAGGGCTTTGAGAATTCATCAATGTAGGTGGTAGCGGCTACAATCAGGTCTGTCCCTTTCACAGGGGTTAAATACATATACTTGGGTCGGATCTTACCATCGGCATCTTTCCAATCGTAATATCCAGAGGCAGGTCCCCGCAGGCTCGCCTCAAGAATCTTCCAGAAGGCAGGAAATCGATCCGAAAGCTGATGCAAATCCATTCCGACGATCTGGGGGTTCACATGAAAGTAATTGATGGCATTCGTATCATGGACTGCCGTATACCCTGTTTCTCCAACCTTCTGGACAGCAATCTCTTTCAATGCAGGATCTTTTAAAATCTCTTCCCACTTCATTTTAGGAGGACGCGACTTAATATAGATCTCCATCTGCGCTGCGACATCAATGGCCTTCTCTCGAATGATCTTTTCACCCATTCGGTCCAGAGAAGCTTTGGATTCCCTGGTAGAGGTTTCGATCAGCTCTTTGATACTCTCGGACCCAATCTCCTTGATACTGGTAAATCGGAAATCGCTTAATTGCCAAGTATAAAAGATCAGACTCCAGATGATGGCAAAGGCGATGAGAATAGGAATGAAAACACCGATTAGCAATTTGGGTAATAGGCCGAATTTAACTTTGGGTTTGTCTGCCATAAGGCTCTCCTTCTCTAAGATCTTTGATAAGATCAACTTTGGAAAACTTCTCACCAATTTGGGTTAAAAGGAGAGAAGTTTCATAGTCATTTTCAAAAACTCACTCCGTTTGACCGGATTGGGAATCTCCTCGCTTAAAGCCTCAATGAATGATAGGGATTGATCTTCGGGAAAGGCTTCCTTACTTTCGCCAAATTCCATCAATTTGTCATCAATGACAAAGGGAGCCACCGGTCCCATGATTTTTCTGAGTTCCGTATCCAGAATATTAAAAAACTGATCGCTTACCGTTTTTTTCTTCTTAGAGTCTCGATCCTCAATTCTTTCCAGCAAACCCATCTGAACTGCCTGATAAACAATTCTCATGACTCTATACTCGTCCCACTCAAGGGATTTAGCGATTTCCGAAATGGTTTTAGCTCCATTGGCCATAACAATCACATTCCATTGTTCAGGAGTAATGGTCTTTTCCTTTCCATCCTTGAGAAGGGACGCGCGAAAAAGACAGTGATGCGAAGGGATAATTTCTTTGATCTTTTCAAATTCTTGTTTCCTCGATGACCAATTCAGAAGCAGTTGTTCTGTAGTAATAAGAATCGTTTTCTCTTTGGGAAGGATTTCTGGATCAAAAGAAATTTTACCGGCTTTCCAGCTCATGATGGTAAAAAAAGCATTCTCCCCAGAAAAATGATCTGTTCGGGAATCGACAATGTCCCCTCGTTCCATGTATATTTCTCCTTTCTCTTTACCTCTAATAACCAGCCTACCTGTCATCTTATCGGTCAATAGAGGTTTGAGAATATCGAAAAGTTTTACTTGAGACAGATCCCCCAAAGCATTTTCTGGCATATAAAAAATCTTCTGCAAAATAGATGCCATAATAATGCTTACATCATATTTGGAGTTTAATTCCTAACCCATTGATATTAAATATAATTTAGTTTTAACTCAAACCGTTGTTTTAAACTGGAAGGAAAATGGAAGAGCTTGGAGCTGGTCAAAAAATTGCCAGAAATGGGGTTTATTTAAACGTTTTTGATTATCTTTGATCGATCCTTTCTAAGAAAAGATGGCAAATGATCTAATCATTTCTTATAAGAATAGAATTCACGATCTCCTTCCACTGCTTCTCAAATATCTCTACTACTCTTTTTTCATTTCCAGTGAGACGACCTTTCTCCCATGCCTTTCCCTCATCGGAAACTTTTATCCCGAAGGAATTGACATCTTTCGAATAACGGACAAAAACCGCATGTTCTCCCAAATAAATAAATAGAAACTGCCCCTGTAAGGCCCAGTGTCTTGGAATGATGATCCCTTTCTGAAGGAGGGGCTGAAGGGATTTGGCATCAGGATTCCATGCCATTAACTGCGTGAGATATTCGATGTTAAGATCTCCCTTCTTAATTTTACCCTTAGAATACATCCTTGCCTCGACATAAGGGTTGAGCGGTGGAGCAGTCATAGGAGAGGCTTGAGGATTGGTTTTATCTGCAATTTGAAGAATGTACAATTCCTCAGCTTTCTTTTCTCGCTCTTTCACATAAAAATATATCCGTGTTAAAGAACTTTCTTTGGGATTGTCGTGAGAAAAGGAATAAATGAACCGCAGGCCTGTGGGCATCAGGGAAGTAAAGGGAGGGTTGTATGAGACAAGGTGCTTTCCTTTAATCTCAAGATCTTTTGCAAAGGCCATAGGGAGTTGGAATAAAGAAAATAAGATCACGAAGACGAAAAGGTGGGGCTTCCTCATCATTGCGTGGTGCTCCTTTTTAATCCTCCCCGCCTTCCAGGAACAAAGAAAGACAGGGAGGAGAATAGATTTATTTCTTTCTGGTAAGCAATTCTTTCAGCTTTGGCCCGGTATCAGGACATTTCTTCAGCACATCCTCCCAGGCAGAATCATAAGCCACCTTCAGGAATTTCTCCCTTTCGGCAGGTGGAAGTTCAATGACCTGGATACCCTCCTTCAGAAGCAAAGGACGTTCCTGTTTCTCAAGTTCACTGAAACTTGCAACCACTCTTTTTTCAGCTTCAATGGCAGCCTCATTAAGAACGTCTTTCAACTTTGATGGAAGTTGATTCCACGCCTTCAAATGAACAAGAAGCGGATTGGGAACCTGATAAAACCCTGGTTCCAGGACATACTGGGTCTGTTTCTGCCATCCCCAGTCACGAATTCCAACTGCGGGCCAGCCATATCCATCCACAACATTTCTTTCAAGGGCAATATAGACTTCGGTGGGGGGAATCACCACAGGGTTTCCCCCAAGGCCTTTGACCATCTGGAGATACATCGGCGAAACACGGATATTGAGACCCTTGAGATCAGCAGTTTTAATCGGTTTCTTTAGATAAAGATGGAATTTCGTTCCCAGTCCGAGCCTAGCAAGATAATGGACTCCAATCTTCTTTTCATGAATCTCATTCATGTAGGCCCAGGCTCCACTGGTCCTCTCTTCGAACGGTGTATAATCGGAGAGCTTGATGGCATCCACCTCTGGCAAAACCGATAAATAATAGGCTGTGGTCGTGAAAACCATATCCACCATGCCCCGCTGTAAGGCTGGTACCTGATCGGGTGTCTTGACCGCTTCCGGTCCGCCAATAAATTGAATTTTCAGCTCTCCTGGATATTTTTTTGCAATCATCTGGTCAACCAAATCGGTAAAAGTGGTTAACGCCTTAAACTCGCTCGCTGTTTTGGGCCACCCCGCCACAGCCTTGAGGGTGAAGGGTTGAGCTTCTCCATAGGTAACCCATCCGAGAAACCCAATCAACACCGCAAAGAACATAAAACCAAATCGCTTTGTCATCCTTTTATCCTCCTTTCAAGTTTTTAATTCCTCAAGGATCGATCGGTTCACCGTTTATGGATTCCTGTTCAATGTTCATCGTCTTCGTTATTTCATCCCCATCCAACCGGGGACAATCGTCACAAGAAACGGCATCGCGATCAAAAGGGCTATACAGAGAAGCCCAATGATAACAAAGGGAGTCACGGCTCGCCAGATATCAGCCATCGTGATCTCTGAGGGGGCCACGCCTTTCATCACAAAGAGGGTCACTCCAAAGGGAGGGGTGATTAAACCGGTTTCCAGGGCGATCAGCATGACGATGCCGTACCAGATGGGGTTGTACCCAAACCCATCAATGACGGGCATAAAAATCGGTAGGGTAATCATCATAATGGCAACCGTTTCCATAAAACATCCGAGAAGGAGTACGGTGACCAGCATGGCGAGAACGATAACCATTGGAGGAATGGCAAGGTTGATAATAAAATTGGTCATTCCTGAGGCTGCACCGGTAAAAGCCAATATTTCGCCATAAGTATTGGAGACAATGATAATCATGAAGATCATCGTCGTTACTTTCAGGGTATCATAGACGGACTTTTTCAAAATATCCCAATTCAGACGTCTGTAAACAAGGGCTAAGAGGAATGACGCCAGAGTACCTGTGGCAGCGGCTTCGGTTGGAGTAGCCACCCCAAGAAAAATAAATCCAATAACCATGAACACAATCAGACCAAGAGGTAACAAATACTTGAAGGTCACCACCAGTTTTTCTTTCAAAGAAACCGAAGTCACCTCGTAGGCAGGGGCCTCTTCAGGCTTAAAATAACACCATACTGTGATATAAAGAAGGTATAATGCCGACATGATGATTCCCGGTAAAATACCTGCCATCAGAAGCTGTCCTACATCAATCTTCGCAAGGCTTGCAAAGACCACCGTGAGTGCGTTGGGAGGAATTAGGGCATCCACAGTGCCCACCCCCATCAGCGGGCCAAGACTCATCCTCCGGCTATAGCCTCGTTTGAGCATTTCTGGAAGTAAAATCGTCCCTAATAAAGCACAGGTCGCAATGGTTGATCCACTCAGAGCTCCGATAATGACTCCCATCAGGATAGCAAGAATGGAAAGCCTTCCTCGTAGTTGGCCCAACCATTTATCTAAAACATTGACAGCGTTCAGCCCAAGGCCCGTGTGAAAGATCAATGACCCCATCAGGATAAAAAAAGGGACGGGAAGCAAGGTGAAGGTAGTAATGGAGGTAAACACCCCCGTAACAACCCCCATTAAACCGGGTAGGCCTCCGAGGAAGAAATAGGCGGCCACCATATTAACGACAAGAAAAGCAAAGGCAATAGGAAGTCCCGTCAGCAGAAGGATCACCATGCCAGCAAAAAAAAGAGAGAGGCTCATCCACCATTCCATTTGTCACCTCCCTGCCTTCCACTCTCCGAACCTGTGCCATGACATCCTGAAAAACTGAAGGGACAGGAAAAGACTACCAATAGGGACGATGGCGAACACAACAGCCTTCGGGACGGTGATGGCTCTCACATCCGTCACCCGATGAAGGAGGCATTCCATCATGTGTTGAACTCCTAAAACGACCATGACCGTACAGGCTAGCCCTCCAATTGCAAACATGACGAAATCAAGAAGGCATTTCATTTTTAGATTGAGGTGAGCATATAGGATCTCGGTAATGACATGTCCTTTTTCCCTCAACAGCCAGGTCGTTGAGAGAAAAACAATCCATAGAAGAGCATATTCGGTGATAGGAATAATCCAGATCGTCGTTCGGGTAAAAAGAAATCGCATGCCGATGGTATAACAAACCGCTCCTGTGATAAAGAGGAGAATCGTTCCCGCTAATACCGTCATTCTGTCAACCCATTGGTCAAACACCTTCCAGAAGACTTTCCGGAAAGACCTGTGAAGTTGATCATTTCTTCCCATGCTTGAATCCCTTTGTTGAGCGTGAGGTTCGATCTTTTGAGGAGGAGCTTCCTGCTCTCTGATTCAACCGTGCCCACTCTTCATTGACATCTTGCTGTATTTGGTTGATTTGCTCTGAGGTAAGATGTTTAAATCTTCCCTGTTTTAGAAGATAAGCCTCAACCGGAAGACCCCTTGGTTCATAGTTAATGGTCCATCGGACTCCGTTCTCTATTTCGTAGAGAGGAAAAACATTTGTTTCAACGGCAAGAACCGAGATGTCAGCCGAGAGCTCAGGAGGCATCCGCCATCCTGTGGGACAGGGACTCAGGAGGTGAATAAACTTCGTTCCCCGAATCCTTTTCGCCTTGATGATCTTTTGTTGAAGATCCTGAGGAAAACCGATGGTGGCTGTGGCGGAATAGGGATTGTAATGGGCGGCCATGATCTCCATGATGTTCTTCTTTCGTCTTGGATTGCCTCCCGGAGTGGTTCCTGTCCAGGCAAAACTGGGAGTTGAAGAGCTCACCTGTATGCCAGTATTCATGTAGCCCTCATTGTCGAGGCAAACATAGATAATATCGTCATTGTTCTTTGCCACACCTGAAAGCGCTGCAAGTCCAATGTCAAATGTTCCGCCATCCCCTGCAAAAGCCAGAGCCTGAATGTCATGTCTTCCCTGAATCTTTAAAGCATTGGCGATCCCCGCAGCTGTAGGAGCCGCAATCTCAAAAGCGGAGTGAATGGTCGGAACGCCATAAGCGGTATTGGGATAGACCCCTCCGATTGATCCTTCACAAGAGGGGACAATCACCGCAATCGTTTTGGGTCCCATGGCCTGGAGGACAAGTCTCATCCCGACTGCAAGCCCACATCCTGCGCAGGCCGCATGCCCTGGTCGAAGAAAATTGGGTTGTTGTTCAGGTGATTTCATCATAAGTTCCCCAATTCACGAACCGAAATTAGAAATCGGCTATACGTCCACCCACCAGATCGACTCATCCGCTGGATCCACCCGACGGATCGCATCAAGCGCGATCTTCCCAATGGTATCCGGAGTGACATCCGTTCCTCCAATTCCAGCGAGATAGTTGTAAACGAAAGGAGGGTCTGGTGAATGGATCAGAGCGGCCCTCAACTCCTGGCAGAAAATTCCTCCACTTCCAATGGAACAGTTCCGATCGATAACCACAATCTTCTTCTTTCCGGTGATGGTCTGTTGAAGGGCTTCAACTGGAAAGGGTCTAAAAAGACGTATCTTAAGCAAACCCACAGGGTACCCTTTCTCTCTCAGTGTTTGAATAGCCATTCTTGCTGTGGAGGTCATCGAACCCGCTGTAACGAGGAGCACTTCTGCATCTTCCACCAGGATAGGTTCAATGATCCCATAACTTCTTCCGAAGGTCGTCTTAAATTCATCATCCACCTGGGCAGCGACTGTTTTCACCGAATCCATCGCCCTCTGCATCATCTGTCTATACTTCCTATATAAATCCGAAGAGACGACTGGGACCAAAAAACCTGGTTTCTCGATATCAAACCGATGAGGAAGGTTTAAAGGGGGAAGAAAACGGTCAACCTCCTCCTGAGCCGGAATCTCGACAGGCTCCATAAAGTGAGAAACGAAAAAGGCTTCCAGGCAGATCATCACGGGCAAAAAGACCTGTTCTGCAATCTTATAAGCCTGAATCACACTATCCAGGGCTTCCTGGCCATTTTCACAATAGAATTGGATCCATCCTGTATCCCTCTGGGAAAGACTGTCCAGTTGATCCGCCCAGAACCCCCATGGAGCAGCCAGCAAACGATTCACATTAGCCATGACAATAGGGGCACGGCAACCTGCGGCAAAGTGAAGCATCTCATGCATGAGTGCCAATCCCTGAGAAGAGGTTGCTGTAAAGGTCCTCACCCCTGTTAAAGAAGCGGCGATACATGAGGCCATCGCTGAGTGTTCGGATTCGGTTCGCATCATAATACCTTGGAGTAATCCGGAGGATTCCCATTCCGAAAGTTTTTCATATATCGGTGTTTGTGGAGTGATAGGGTAAGCCGCAATCAGGGGTGTTCTGCAGAGTTTCACGGCATGGGCAACCGCATGATTTCCAGTCATGAACTCTCTCATGAAATCAACCTCATTTCGATCACATGTCGTGGGCATGCTTTTGAACAGATGCCACATCCTTTACAATGATCCAGATCAACCTTTCGGGTATGATTCATCTCATCGAGGGAGACGATTCCTTCCGGACAGAAATAGTAACAGTTGTAACACTCATTACAGGTTCCACAGGAAAAACACCTCGAGGCTGACTCCTTTGCTTCCCCTGACGATAATCCTCTACGAACCTCTGAAAATCCTTTGAGTGCTTGATCAGAGGGGATCTTCTTGAGCTTAATTCTTTCAGAAGGTTTAAAAAAAAGTGTGTTAATCTTGTCAAAACCGACAATGGACTTTGGCCCTTCCCAGATCCCTCTTTCTAACCCCCTCATGTAAGCCTCCATGGAAAGAGCCCCTTTTGATCCAATTCCGATTTTTGAAAGAACTTCTTCTGGGTCTATGCCTCTCAAAAAGAGATCAATCGAAATGGCAGCCCTCTTCCCCGACGAGATGGCGGTAACAACACTTCGATGTTGGTTGACTGCATCACCCCCTGAAAAGAATTTTCCCCCTGAAAACGTTTCCTTGATAAACCCCTTTTCGATTAAATCCGTAGGAACCCACGAGAGGTCCACCCCTTCTCCAGCCGCTATAATAAGACGGTCTGTTTCCATATTTAAAAAACTCCCTTTGATCGGGATGGGATGGGGCCGTTTCCCCTGGCTTCCTTTTTTTAGTCTCATCTGCTGGAATTTGACCCGGATCCTCCCATTGGGTAAGGATCGAATCTCTACAGGTTGAACCAAAAACTCAAAATGCACCCCTTCCTGCTCAGTCTCTTCAATCTCTTCTGAAATGGCTGGCATCTCTTTTTTTGTCCTTCGATAGGCAACTGTAACCGCTGAGCCGAGGCGACGGGCGGAACGTGCTACATCCATAGCTGTATTTCCCCCGCCGATGACGATTACCTCTTTACCTGGCCTGATTCTCTCTTGAGCATTGATCCGGTTTAGAAAGTCTGTCCCCCTCCAGACCTGGGTAAGATTCTCTCCTTCGATTCCAAGCGTAAGACTCTGGCTGGCTCCTGGGGAGAGAAAAATAGCCTCGTATCGACTGAGTGCTTCCATGGAAAGACCTTTCCCTACTGTTACACCAGTCTTTAATTCAATACCGAGTTCTAAAATCCGTCTAATTTCTCTCTTTAGAACCGTCTTTGGAAGCCTGTATTCAGGGATACCCCATCGCAACACACCTCCAGGCTCATTTCTCGCTTCAAAAATCGTCGCCCTGTGCCCGAGCATGGCAAGAAAATAGGCACAGGAGAGTCCTGCCGGACCTGCTCCCACTATGGCAATTCTTACGGGATGGTTATTTAACATTGGACGAAGAAGAGGTTTTTGATTCATCGTCACATCAAACACATATCTCTCAAGGGCATTGATGGAGACAGCCTCATCATACTGGTTCCGATTGCAGTCTCTCTCGCAGGGATGAAAACAGACCCTGCCACAAACTCCGGGGAAAGGGTTTTCCTTGAGGATCGTCTCCAGTGCCAGATCGTACTTTGCCTCTCCGACGAAATGGATAAATTTTGCAATGGGATTGCCAGCCGGACAGGACTCCTCACAGGGGGCTGCCCCCAGAACCATTTCAGGTTTTTGAAATCCCCATTTTCCCGTCTCAATGATTTCAGTGCTGCCATAGGAAATGGGAATCAATAATTCACAGGACTCAGGATAAACTTTCATAGATTCGAACCCTATCGTAAGCCGTTTGGAGCGCCTTAATGTTAGATTCTGTCTTAATGGGAATCATGCGCCGGACCACCTCGATGAGCGTTTCCTTTCTGACCTCATGGGTTAGGGCAGCATATGCCCCCAGCAAGGTGGTGTTCAACGCTCCCTCCACTCCTGCACCACGTGCAATCGGTCTTCCATCAATTAGGCCGATCTTGAACTGTCTCCAGTTTTTAAAGGCCTCAATCCCTTGATCTGTGTTGATGAGAAGGGTTCCCCCTGGTTTGAGCTCCTCAATCACCTCTTTCTCTTCAACCAAACTTAGATCAAAGAGGATCAACTGGTCCGGTTGATAAATCTGGCATTTTAATAAAATTGGCTTCTCATCAACTCTCAAAAAGCCGATGACAGGTGCCCCTCTCCGTTCTGATCCGAAAAGAGAGAAGCATTGCGGGAATTTTCCCTCAATAAAAAAGGCCCTGCCTAAAAGTTCAGAGGCGACTACTACCCCCTGTCCCCCTCGGCCTTTGAACTTAATCTCAATCATCTTAAATTATCTCTCTTCTTCTGAAGTTTCTTTAAAGGCGTATCTCAAAATATCCTCTTTGGACTGTCGGAGGTGATGCTGGATGGCCTGTCTAATTCCTTCCAGGTCTCCCTTTTGAATCGCCTCAAGGATTCCTTGATGCCCTGCAATGGCTCTCAATACATTGTCAGTAGAATAGATACTCTGAATCCTATACCTTAGCATGTGGCGCCTCAAGGTTTGGGATAGCTCGAGAAGCCGTTGACTGCCACTGCATCTGGCAATGGTTTCGTGAAACTGAGCATCCAGCTCCACAAAGGCTCTCACATCCCCTTTTGAGGCTCTCTCGTCTGCGAGCCTGATGTTTTCCTTCAACCCTTCAATAACCCGATCTTTAGCCTTCTCCATGGCCCATAGAATAGCAAGTTCTTCAACAACCCGTCGAATTTCACAGATTTCTTCAACTTCCTGGGCACTGATCGCTTTGACCCTGTAACCCACCCTTGGAATAGATTCAATCAATCCCTCCAGTTCTAAATTATGAAGGGCCTCCCTCACGGGGGTTCGTGATGTCCCGATCTCTCTTGCTATCTTTGCTTCAATGAGATGCTCTTCTGGAGGAATCTCGCCACTTAAAAGTTTTTCGCGAAGATAATCATAAACCTTTCTTCTTATGGTTTTGGGGTTCTTTATGACGAGCCTTCGCATCTGGTGTACTGTACCCCAGATTTATGAAACTTGTCAATACTTTTTTTAAATTGACAACTGTTTAAAATTACTCTATCATTTGGTTTAGAATAAAAGTCATCCATCTATTCATTGGAGGTTATTAAATGAGCTATTATGTCAATTATGACGGTGAAAGAAAAAGCTTTTCAATTCCAAAGGAATGGAACTTGATGACCAGCGAAGATAAACCTCCTGTTCCTGGCGTTAAAGACCCTTTCCAGGAGATACAGAGAGCTCTTGACCATCCCATCGGGTCCCCAAAAATTGAAGAACTGGCTCGTCCTGGCATGGATGTGGTAATTTTATTCGACGACCTCCAGCGTCCCACCCCTGCCCATCTGGCCCTCCCTGAAATGATGAATCGTCTCAATCAGGCTGGCATTCCTGATAACCGAATAACCGCAGTCTGTGCTTTGGGGACACACCCTATCCCCTCTCTCGATCAGCTTAAGACGAAGGTTGGAAAAGAAGCGTTTTCCAGATTGTCGGGACGTCTCTTCGCCCATAATCCCCATGCCTCTGACAATGTGATTATTGGTAGAACCCATCGTGGCACTCTGGTGGAAATAAACCGTTATGTGGCCTTTGCTGATCTGATCATCGGCGTTGGAGAATGTATGCCACACCCTATTGCCGGATATGGGGGAGGCTATAAGATTATTATGCCTGGGGTCTGCTCCTATAGGTCAGTCGCAGATCATCATTTCAACTGGATGCGGCATCGTAATAGCAAAGTGAATCTATTGGATGGAAACCACTTCCTGGAAGATATTATCGACGCTGGCCGATTATCCCGAATGACCTTTAAACTCGATCTCATCATCAACGAGAGAAAAGAGGTCATCCAGGCTTTTGCAGGAGATCCTGTCGCCGAACATCGAGAAGCCTCTTGTTATGCCGCCTCTCTTTATACCATCCCTCTTCCGAAACTAGCGGATGTCACGATTACCTCAGCCTATCCACTCGAGATAGGGGTCCAGGCCACAAAGGCATTGACCATGGCAGGTTTTTGCACTCGCTCCGGAGGAGCGATCATCTGGGTAGCACCACAGAAGCAGGCTGGATCCATCTTGCCTCTTGTAAAAGAAATGGAGAGCCAGGAAAGCGCTGGCGATTTCCACCGACGGCTCATCCTGGGCGATGTGCCTGAACACCTTCGTTCATTCGGAATCTCTTACATCATGCAGGTGGTCTATTTTAAAGAGCTGGCAGAGAAATTTACTGTGGTTCATGTGACGGATGGCCTCTCACCGGAGCAGGTCAGAATGATGAAGTTCTCCTATGCCTCTGATATGCAAAACGCCATTGAGCAGATTTTTAAAAAATACCCCGAGGCAGATGTCGCTCTCTTCCCTTCCGGAGGGAACATTATCCCTCAAGTCCAGTGACACAAATTTTATATTGGTTGATGACAGGGATTCACGTTATAGCTTTTGAGGGGATGGGTGATGAATCCTGAAGTTTGATTCTCCGCACATTACTCTCCGGATATGGGTACTCCATGTATTTAGCCGTATTCCGCGCCACCACTTCACCAAAATAACGAGCAACCACCTTGAGGGCCATATCAATCCCCGCTGAAATGCCTGCTGCAGTTATTAGATTTCCTTCTTCAACAAAATGCTTCTGCCTTTCAATCTGTATGGCTGGAAATCGCTTCTGCATCCAATCCAGCGAACCCCAGTGAGTGGTAGCGCGCTTTCCATCGAGAAGACCCGCTCTCCCTAACAGAAATGCTCCTGTACACACCGAAGTCAGGGTTTCTAAATTCTTTGAACACTCCGCAATCCACGAAATAAGACGATCATTGTTCATTTCTTTTCTTGTCCCCCAACCCCCAGGAACAACTAAAATGTCCAAAGGAGGGCAATCATCAAGATCGTAATCGGGCAACACCTTCATCCCGCCTGTGGTGACAACAGGGTCTTTGGTTTGTGCAACAAGAAAGACGTTAAATGGGGAAGGTTCGTCCCGCCGTTTTTCTTCATCCAATCTCGTGACTGAAAAAACCTCAAAGGGACCACAAAAATCCAGCACCTCAACATTCTCGAAAATAAGAATTCCAACGTTCTTTCGGATCATCTTCTAACCCCTCCTGCATCCAACGACTACGATCGAGTGTGTCTGTAGGTCATCCGCCGAATAATATGGCAATGGGACTTTTTCTTTTTGCCCCCGCCGAACGACAAAAATCAGCCGATGCTATAGGTCGACTGCATTACTTTGTTAGGCATAGCCTGTTAATCTGAGCGGTTATATTGCCAGGCGATTTTCCCTATGCGGCATTAGCACCAAGAACAACAAGAAGAATAGGCCCGTAAGAAGACCTGATATCCAGATGAACACGCTCGACACCTGTGCCGTGAGCGTCATGAAGACAATGGCGATCGTGGGCAAGGCGTTATCGATGAGCCCTGCTCTGACAATCGCCACATTCCGAACAGGGTCTTTGTATGCAAACCAATAGGCGACTCCCCAAGCAGTGCAAGCCCCGCCGAAGAGTCTCAGATAGATTGGCTCTGCAGGGATAGGAACTTTTAAAATCGCCAAAAGGGACAAAGGTCCGAGGAGGGCAGGCAAACCCCATACCAGGATGGTGACGAGGACCTTCACGAAGAGGACACGTCGGAGCCAAAGTAATTTAAGGTCAGTGGCCATCTTATATACTCCTTTCTGCCCGGTTTCGGTAATAGTTTATATTTGGGCTAACGGGCTGGCGACTACCTTGGTTTGCTCCATATCAATAGATACTTTCTCCCGGCTTCAAGTCACCAAACCAGCGCTCAAAGGTTGTGTTATAGAAAGCCCAAACGGCAAGGTTGCCCAACCTCCAGTTTGCGTCAAAAGCCTGTTGGGGACAACCTGTCAGACAGCGATAGCATCGAATGCATTGTTCTCCCAAGATCGGATAGGGCTGCAGGGTAATATTGTGCATCGGACATTCATGGACACACCATTCGCACTGAGTGCATCGCGTCGGGTCGGGTTTTGGTTCCGGTAACATCAGTCGCAGAAAGCCATTCGTGCTGATTAACGCTACAAGATCGTAGAACCCCCCTCTTGGCTTAAATGCATCGGAGCGGCTCTCGACTACAGGCCCAGAGCGACCAGCCGACACATGCTCGATGACTGCTGTGGCAAATCGTTGCGCTTGGGCAAAATCCTCTGCGTTAGGACGATCAGGCATCCGACCATGAAGACAAGGGGCAGGGTGATGACACTCTCCACGGGCGAGGAAACCGCCTATCACATCAGCTCCCTTGTTTTGTAATAGCCGCGTCAAGTCGTAGAGCACTCGACCAGGCGCACCTCCGGAAGTGGCAAAGACGAAGGCACGCTTCTTATCTAGGATTGGCAAGTTCTTTAGGAATGCCTTGATGGGCGTAGGTGCCTGGCTGGAGAAACAAGGTGTCCCTATCCCTATCAAGTCACTTGTAATTGCATCCTCAGGAGTTGCTTTCTTCAGTGAGACAGTTCGGGTGACGTGCCCCGCCTCCCGAAATACTTCGGCCATTGCCTCAGCAATTCGACGTGTATTGCCCGTTTGGGAGAAGTAAAACAGTGCTACTTTCATTAGTATGCCTCCAGGTGACGACCATACGCAACCGGACACATGACGCGGCCCTGCCTGCTTTCGATGGAAACTCGTTGCAACACGAAGTGCATAATCAGCCTACTAAATCCTTCCATTTGTTGTCATGCCTTTTTTGAGGAGCGCAAGACCACTGCTGTCCATAGAGCAGCCAACAAATCCACGGCCCCAAACAGAATCAGAATTTCTGTCAAGGATCACGTTAATTCCCCACCCCTGGGATCACATTATTTCCCCCCTTTGGGTGGAGAGAGGTTAGACGATTTTGGACTCAGTTTTTTACGATACGATTCTCCTTCCATGATTAAATG
>CALLAL010000029.1 GCA_938002255.1 uncultured bacterium
GTGTCCACTTCAGACCCTGTTCTCTTAAGTAGTTGAGGAGTAGATGTTTCGCTTTGTTGGTCATTTCTGATCAAATTGCAATTGAGAATCGATCTCAATTTAACAGACCCTTCTCTTTTTGTCAAGAAAAAAATAATTTGAGGTATTGTGGGTGTAAAAATTCCGGTCTAATGGACAATTTTATAGAAGGTCTCTTTTCTTCTGCTCAAATTCTTCTTTATTAATTTCTCCGCGGGCGTAACGTTTTTTCAGGATATCGAGAGCGGACTCTTCAGGTTTTGCTGTTTTTGACATCCCTACAAGCCAGCGAATAAGAAAGATCAAACCAACCGCAACGAGAACCCAGAAGATGATCATGAAGATCCATCCCATTCCCCATCCCCACATCATTCCAGGACCCATTCCGTAATCCCGCCAACCATATTGAGCTAAAATCCATTCCATTGGCCTACCTCTTTCTCGGCCTTTCGCCGAGGGTAACTTTCACATCTTCAAATTTCCCTTTTCGAAACACCTTGAGAGTGAGGACATCATTCGGCTTTTTTTCACGAATATACCGTATCAAATCATCATGGGTTTTGACATCGTTTTGATCTGCTTTTACGACGATATCTCCATCCACGACCACAATCATATTCCCGACCTGAACCCTCTGAGTGCCACCCTTCAATCCCGCTTTATCGGCAGGCCCCCCTTTTGCAACCTCTGCGATCATGGCTCCCCGCTCAACGCTAATCTTCATGACCTTGGCCATCTCCGGAATGAGGGGCTGGATGGTTGCCCCGATCCAGGGATAGGTGACATATCCTTTCGCAATAAGTTCCGGGATCACTTTTTTCGCCATATTGACGGGAATGGAAAATCCAATGCCCACGCTTCCACCCGTCGGACTGATGATGGCGCTGTTGATCCCGATGATCTCCCCATCGGAATTAAGAAGAGGACCCCCCGAGTTCCCGGGATTGATGGCCGCATCGGTCTGGATGACCTCCTCGATCAATGTCCCCACTTCGGAACGAATCGTGCGGCCAGAGAGCTGACGACCCCGGTGGTTAAGGTTCTTTCAAAACCAAAAGGGGTTCCAATGGCGAGGACTTTCTGGCCGATTCTCAAATTTTTTGAATCGCCCATGGGAATGATTTTTAGCTTCTCTTTCGGGGCGTCGATCTTGATGACTGCCAGATCATTGTCCGGGTCGGATCCGATCAACGTGGCAGGCCATTTCGAGCCATCTGCCAGGGTCACCTCCAGCTTCTGGGCATTGGCGACCACATGGTGATTGGTCAGGATATGACCCTTCGTATCAATGATGGAGCCGGACCCGGCGCCACGGGTCGGAAAGGGGTTGAAGAAGAAGTCCATCTGCATGGCAATGCTCGTCACATTGACGACGCCATCCGCCGCCTTTTCATAGACAGAGATATTATTCTTTTCATCCTCAGTGATGGAGAAAGCCAGCGTGCTCCAAAGGCTGATGAGTAGGCTAAGGACAATAATTGATATTTTTTTCGAGATCATTTCCGAAACCCCCTTTTTTATCTCAAGGATTTAGTCTTGACTAATCAGCCCTAAAGGGCTGAGTTACGTGACTCAGGGCTTTAGCCCTGATACATCAACCCTGAAGGGCTGAGTTACTTGAATTTCCTAACGATCTCTTCCCGGATCTTTTCGATGGGCGTCTTCTTATCGTAGAGTCTTTTCGTCAGGAGGGCCTCCTCCTGGCATATCCCTCACCCTGCCCCATGTTGATCGATAAAACAGTCCAGGAGATTCTCATGGCCAAAGGCCTCACAATCGCAGAAACAGGGCATCTGGGCGAGAACTTCCGGCATCTCTTTGGCAATCTGATAGGCTTGTTTTGCCTTTCCTTTGAAATGGTGTGGATCGAGAGTATTGGGCAATCCTGTTTTCGGGTCGGTCGATTTCTCTTTTAAGATTTTGAAGGCTTTTGGATCCGTCTCCTGCTTCAGGGTCTTGGGATGCTCTCCATTAGCCAAAGCGGAACCAGAGGTAAAGATAATGAATACTAAAATGTTTATCAAGATTTTCAACATGCACACCCCCACCCTTCCCCAAGTGGGACGGGCATCTTGCCCGTTCTGACAGACTGGAAGCCTATTCCACCAAGGGAGAGGAATAAATGTTTATATCCTGGGGAGACCCGCTTCGTCAAAGAGGCCCTCAAAAAGCAGGCCGCTCAGGTATCGTTCCCCCGAATCAGGTAAGACCGCGACGATCGTCTTCCCATCGAACTCACCGCTCTTTGCCAGTCTTAAAGCCACGGCGATGGCGGCGCCGCAACTGACGCCAGAGAGAATTCCCTCTTCGCGAGAAAGCCGCCTGGCATGTTCGATCGCCTCTTCACTTGTGACCTGTTCAACACGATCGACCACAGAAAGATCGAGCGTGTCCGGAATGAATCCCGCCCCGATCCCCTGGATTTTATGAGGTCCGGGTTTGAGCTCCTGTCCGGCAAGACGCTGGCTGATCACCGGGCTTTCAACAGGTTCAACCGCAACGCTTAAGATTTTTTTCTTCTTCTCTCCTTTAATGTAACGAGACACACCGGTAATGGTCCCTCCTGTCCCAACGCCGGAAACAAGCAAATCGATTCCACCGCCTGTCTGTTCCCATATCTCAGGGCCGGTGGTTTTGAAATGAATTTCAGGGTTGGCAGGATTTTTAAATTGCTGTTGCAAGAGTAGGCGAAATCCTGTCTCTTAAAAGATCAGACTGCTTCGAAGACTATATTATCCTTAGAACAAGGAAACATAAAGATGGTTCAATGCGGGAAGATAAGATTGTATTGACAGAAAAGGCAAAAAAGGCTATAGAATTTTTGTTGGGTAACACTAATGGGGAATATTTATTTATGAACCCCCGAACAAAAACTCGTTACCTTAGAATGCCAAAAAGACTCAAAACCCTTTGCAAAAAGGCTGGAGTTAGACCCTTTTCATGGCATGATGTGCGCCATTTATCAGCTTCCTTGCTTGCTGACAGTGGAGTTCCACTGCCGGTAATTTCTAAAAGATTGAGACATCAGAGGGTAACAACAACAGACCACTACCTTCAATCATTAAGCGCCGGTGAGACAAAAGCGATAGAGGTTTTGGATGAAAATATTCAATAAATATTCAATAAAATATCTGAAAATTTCAATAAATTTGCAAAAAAATTTACAAATTGTTATAAGTTTGCTTTTTTTGATTTCATTTAACTTATTAAAATTATTAAATTAAATAAAAAGCGGGCATAGCTCAGATGGTAGAGCATCGGCTTCCCAAGCCGAGGGTCGCGGGTTCGATCCCCGTTGCCCGCTCCAAAAAGATCAGGGCTACGGTTTTTAACTGTAGCCTTTTTCTTTCTTTAGGTTGGCCCAATCTCGTTTGGGTCCCAAGGAGGAGTATAGCATCGGTTGGAGAGATTTGAAATCGTCTAATAGACTGGTTAATTTAAAAAGGTGCGTTACTAAAAGAAGGGTCGCTAATCAGGAAAAACAATAGATGTTCACTCAAGGGGAAGGCGCGTTGGACCTAAATCCTTTCTTTAATCCACGAAACATTGCGATTATTGGATCGATGAGGGAAGGCTTTTTTGGTGGCTATGTGGTGATCAAGTCCCTCCTCAAGGCGGGGTTTAAGGGAAGAATCTATCCCGTTAATCCCTCCTACAAAGAGATCTGGGGCTTGAACGTCTTTCCATCGATCAACGAGGTCCCGGAAAAAATCGACCTCGTCCTCATCATCACAGCTGCTCGGGCCGTGCCCGGGATTCTTAAAGAGTGTGTTCACAAAGGGGTGAGGGCTGCTATCGTCGTCTCAGATGGTTTTGCAGAAAGGGATGAGGAGGGTCGAAGGTTACAGGAAGCGATCGTTCAGATTGCCAGGCAGGCCCATCTTCGCATCATTGGTCCGAATACAGCTGGAGTTGCCAATCCTTCAAAAGGCCTCATCCCCAACCCGTATGAAATGGGATATGAAAAAGTCAAAGAGGGAGCCATCGCGATCTGTGCCCAGACGGGAATGATCAATCCCCAGGCTTTTCCTTATGACGATCTCAGCTACGGAGTGAGCAAAATATGCGACTTCGGAAATAAAGCCGATGTCGATGAATGTGACATGATGGAGTATCTCGAAAGCGACCCGGAAACACGAGTTATGACTTTTTACCTTGAAAGCATTCGAGACGGACAGAGATTCCTGAAAGTTGCGAAAAGGGTGACCTCCCAAAAACCTGTCCTGATCTTAAAGTCTGGCAGAACGGAAGAGGGAGCACGGGTTTCCTCTTCTCATACAGGCTCTCTCGCCCTTAATGACCGGATCTTTGATGCAGCATGCAGACAATCGCATATCCTTCGGCTCGAACGTTTTCGGGAATTATTTGAATTGCCAAAGATCTTTGCCCATCAGCCCTTGCCCAGGGGAAACCGGCTGGGAATCATCACCTTCACCGGCGGGGTGGGCGTTTTAGCGATTGACGAAAGTGAAAAATACGGCCTTACGGTTTCACCGTTATCTTCCAAGACGAGAAAACGACTGGATCGAATCTTCCCAGGATTAGGAAAACGAATCATTGACATTGGACCTCCAATGGCAGTCGTCAATGACTTCATGTCCCTCTATTCCGAAATTCTGACAACAACGATCCACGACCCCTGCATTGATTCTATCTTCAATGTCATCTGGACTGGCCCCTCTGGCGAATTGGTCGAAGACTATCTCACGATTTATCGGACCTTGAAAGGAAGCCCAAAAACGATTGCCACATGGGTTTATGGCCCGAGAATCCCCTATCTTCATGAAATGACCTGCCAATTGGAAGCAATGGGATACCCTGTATTTTCAGATATCGAGATGGCAATTAAGGCACTCGGGTTGGCAACGCGATATGCCATAGTAAAGGGAGGAGATTGATGAAAGGATCCACAATTCTGACCAAAGTAAGAAATGAGGGAAGGTTCATTCTGACAGAAGTGGAGTCAAAAACATTTCTGAAACAGGCAGGAGTTCCTGTAGTTGAAACAAGGTTGGCAACTACTCCAGCTGAGGCGGTCATGATCAGTCAGAAAATGGGGTTTCCTGTGGTCTTAAAGATCGCCTCTCCAGACATCGTCCATAAGAGTGATTCAGGTGGAGTAAAACTCTCTTTAAAAAATGTCTCTGAGGTGCGAAAGGCCTATCGGGACATAATGGACAGTGCCCACAAAAAGTTCCCTTCAGTACTTATTCATGGAGTATCCGTCCAGAAAATGGCCAAACCTGGAACGGAAGTGATTATTGGCACAAGTCAAGATCCTCAATTCGGTCCGGTGATCATGTTCGGTTTAGGAGGCATTTTTGTGGAGGTCCTTAAAGATGTTTCTTTTAGAATGATTCCACTGAACCGGCAAGACGCTCTGGAAATGATGGAGGAAATCAAGGGGTATCCCTTGCTAAAGGGCTATCGAGGGAAAGAACCTGCTGATCTGGATACCCTCACAGAGATGATTTTAAAAGTGTCGAGGGTAATCGAGGACAATCCTGAGATCAAAGAACTTGAGCTTAATCCAATCATGGCATACCAAAAGGGAGCCCTGGCTGTCGATGCAAGGATTATTTTGGAAGGAGAGATCAAATCTTCTCAATCTTTCCCCGCATCACCTCTTTAAAGGCTTCCACCACTTCGGGGTCAAACTGTTTGCCAGCGTTTTTGACGATTTCTTCCATCGCCTCCCAGGGTGGCATTCCCTTCCGATAGGGACGGTCACTCGTCATGGCATCAAAGGCATCTGCCACGGCAATGATGCGCGCGCCTAAGGGAATGGAAGAAGTTTCTTTCCGCAAATCGGATTCTGGATGGGGGTCCATAAAATATTTATGGTGAGAAACGACAATCGGGACAACCTCTTTAAGAACGGAACCCACCGAGGTGAGAAGGTAAGCTCCCTTCACCGTATGTTCTTCCATGATCTCTTTCTCTTCCGTTGTCAATTGAGCTGCTTTTCGAAGGATCTCCCCACTAATCTCCACCTTTCCGATATCATGGAGTAACCCTGCCACGCGGACATTTTCCACTTCTTGGCGCGGTAATTCCATCGCAATCCCTATCTCCATGGCAAGCTCGGAGACTCTGACGGAATGACCTTTGGTATAACGGTCGGTTGATTCAAGGTATTTCGAGAGAATCTCCAACACTCCGATATAGGCATTTTTTAAATCCCGGAGCCGTTGTTCATTCTGCTCATAAAGAGTCCCCACCGTTACACTGGCCAGGATGAGAAATCCTCCCCAGGACAAAATCTGAAGAGAGCTTTTGAAAACATCCTGTTTTGAGAAGAAGCCATCTGGGAAAATGATGATTGAGATAATGATCATTAAAATCGAGAAGACGGCAGTCAAGACCCCTAAACGTCTCCCTAAAAAATATCCTGAAGCGAGAACCGGAAGGTAATAAAAATTCAGGACGACCGATTTTTCCTCAATCAGATAGGTTCCCACAATGGCGGCAATAAGGATGATAAGGACGATCACTTTCTCAAAATGTTTAACGACAAATTCCTTAAACCGCTCCATAACGATCCCCCTATGATCACAACCCCATCCATTTGTTTAGTAACAAAATATTATCACGGTAAGAGATTTTTATCAATATAATCTTATTTTTTAAGCATGGAGAAAGACTTTAGTTAAACCAACTTTTGTTGTAAAATAGAGGCATCCTAAGGAGAAAGGATTCTCAGGAATGGCTCAAACGAATTTACCAGCCCCATCCGATTTTATAAGGGAGATCATTGAAGAACATAACAAGACGGGACGGTTTGGCGGCCGTGTGGCGACTCGATTTCCGCCAGAGCCCAATGGATACCTCCACATTGGTCACGCTAAATCGATCTGTCTTAACTTTGGCATTGCGGCTCAATATGGCGGGACCTGTAACTTAAGAATGGACGACACTGACCCAAGCGGTGAAAGTCAGGAATACGTGGATGCTATCATTCGAGATGTGAGGTGGCTCGGGTTTGATTGGGAAGATCGCCTTTATTATGCCTCGGACTATTATGAAAAGCTCTACCAGTATGCCCTTCAACTGATTGAACGTGGAAAGGCTTATGTCTGCAGCCTGTCTCCCGATGAACTTCGGGAGCAGAGGGGAACCCTGACCGAACCGGGCCAGGAAAGTCCTTATCGGAACCGGTCCGTTGAAGAGAACCTCGACCTGTTCAGGCGTATGAGAGCCGGAGAGTTTGAGGATGGGGCGCATGTCCTGCGTGCAAAAATCGATATGGCTTCCCCCAATATCGTCATGCGGGATCCGGTTCTCTACCGGATCAAAAGGACCCATCACTACCGAACTGGAACCCAATGGTGCATCTATCCGATGTATGATTTCGCCCATTGCCTTTCTGATTCCATCGAAAGAATCACTCATTCGATCTGTACGCTTGAGTTCGAAAATAACCGACAGCTATACGATTGGATTCTCGACCAGTTGAATCTTGAAAGCCACCCCCAGCAAATCGAGTTCGCCAGACTCAATCTCAGTTATACCGTTCTCAGCAAACGGAGGCTGATTGAACTTGTCGAGAGAGGCTATGTCCAAGGATGGGATGATCCCCGAATGCCGACCATTGCTGGTATGAGAAGACGGGGGTACACACCAGGAGCAATTCGCAACTTCTGTGCAAGGATTGGGGTTGCCAGGAACGAAAACCTTGTGGATGTCTCTCTTCTGGAACATTGCGTTCGTGAGGATTTAAACGAGCAGGCGCAAAGGGCGATGGGGGTTTTGAGGCCCCTGCGCCTGGTCATTGATAACTACCCTGAAAAAAAAGTCGAAGAGATTGAATGTCCTAATCACCCGCAGAATTCAGGAATGGGATCGCGAAGAGTTCCCTTTTCGCGTGTCCTTTACATAGAACAAGACGATTTTCAAGAAAACCCACCTAAGAAATATAACCGCTTGGCTCCTGGCCGGGAGGTTCGTCTTCGATACGCCTATGTTGTTAAATATGCAGGAATGATTAAGGATGAACGGACCGGACTCATCACAGAGGTGCATTGTACCTATGATCCTGAATCGCGAAACAATCTGCCTCCGGATGGAAGAAAGGTGGAAGGCGTTATCCACTGGGTTTCTGCAAAACATGCCATTCCTGTAGAAGTAAGATTGTATGATCGTCTTTTCCGTGTCCCCAATCCGATGGAAGGGGAGGAGGATTTTACGGCTTATCTCAACCCGAACTCTCTCGAAACCCTTAATCCCTGCTATGTGGAACCAAGCCTTGCTAATGCAAAACCTGGCGACCGTTTCCAATTTGAAAGACTAGGCTATTTCTGTGTTGACTTAAAAGACACCACACCTCGGCAGCCTACCTTCAATCGCATTGTTCCTCTCCGGGATTCCTGGGCAAAAATCGCAAACCAGGAAAAGAAATAGGGAGACAGGAAATCCAATCTCGTCTTTCGGTTGTTTCTTTGAATAAAATTCGTATACGGGGTCAGGCATAAATAATGAACTATTGACAGAAGGGAGGCAACTGTGGTAATGGAGGCCCTATGGCGAGAAGACCAAGGATTCATTATCCAGGGGGGCTTTATCATGTTATTGCCCGAGGCAATAGAGGGCTTAAGGTTTTTCGGCAGGATCAAGACTACAGGCTTTATCTGAAATTTTTGGAAGAGTATAAAGAGCGATATGGTTTTTTACTGTATGCCTATGTGTTGATGCCAACGCATGTGCATCTTTTGGTTGAGGTGGGAGAGGTTCCTTTTTGGAGACTGATGCAGAGTCTTCAATTTCGTTATACGAGGCATTACAATTTGAGGTATGGGGGTTGGGGGCATCTGTTTCAGGGTCGTTACAAGGCGATTCTTTGTGAGAAGGATTTGTATTTGATGGAGTTATCGGCCTATATTCATTTGAATCCGGTTCGGGCAAAGTTGGTCAAAGATCCGTTGGAATA
>CALLAL010000030.1 GCA_938002255.1 uncultured bacterium
CCCAATATAAGGGGATATTCCATTCGAGAACGATCATTAAGGTTTACTTCCACATGCATTCGTTTTGATCCCAAACACAATTCAATTTCCACAACCGGCCGACGCTCACGAGAACTCGAAGATCGTATATGACAATGGCGGATGAGCGGGAGTTTGATCAGAACATTTCCATAATTCTCAGAAAGCCTGAATTGGGCAACTTTATCCTTAATGGTCAGATCACGGACATCCAATGAAGTCATACCCGCCCCTGTATCGATACGTGCTGGGAGTTTCACTCCCCATGGGAAAAGAACAACTTCTTCCACTGCACCGATCAACGTCTTGGTTTTATCTTCGGCATGAAGAGCTGGAGAAGAAAAGATGGCGATAATAAATGGCAATATAAGAAAAATAACTCTATTGATCCGTCGCTCATTCAAATCTACAAAACATCCTTTGGTTGAACTCATGATGGAAGCCCCTTTTTATCCTTCCTTCTTTTCCAATTCTGCTTTTTCAGGCATGGCCGCTGTTGTGACTTCGATCATCAATGGCCTTCCTTCTCTGATGATATTGAGTTTCACCTTCTCGCCAACCTTTTTCCTCTGGATCGCTTTCACAAGTTCGGTCACATTCTGAACGGGTTGTCCATCCACTGCTTTAATAATATCTCCAGAAACCAGGCCTGCCTTTTCGGCACCGGTACTCGGATGGACCTCACTCACAAGGACTCCCTCCTTTTCTTTTACTTTAAAATGTTCTGCTAATTCAGAGGTGAGATCCTGGGCACTAATCCCCAGCCAGGGGCGGACAACCTTCCCTGTTTTAATAAGATCATTCAAAATCTGTTTGGCCATATTGATAGGAATAGCAAATCCAATCCCTGTTCCTGGCTGAATGATCATAGCATTGATACCAATTACTCCCCCATCGATATTGATGAGAGGGCCTCCACTATTGCCAGGATTAATGGAGGCATCAGTCTGGATGAAATCTTCATAAGTACCTGTTCCCAACCCCGAACGACCCTTGGCACTGATCACCCCTACAGTTACCGTATGTTCAAGACCAAATGGACTTCCAATGGCAATGGCCCATTCACCGACTTCGAGTTTATCAGAATCTCCGAGGGTGGCCACCGGAAGATCATTCGCCTTGATATGAAGGACAGCAAGATCTGTTTTTGAATCCTGACCCTTTACGGTTGCCGTAAATTCTCTTCCATCGTTGAGGCGAACTTTTACCTTATCTGCTCCCTCAATCACATGATTGTTCGTCAGAATATAGCCCTCCTTATCGACAATGACTCCTGACCCCCCACTTCTCTGTTTATATTGATATTCTTTTCCACCTTCAGGGGCCCCAAATCCAAAATTCCTGAAGAAATCCTCAAAGGGACTTCCTCTAAAAAAATCCGGACCCAATCGATTCCAAGGTTGCACGGCAATGGTCTTTTCGGTGGTGATGTTAACCACAGAAGGTTGGACTTCTTTTGCCACTTCAACAAAGGCCTGGCCAAGAGATTTGATAGTTGGAATTTCATTGTGTTTGGGCAAAGAGTCTGCACGGTTTCTATTCGTTAAGAAAAAAAGACTTAATAATATGGATATTACAACGAAACCTATAATCCATCCTTTAATCTTATTTCTATCCATGGTTTCCTCCATCTATGGAACCTAAACTACTTTTTTGAAAGAGCGGCCTTCATGGATTCGATTTCCTGTCTCACCATGATGGGTCTCTGGTCATCAGGGTCTAATATCGCTTCGAGCTTTAAAAACTCCTCCCAGGCCTTAATTGCCCCAGGGTAATCTTTCTTGTCATATTTCAAGACAACCCCCAGGTTGAACCTACTGTTCACGTGCAGGGGTTGATCCTGGGCAGCCTGCAGGAAGGCCTGTACGGCTTTATCAAATTGTCCTAACTTCCGATACATGATCCCCATGTCCGTTCTCACATCTGCGTTTTTAGGATCGATCTCGAGGGCTTTTGAATAGGCATCAATGGCTTCTTGATACCGATCTGTATCGAAATAGGCGTTTCCGAGGGTAATCAGGGCTTCAAGATTGCGGGGATCTTTTGCAAGGATTGATTTGGCTGTTCGGATCTCTTCTTCATACTCGGCCCTGTTCTTTTCAGACCCTTCAGGAGCAGGGCTGACCATTGATGCAGGGGTAGGCGCCACCATTGGTTGGGTTTTTAAAATGGCAACTACTGCCCCAAGAATAAATCCAATGAGAAGGGAAACTGCGGAAATTAGAATGACATTCTGTTTACTAACACCTGCCTTTATGGGTTTAAGCTCTTTTTCTCCGAAATTTTCAATTGGAGAGGGTTTCTTATTTTTCTTCATTTGAATCTCCTTTATGATTTAATAGGTTATAGATAAGGGATTTTCCTCTCTTTTGAAGAAAATGGGAGTGAAAAACACTGAAGAAAGAGAAGGGTGGATAAAGAATCACAATGATCTGGAAAAGATACAAGATGGCCTCTGCCTTCTGGAATTGATTGAAGAGACCAAATATTCCATAAAAACCAAAGAATATCGGCATCAGTGTCCCGGCATATTTTCCAATCATTCTAATTTCATGATTCTTTCGGTTAAAGTACCGAATTCCCATATCATCAAGTGTCCATAGCGTGGACAGAAGAAGAGAGATTATGATGGTGATCCCTGTTACGATCAGGAATCGTGCAACTTGGAATTTACCTGTTGGAATCATGAGGGAGGCTGTAGCGACTTCACCTGTAACGATTTGAAGGACAAGAAGAAGTTTCGCTCCGAAGAGAAGACCAATGCCAATGCCCTGAAAGGGCCGAAGGAGCCAATGTTTTATAGGATGAAACTCAATATCCTCTTTTCCCTCAAATTGAATAAAGGCTTCATTTCTCCTCTGGACTAATTGACTCAGACCTTTGAAGATAGGAAATAGAATATAAAGAGGGAAGCAGAGGAGAAGCGTGATCCTCAAGAACCTGAAGAGTCCTTTGTAAACTGCCTCGTATCCTCTGAGAAAAGTGAAATCGCCTAAAAAGATGGAAAGGCCAATCGTAAGCATCAAAATCGCCACCGCATGGCCTATCTCCTTGGACCATTGGCGAAATTTAGACGATGGTAAAGAGGTCATCACTTCCATTGTCTCCTGTTTCCCATTCAATATCCAAGGTAAGATCGTTTGGTATATAAAACTTTTCCTTAAAGATCTGGGAAACCCTTTTTAACTCATCCAGATAGGATTGGCATCTCCCACATTGAGAAAGGTGCTTTAGAAGCGTAATCACCTTTTTCCCTCTTAATTCCTGATAGGAATAAAGGATCAAAGATTCCTCATATCTTGGACATGGGTTCATTTTTCAACTCCAGTTATCTGCAGATAATGCTTGCTGCCTCTTCTTGTTTCGTAAAAACTCAATCCACAGATGAAGGCTCGCTCCGATGTCTTCATAAAAATTGCAATGCCGGCTTTCTATAAAATGATGGTTATTTCTGCAATGGATTTTGGTAGTCAGGCCTTAAGGGTTGTCCTTTTCAAGCGTAAACTTACCTCGGTTTACCCATTCAGCAACTCCACCATCAAAGCTGGCAACATTGTCAAATCTTGCAATTTTCTTTAGGGCAAACCAGGCAACAGTTGACCACATACCGGAATTGCAGTCAGTTATAATAGGCTTATCTCTGCTAATCCCCAAATTCTGCAACTCGTAAGTGATCTGCTGGGCAGATTTGAAAGTCAAATCTGCGTGTAAATATAAGGGCGCAAAATAATTAACCGACCCCGTGATATGGCCTCCGATAGGAACAAAAGCTTGCTTTGTCTTGCCCGTGTAATCAGAGGGACTTCTGGAGTCTAATAAAATTGGGGATTTATTTTTGACCGCATTTATGACCTCTTCCAGCGTGGCAAGGTTTTCTGGCTTAGTCTTAGTAAAGGCCAAAGAAAAATTTCCGGGTAAGATTTTTTTCATTTCTGTTGTGATGGGACGTCCTTCGTTACGCCACTTTGAAAATCCCCCATCAAGGACAGAAATATTATTTACGCCATAGTAGTCAAGGGTCCAAAAAACTCTTGTAGCACACATTATGTCTTTGGGTATCCGCCCAGGATAAACAATTACGATTAGAGAATCATTGTTAACTCCAAGCTTGCGGAGTAATTTTTCAAAATCAGCCCTTGGTAGTATCTCACTTGGCACATCCGGAGCGGGATCAAACATAAATTCTGTATATAATGCAAAAGCGGAATTTGGTAAGTGCCCCTCACTAAACTTAATTGGGGTTTTATCTGACCTTATATCTAAGATAACGAGGTTTCTGTCATCAATATGTGAAGCCAACCATTCTGTGCTAACAAGTGGTGGGGTTGTAGGTTTTTGCATCGAAATTCGATTCTCAGTACTCTGTTCGGCTGAAAAAATCACCCCATTCACAAAAAATAGACTGCAGAAGATAACTAGGAATAGTATTGATATGGGTTTTCTAAATATGTTAGACATTTAAGTATCTCCTTTCTTTTGTTAGTTAAATATCCGACAATAAATCAAGATAAGATCTTGATTGCTCATCAATTATTTCATATCTTAGACACGGATCCATTTTTCTCCTCCAATCGATTTCCTTGAGATTCCTTTATCACACTTTTTCAGCGTGAACCTCGGGGATGGTCTTATGGCGTTTAATTTCTTGTCCACAATAGGGGCAAAAGATTGCCTCACCTTTTTTGGAGAGGGACGAATCTTTCAAAGCCTTAAAAAAGTATCCTGCAATCAAAATTCCAGCCACAATCAAGATTAACATCCCGAAAAAGGGAAAAACTGGCCAAATCCTCGGGCCGAAATAGTGATATCTCAAACCCCACATGGGATAAGGTATAGGATAGAATGGCCAGACGTGGAAAAAGATTTTGTAAATGATCCCCACGACCACCAAAATTCCTGCAACAATCAATCCCCAGCGAAAAAAAGTTTTCATCGATTTATTCCTCCTTTATTGTTTTTACAGGTCATGCCAGAAAACCCCAGGCTTTTAAACCTGGGGATGAATGGCATCCTTTCGAAGCGAAGCCAGGTAAAACATGGCGAAGCGGAGCAAATTCCGACATGATCTGGCTATGGCTAAATATCAGACTGGGTCCCATACGAAACACCGCTTGCAGTACCACCTGGTGTGGATACCGAAATATCGTCGGCGTGTACTGCGAGGCAAAATGGTCAGCCGCCTGAGAAAGTTGTTATACGAAGCATGCCGGATCAATAAGTGGTGGATCAGTGAGCTGAGTATCCAGGAGGACCACATGCATCTTATCATCCAGGCGAAGCCAGAGGATAGTGTGGCAGAAGTGGTACAGAGGCTGAAAGGGGGAACGAGTCGGGTGATAAGAAAAGAGTATCCGGAGCTGGAAGAGTTTTTATGGGGAGATAGTTTTTGGGGGGATGGGTATTTTGCCGAGACAGTAGGCAAGGTTGATGAAGAAGTCGTGCGGCGATATATCAAGGAACAACGTCGGTAATCATGCCAGATCATGTCAGCAAGTCCTGAAACCACCGGCTTTAGCCCGGGGAGTGGGTTCATTCCTCCTTTACTATTACTATTTTTTACCGGCGGTAACCCTTTCGAGGTCCCCTGCCAACCCCAACATTGATCCCGAATTCTGTCCCCATTCCAAGCATGCAATCCGATGGGAGTTGGTCCAGTTGTTCATTCGTGAATATCGAGCGTGCCTTGATCTGATAATAAAGGGAGAGACGTTCAAGTTTTGATTGAAGTTCCAGGATCCTGCTCTGGCGGTCAAGAATGATCTTTGGATCAATCCTGGGATCAGAAACCAATTCGCGAAACTCAACATTTGAGATCATCAGGTTTCTGCGGATGGGAGCTGTCTCGGCATAAAAAGAATTCTGGAGATCCCTTAAGGCTTTTAACTGTTCTGTTGTTAGAAGACTTGATAAAGATTTTGAACAGTTTCTTCCTACTGCTGACCCGAAAGAAGGTCTATACTGAACATATAGAGGCTCCTCTGCCTTTGAGTATGGGAAGTTAAAGAGCGTAATGAGAAAGAAAACGAATACAAGTGCTATGCTCTTAAAAATAGTCTTAATCTTTGACTTATTGGAACTCTGCGGAAAAGAATGAGCTTCATCGCTTTTGGAACTTGAAAGAACATCAAGAAAGGCAAAAAATTTTCCCCAAACAATAGGTTTGTGTAAAAGACCGTCGATCTTCTTCGTGATCGCTTTTCCCTTAATCTCTTCGTTCACAAGAGCGCTCATCAAAATTGTCTTTAACTCAGGTTGGATGACTTTCGCCCTCTGTATCAGCTCAAATCCATCCATTCCGGGCATTTGGAGGTCAGTAATGAGAATATTAAAACATTCCTTGTTAAGACACGTAACCGGATCCTCTCCACCAGCACAAGATTGAGTCTCATAACCTGAGCTTTGAAGGAGTTTTTCCATTACACCTCTTGAGAACTCATCATCTTCAACGATTAAGATTCTTCTCGTTTTCATGGTCTAACCTCATGAATCTGAGAGAGGGATAGGAAAGGAGTCTCAATCCTATCCCTCTCTGATCAAGATTATGGTGTTATCACCTTGAGGATCTCTGTTCTCAACTTAGTTGATTCCTGCTGGAGTTTATCCACAAGGTCGAAAATCTCCTTCTGCAAGGCATTGATCCTCGCCTGATCTGGATTTTGCTCGAGCCATAGACGCCTAAGTTCTAATTTCTTTGAATACAGCTCTTGTTGAATCGGGGTGATCTTTTCAAAATGGGCCTGCTGAAGGGCTAAAATCTTTTGGGACTGCTCAGGAGTTAGATTCGGGACCATAGGTCCCACACCATAAAATCTGCCTCCCCATGGGCCGGCCAATGCTGCCGAGGCCATCAGTGCCAACGCCAAAACCAAACTCATTAAACCTATTGTCTTTTTCATACTAAGGACCTCCTTTTCGTAAATTGGTTAAATAGGTTAGTTGAAAGTGGGCAGGGATAAATTCCCCGCCCGTTCGTTTGTCTTACCAGCGACCCATACGGCTCATCTTCATCCCACGGCCCATTCCTAAACCACCATAGAGAGAGAGTTGAGCCTGTTGCTCTGGAGTGAGAACCTTCCGAATTTCAAGCCTAAGATGAGTAGCCTTCTCGGTGATTTTGGCCTGAAGGTTCAAAATCTCCTTCTGGAGGGAAGTGATTTTGACCTGATCAGGAGTTGGACTCAGCCACAGACTCCGGAGCTCGGTCTTTTTTTTCAGAAGATCCTGCTGAATCGGTGTGATCTCATCCAGATGGGCTTTCTGCAGAGCCTGAATCTTGGAGGATTGCTCTGTGGTCAGGTTGGAAACGGCAGGGTAACCATATCCATATCCTGGCCCAAACCCTCTGCCCATCCCTCCAGCAAAGGCCATCGTTGCCATCAGGGCGACTGCTAAAACGAGGCCTAAACCAATGATGCTTTTCTTTTTCATTCGGATTCACCTCCTTTCTTCTGAATTTTTTAGTGCCTCAGTCTATTGCTTGACCTCTGAGGAGAAAACGGTTGATGAAGTTCTTGTCAGGGCGAATAAGATAGACCGATAATGTCGCTTTAATTAACAGCGGAGAGGCACCGCCCTTGAGGGGATACTTGAGGGGATATTGGAAGTCATTAAGCGAGAGTTGAAACCCTGTGAACTTGGGGAATGAACAGATGTGGATTCAGAGACCATTTCAAGTAAATCTGTAATCCCATGGTTTTCTTGAGAGACGATAAAGTTGAAAAGGCAGGGGTTGCATTTAATCGATTGCTTGCCTTGAGAAAATGGACAACCCGCTCCAATTTTTTGGACAAAGTTTAATGGAGTTATCCCTAAAAGGATCGGAATAAGAATCATTGCGAGTATGGTGAAAAATAATTTGTATCTACCAGACATTAATTAGAACCCTCTTATAATGAACTTGAGCTTAGAACTAGCAACCTCAATGCCAGAACAATAATAATTTTTAGGAAAGAGTTATAACCTTCATGATTACAATCAATTAGTAATGCGGTAAAACGGTTAAATCAACCTCCACCAAACAAGTTTTTTCGACAATCTTATCCGTTCTTCTCGACAAAACTGTCGGAAATTCATTCGTCTTTTTGCAGAGAAGGTCAATAATGAAAAATCTTTTCTATTGGGTTAATATTGGAAAAAAGTTTAATTAGCCTGGTCCATTTTATGCAGAAAAAGTTGAAAAGGCATCGGTCAATTAAAAAATCAACAAGTTCGGTCTTACTCTTTTTACTATTTTTTATTTCTATCCCAGCCCATTCCAAGCCGGTTATCCCGTTTGGATTCTGCCCGAAGTATAACCCCCGGATTATGTACCAGCTCTATCAGCCTTTTGTTGATTACCTGAGTGAACATACGCCTTTTCAATTTGAGATAAAGCTCTCACGGGTTTATGAAGACATGATTGATCAACTCGGGCATGGAGAAATTGTCATTGCTTCCTGTGGCCCTGTTTCTTACATTAAGGCAAGAGAAAAGTACCCTGTCAAGCCAATCCTGAAGGCCTTGAGCAAGAATGGAAAACCCTATTACCGGGGAATCATTATCGTTCGAAAAGACAGTCCTATCCAAGATCTCAAGGACCTCAAGGGGAAAAGTTTTGCCTTTGGCCAAGCCTGGTCAACGGCGAGCCACATCCTACCGGAATACTACCTCCAGAAAGCGAACATTCACCTGAAAGATTTAAAAGGGTACTCCTTCCTCAGGCATCATGATTCTGTAGTGAACGCGGTTCTAAAAGGTCAATTTGATGCGGGTGCAGTCAAGGACATCGTTGCCTACAAATATCAGAACGAGGGGCTCAGATTTATCTTCCTTATGGATCCCATCCCAACGGTTCCAATTGTTGTCCGGAAAGATGTTCCGGTGGAGATGGTTCAGGCGGTGAAAGCAGCCCTGCTGAAACTTGAACCGCAAACCCCTGTTTACCAGAAAAAGATGGCCCTATGGGATGAGGAATTTAAATATGGATTCACAGAAGCATCCGATTCTGATTACGATTCGATCCGGAAGATTCTCCGGGCAGTGGAAAAAGCGCATGGGATGAAGGGGCCGGTTCGGGAATGAAGATCATCAATCCGTTTCATACACTCCAGGGGAAATTCACCATTTATCTTTCCATCCTCATCATTGGGACAATGTCCGCCCTGGCTTACTGGAACATTTCGCGGGAAAAGAAGCTCCTTGAGGAAATAATCGTCAGGGAAGGTAAAGCCCTCGTGGAATCCCTTGCCATCTCATGCACCAACACCATGCTCTATGAGGAAATCGGACTGGTTGAGGAAGGAGGACTTCTGGACAACTACATCTCTGACCTAATGCAGAGAAAAGACCTCAATACCATCTATGCCATGATTCTTGACCCGAAGGGAAAGATCATTGCGCATCATTCCATGGTTGAGGTCGGAAATTCATATCAGGATGAGATCACCCAACGAGTTTTGGCATCCCCGGAGACCCTGATCCAGTATCCAAGCGAAAAGATCCTCGACATTTCCACCCCCCTGGCCATTTCAACCAAGCGCTGGGGGACATTAAGAATTGGGATCTCTCTTGATAATTTAAAAAAAGAGGTTTCCTTAATGGCCTTGAAATATATTCTGTATACTGGCGGCTTTATCCTGCTGGCGACAGGGTTCATCACCATTCTCTTCGGGTTTATCACAAGACCCTTGAAATCACTTGCCCAAGAGATGGATGAAAGGATTCCGGGATCAGATTCCCCTCCCCATCATGCTGTAATTGGCCAGGATGAAATCGGAATCCTTCGGGGGAGCTACTACCGGCTGCTGAAAAGGATTAAAGAAGATGAAAGAGAGAAGGAACGGACCCAGCGGAACCTTCTCCTGACTGAGAAGATGGTCGCTATTGGGAAGCTGACTGCAGGGGTGGCTCATGAAATCAATAATCCCTTGGGAGGACTTCTCAACTGTATTTATCATTTTAAAAAGGGAGGACAGAGTCCTGAAAAACAGCAGGAGTATCTTCAACTGATGGAGGATGGCATTCAACGCATTCAGAAAACGGTTACGAATCTCCTCGAGTATGCCCGTTCTTCCAAACTTGAACGGTTGCCAACTGATCTTAATGCCCTCATCGCAAAGTGTCTTTCTCTCCTGGATTTTTCATTTCGAAAAAACCAAATTGAGATCATCCAAGAAATCTCAGAGGATACTCCCTGGGTTGAAGTGGATCAAAATCAGATGTCCCAGGTCTTCATCAATATCTTTTTAAACTCCATTCAGGCGATGGAAAAAGGAGGAACTCTAACCATTGCGACAGTGACACAGAATGGTCGCCTACATATAACCATTACGGATACAGGAAAAGGAATTCAAGAAAACGACCTCCCGAACGTTTTTGATCCTTTCTTTACCACAAAAGGGGAGGGGAGAGGAACAGGCCTTGGGCTATGGGTTGTCCAAGGGATTATTGAGCAACATGGGGGGATGATTCAACTGTCGAGTCAACCAGGCAAAGGAACGAAAGTGGAGCTTCAACTTCCAATCCCGGAGAAAGAAAAAAGCAGGACAGCTTAGAAAGGATTGATTTCAAAATGAGTGTTTTAAAAGTGATGATCATTGATGATGAACCTTTGATGAGGATTACTGTCCAAGATGCTCTGATCAATGAGGGTTATCAGGTCACTTCGGCTGAGACTGGAAAAAAAGGATTGAGTCTTTTCAAGGAAAATCCCGTGGACATCCTGATTACCGATCTTAGACTTCCTGATCAAGATGGCCTCCACATCCTCAAGGAAATTAGAACCATTCATCCAGAGACACAAGTCATCATCATTACCGCCTATGGATCCATCGATTCTGCGGTGACCGCAATGAAAGAAGGAGCAAGCGACTATCTGACCAAACCCTTCTCCATGGATGAGCTCCTTCTGGTCATCCGGCGACTCCTCAGGATGAAGCAGCTTGAAGAGGAGAATGTCCTGCTCCGGGAGAGGATTGAGGAGCGGTTCGGCCTGGAAGGACTGGTGGGGAAAAGCCCTCAGATGCAGAAGATCTACGATTTAATTGAGACGGTGTCTCAAACGGATGCTACGGTTCTCATCCAGGGGGAGAGCGGGACAGGGAAAGAGATGGTGGCGAATGCCATTCATTTTAAAAGTTTGAGAAAGAACGGACCTTTCGTCAAAGTGAACTGCTCCGCTCTTCCTGAAACCCTACTTGAGAGCGAACTCTTTGGACACGAAAAAGGTGCCTTTACCGGTGCGATCAAACAGAGAAAAGGGCGGTTTGAGATGGCTGACGGAGGAACACTCTTTCTTGATGAAATTGGTGAACTCTCTCCAGGCGTTCAAGTGAAACTTCTTCGAGTGCTCCAGGAGAGAAAGTTTGAGCGGGTTGGAGGAAATGAGACCCTATCCGTCAACGTTCGGCTTATCTGCGCTACTCAGAAAGATTTAAAAGAAGAGATTCAACGGGGGGATTTTCGAGAGGATCTTTACTACCGGCTGAACGTGGTTCCCATCCAACTTCCACCGCTCAGGGAGAGGCGGGAGGATATTCTTCTTTTAGCAGATCATTTTCTTGAAAAGTTTTCCAGGAAGATGGGGAAAGAAATTACCGGTCTTTCACAAGAGGCAAAAACGTTACTTTTAAAATATCCTTTTCCAGGGAATATCCGGGAATTGGAAAACATGCTCGAACGAGCCATCGCCCTTCTTAAGGGAAAGGTGATTCAGGCTGGAGATCTTCCAGAAGAGGTGTGTGAAAACACCATGCCCATCCAAACACTCTGCGAAAAGATTCAAGCTTCCAGACCTCTGGCGACTGCGGTCAGTCTTTTTGAAAAAGAGTACATTCAGAGCGTTCTTGAAAAAACAAAAGGGAAAAAGGGGCAGGCGGCTGAACTCTTAGGGATTTCAAGAAAAACTCTTTGGGAAAAAATCAAAGAACTTGAGATTGAGATTTGAGACACGATGTTAGGTTGAAACGGTTCCTTCATCTTTTTTTTTATCGCCATGATGGAAATACCTACCGAAATTTTATTTGACGATCATTGCCGTGCTTGGAACCAGACAGGTGAGATTCTGAGAGGTGCTTCCCCACACTCGGTCATATATTGTGAAATGGCCCCTCAATCCGATGACCAACAGATCAAAAGGGTATTCTCTGCCCTAATCCATAATGGTCTGAACTCCATCACCTTTTTAACGAGTTTTGTCAAACCTTTTGGGGAGGCTTTGGGAACATAGTGTCCAATAAAAGCCAGCAAGAAACCGCATGAAACGTACTCTCAATAAAAGGAAAGCTCATAGGGGCTCTGCCAAATCCGCCGTTCTTGGTCTGGCAATTCAGGAGATATTGCCGGCAGTCCTCTCCCTTTAAGGGCAAGCTTCCAAGCCTTGATAAGATTTTGAGGGCGCAGTAAGTATTCTCCATAAACGAAGTGGTTCCAGGGTAGAACCCGAACCCTCCATCCCCATTCTGGCAGGATTGGACCCATCGTATGATTTTCTCTCTTTCAAAAGGGATCCGATGATTGATCCAGAGGGAAGCCTTCTTGAAAAGGGTTTGTAAATTTTCGTGTTGATAACCTTGTGAAGGGGAAAAAGAGGTTAGAGGTTTATAAGAGCGGTTTAAAAGTTTTTGGATTTCATCGTAGAAATACTGACCATCCAGGGTTTGATAGATAGGTCCCTCCTGATAGAGAAAATGGACCAAAGGGGGAGGGAAATCAAGCTTCAGGGTGAGATGGAGATAGGTGAGCATGTAAATCGTCCTTGGAGAATTTACCTGTGTCCAATCAATACTCTTTAGATATTGGATTGTCTTGTCCCGGTTGATTTCACCATTTAATAGTTTCAGAGTGCGGATGGCATAATAAGTATCTTCAATATTCGGGTAGAGTTCAGGAACAAGGCTGAATCCCCCTTCTTCCTTTTCGCGGACCTTTAGATATTGAAGGATCTTTGCCAGTTCTAACGAATGGCCCGATCTTCTTTCCATAAATCAAAAAACTTCTACTGAATGGGTAGAACTTATTGGTCCTGAAAAATTTTCTCACTTCAGGGCGGTTTAGGCTAACTTCACAGCCTTTTCAATTCTATTATCTTTTAGAAAACATCAAAGGTCAATGCATTTAAAATTTTAGAATTTCTTCACCTCAAAAAGAAAATTCCTCAGAGTTGTGAACGTCAAGCCTCTTTAAGGCGGAGGGTGTCTCTGTCACAGAGGAGGGGAATTTACTCTTTCAAAGTGATAGATCCTGAAGGATTATTTTAATCCAGATGTTTTCAGGATGCGTTGTAAGAAATTTTCGGAGAGACCAAAAGTACCTTCTTCGGAATAGATAACTTCCACTTTCATGTCTTTTTTAATCCTGGCGACGAAAAAGTAAGGAGTTCGAACCTCCCCAAGATCTTTGTGGATTTTAAAGTCTTCATCCGGAAAAAGCGGGAAAGGGACCTGATAATTTTTTTTAAAGGTATTGACCTCCAGCATGTTGTTCCCTGCTCCAATACCGATTATCTTAATCTTTTCCTTTAAGTCGGGGAGTTCCTGGATCATATAATAGAGGGTATTGACCTCCGGTGCTGAAGCCTGACAAAGAGGACAATAGAGGCTGAAGATTTCGATGATCAGCAGAGAGGCTTTTATCCGTGAGATTTTGAAAGGTCCCTCACCGGAAATCCCTAAATAATTCCTTTCCTCCAGGGTATTGGGTGCTGGAAGTCGGATGATAGGAAAGGTTCCTCCCTTTTTCGGCGTTGACCCTGCAATAGCCATCGTGACAGAGGTTACGAAGAGGAGGAGGAATCCTAAGTAAGGAATTATCTTCTTCATAAAAAGGATGTTTTTTGGCATAGCAGATCACTTTCTAATCAGCTTTGTCACTGGAAAACAACCTGGAAAGGGAGCAAAGAAATGGGAATGTTTTCCAGCTCCCCCTGCTATGACGATATGAATGTCTTCATATTTTAAGGTCATCGGGATAGGCGTATCGGCATTCACCGGACCGAACCTCTTCACCAGAAGATCGACATTCGGACAACCCTTTGGCCAGGCCGAAAAGGGAATTCTGGCCTGTTCCCAGAAGGTTTTCTGAAATTGTTCTTTTGTCCATCCAGCCCCTGAGATTAACTGAGCATGCTCTGGGCCTATCGCAATAATATGGGGCTGATCCATCTGACTGATCCAGCAGGGGCCGCCAATGCTAAGAAGAGGCGAGGCGAGGTAGGACCACCATCTCACATGTTCCTCGGGGGAGGTGCTCCAGTGATCGATATTGTCCACAGGAGGATAAACTCCCATCACAGTGACGACACTGTCAGTCCTTTTAAATCCCCTATCCACATGATAAGGTTCCCATCCTTTTGGGAGAGCTAATTGGTTTTCTCCAAAGACCCAGGCAACAAAATCTCCAGGACCTCCGAGTAATGACTTATCTGGAGAGGGCGATTTGGATCCCCCCACGATGTCTGCAATCAGATTGATGGCATATCCGATGGAGGCATTAGCCTGATGTCCCGATCCTGCAGCCCCCTGACGAGAGGCAATTCCCACTTCATAGATAATCGGTCCATTTACGATGACCAGAATGGAACTCGTCGCCGTGGTGGTGGTTAATCCCCGCCAGTTTGCCTTTGGATCGAGAAGGGCTTCCAGAGCGGCAATCAAGACAGGCATATATTCGGGCTTACATCCAGCCATGACGGCATGAATTGCAACAAGCTCAACCGTTAAAGCCCCCATCCTTGGAGGCACCATTCCAAGCAGTTCATCCGGTTTTCGTGAAGTCCCTTTTAGCATCTTTTTCACTCGTTCTGGCGTGGGAGGAATGACCGGAAGTCCGATGGAAAAACCCTTATCCATTAAATATTGGTTAAATTCTGAAATAGTTCCTTCAAAAATTAACTTCTGGGCTGGATAGATGGGTTTGATGGGAGGTAATTTAGCTTCAGGTTTCCACTCTGTAGCGGCTTTCATGATGAGAGGGAATGCTCTGTCTGCTTTTTCTCTGATTTCAGCAAGAGGAATCATACCCAGGGGATGAGGAACAATGACAAAGCTTAGATCGGCAGCCCCCTTTCCTACAGAAGTGTCTTTCGCCAGTGAGACAAATTCTGAACTCGAGATGGTTACCGTTGGAATGCCCATCGATTCAAGGTTGAGCTGGTCAACGACCAGCCATGAAGTACAGGCTCCTCAGTCCGACTGTGCTCCTATAACAAGGTCGGGCTTGAATTTGGCTATGGTTTTTGCGAATTCCAAACTACGTTCTTGACTGCCTGCAATCGGGTCAACTGTTTCAGGAGCAACTTCCCAGGATTTAATCACTTTGATATTCTTCACATGATTGATAAGCAATTCCGCTATTCTTTCGAGGAATTTGTCACCATTATGCTTCCCATTCCAGCGGAGCATAATGGTCTTGCCTTCAAGGGTGTCGGGATGAGGGTTAATCTTCATCGGTTCAATTTTTATGACTCCTTCAGGATTCAAATACTCCCATATTTGTTTCCTCTCCTTTGCTGAAGAAAGTGAGAGGGGAAGAATTAAAATAAAAGTAAGAAATATAAAGAGTCTTTTTCTTAATATAAAATTTTTAACCATATTTTTCTCCTCTAAATAGAACTTAACACCATATGTTTCTGTTTTGTGATTTTTGTTACAAAGTGGAAACATCTAATTATTCCATTTAAAAACAAAAGGTTATATTTTTATATTAAATTTCGTTACGTTTCAGTAACAGAAATAGCATCTATTCTTTTTTTCAAAATTGCAATAAATAATTAATATTAAAAGACTTTTTTTGTAAACTTATTGGAATATATCTTGCAAGAAAAAGGCCATACTGGGAGCGGTTTGGGTTGAGGACAGTTTTTTAAGATGGTCCTTTCACCTTCCTTCCATCTTATAGATAATAAGATTATCTGTCCTCAATATCATGGGGGGGCTATCCGGGGCTCCCCAACCTCTCCAGTTTTTTTTGAAAATCTATTTCTATTGAGGAGGTTCATATGGCTGTTTCAAGAAGAGAGTTTATGAAATTGAGTGGGGCTGGGGCAATTGCGCTTCTATTCGGAGATCAATTTAGAGCCTTTGAGGTAATCGCACAGGAAAAGGGTCTTGACACCAAGATTGTTCACACGGTTTGTCAGGTCTGTTCAGGTGGATGTGCCATGAAAGCCTACGTCCGGGATGGCCGTTTGGTCGAATTAAGGGGAAACCCTGATGACCAGATCAGTCGGGGAATTCTCTGTGTTAAAGGGATTTCGGCAATTCAATGGCTTTATGATCCTGATCGCATCAAGTTTCCCATGAAGCGGACCAATCCCCAAAAGGGAATAGGTGTCGATCCGCAGTTTATAAGAATCTCCTGGGATGAGGCTTATGCCACGATTGCTCAGAAATTCAACGAGTATAAAGAGAAGTTTGGACCCGAATCCATTGCTTTTATCATGAGGCCGCAAAACTTCGCACAACGCCTTGCCAAAGCCATTGGAACACCTAACTATATTTCTCATCACAACACCTGTTACACGACCCAAGAGGTTGTTTGGGGAGCTACCGTCACCGGAAAGGGCAAACCCTGGACCCAGGATTATGCAAACGCCAAGTACATCCTTTCCTTCGGATGGGATATGCCGGGTAAGGCCAAAAATATGCAGACCCAGAACTTTCTTGCTGCCATAGACAAAGGAGCAAAGGTTACTGTCCTCGATCCAAGATATACTCCAACCGCATCAAAAGCCGATCTCTGGATTCCGATCAAGCCAGGAACAGATTTGGCTTTTGCTTTAGCAATGATCAACGTCATTATTACTCAGAACCTTTATGACAAACAGTTTGTCGATGATTTTACTGTTGGATTTGATGAAGTGAAAGAGTTTATCAAACCCTATACGCCTCAATGGGCTTCGAAGATTACGGAAGTTCCGGCCCAGACGATAGAAAAAGTCGCCAAAGATTTTGCCACTATGAAACCCGCCATCGTCGCTACCCATAAGCGTGATGCCGCCGGGCCCAACTATGCCAATTCCTGGAGGCTGGCCCACGCCCAGGTGATTCTCATGGGTCTGGTCGGGACGATTGACCGCCTCGGCGGCCATATTATGGAGCGAATGCCAAAATTTCCATCGCTCGACTCGGTCTATCCTGCACCCCCCTATCCGAAGCCAAAGGCAGCCCGTGTTGACGGGATGGAGAAATTTCCTCTGCTTCTCAAAACAGGAAAAGGGTCGTTCAGCACCTTTCACCGGGCTGTGCTTGAAGGGAAACCCTATCCAATCAAGGCGGCCCTTGTTAGAAAACACAACGTCTTCGCTTTTCCGGACGCTCCCAGCATGGTAGAGGCCTTGAAGAAACTTGAGTTTATGGTGGTCCTGGATATCCATCCCTCTGAGATGATCCAGCTCGCGGATATTGTTCTCCCGGATCATCATTTCCTTGAGGGAAGTGCCATTGTCGGTCGCCAATATTTTGGCCTCTATCCCCAGGTTGCCATTCAACAACCTGTGATTAAACCCCTTTACGAAACGAGAGGATTTCGGTCGATTATCCCCGAGCTTGGAAGGGCTATGGGGCTTGGAGACTATTTCAAAGATGTTTCTCCGGGTGGCTATGATGAGGCCTGCCTGAAAGCCATTGGCACGTCGATGGAAGAGCTGAAAAAATCGCCTAATGGCCTCTGGGGAGAAGCCAAACCCTTTGTTCCGACCAAAGAGTTCAATACCCCTTCGAAGAAGATTGAGCTTTATGCATCCGAATTTAAGAAATATGGGTATGATCCTCTCCCGGCTTGGAAAGAAAAGAAAGTTAAACCGTCAAAAGAATATCCTCTCTATTTTGTGACGACCCGTCCCCCTGTCTTCATCCATTCAACCCTGCAGAATCTTGAATATAACATTCAGATCTATCCTGAGAATTTGTGCTACATCAATACCGAAACAGCAAAGAAATTAGGGGTGAAAGACGGGGACTATGTAATGGTCGAATCACCTGTCAATAAGATTAAAGTTAAAGCCAAAGTGACAGAGGGAATTCGACCTGACACCGTCTGTGTGGATCATGGTTTCGGTCACTGGAGTAAAGGAATGACAAAAGCCTACGGCAAGGGTTCAAACGAAGGGGATCTGATCCCTGCCCAATCTACCCAGGAGATGCTCGATGCCAATGATCCTTCCATGTCAGAAAATATGAATGACCTCTGTGTGAGAGTGTATAAGGCATAAGAAGGAGAAAATGAACCGATCGATTGCTCGAAGTCATGTCTATAATATTCTCTCTCTCTGCTATACCTATCCAGATGAGAAGGTGGGTTCCTGGATCATCGAAAAGGATTGGATCAGAGAGTTGAGGGATGCTTTGGGCTGTTTGACCGATGAAACCTTTGAAGAGTACTTTGACTCTTTTGAAAAATTCCTATCAGGGAAAAGAGAGGAAGTCGGCCTTGAGATGGCTCGAGAGTATACCCGACTCTTTATTAATGGATTTCCCAAGGTCGTCGCTCCTCCCTATGGCTCTGTCTATCTGGAAAAAGAAGGGCGTGTCTTTGGTAAAACAACTTCAGGGATTTTGCAATTTTACCATAAAACAGGTTTTACCTTAAAGGAAGATCTTGGCGACCTTCCCGACCACATCGCCCATGAACTTGAATTTATGGGAATCCTGACAGCTCAAGAAGCGGAAGCCACAGGAACAGAAAGAGTAAGATTGGAAGAAGTCCAGATGAACTTCTTGTCCCAATATCTCCTCTCCTGGATCCCTGCTTTCTGTGGAAAGGTGAAACAGGATAGCCGATTGGCTTTTTATCAGACTTTGGCTGACCTGACGGGAGAGTTTCTTCAATTGGAAAAAAATTATCTGGGGATTCCTGAAGAGGTGAATACCCAGCAAACGATTGATTCCGAAATCAGAGGAGGTTGAACATGGCAAAACGATATGCAATGGTAATCGATTTAAGGCGATGTGTGGGGTGCAACGCGTGTACCGTAGCCTGCAAGCAGGAATGGCCCGATAAGATCCCCCCAGGGGAATTTCGTACGAAAATTAAAGAGATTGAAAGTGGGAAATACCCCAATGTAAAGATGGTTTATCGCAGAACGGCCTGCATGCACTGTGCGGATGCGCCCTGTGTTAAAGCCTGTCCGGTTGAACCGATCAAGGCTTCACGGAAAACGCCCGAAGGGATCACAATTGTCGATGAGAAGCTCTGCATCCAGTGCGGCGCGTGTGTTGAAGCCTGTCCCTATAAAGTTCGTTACTTAAATACAGACAATAAAATTAATGACAAAGCTGATTCCTGCAATTTCTGCTATCCCCGGCTTCAGAAAGGGGAAAAACCTGCCTGTACGATTAACTGTGTAGGGAAAGTATTTACCTTTGGTGAAATCAATGATCCAGAGGTACAGAAGAAGTTAAAATTAGCGAAACCTCTCAAACCCGAATTTAAGACAAAACCTTCTGTCTATTACATCCCCTTCGGTACCCGAAAATGGGATACGATTTAAGATAAGGGAACCCCCATTCAACCTTAGTGACGGGGGAAATAGGTTTTCATCTTCTGGAAAGATAGTTAGGGAACAGGCACCCCTTGTGGATCTCATTCAAAAAGGGATGCCTGTTTTTTTAGGCAATCAGGTCGGGACGGGGGATTTCGGACTCGCAGGGGACTCCAGTTTGACAGAGGCCGCAGGCGGGTGGCGGATTCTGTAAACCATAACTGAGCCGTTTTACATTTAATGGTTCGGAATGGATGTATTCATGGCATTTGTCTTTATCATGGCCGTTTTCCGTGATGGCTCCAGCAGGACATCTCGGGATACACTTTCCGCATTTTTCATTTCGAAAGAGAAGGCAATTCTCTTTGTAATGGCGATGTTTCTTCTCTGTAGGAGTCAATTTTAAAAGAGTGACCACACTTCCTATCCTGACAGCGATCCCTTTGGGAGTAATAAAACCGTCATTGAGGCTAAAGGTTCCAAGTCCGCAGGCATAAGCTACATGACGCTCTGACCAGGGAGAGGCCCATCCTACTTTTTCATCATGAATGAATTGAAACGAGGGCATCAGGATAGGAGCAACAGCCACGAAACCCAAATCTTCAAGAAATCCAACCACATGCCTTCGCAGGCCATTGTTGCAGGTTTCACCAAAATCCCTTGTGTAAGCCCAGAGTTTTGATGGAAAACGATCTTCTTTCCGGTTGCTCTTTCTTGTATCTTCTGCAGTGGGCAAAATCCATGAAATGACGCTGATCTGCTCTACCTCCGGCAGAAGAAGTTCCTTACCTTTTTCCTTCAAGGCATGAGCGATGATCTCTCTCGGAGTAAGATGAAAGGAACCAATAATCCTTTTATAATCGAAAAAGAGGGAATCCAATCCAGAGGCAAACCCGACCAGGGGTTCTTCCCAATATCTTCCGTGATCCAGTTGGATTCTTCGGTTCTGCACACTTTCATGGATGAAGTTTTTGATAAGTTGTTCGAGGACCTGGTTGGGATCCTTAAGGAAAACAACTTTATCTTCTTTTGTCATCCGTTGCTCCTGCCCTCAGGTTTAAATGTGAATCAGGTTACTTAACCTATTGATTTAATTGGCCATACTTGAGTCACCCAATGGACTTAACAAACACAATAAACCTTTCAATCCTTCTCCATATTCGTTACATCGAACCCCCTTTTTTCATGAAACCCTTCCAATTTACAACGATATTCCTCAATGGCCAGTCTTAGTGCATCCATAGCGATCGTGAAACAGGGGGTTTTTTCTTTGGGCAACTGAGCAAGGATTTCTTTTGACGTTTCCTCAGATATTTTGATGGCTTCTTCAATCGAGGCACCTTTAATCCGATCCGTCAGGATGGAACTGGTTGCTATGGCTGCCCCACATCCGAAAGTCTTAAATTTTGCATCGACAATCTTATCACCATCCACTTTAATATACATTTGCATAATGTCACCGCAGGAGGCATTACCCACTGTGCCAACCCCATCGGGATTGGAAATTTCACCAACGTTATTCGGATTCTGAAAGTGTTCGATTAAGAATTTTGGATACTTAGCCATAATCAATCCTCACTGGGAATGGTTTTGCTATTCAGATCTTCCAGCCTTTCCAATCGTTTGACTCTTTCCTCCAGTTTATTGTGGAGCTGGAGAAGCATCTTTACGATATCTGATAAGGGATCCGGAAGATTTCCATGTTCAAAGTCAAGTTCCACTTTCTCGGGAGTTAAGGACTCTACAATCCGGCCTGGAACTCCTACAACCGTGGCTCCTGGAGGAACGGGTTTCACCACAACCGACCCCGATCCAATTCTGGCTCCATCGCCTACCGTGATGGCCCCAAGGATAATGGCATTCGAACCGACCACGACTCGGTTTCCAAGGGTAGGGTGACGTTTCTTCTTTTCGAGCGTCGTGCCTCCGAGGACCACGCCTTTGTAAATCAAACAGTCATCCCCAATTTCGGCTGTTTCGCCAATGACCACACCCATGCCGTGGTCGATGAAAAGCCGTCTGCCAATTTTTACACCCGGGTGAATTTCAATGCCGGTAATCCAACGGCTGAAATGAGAGATCAACCGGGCAAGGGTAAACCATTTCCGAAGATAGAGAGCATGAGCAATGCGGTGAAACCAGATCGCATGAAGTCCCGGGTAGCACAGGAGGATCTCTACATAATTCTTGGCAGCAGGATCCCGTTCTTTAATTGTGTGAATATCTTCCTTCAACCGCTCGAACATGCGGTTAACCTGTCCCTGAAGAAACTATGGAATCCGGTTACCATTCTAACTCAATTCAGGGGATAAAAACAATGTAAGGTTCAATTTGTTTTTTTTGCAACTCCTGTGTGAAAGACATCCTCTTGTGGGATTAGAGAGGCAGCCTAACGACGGGGATGTGTAGCAGAGGGTGGAGGTTTACTTTTTAATAAAAGCGGTCTTTTCATCAAATTGCTTCCAGAAAGCCTCATCAACCTTCTTCCAGTTCTCTCCCCAGTGAGCATTAAAAAATCCTCCGAGTTTCTCCAACAGGCGACTCCATCCTGGCAGATATTCATACTTCAAGACATCTTCGAGGAAGGGGACAACCTCCCCCAATTTCTCTTTGGGTAAATAAGCCCTGGCTCCCTTCTCAATGGATTTCCGTAAAGACTCTGTATTGAGGGAATGGGCGGTGAGCATGACCACGGGAAAATGACGGCTGACGGCAAGATCGAGTAGATCAAACCCCCGAACGCCCATAATGTCAAGGATGACAAGATCATAGGTCAGGGTCATCATCCTCTCGACTGCTTCCTGATACGTCGTGGCTTTATCAAAACGACATTGAGGGGCGGCTTCCTTGATTTCCTCCTCGAGAAGTGTGAGGACATCTGGTTCATCGTCCACGGCAAGAATCAATTTATGATTTAAGATAGATTCTTTCAATATGGCTTCCTCCTTCCCAGCATTTCATTTTGGCATCAATCGCTCGAAATCTTACCCCACTCCTGCCATTTCATCCCTGTCTTCTTTTCCCAATCCGATTCGAATCGAGAATCAAAGAACCCTTTCAATTTGTCCATCAACTTTTTCCATCCTGGGAGATAGTCCAATTTTAAGGTATCCTCAAGAAAAGGCACAATCTCTCCCAATTTTTCTTTGGGGAGATAAGCCCGTGCCTTCATCTCAAAGGAGCGTTTTAACGCCTCGGGGCTGAGGGCATGGGCTGTCAGCATGGCAACCCGAAGGTTTCGGCTTACCGCTAATTCGAGAAGATCAAACCCCCGAACGCCCATGATATCAAGGATGACAATGTCATAAGGATTGGATTTAATTTTTTCGGCAGCCTCTTCAAAGGTTGTTGCCTTTTCAAAGTGACAACTGGGTGCAGCTTCCTTGATCTCCTCCTCCAGAAGAGTTAACACATCCGGTTCATCGTCAACCGCCAGAATCCTCTTCCCATCCAATATCGATGTCGCCATATTCTACCCATCCTTTTCTTTGAACATTTTCGTATCTACCTATAGATGAAACCTGAAAATCTGTCAAGTAAAAAAACTTGATTATTTAAAAAGCTCTGGTATATTGGGATAAAGTGTTGCGATGGGGTAAGGGGATGATACGTTTCTTGAGCGGATGGTTAGGTCTGAGTCTGAATGAACACATCAGTCCCTATCTCGAAGATTTCCCCCTTCTCTCAAATATATTTTTCGGAAGATCAACTTTTCCAAGCTTGTCTCCGAGCCAATCGAAATGATGGAACAGGGATTTTCTTCCCTTTACACTTATTGTATTTCGGCACCTTTGACGGTTCAAGACCTATGCCCAGAGAGATGGGTTTTAGATTTCTGTGAGGAGTGAACGAGGCCGGTGCCTTCCGACGACCCAGCTCTCTGCCCGAGAAAAATTTCCGCGTGCTCCAATTGTAAAAAATAGACGACAGTTATTCATCGGGGAGAAACCCCTTCTGCCTGTTATTTCAAATTCGATTAAGGTCCTTGTGTCACATGTTATAATCCTATAAAATGAATAGGTGGCTCCACCATGAAAATTAAAGAACAGCTGTTTGACCTTCTCATCCATGATCTTCGTGGTCCTCTCTCGATTGCTTCAACCAGCGCCAACAACCTGCTCCATAAATCAGAGCGATATGGTCCTCTAACCAATCAGCAGAAGAGAGTCCTGGAGGTCATCTTGAGGAATGTTCGCAAATCTCAGACCCTCGTCCAGCAGATGGTCCAGCTCCTCCTCTCGGAAGAGAAGTTATTCCACCATAGACCCTTCTCCATTCAAGAAGCCTTAAAAGATTCACTGGTAGAAGCTCTCGAGACCCTGATGCCGGACGAGGCTTTTTCAGAGATTGAGAAGGACGAAGAATTCCAGCGCATGCTCCAGGACCATGGAATTAAGATTGAGTTTACTGGGAAGTACTGTAACTCTCCTTTCTGCCACGATCCGGATAAGTTTCGGCAGATTTTGATCAATTTAATTAGCAATGCTCTCAAATACAGGCGGAATCTTGTTCGGGTTTGCATAAGCGGTGAAGATGACCTTTTCGTCTCAGTTGAGGATGACGGTCCGGGAATCCCTTTGGGAAAAGAGGAGGCCATCTTTGAACGTTTCTTCCAGTTTAACGAGAAGAAACGAACGGAGATCCCGGGTTTAGGACTCGGGCTCATCGGTGTAAAGGTTATGGTGGAGGCGATGGGTGGGGAGATCCGATTCGTCAGTCTCAAAGATACGGGAACCTGTTTCACGATTAGAATTCCTGCGATTCCGTCAGTCAATGAGTCTGAAAAGGTAAAAAAGTCCGTTTTGGAAGGTAAAAAGGTTTTAGCCGTGGATGATGAACCGGACGTTCTGGAGGTTCTGGAAGAGGAAATCCGGGGGGCCTGCCCTTCGTGTAAGATTGACAAGGCAACCACTTTTGAGGAAGCAGAACAATTGTTGAAGTCAAATCATTATGATATCGTTATCCTCGATATCATGGGAATTAAAGGTTTCGATCTTCTGGAACTGGCAGTCAGCCGGAATTTCCGGGTGGCCATGCTCACCTCCCATGCTCTCTCTTCGGAGGCACTTAAACGTTCCTTTCAACTGAAGGCCCGATCCTATCTCCCCAAGGAGAAACTGGGTGAGATTGTTCCTTTCCTCGAAGATGTATTAACCTATGAATATCTCCCCGGATGGAATCTCCTTTATGAAAAGTTGAAAAGTTATTTTAACGGAAAGTTCGGGCCTGATTGGGAGAAGAAAACCGGTCTGGACTGGCATGAATGGATTAAGAGCAAGAACCGGTAAAAAATTTATGAGTCGATAAGGCCACCGGCAGGAAAACCGACTATGTTTGTCCCCCCCTCTATTTTTCAGGCAGAAACCCCTGAGGTGTTTGAGGCTGGGGGGTAGATTCTTCGAGGATCAATCTGTCGTCACCGGGGTCAGGTTTGAATTCCAGTTGGCGTTTTTTCGCCTCCTCGACATAAGAGCCCACTTTGAGGCGGATTTCTCCATCAGGAATGACAACGATGGCCGAATCACCCAGGACAGGACATCTCTGCTCACAAAATCCGCAGCCGTTACACTTCGAAGCAATCACAAAAGGACGGCGAAATCCTTCCACAGTACGAAAGACGATCGCATTGTAGGGACAGATTTCATCGCAGATCAAGCAGATTTTGTTCTGAGCCCAGACCAGACATTTCTCTTTGATTAAAATGGCTGTTCCCACTTTGGCATGATTCTTCTCTTCAAGAGAGACAGAGCGGATGGCCTGGGTAGGACAGACTTTGCCGCAGACATTGCAATTCTGATCGCAGGGGGCCAGGCGGAGATCCATCTTGGGGGTCCAGAGCCCTGAGAACCCTGTTTCCCATAAGCAGGGTTGGAGCGTGTTGGTGAGACAGGATTTCATACATTCACCGCACCGGATACAGGTTCGAAGGAATTCCGCTTCAGGGATTGATCCTGGAGCCCGAATGATCTGAAGTTTGCTTTGCCGGTGAGCAAATGGAGTTTGCAAAGCGAGGAATCCGGCTCCCAATCCACCGGCCACTGAATAGATGAACCCCCGGCGTGAAAAATCGACCTTGGAATCTTCTCCTCCAAGGGTGAGGGAAGCTGGAAAGGTGATAGCGTTCTGGGGGCAGACTTTTGCACAGGTGCGGCACTGGATGCACTCTGGAAGGTGAGTTCTGTTTGGATCCTCCGGAATAGCTCCCATGGGACAACTCTTCTGGCATTTCATACATTCGTTGCACGCCTCACTCACTTTCCGTTTGAAGAGACTCAGGGGAGAGATCAGACTGAGGAAGGCGCCCAGAGGGCAAAGATAACGGCACCAGAATCGGGGAACGAGACGGTTGAGGCCAATGATGCCTCCGAAGATGAGGAAGGTGATGGAAGACATATAGAAGACAGGTTGGAAAAGGTGCGTATGAGAGAGAGAAACCCATCCAAAGGCTTTTGAGATCGGCCGGAGGAGGTCCAGAAAGAGGTTGATCGCGGTGATCGTTACTGGATAGAGAAAGAAGGTATAAAAACGCGTCAACAGTGAGAGGGGATCCAAGAGAAAGGCAAGAGACAAACCCGTGACGGCTGCAGTCATAAAGACGATCAGGAGAACATATTTTATTTTCCTGAGACTCGATTCCGTTTTAAGGCTTCCTCTTTTTTTCTTTCGAAAGAAAAGTGAATCGAGACAGTCGATTGAGGCTCCCATGGGACAGACGTAGGCGCAGAAGAATCTGCCAATGAGAAGTGTTGCCCCAATGATTACAAGGCCCCATAGGGCTCTACCGATGATCTCCCGTGCTGCAAAGATGGCATTGAGGCCTAAAAGCGGATCGAGGCGAAGATAGATATCCGCAGGAAGCCAGTCCGGAAGCTTATAGGTGGCAAAAAAGAGGAGAAGCGAAAAGAGGAGAAGGGAGAAAGCTTGAAGGATTGTTCTCATGCTGTTCCTTTATAAATTTTAAGCTGATCTGTATCAATCTTTCCGAGCCCCCGCTGATGGGCGATGAGCAGATGTTCCACCTGTCTGCCCTTAAAATTCTGGCCGTACCATGGAGCAACCGTGACGCCATAAGAATCCACTGCCACAGGGTCTGTACCGGCAATGATGAGATTCAGTTTTTTTACTTCCCCCGGTCCTCCAGGACCACCTGAGATGAGAGCGCGGGTCGCATCGAGAATCGTTAACCGGGGTTTGATCGCCGTTGCAAGATCTACAAGGGCTTGATTGATATTAAGTCGAGAGTGGAAACTTTCCCGATCCCAGATCAAACCCATCAGTCCTTTAATGCCAAAACTGATACCTGTTGCAGAGTGAGATTTTGCAACGGGAAGATTGATGAGGAGATCACTTTCCAAAACCTCCTGGATGACCTCCACCCGGTCCAATGCCTTTCCCTGCGGAATTTTGATCTCTTTAAAAAATTTTCTTTCCTGGAACGTTGCAACATGAGTTCTGGGGATGGTCTTGCAGGCTTCACGGATACCGGTACGCTCCAGACAAAGCTCTGGTCGATGGAGGGTGTGATCAAGGATGACCACCTTCGCCGCTCCTGCCTGGATACAAGCCTCTGCCACCGCAGCCACGACCTGAGGATGGGTGGTGGCTCCGAAGTCAGGCGTTCGGGCAAAGGACATATTGGGTTTGAGAATCACCCGATTTCCTTTTTCTACGAAGCGGGAGATTCCCCCGAGGGATTCGAGGGCCTTCTTTGTGGCAGCAGAAGGTTCTCCGGAGATTACAAAAAGGTCATATTCTTCTCTGGCTTGCGAAAAAGAGGGATGGCTTGCAAGAGCCAGTGTGGCTCCGGCCATTGCCGTTTTGAGGAACCTACGACGAGTTATTTTATTATGGATATCCATGAATCACTCCTTCTGGTCAATACCCGGCTGCTTCAAATTGACCCCTCTACCCTTTCTTCCCCCAATTTCGGCACGTTAGATCACTTCAGTGACGGGTATCGTTTTAATTCTTCCTCGAACCGTTTGAGGTATTTCAGACGGAGAGAAGTCTCGTTAAATTAAGTATGCCCCATATGTATCTATCCTGCCAGTGGAGGCCAATTTCTCCGTGGTGAGGATCGGAGAGGACAGAATGCTCCCCGAAAATAAGTTGCCCTATGGAATTTCAGGGGATGAGTCAAAGGGGCTTTATGATACAATAGGTATTCCCTTCGAAGGCTTTTCCCCCCGCCTCCCCGATCTAAAATTCGTTTTAAATACTTTTCAGAGATCTCTCTACAGGCCCTTGACAACTAAACAAATGTATAGTATACATTAATCACAGTTTGGAGTGGGGAGTTCGGAGCAACACACTGAAACAAAACCTGACTTAAAGGGGAACTTATGGAACTGACGGAACGGCAGGGAGAGATATTGAGTTTCATCCAGGCATTTATCAAGGAGAGGGGTTATCCCCCTTCAATCAGAGAAATCGGCGAGCATTTTCATATCTATCCGCGGGCAGTCTTTGATCACCTGAAGGCTTTGGAAAAGAAAGGCTATTTGAAACGGGAAGGTTCCATGTCGAGAGGCATTGAACTTCTTACCTTTCAAGGAGAAAGGTTCCATGGGAAAGGGGAGAAGCCCACGATCCGGGAGATTCCCATTCTCGGCAGGGTTGCTGCAGGGAAGCCAACCTTCGCTTTGGAGAATGTGGAGGGAAATATTCCACTTCCAGCAGAATGGGTAACAGGAAAGGAGACCTTTCTCCTTAAGGTGAAGGGCGACAGCATGTCGCCTTATATCCTACCCGGTGATTTTGTGATCGTTCACTCCCAGCCCTCGGCTGAAAACGGAGATGTTGTGGTGATGTTGATGGGTGAAGAAGCTACGGTGAAGCGGTTTTTTAAAAGAGAAGGAAAGGTTGAATTAAAACCGGACAACGAACGCTGGGAGACGATTCAACTTGAAGAAGGATCAGGAGAGGTTCAGGTTTTAGGAAAAGTCATTGGGATTTTCAGGAAGGTTTGAGCTTCTTAAGGTGATGAGGACATCAGGGAATCAGGAGGCAACATACCAGGATACCAGGACATTATGAGCCCCGGGCTTCAACCCTGATACTCTGATGAACCACTGTCCTGCAATCCGATCTTCTGATTACCTGATAACCTAATTTGGATAGAACGATGGATCAATCGTTGCTCGCTCTGTTCGATGAAGTCCTATCACAAGTTGAAACCGGTCTCCCGAAAAAGATTCTGTTTCAGGGCGAAGGGGCAGCAGGGATGGCTTCTTATACAGCGGGTTGGATGGCAAGCAGGGGAATGGAGGTGATTATGCTCGATGGGGCAAATCGCTTTGATCCTTATGTGATTTCATCCTTTGCGCGAAAGGCGTTGATAGCTCCGGAAGAGATTCTTAAGAGGATTCGAATCGCAAGGGCCTTCACCTGCTACCAGATGGCAACCCTGATGGAACGATTGGGTTCCCTCCTAAAAACCCTGGGAACACCGCCTCAGCAGAAAATCCAAGTGATCCTTTTGGGGTTGCTCAACACTTTCCTGGATGAGGATGTGCCGGAGAGAGAAGTTGGCCCTCTTCTGGAAAGAACCCTGGAACACGTTAAGAACATGGCTTCGGAGGGTGTGCCTTTCATTCTATTTCAATCGTCTGTCGCTTCCGGTTCTAAAAGAGCCTATCTCATGAAAAGAGTCTCACACTTTTCTGATCTGGTCTGGAAGATATCGCTTGAAGATGAGGAGCCAAACATGATGTTGTACAAGAGAAGGGAGTCAACCCATAGAACATGTTATCATGCCTCTCTCATGCATCCCCCTCATCTTAATCTTCTCCCGTCAGGGGAGGGGATATAATTTGTTTGTTTTGTTCTTTTTTGATATTAGGATTTCGAATTTGTTTCGAATGTCGATATTCGAGTTTTGGATTTAAGGGGTTAACGATGGGACGGACCGTTTTGCCTTTCAGTCAAGTTTTAGAGCAGGAGATTCAGGAGTGGCGAAAATTTCGAAGGGGCTTGCGTAAAGAGGATCAGCAATTTCTCGACCGGCTCTTCGAAAGGGCGAGGCTCCATGTCCAGGCAGGAGTCTATGCCTCCAGGCCCTGGCCTTTTGAGACGATTCTTATCTCCATCCTCATCGAACATGAGAAAGCTCTGGTGGAATTGAAAGAGAAGTTGAAAACATTCGGGGAGCGGAATCATTTCATCCCCTCATCCCATTCCTCTCCCACCGGGGGAGAGGGAGACCATTGTTGATGCAACTCCACGGATGGCTCTTCGATCTCTATCCGCTTGACTCCGCGATGGTTCTCTGGATCAAAGTCGAAGGCGGAAAGATCCATCGACTGGAAGATCCTTTCCGGTCCCGATTCTATGCTCAGGGAAAGAAGAGAGATCTGATGGCCCTGTTCGATTCACTCCGTCAACGCAGATATGCTGCTGGCTATCAGTGGACCCGAAAGAAGGAGTTCTGGAGCGGAGATGAGGTTGAGGTGATGGAGATCGAGATGAGCCATCCAGAGCATTACGGTCGGCTCCCGAGGATTCTTCCCGCATGGGAGAAGCATATCACCTTCTACAACTGCGATATCCCGCCCCCTCAAGCCTACCTTTATGAAAAGAGACTCTTTCCAACAGGTCGATGCATTGCTGAAGTCGAGGGAGCGCGGGTTTTTAGAATCGGGCTTGATCCATCAGACTCGGTTTGGATCGATGACGGTAGTCTGCCGGATCTACAGGTGATGCAGATTCGGATGGAGGGGGAGTCCGTCCGCCAAAAGAGTCTTCTGATCGAATACGAAGGATACCGGATGGAGATGGAGGAGGTGGATATCGGAGAGATCAACCGGTTGATGAAACAAGTGGACCCCGACGTGATCCTGAGTGATTACGGCGATGCTTCTCTTCTTCCTCTCCTTTTCTCCTTAGAGAGAAGAGTCAGGGTGCCCATCCCCTGGGACCGGGAACCCCATCCCATTGCGAGGCAGATCGACCCGAAAGGCTACTCTTACTTCTCCTATGGTCGAACCTACTATCGGGCTCCTGCCCACCTCTTTTTCGGGAGATGGCATATTGATCGGAAGAATTCCTTTCTCTACGGAGAGTCCGGGTTGGAGGGCGTGATCGAGCTGGCGCGACTGGGAAAGATTCCAGTTCAACGAATGGCGCACACCTCTCCTGGAACTGCCATCACCTCGATGCAGATGGACCGGGCGTTTCAGGAAGGCATTCTCATTCCCTGGCGAAAGGGGGAACCCGAACAATTCAAGACCGCCTGGGATCTGCTCGTTGCAGATAAGGGAGGTCTTGTGTTTCAGCCAAAGCTCGGGGTGTTTGAAGATGTCGCGGAGATTGACTTTGCGTCCATGTATCCTACGATCATGGCCATGCACAATATCTCTGCGGAGACCGTGCTCTGCCGATGCTGTGAGAACCATCGGGTTCCAGAGGCAGGCTATACGATCTGTGAGAAACGGGAAGGCATCGTTCCCAAGACGCTCAAGCCTATTCTAAAGAGAAGGGCGTGGCTGAAGGAGAAAATGAAACAGTCTGGAGGTCGGGGTTCGGTCGTTACGACCGGGGAGTTCGGAGAGCCAAACCATGAACAACAGACGATGGAGATACGACACGTGGATTCAGAGGTTTACAACCGAAGGCAGACGGCGCTGAAGTGGATGCTGGTCACCTGTTTCGGATATCTGGGCTATCGAAATGCTCGCTTCGGAAAGATTGAAGCCCACGAAGCCGTCACGGCTTTTGGAAGAGAGAAATTGCTTCAAGCAAAGGAGATCTGTGAAGAGGAGGGATTTGAGCTCCTTCATGCCATCACCGATTCGCTCTGGATTCGAAAGGAAAGATTGGAGGAAGAAGAGGTACTTGGGCTCTGTCAGAGGATCAGCGAGGTCACCGGAGTCACGATGAGTCTGGAAGGGATCTACCGGTGGATCGTTTTTCTTCCCTCAAAAGGAAATCGGGAAAGCCCTGTGGCGAACCGTTATTTTGGTCTTTTTAAAAACGGAAAGATCAAAGCCAGAGGATTAGCGTTTCGGCGGAACGACACACCTCCTCTCATTCGGGAGGCTCAGGTCCAGATGATGGAGCTTTTGAAAAGAACAGAGGACCCCCGAGATTACCGGTTAAAGATTGCAGAGATTTTAGACATCTTCTTTGACTATGGTCTGTTGTTGAAAGAGGGCCGGATGAAACCAGAAGATCTCATCCTTACCAAACGGATTTCACGGGAACCAAATGCCTATAAGGTGGATAGTCTCACGGCCCTTGCAGCCCAGCAACTGGAAGATATAGGGATTCCGATCCATCCCGGGGAGAAGGTAAAATATATGATCAAAGACGCTTTATCGAAAGATAAAAATGAACGAGTGAAACCCTACCTCCTGGTAGGACCGGATGACACCTTTGATCTTAAAAAATACCAAGAGATGCTGGCAAAAGCGACTGAAGAGCTCCTGATCCATTTCGGCTACGATGCCAAGCGTCTTCTCTCATTCCTTTAAGAAAGCCTGTCTGCGGGTTTCCTCGATCTGAGAATTGACAACGACGGTTTTTATGCTATTTTTAATAGAAAGTCTTTTAAAAAAGAGTGAACAACTCACGGGAGGTATGTATGGGGAAAGAAGAGCGATTGCAAGAACTGAAGGCCAAGCTTGAGGAACTAAAAAAGAGGGATCCTTCCCATTGTTCGGGGACCGAGACCTTCATCGGTCATACGGGACATACGATGTCCCCCGAACTCTTCCAGCAGATCGAGGCTCTGGAGGAAGAGATTAAGCAATTAGAAAAATCATAATCCATTCCTCACTTCTGATTCTGCAATCCCTTTGTCCAAACCTCAAGATCATTTCCGTCTCCCCGATTCCAGAGAAGGAGATTACCTATTCTTCCATACCCTTTTCCTATTTCTGAGAGGGTGGGTTATAATTTTATTTACCAACCATGGCATCTCTTGATCTTCTCTTCATCCATGTTCCCAAATTTAATAATTATTACCGGCCGTATGGTCCGTATATGACCGTTAATCTCATTCCCATGGGGACTCTTGCTCTGGCTGATCTTATCCATCAGGCGGGTTATCAAACCAGAATCTTGCATCTCGGTGTGGAATGGATTGAAAGGGGACACTTTACTCCTCAACCCTATCTCAAGGGACAAGAGGTGAAGGTGGTGGCTATCCCTCTTCATTTTCATCCTCAATCCTATGATGTGTTGCAGGTGGCCAGCAAGGTTAAAGAGAACCACCCCAATGTTTTTATTGTTTCTGGCGGCTATACCGCTAGTCTCTTTCATCGGGAAATCTTATCGCAGTTTCCTCAGATCGACGCGATCATTCGAGGAGACGCAGAAGTTCCTCTCCTTTCCTTGATGAACGCTTTTAACGAAGGAAGAGGGTTAAAAGACATTCCTAACCTCTCCTGGAGGGACGGGGAAGAGATTATCGAAAATCCTCTTGCTTATGTGGCGTCCGAAGGCGATTTAGACCGATCGTCTTATACCCATTTTTCACTCCTTTATGATCATAAAACTTATATCCATCATATCGGGATGCCCTTTGTCTGGTCAAAGGGTCTATCAAAAGAGAAGAACCGAAAATATTTTCATCTCGGCTATCCTCTCTTTCCACTGAATATCGGTAGAGGATGTTCTGGAAATTGCACCTGGTGCGGAGGAGGGAGCCATGCCCAGCAGGTGGTAAATGGGAGGAGAAGGGTTGTTTTCCGGTCACCTGAGGCGGTATGTCAGAGCATGGCTGATGCCTTGGAGATGGGGTATGAGATGTTTAATATTGCCTTCGATCCTGGTCGAGAAGGAGAAAAATATTATGCAGAGCTCTTTCCCCTCGTTAGAAAGAACCGTCTCCAAACGAGAGTCTATTTTGAATCCTTCTCGCTTCCCTCTGAAAGTTTTCTTGAGAGTTTTGCCAAGACCTTTATCCTCGATGGGTCGGTCCTCGCTCTTTCACCCGAATCCGGCGATGAGCATATAAGGGGCAGAAATAAAACATTTTCCTATTCGAATGATGCTTTAATGAAAACCATTGCTTCGGCTGAACGGTTGGGGATCAAGGTTGATCTCTTCTTTTCCATGGGCATCCCAGGGGAGAAACACCCCGACCTGTTTAAAACCGCTAACTTTCGAAAGGAGATCAAGCGACGATTCAAAAGGATTGGAAGGATCTGGTCCTCGCCGATCACCCTTGAGCCTGGTGCTCCCTGGCACCTCTTCCCTGAAGAGTTTGGAATTGTTTCGACCCGAAGGTCCTTTTTGGATTTCTATCGGGCCAGTTCGCCCGAAGGAGGAGGATTGGGTTACTTTATTCCCGATTATCAAAAGAATGGAATCGGGATGGACGAAAAAGGTTTTGAAGCTCTCTTAAAAGAGGTGAAGTGCAAGAAATTCTGTTCTCTTCATCTTAATCCAACAAAGGCAAGCCCTCCCCTTCTGGGAAGGCTTTTTTGCCGATATCTGAGCTGGCGATTGAGAGGCCGTCATGAATAAGATCTTTCTTGTGGATGGCACCCTGAGAGAGGGTGAGCAGGCTCCAGGGGTCTTCTTTACCCGGGAGGAGAAAATTGAGATTGCAAAAGCCTTGGATGGGTTGGGCGTGCCGATTCTGGATGTGGGAATGCCATCCATCTCAGAAGAAGAAAGAGAAGCGATTCATGAAATGAGTCATCTGGGTCTGAAGGCATCGGTTGGTGTTTCCCTCAGGTTGAAAAAGGAAGAGGTGGATCAGGCGATCCAGTGTCATGTGAAGGAGATCTTCCTGATCTGTCCGGTTAGTTCCCTCCACCTCAGATTAAAACTTGGAATGGATGAAAAGGGAGTCGAGACACTTGCTAAAGGGGTGATTGAGTATGCTTCTCGAAAGGGGCTTCTGGTCAATTTGGTGGCAGAAGATGCTTCAAGGGCTGAAAGGTCCTTTGTTCAAGCCCTTTGCAGGGACGCCTATCAATGGGGAGCCCAGAGAGCTTTTCTTTGCGATACGGTAGGAGTCATGGAACCCTTCCAGATGAAGGAATGGGTCAAAAAGATACGGGACAGCATTCCGCCAGAAATGGGGCTGGGGGTTCATTGTCATAATGATTTTGGCCTTGCCACAGCCAATACCCTGGCGAGCATTGAGGCAGGAGCGACCTTTCCTTCAGTGACCGTCAATGGAATTGGCGAAAGGGCTGGGAATCCATCTCTTCACGAGGTGATTCTCTCGCTGGAGAAAATTCTTCATCGGGAGCACGGGATAGAGATCAGAAACCTCTATTCTCTCTCTCGTATGGTTGAAACCTACTCAGGCATTTTCATGCCCGCCCATGCTCCTATCATTGGCTTTAATGCTTTCAGGCATGAATCCGGCATCCATGTAGATGGGATTTTAAAGAATCACCAGACCTATAAAGCCATTGATCCGCAGGAGGTGGGGAGAGAATCCTCTTTTGTCCTGGGAAAGCATACAGGAATACGGACAGTCCTTCATCTTTTGAAACAGCGAGGATATGAAGCGAAAGAGGAGGAGTTAAAGGATATTCTGAAACGGGTTAAGGAGCGGAAGACAGCTGTAGAGAAAAAGGGGATCAGAGAGATGGCTAAGAAGGTGGAAGCATATTATAAAGAGAATCTCGATTTTCCTATGGAGACGTTCTGGGAGATTGTGAAAGAGGTTTTGGGGCAAGATGGTTCAGGGTATAACAGGTAAAATTATTCAGGATCACGCCGATGGGCGGAAAGAGGGAGCCTACCTCTCCGTTAAAGTAGATTTCATCCTTCTTCACGATCCCACCTTTGCCCTGATCCTCCCTGAATTGAAAGCCTCTGGAGAGGAGATCTGGGATAGAACAAAGGTTCTTCTCACCGTAGATCACTTTGCCCCTCCTTCGTCCACGGAGAGGGCGAATATGGTGAAGGAGGTTCTCTCCTTTGCCGTCGGAAAGAAATTACCTCATCTTTCTATCTATCAAGGGATCTGCCACCAACTCCTGGTAGAAGGACCCTGGTTGAAGCCCGGCCAACTGATCCTCGGAGCGGATTCTCATACGGTTACAGGGGGTGCGCTGGGTTGTCTGGCAACAGGTTTGGGTTCAACCGATATTCTTTACAGTCTCATTACCGGAAAGACCTGGCTCAGGCCTCCCGAAGTGGTTCGAATCAATTTCCGTGGGAATCTACCTCCCTATCTCATGGGTAAGGACATTATTCTGGATCTTCTTGGGAGATACGGAGAGGGTGGATTCCTTTATCAAGCAATGGAGTTCTTTGACACCGATGAGGCCATTTCTATGGATGACCGATTTGCCATCTGCAACATGGTCGTTGAAGGCGGGGCAAAGAATGGACTCTTCATGCCTGACCGGGTGACAGAAGAATTTTTAATTGAACGAGATAACGGGTTGAACTCTTCCTTCCAGCGGTTCGATGAAGAGTTGACTTACTCGAAAAAAATTGAAATGGACCTTTCTCAGCTAAAACCAAAGATTGCCCTTCCTCACAGTCCTGCAAAGGTTGTTGATGTTGAGGAAGTCGATGGAGAACCAATTGACACCATCTTCATCGGGTCCTGCACTGGAGGAAGATTAAGAGATATAGAGGTGGTTTCAACACTCCTCAAAGGAAGAAAGATCGCGCAAGGCGTGAACCTCCTGGTTTGCCCTGCTTCTCAGAAGATCTATCTGCAGGCAATTGAGAAAGATTATTTAACCACACTCATCGAAGCAGGAGGCGTGGTGCTTAACCCAAGCTGTGGCCCATGCGGAGGCATTGATAAAGGGATTCTTGCCAAAGACGAGAGATGTTTGAGCACGTCGAACAGAAATTTTCAGGGAAGGATGGGAGATCCATCCTCAAAGGTCTTTCTCTCATCGCCTCTTACAGCCGCTGCCTCTGCCCTCACAGGTCGCATTGTTGATCCCAGAGAGGTAATGTGATGGCACTTCCTGAGATCATCTCCGGCCAGGTCTGGACATTGGGTCCTCATGTCAATACAGACCTTCTTCACCCCCCTTCACATTTTACACCGGATGAGAAGAAGATGAGGGAAGGCATTGAAGAAGGGATCCTCAGGTTGGGTGGGAAGGTGAAAAAAGAAGGACCAGAAGTGGGATGGATCATTGTGGCAGGAGAGAATTTTGGATGTGGGTCGAGCAGGGAGACATCGGCGAGAGGCCTGTTGGCTTTTGGCGTGAAAGGGGTCGTGGCCTATTCCTTCGCCAGGATTTTTATGCGAAGCCTGATCAACCTTGGGATACCGGTTTTTGAGTGCAGGGAGATTCAGGAGCATGTCAGGAATGGGGAAATGATTCGTATTTTGATGAGAGAGGGTTGGATTGAAACTCAGGACTCAAAAAGATTTTCCTTTTCAGAGATGGATCTTCATTTCAAAAAGATTCTCGAAGTAGGGGGCCTTCTTCATTATCTTCGGAGAGAGAGGCATGGGTTATGATTATGATGTGATTGTCGTCGGAGGGGGACCCGCGGGATTAAGTGCGGCTATCCGAACAAGGTGGATCAAGAGATTTAAAGCCATTCCCTGCAGCACCCTTCTCATTGAGAATGGTTATCTGGGAGGACTGGCTTCCTGGCGGGGATGCCTTTTCACAGGTCCCTCATGGAAGATGGACAGAAAGGATCTGGTTCAACGACTTGTGAGGGATGTGGATCACCTTCAAATTGAGGTTCATCAAGGAAGGGTAAGCCGAATTCAGACGGAAGGTCCTGTAAAAGAGGTTGTCACTTCAAAGGGAAAGCTCTTCAGATCATTAGCTGTCGTCATCGCCACCGGAATAAAAGTTCTTTTTAATGAACGGGATTATCTTGGCCGGGGATTAGAAGTGACGAGCATGGGATATGAGTTCATCGTTTCTCAACTGAAAAAGTTTATCACCAAAAGGGAGAAACAGAGGCTTGTAGTGGTGGGAAGCGAAAAGGTCCAAAACCTCCTCCCTTTGATTCGAGACCTCAACCAGAGCCGATCTCCTATGCTATTCGTGATTGAAGGACAGGGAGAAAGAAGTGGCGATATTCTCAGGGGGTGGGTGGAACGATATTGGGGAAGTGAGAAACTTGAAGGCATGACGGTTAGAACATCGAAAGGGCTTCAGAAGATCAAATGCGATAAGGTTCTGTTAGACTTTAACTCCTATGAACTTTCCCCCGTATGGAGGATCGCGTTTGAAACCAGAGGGATCGGCTCTCTTTTCATCAACGTCAATTCAGATATGGAGACCTCGATCCCCGGTCTGTTTGCCGCAGGGGATGTGACTTCCGGGGGGTATAACTCCTTTGCAAGGGCAGTAGCTCAGGGAATGGCGGCAGGTCTAAGCGCGTATCGCTATGTCTTTCGAGAAAAATTTGGAATTGAACCGCCCCTCTTTGCCTATCGTCCGATGGACTTTACGATTCCGTCAGACTTTCGAGAACTGCCTTCCCTTAAGAAAGATCTTCTTCCTAAATCCCTGGTCGATGAAGAAGAGATCAAAAAGTTACTGGGAAAGAGGTGGGCCTGGTTGGCGCAATATCTTAAGGGAGAGCTTACGATCAAGGAGATTTCAGAAAGACAAAGACTGAATTCCGAAACCTTGGAAAACATATTGCAACGATTGGTTGAGAAGAAGATGATTACTTTTCACATCGAGGTCCCATGATGAGGGAATTGGATAAAGAAGTCCGAGATCTGGATGAAAGAATCCTCCACTTTATCGGGAAGGGAATTGATAACCAGGACGAAAAAACATTTAACCAACTTGCCCTTGAGATTTTTGAACTTCAGGTTAAATGGATTCCCCTTTACCGGCGCTATTGTGAGAAGAGGGGAATCCTGCCCGAGAAGATCTCTTCCTGGGAAGAGATTCCAGCCCTTCCCACAGATGCATTCAAGGTCGCAGAACTCGCGATGTTTCCGTCTCAGATCGTGAGGACCTTTTTGACAAGTGGGACAACTCGGCCAGAGGAGAGAGGGAAGGTTCATTATGATGAAGGAGGGTTGAGGCTGATGGATGGGACGATTCAAACCGCTGCCGCCTCTTTTCTCTTCCCTGATGGAATGAAGACTAAGATCCTGATCATTGCCCCTTCTCCAGAGATTGCTCCTTCGATGATCATGGCCTACGGCATGAACCGCTTGAGGGAATTTTTCGGCTTGCCTCAAAGTGGTTTTCTGGTGACTGAGAAAGGTTTTGAAGTCGAAACCCTTGTCAGGGAACTTCGTTCTTCGGAAAACGAAGGCATCCCGGTCACGATCTGTGGGGGGTCTTTTGGCTTTGTCAATTTTTTCGACTATTGCCACGAACGAGGGTTGAGGTTCAAGCTCCCAGTGGGCTCTCGTACCCTTGATGCGGGTGGGTTTAAAGGGAGAAGCAGGGAGGTGAAACGAGAAGACTTTGTTAGGGAGTGTGAGGAGATCCTTGGAATCAGAACAGAATATTCTATCAATCTACTCGGAATGACAGAGATCGGTTCTCAATTTTATGACAGCACCCTAAGAAATTTTTATCAGGGATTATCTCTGCCGGTGGCAAAAGTGAATCCCCCCTGGACCCGTACCGTTGTGGTTGACCCAGAGAACCTTAAACCCTTGCCAGAGGGAGAAACCGGTCTGCTTAAACATTATGATCTGGCGAATCGAGGTCATATCCTTGCGATTCAGACTGATGATCTGGGAAGAAGAACGCCAGAGGGATTTGAGGTTTTTGGCAGATCGAAGGACGAAGCTACAAGGGGATGTTCCCTTACGATCGATGAGATGACCCGCATTGAAAGGGGAAGATAATGGAACTTCTTGAATTGGAAGCCTACCGGGTTCCTTCCCGATTCAAAGATTGGATCAGAATCTTACGAACCACAATCTACGAAGACGGCCCGACTCGGATCCATTTAAAGATTCCGACGGTGGATCCGATCTTCATTCAATCGCTTACCCGTTATTTGAAGGAAAAGAGAAAATCTTATCTCGCCGATCTTCCGATCGAAACGATTGTCCATGTTCTGGATGAAGCCTCGAGGAGATGGCTGGATCAGAATTACCCTTTAAGGCGTCTCGCTCTAAAGGTCATTCCCCAGATCACCGGATTCTCCCAGGAAGTTGTGGCGGCGAGCATTGATGCTGAGATGGAAAGCTCTCTCCGGGAGGATCTGTGGCGCGCCCTCTCACTGGAAATTGGAGATCCCCTCTTTTTAAACGATTTTCAGTACTCTCCTTTGCTGGGAGGCTACAGTCGGGCCTTTGGCCCAGAGCTGATGGTCTCCATCTTTTCAGAAAACATTCCTGCTCTCCCCCATCTTCTTTTTATGAGGTCAGCCCTGATCAAATCAGCGTGCCTCGGAAAAGTGGCTGCTGGAGAACCGACGTTTGCTCCCCTCTATTTAAAAACGATCGAAGAGATCGATCCAGAGATGGCAGAATGTATGGCGGTGCTTTACTGGCAAGGGGGAACAACAGAAATCGAGTCCATTCTTTTTGAAGAAGCTGATGCTGTTGTCTTATTCGGAGGCGTGGAGACCTGCAAGGCTCTCCTCGAAAAAGTTCCTCGTAACGTCAAAACGGTCGTCCATGGCCACCGCTTGGGATTTGGAGTCATCGGACAGCAGAATATGAAACGTCAGAAACTGGAGAGATTGGCCGAGGCGGTTGCCCTGGATTGTTCGATGTTTGACCAACAGGCTTGCCTTGCACCCCACCTCTACTACCTGGAAGAGGGAGGGGAGGTGGGACCCAAAGAATTCTGTGAGGCTGTGGCGGCCGCGATGGAGAGATTAAATCAGAAGATGCCAAGAGGAAGGCTCACGGCCCATGAGGCTTCAACCATCCATCAACTCAGAGCGTCCTATGAACTGAGAGAGATAAAAGGGGAGGAGGTTCGAGTTTTGGCCTCTCCCTCTGGAACGGATTGGACGGTGGTCTATGAGAGGGATCCCGGAGTCTTTTCTCCCTCGCCATTGAATCGGTTCATCAGATTTTATGGCGTGGAAGACATCTTCCAGATCCCTTCATCACTAAAATCCGTAGGTCCTTTTTTGCAGAACGCAGCGGTTGCCATTGGGGATCGACGGGAAAAAGAGTTCATCAAAGTCTTGGGTGAGCTTGGAGTTTCCCGAATTACGTCGCCGGGGAAGATGGCTCTTCCCTCGATGATGTGGCATCACGACGGGATCTCTCCTTTAGCGTCCTTGCTTCGCTGGTGCGATGTGGAGAAAAAGGAAGACTTTTAAAAGGAGATCATCTTCATGCGTTATTCGATTGCAACCAATTGGGATCTCTCATTGCTGGATCGATTGGAAGGAACATCGGTTGAGAGTCTCTATGGCCAAATGTGGGGGGATCCTCTTGGGGGAGGTCGGATGTCTCTGTTCATCCCAAAGGTTGGAAGGAATGAGGTCGCCACCTTTATTACGGAAACGAGAAAAAGGGGATTTGGGTTTAACTATCTCATCAACGGAACCTGCCTCGACAATCTGGAATTTACGAAAAAAGCCTACGAAAATATTGCTGGGCATCTCGAGTGGGTCGCCTCGACCGGTGCCGATATGGTAACGGTGACCCTTCCGTTTCTCGCTGAAATGGTCAAGAAAGAATTCCCTCATCTCAAGGTAGCCGTCTCCTCTTTCGCACGAGTGCAGAATGTTCACCTGGCGCGTGCATGGGAAGAGATGGGAGTAGCAAAGATCATTCTGCCCGAATCGGTCAGCAGGGATTTCAAAAGTCTTCGACTCATCCGGAAGGCGGTCGGTTGCGAGCTGGAGCTGATAGCCAACCACTGTTGCCTCTTTCAGTGTGTCCTCGACCTTCACCACAGAAATATGGTTTCTCACGGCTCACAGGCTGATCATCCATGCGGTGGTTTTGCGCCGGATTATTGTAAATTGGCCTGTCAACGTTTGAAGATCCTGAAGCCTGTTGAATTGATCAAATCCACCTGGATTCGGCCTGAGGATGTTCCTTATTATGAAGAGATTGGGATCGACTGTTTGAAGCTGGTGGAGAGGTTTCGGGGCACGGAGAGTCTGCTTCACATTATTCAGGCCTATGAGGAGAAGCGGTTTGATGGAAATCTGGTTGAACTTCTCACCCTTCCTCAGCAGGGAGTCTATCTGTCGCCTAATCTGGATCTTCTTAACCGAAATGATCTCATTGAACCCGAAAAGATGGAACAGGTGATGGCTGTTTTGCGAGAACCTTTTCCAGGAAGGGTTTATATCGATAATCGAAAACTGGATGGGTTTCTTGAACATTTTAAAGAGACGGATTGCTTTCGAATGGATTGTAGACAGTGTGGCTATTGTGAATCGGTTGCCCGGAAAGTCATTTCGATGGATGAGCAATGGAGAGAGGAGATGATTTCAAGATTTGATCAAGCCCTGGAGAGGTTGATTACGGGTGAGATCGCAGGCCTTCATGCGAGAACCTTGACGGAATGATGGTCTGGGGTTATGAAATAAAACATTAAGGAGCATCTTTTGATCTCGGAGTTGACACAATGGATCTTAGAACTGATGAGGGCTCATGGCCAGCTCTCGGTCTTCATCGGAGTGATGATTGAACAGGTGATCGTGCCCATCCCCTCGCCAATGATTATCATGGGAGCGGGGGCTATCCTGATTCCGCCTGACCTTTCGATTTCGAAGGCATTTCTCCAAATCCTCTGGACCATCGTTCTCCCCGGAACCTTTGCTTCTACCCTTGGGTCTTATATCGGATATGGGATCAGTTATTATGGGGGAAAGGCTCTGGTGATTCGTTTCCAAAGATTTTTAGATGTGGATTGGGATCAGATCGAAAGATTGGAGAGGCGTTTTCAGGGAAAGAGAGAGGTATGGAGCCTCTTTCTCTTTCGGGCTATCCCTGTCTTTCCTCTTTCTTTGGTTTCTGTTTTTGCAGGTCTTTTACGCATCGCTATCAAACCTTTTACCTTTTATACTTTTTTAGGGTCTATCTTCCGCTGTCTCTTTCTTGGTTTTGTAGGATGGTGGGTTGGGGCGACCTATGAAAAGATTGCGACCCACATCAACTCGTTGGAAACGATCGTATCCGTCTTGATGTTGTTGATGATGGGGGGTATTCTTGGATATCTCTATTATAAGTTTAGAAGGCAGAATCTCAGGTAAGACTCAGGACAGAACTTGATTTAATATTTTTGGGATCAGGGGGGTGTTCAATTCCACATGGAAAGGAGGTTTAGGACATGAAGGTAACCGTTGATGAGGAAACCTGTGTCGGTTGTGAGGCGTGCGTTGACACCTGTCCAGAAATATTTGAGATGGTAGGGGATAAAGCACGGGCAAAGATGGAAAATGTCCCGGCTGATCTTGTAAAGTCCTGTAAGGAAGCAGCTGAAAACTGTCCTGTTGAAGCCATTCAATTGGAAGATTAGAAACAGAAAGGGGCATTCCGAAAGCTGGAATGCCCCTTTGAATTTTTTCGCGGAAGGGATCAATCAAAATATTCTTTAATCTCCTTATAGCGACTGGGATCCCGGAGTCGTTCGAGGGCTTTGGCTTCGATCTGCCGGATCCTCTCGCGGCTGAGTCCGAATTGCCTTCCGATCTCCTCAAGGGTGCATTCCCCGTCTTCTCCAATTCCGAAGCGAAGCCTAAGTATCTTTTCCTCCCTTGGTGAAAGTCCAGAAAGGAGTTTGCTGATTTGATGAACCAGGTCTTTCTCCAATAAAGAGTCAGCAGGAGAGAGACTCTTCTCATCAGGGATAAGATCTTCAAGGGTACTATCTTCTTCACCGATGGGCATATCAAGAGAGATCGGTTCCTCGATGAGGTTTAGGATTTTCTCTACATCATTCAGAGGGATACCGCTATCCTTGGACAATTCCTGGGAAGTGGGTTCCCGACCTAATCTCTTAACCTGATCTTTAAATGATTTCATCATTTTACCTTTAATTTCAAAGAGATAGTTCGGTATACGTATCGTTCTTGACTTCTCAGCAAAAGCCCTTAAAATAGCCGCTCGGATCCACCAGGAGGCATAGGTGCTAAATTTATAACCTTTGGTATAGTCAAACTTGGCCATTGCTTGCATTAGACCAAGATTCCCTTCTTGGATAAGGTCGAGAAAAGAGAGACCCCGGTTTGCATATCTTTTCGCAATACTGACTACTAAACGGAGATTGGCCTGAATTAATGCATTTTTGGCCTCCTGGGTTTCAAGGATGGCTCGCTGATGTCTGTTCAGCATCTCCTTGTATTTCTTGCTTTTTTCCCTTCTCTCAGAGAGGGACATCTTCGCCTTTTTCCCATTCTTACCTTTAGTTTTTTGGCTATGCCGGCTACTCCCATTCTTTTTTTTGCCATTCTTCTGATCAGTTTGTGAAGAGAGTTGAGCCTTCAGGCGGTTAGCTTTTGCCTCAAGATCTTTAATTAATTCTTCTCCTTCTTTTATCCTCTTTGCGAGATCCACTTCTTGTTCAGGTGTTAAAAGTGAAATCTTTTCAAGGCTTTTTAGATATTCGAGAGTGATATCATGAGGATAAAAGTATGGTTCATCCTGCTGGAGGTTTTGTTCAGTTTGTACCTCTTCATGGTCATCAATGATAACTTCTTCTCCTGCCTGGAGCTCGAATTCGTCGAGGGTTGTTTCATCCAAATCACCCGTATGAAGGATAGCAGGATCGATGATAGGGTTTGCCGATATTGTTTCTTCGAGCATAGATGGATGGGTAGTTTCCTCGGTTGCGAGCTGTCCCGACAGGCTCAATTCCTCTCTCTTTTTTCCGTTTTGCCTGCCCTGCCTCAATTTAATCAAACTCCTTTCTTTTTGTATAATAAAAAAAACCCCTTCCAGAGAACTAAACTGTGGAAAGGGAGAACCACCCGAATGATCTTAACTTACCTATTTTTATTATTAGTATTTTATTAAAAAAATTATATATTAAACACCCAAAACAGGTGATTCATCCATCCTTAGTTCTAATATATTCAAAAGAGAGGCATTTGTCAAGAAATATTTATTTTAAAAATTATTTAATATAATCAAATAGTTATAAAATTTTTTATCAAATCTCTAATTTCATATAGGATTTGTTGTATAATTTTTAATAATATGAAGAAAGTAATTTTAAAGCCAATATGACAAAAAATGGAAGGGTTGACTTTCACAGGACCCTTCTTTTATATTGAGTAAAATTATTTCTAGATTTGATAGTCATATACCATTTTGTCAAATAAAAAACTGATAAGTGAGTAATATTAAATGGGATATGTTGATCTCCACCTCCATACAACAGCGTCAGATGGGGTAAAAACGCCTTCAGAAATGGTAAGATATGCAAAATATAAAGGGCTCCAAGCCATTGCGATTACTGACCATGATACGATCGAAGGGTTAGGGGAAGGTTTGGCAGAAGGGGAGAGGATAGGATTTGAGGTGATACCAGGTATAGAAATTAGCGCTGAACATTCCCCCGGCTCCATGCATCTACTCGGATATTTTATAGACACCAGTGATTCTCTCCTTAATGAGCGATTGAAGTACCTTCAGAAGGCAAGGGAGGAAAGAAATCCCAGAATGGTAGAAAAATTGAATCAATTAGGGGTTCATATTACGTATGAGGAAGTCCTAAAAGTTTCAGGAGGGGGGCAGGTCGGACGCCCCCATTTTGCCCAAGTTTTAATTGAAAAGAAGTATGTGAAGAATTTCCAGGAGGCTTTTGACCGATATCTAAAGAAAGGAGCTCCTGCCTATGTGGATAAACTAAGATTCACTCCGGCAGAAGCCATTCGTTTTATTCAAGAGGCAAGAGGGGTTGCTGTATTAGGCCATCCCAATACCCTTGGGTTAAATGGATACGGGGAACTCGAGAGGCTCATCGCTGATCTGATTAAGGTGGGCTTAAAGGGAATCGAGGTGTTCTACCCGGAGCATTCCGCTTCAGAAATTGCCCAATATAAAGGACTTGCTGAAAGATACGGTCTCGTCACAACCGGTGGGACCGATTATCACGGGTTAGAGAAAGAGGGTTTAGATGTTGGTGTGGGAAAGGGAGATATGAAGCTTCCCTATTCCATTGTAGAAACACTTAAAACGGTTCGAAACCAGTCTTAAATATCATTGGAGGGATACATTTTGGTTGTTGTTCTTTTATTAATCATAACGGCTCTCTTATGGGGAGCAACCCCTATTCTTGAAAAGATGGGTTTGGCGAGAGTCGATCCACTCGTTGGGGTGACGATCCGAAGTACCATTGTCACGGCAGGTCTTTTAATCCTTACATTTGCTTTGGGAAAGGGCAGGGAGTTAGTTTCGCTGGATGGCAGAAGCGTCCTGCTTTTTGGCGTAAGTGGCATGATGGCAGGTCTTCTTGGGATGTGGGCTTATTACGCAGCACTCAAACTGGAGGCTACCTCTAAAATCGTTCCCATCGCAGCCTGTTACCCACTGGTCACCGCTATGCTCAGCGCTCTCATTCTTCATGAAGGATTCAGTTTTTCAAGACTCCTCGGAACGGCCTTAATCGTCTCAGGAATTTGGCTGGTCAAATGATCAAATAACACATAACCGTTGCTATCACATTACCATTTAAAAAACAGGAGAAAGGAATGAAAAGGCGAAATAAGACTAATCGATTGAAAGCAGCATTAAAGAGAAAGAATGTCAGGAGTTGCTTAAGAAAATCAAAGGGTGAGAGGAAGTATCCCTCCTAATTTAGAATATCATCTCATGGTCTCTTGATCGATCTTTCCTGATTGACAATCGACCTCTTTTCTTTTACCCTTTGGAATTTTCTTTTAAACAAAATTCTAACTACTTCTCTGTATGAAGCGTTTTGAGTCCCCAAGCTTAATCTTTTCCGATTCAGAGGGCAAGATCTTCGATCATCCCCATCTTAAAGTGGCAGGTAGATCCGGGGAACGATTCGTCCAGCCCGACCCTTCAGAATATGTTCCTCTTCCCAGAGGAAGTCAACTTTTTACCCTACCCGGAAGAATCCCTGTTGGCTGGGATGAAGATTCAGAGACTTTCAGAGCGGTCTCCAAAATAAAATATGGCAGGAGAAACCTTCTGTGTCATGCGGTGTCAGCCTTTCTCCCTCCCGGCTATGTTCGTACTCTCCTTCCGGCAACCCGACTCAGAGCAAAAGCTCCTATCTTACCTTTATGGGCTTATAGTTCTGTGGGCTGGAAAGATGGGAAGTTTTGGGCAACAGGAATTCGAGTTGATCTTAACCCGCACTGGGATCCTAAATACTTTGGTGATGACAACCTTTTGAAAAAAAAAGTTCATCTTATCCTGAAAAAAAAATTTCAAAATCGGCTGCTTGTTCAGCTCAGCCGATGTGCCTTGGAATATCACTGTTTTGCGGCAAAGAATGTCTTTTTAAAGAGATGGGAGTGCCCACTTCCCACCTCTCCCTCGTGTAATGCTTCTTGCCTTGGGTGTATCTCCCTTCAACCCTCAGAATGTTGTCCGGCATCGATGGAAAGAATTGACTTTGTTCCTACTCCTGAGGAGATTGCAGAGATTGCTGTGCCACATCTGAAGGAGGCAGAGGATGCGATCGTCAGCTTTGGCCAGGGATGCGAGGGAGAACCCCTGATGCAATGGCAACTTCTTGAAAAGGCGATCCGAACATTTCGGGGGGAAACAGATCGGGGGACGATCCATCTCAATACCAATGGAAGCCTTCCTCAAAAGATTCGAAGATTGTGTGAGGCAGGCCTTGATAGCCTCCGGGTTACGCTGAATAGTCCTCATGCAACATATTATACTCGCTACCATCAACCCAAAGGCTATAGATTTGAAGAGGTCGTAAAAACCTTGATCATTGCCAAAGAACAGGAAATCTATACATCGATCAACCTCCTCGTCTTTCCAGGATTTACGGACAGAGAGAGAGAGATCGAAGGGCTGATCAGGTTGATTCGTAAGACAAAGATCGATCTCATTCAAATGCGTAATCTAAATATTGATCCGGATCTTTATCTCAGAGAGATGGGAGGAGGGGAAGGAGTGGGGATTCCCAGGATGATGGAAATTCTTAAAAGGGAATTTCCCCAACTTCAGTTTGGTTATTTTAACAGAACCAAGGAAAGATTCTATTCTCATGATTGATTACCCATTTAAAGAGGGAGCCAGAACCGCCCTTCCGATTGTTTTCGGATATCTTCCCGTTGGAATGGCCTTCGGTGTTTTGGCACGGAAGGCAGGACTGAGCACCTTCGAGGCAGGAGGGATGAGCCTTCTCGTCTATGCAGGAGCCAGTCAGTTCATCGCCGTTGAGATGATTTCAAGAGGAGCCCTCTGGCTTCCAATTGTGCTGACGACCTTTTTCCTCAACCTCAGACACCTCCTGATGAGTTCGTCCCTCTCACTTTATTTCAATGAAAGCCGTTTCAGGATTCTTGGCCTTCTCTCCGCCCAGTTGACAGACGAATCTTTTGCTGTGGCGATGTCTGATTCATCGAAAATTGTAAACCGGCCTACCTATCTTTTAGGACTACAGATGACTGCCCAATTGGCCTGGATTGGAGGCACTGTGGGCGGTACCTTATTTGGAGGAATGATCGATCATCAATCTTATGGGATACCTTTCGCTCTCCCATCGCTTTTTATCTGCCTTCTCCTTCTCCAGATTCGAAAGGCCCATCACCTTTATCTCACGGCCATCGCAGGAATCCTTTCGATTTTTTTTAAGTGGGTATTTCCAGGAAGCTGGTACATCATCCTGACAGCTTTATTCGCTTCGGGAATTGGAATGTTGATTCATCCCAAAACCTCTCAAGAAGGAGAGGGTAAGGAGCAGAAAAGTGAGACTTGAAATCTTCCTCCTTATCCTTGGGATGGGTCTGGTCACTTTCCTTCCCCGGTTCCTTCCGATGGCCCTGCTGAGCCGTTGGGTGATTCCAGAAAGGATGAAAATGGGGCTGGAAGGCTTCCCTATCTCGATTTTAAGCGCCATCGTCTTTCCCATTCTTTTCTTCGACGGAGAAGGGAAAATGGGAATTCAACTTCCATACCTTATTTCTGCTATTCCGGTTTTTTTCTTTGCCTGGAAAGTCAAGAGCCTCTGGGGGTCCGTCATCCTGGGAATGATAGTTTATGGGGGGCTGGGGTATGTCTTTTAAGACGCAAAGGGCATAGCGCAAAGCGCATAAAGTAAAAAGATTTACTAAAGTTTAACGCCGTGTCTTAGGAACTTAAAGTTTTTCTGCGATCAGACTGGCAACGGCTTTCCTCCTTCCTCCTTCCTTAAAGATTCCTTCACGGTAGAAGAGGATTCGGAAGTCTTTAAAAAGCCGGAGGAGTTCATTGGGTTTTAAGAAATACCGTGCCCGTTTTGGGCCTTCGACACCGATCTGTCTCTGTTCGAGAATATAGGTCTCGAAGATCACCCTGCCCCCTGTTTTGAGTCCCCTTTTTATCTTCGGAACGAGGCTTCTCATGAGAAAATAGAAGTCAATGATCAGATCATATTTCTCCTTCTCGATTCGATAGGTTTTCAAATCAGCATAAACCGTATGGATTTTTACCCCTTTCTCTCTTGCGAGGGCTTTGGTTTTTTTTAGACCAGCCCTGGATATGTCCACTGCATCAACCTTAAATCCTTTCTGAGCCAAAAAGACTGCATTCCTTCCTTCCCCTGAGGCAAGGTCAAGGGCTTTCCCTTTGGGCAGTAGCCGGATATATTTTTTTAAAAAAGGATTAGGCTCTTTACCAAAGGTGAAATCTTTTTCCTTAAACCTCTCGTCCCACCGCTTCTGATTTGATTTCATTTCTTCCTCCATTTTAACCTTACCATTCGATCATTTTGGGGTCAACTCCTTGAGGTTACCCTTAGACACTGGAGAGATTAATGGGAAAAGTGGATGAGGGTATAGATAATCCTCTATACTGAGACCCTTGTGAATTGAACACGCCAAGAGTGCAGAAGTATCGGAGCCTTAGCTACTGATGGGAACAGATGTCTTTGTTTTAATTCTTGAGACTGTGGCGATCTACCTTCTGGTCCTCTATGCCACTCTCTTCTCTCTTCGTTCTGCTGCAATAAGATATGATCCAATAATTAGTATAAATTCAAAACATTAGGGACAAAATATAGACATAAGCTTAACTGTTTAATATAATAATATTTCTACCTGTATTTTTTTGTTATTCCTTCATCTCATTGTCATTTTTTAAACAAAATTTAATAATTATTCACAGGCTTTTGGAAAATTGATATTTTAAAAAGGGTTTTTTTAAAAAATTTTATTAATAATTTAAAACAGTTAGGTTTATAATATATATAAATTGTATATAGATAACCATGGTATAAATATTGCTTTTTATATAACTTTAAAAATATAAAGATGAGTTCTATGCTTTCCAAGGAGGGGGATTATGGTAAAAAAGGTTTTTTGGATTCTTGTTTTAATTTTTGTTTTGAGTGGATGTGCTGGCATTCCTGTTCGAGAACCGGTAAAGGAAGATCGCTCTGTTCCTGTGGGTAAAATAGAAGGAAATCAATTTCTGGGAATCCGGTTTCCATTCAATGTTTCAGCCCCTCCAGGATGGAAAATAGCAACGGAATTTCCGGCCTTTATGGTTGAACTGGGTTATGAGAAAGAGGGGTTGGAAGAGTCTGAAGTTTTTATTTTTAATCCATCAACTCAATCAAATCTTCAGATAGATCTTACACCAGCGGGGAGATACTCGAAGTTTAGTCAGGAAAAGATGGAAGGGTTAGTGACTGCAGCCCTGGGGGGATTTATCGAAGAGCTTGAACAAGAGCATGGCAAAGGGATAAAAGTTACCCCCGGGCCTACCGAACCTGTTTCTCTTAAAGGAGTTCAGTTTGCTGCGAAAAAGTATGCAACCTATACCATTAAAGGGGTTAAAAGGGAACAGGGTTGGATTTATGGTTTCACAGAACCCTATCAACTCTTTATTCTCTATATGATTTTGGAAAAAGAAGCTGATAAAGATCGGGAGGACATAAAAAGAATTTTAGGGTCTTTTGAGGTGGTTCATACTAAATAACAAAGAAAGGAGAAATTTAAATGGCAGAACACACTGAAACCAAAGTTTATAAATGTAAATCCTGTGGGATGGTTACCACGGAGAGGGGCCATCTTTGTAGCCCTCAAGAGATAAAAAAAGCCTATACCTGTGAGTACTGCGGGGTCACCGTAACGAATCCAAGGCATGTCTGTAAACCCAAAGTCGCAAAACTGAATTATGTTTGCGATGCCTGTGGTCGTGTTGCTGTCTCTCAGGAGGAGTTATGCAAACCGGTGGAAATTAAGAAGTAACGTTTAAATTGTCTATCAAATCGTTTTTATTTACGGTTCTCCCTTCCCCCATCAGTCCTTTGGATTGATGGTTTTTTTTATCATGAGGAATTGAATTTTAGTAAAAGATTGATTAATTAAATTACGTCGATGATTTCGATGAATTAAAAATCATAATGGATTATGCATAAAAAGGGGGGTCATTATGGAGATTGTTGAACTTAAGAAAGGAATCTACTGGGTTGGAGCGATTGACTGGAATGTCAGGGATTTTCACGGTTATTCCACACCCACAGGGACCACGTATAATGCCTATCTGATCTTGGATCAAAAGAATGTGCTTGTGGATACCGTTAAGGCTCCCTTTTATCTTGAGATGTTAGGTCGAATTTCTGAGATTATTGATCCTTCGAAAATTGACATCATCGTTTCCAATCATGTGGAGATGGACCATTCCAGTTCTCTTCCTCCATTAGTGGAAAGGATTGGAAACCCGACCATCCTAACCTCTGAGAGAGGGCAGAAGGGGTTAGAGAAACACTACAATAAGGCGATGAATTTTAAAGCAGTCAAGACAGGAGAAACTTTTTCCATCGGGCGTCGCAGTCTCGTCTTTGTTGAAGCTCCCATGCTTCACTGGCCGGATAGCATGTTCACCTATATCCCGGAAGACCGTGTTCTCCTTCCGAATGATGCCTTTGGTCAGCACATCGCCACCTGCCAGAGATTTGAGGATGAGGTGGGAGATGAAGTGATGAGGCATGGAAGAAAATATTTTGCCAATATCCTCTGGCCTTTAGCTCCGCTCATTCTGAAAAAAATTGAAGAGGTGGAGAAGATGGGAATCCCTATTGATATAATCGGACCAAGCCATGGTCTGATCTGGAGAAAGAATCCTGGCCGAATTATTCAAGCTTATAAAACATGGAGTGAGGGGAAATCGAGCAAAAAAATCCTGGTGGTTTATGATACGATGTGGGGCAGCACGGAGGTTCTGGCAAAAGCGATTTTGAAAGGGTTGATCGAGGAAGGGGTTGAGGCAAAACTTCTCCATCTACGTTCTAACCATCGGAGCGATATTATCGACGAAATGCTCGAAGCAAGGGGTATTTTATTGGGTTCTCCTACCCTAAATAATGGAATGTTTCCAACTATGGGAGATTTCCTGACGTATATGAAAGGCTTAAAACCGAAGGGGAAAATTTTTGGCCTTTTTGGCTCCTATGGATGGGGAGGAGGTGCCCTCAAAGAGATCAAGAGATATCTTGAACAGGAGAAGTTTGAGATCTGGGAGAAGGAGATGACCGTGCAATATGTCCCAGGTCCTGAGGAGATCCAGAAGGCGATTGAGTTTGGAAAGGAGTTTGCTAAAAAAGCGAATGGCACGGATTAAAGGGAATTACAAAATTAGGGGGGATTCATGCCATTCCTTCTCATTCGTGTCATTGGATCATCACGTTGGGTGATCTTATACAATGGAAAAGTTAACAGGGCCTTACAACGATATGGTCATCGATCATTTCACTCGTCCACGGAATATGGGAGAGATGGAAAATCCTGATGGGATAGGGGAGGCTCAAAATCCGGTCTGCGGCGATACCATGCGGCTTTACCTCAAAGTAGAGGCGGATCGGATTGTCGATGTTAAGTTTTTAACATTTGGTTGCGGTGCGGCGATTGCTTCATCGAGTCTTGCCACCGAGATGATCAAAGGGAAGACTCTTGAAGAGGTTCTTCAGATTAAGGATGAGGATATTGTCAACGCCCTGGGTGGACTCCCCCCTTCAAAAATTCACTGTTCCGTCCTTGCCGAGTTGGCAATCCGGAGCGCAGTAGAGGATTACAAGAGGAAAACAAATCAGTAGCCTGTGAAAACAAATCACCCTAAGGGGTGCGGCTATATATGATGGAGTTGAGGGCCCTTCGAATGATTGGAAAAGACTCTTGCCTCAGCCTATTAAAAAAAATAGTCGAGTATTCTTCCGCCGATCAAACCGAGGCTCTCCTTCTCACCGAAGATTCTTCTTTGACACGCTTTGCTCGATCGATGGTCCATCAACATGTGGCAGAAAAAAATTCTACTGTGATTCTCAAGGTTGTAAAAAATAAACGGATTGCGATCTTGACCACTAACCGACTCACCCCTGCTTCTTTAAAAGATTTGGTGAAAAAGGCCATCTCTATTGCTGAGGTCCAGAGTCCTAATGAGGAATTCATCTCACTCCCTTCCCCACAAAGGATTCCAGAGATCGATACCTTTCACAAAAATATCCAAACGCTTACTCCAAAACGAAAGGTGAAGCTCCTTCAAGACCTCTTTAAAATTGTAAGAGAGAAGGGACTTGAAGCATCGGGTTCATTTTCGAACGGAATGGTTGAGGTTGCGGTAGTCAATTCACTCGGAGTGGAGGCTTATCAGAGATATTCAGATCTGGTCCTTCATTTGATCGTCCAGAACAACGAAAGCTCTGGTTACAGTAGTTTTGTATCAAGAAATCCTGATCAGTTAAATATTCCTATCCTTGCAGATGAGGCCATTCTAAAGGCTTCAAAGGGGATACCCATTCTGATCGAACCTGGTGAATATGAGGTGGTTTTAGAGCCTTATGCCGTGAGCGAACTTCTTTCCTTCCTCGGATATCTTGGTTTCCACGCCCTCTCTGTTCAGGAAGGGCGAAGTTTCCTCTGTAATCGATTCGGGCAAAAGCTGGTCGATTCCAAAGTAACGATCTACGACGATGGTCTCGACCCTAAAGGGTTGCAGGTTCCGTTCGATTTCGAAGGGATTCCAAAGCAACGAGTGGTCTTCTTTGAGGAAGGTGTTGCTAAGTCTGTGACTTATGATTCGTTCACCGGACATCGGGAAGGGAAACCTTCGACAGGCCATGCTCTTATCTCACCCAATACGGAAGGGCCTATTCCAATCAATCTCTTTATGAAGGAAGGAGACTCCTCCCTCGACGAAATGATCCGGTCTGTCCATAAAGGAATTTATGTAACGCGTTTTCACTACACCAACGTCGTAGAACCGATGAAGGCGGTGTTGACCGGCATGACCCGTGATGGAACCTTTTTAATCGAAGACGGTGAAATCAAATCGCCCATTAAAAATTTCAGGTTCACGGAATCGGTTCTGAAGGCTCTTTCAAGGGTGAGTGCTGTTTCAAAGGATCGAAAAATTTGCTCGGAAGGGACAGTTTATTCGAGGCGGTTCATTACTGGAATTGTTGCTCCTGCCATCAAAGTGGATGGATTTAACTTTTCGGGAGTTTCGGCGTTATAGAAAACAAGGGGATCATGGGTCCAGGGGACCTGGGGTTCAATGGGACATAACTTGATAAGATGTGATCGGATTTCCTCGAGTCTTGAATTCCAATGGATATTCGAAATCCAACCGGAGTAATGGATGAAGGAACTCATTCAAAACATTCTGGACATAGCAAAGCTTAAAAAGGTGGATTACGCCGATATTCGTGTTGTCCATCGACGAACAGAAGAAATTGGAATCAAAAATGGAAAAGTAGAAGCTTTTACCTCTGATGAGGATTTGGGGTTTGGTATCCGAGTTCTTTACCGCGGTGCTTGGGGATTCGCCTCCAGTTCTAAATTAACGAAGACAGAAATAGAAAAGATTTTTGGGAAGGCGCTCAACATTGCCAAAGCCAGCTTTCGGGGAGGAGGTCAAGGAGTGAATTTTCCTCCTTTGAGTCCGAAAGTGGGTCAATATACAACACCTTTTTCGATCCATCCCCTCGATGTGGCTCCTGAAGAGAAGCTCAATCTTCTGCTGACTTGCGAAGAGATTCTTCGAAACCATAAGGGCATAAAGATTGCAGAAGCCTTCATGGGGTCTTATTACATGGCTAAAACGTTTGCTTCAACAGAAGGTTCTTATGTTGAACAAACGATTGTGGAGTGTGGTGCTGGCATTTCAGCCACTGCCATCAACGATACGGAGATGCAGATCAGATCCTACCCTAACTCTTTCAGGGGCAACTTTGCTACCAAAGGATACGAATGGATCAAGGGTCTTGATCTCCAGAGCCATACCGAACGAATCGCTGAAGAGGCGATTCAGCTTCTCTCAGCCACGCCCTGTCCATCCAAAACAACCACTCTTATTCTTGACGGTTCTCAGGTGGCTCTCCAGATTCATGAATCGATCGGTCACCCAATAGAACTTGACCGAATTCTGGGAACAGAGGCGAGTTATGCAGGAACCAGTTTCATCAAACCGGAAATGGTCGGGTCTTTTCGGTATGGTTCAGAGATGGTCAATGTCGTAGCCGATGCGACCTACCCTGGGGGACTTGGCACTTTCGGTTATGATGATGAAGGAATTCCTGCCCAGAGGGTTCCCATTATCTCTCAGGGGATTCTGGTCAATTTACTTACATCAAGAGAGACGGCCTCGGTGCTGGGGAAAGAGAGTAATGGGACGATGAGGGCTGACGGCTGGAACCGAATCCCTTTAATTCGGATGACAAACATTAACCTGGAGCCAGGGGAATGGACGTTAGAGGATATGATTGCGGATACTGAGGAAGGTGTTTTTCTTTCAACCAACCGGAGTTGGTCGATTGACGATCAAAGAATCAATTTCCAGTTTGGGACAGAGATTGGCTGGGAGGTTCAGAACGGAAAGATAGGGAAGATGATCAAAAACCCTACCTATACAGGCATTACCCCTCAGTTCTGGAATTCCTGCGACGCGATTGCTAATCGAAATTACTGGCAGATGTGGGGGACACCCAACTGCGGGAAAGGAGAACCGGGCCAGGTGGCCCATGTGGGGCATGGTGCTTCGCCTGCACGGTTCAGGAATGTCCGGGTGGGAGTGATGAATAACGTATAGGGGAGAAGGGCAAGGCGCAACGTGTAAATTACCTTAGGCAGATAACAGACAGATAAGTTGAGATGAACAAAGTTTTTATCCAACAGGAGAAATGATCGGGTTAGGTGGTGAAGTTTTGAGGGTTTGAGATTTTCCCTATGCTATGCTCCATGGGGACCTTACTTTTCTTTTTTAGTGACATCTTCGGCGTAGCCTTCGCGAAAGCCTTCGACGACCTTCTCCGAGACCTTCTTGGTCGCCTTAAAGATCTTTTTTAGGCCCTCCTTAAAGAGCTCTTTGGCCTCTTCCAGTTCTTCTTTTTCTTCTTTTGTCATGCCTTTCGCCTACTTGGAAGCCGAGGGTTTTGGGGAGGGAAAGGTCTCACCCATCTGTTTCATCTTCACAATCTGGGCTTTTAAGCGATTCGCCCTCTCACTATTTAAATCGACTTTCAGATAGTCTTCCCAGGCTGCGATTGCTCCTTTGACATCCTGTTTGTCGTGAAGGAGGACAATCCCGATATTATAACGGCTGTTTAGATGTTTGGGATCGCTCTGAGCTGCCTTTTTAAACTCCTCAATGGCGCGGTCGAAGTCACCCAATGCCCTGTACATAATTCCCATATCTGTTCTCACATCCGCATTGTCCGGTTTAACCCTAAGGTACTGGCTGTAAGCTTCGATAGCTTCCTTGGGCTGTCCGGTATCGAAGTAGAGGTTTCCGAGTTCAACCAGCGCAGGAAGGTTTTTGGGATCTTTTTTAACGATATCCTTCAGAGATTTAATCTTTAGATTTACTTCAGCAGGGTCAGGGCCTGTTGGGGTTTCCGGAAGTGCCATCTGGGGTTTTTGCCCCATGGCTACCTTGTCCACTCCTTTGGTTCCTCGTAAGATAGCGACAGTGGCACCGGCGACAAATCCAACCAGAAACGCAATCAGGAATCCAAGAATCGCTGTCTCTTTTTTCATACGGTCTCCTTTAAGTCAAAATTATCTTAACATAGAACAGATCAAACGGAAAGGTCATTTTTCATAAATATCCTGGTCCTTTTCAGTCTCTGGAACCAAAAGGTTACAGAAAAGGTAATCCTTCAGTCATGGGGTATGATAGATGGTAAAAGGGTTGGAACATTCCTTTAACTGAGAGTTACCAGAAAAAGTAATCCCTCAGTGATGGGGTGTTTTCGGTTTAAAAGGGTTGGAACGTTCCTCCTCCAAAACCTTGAATAGCGGTTATAAGAGGTTACCCTCATCGGGGCCCTCATGCCCTTTGAATCGGATTTTTTTCAATTAGATTTGGTCGTTTTGACGAACAGAGGTTTCGCTTCAAGGTTTTTCCAAAGGAACCTCCCAACCCTTTTTTATTGAGGGGTTACCAGAAAAATATGTTTTACTTTGATTTTTTAAGGATCTAATGGTAAAAATAATTGTCTGGACCGATTGGAAAAGGAGGAACGACGATGAAGTGTTATGTCTGTGCCAAACAAGGGGTTGAGGAAGAAGCGGTGGCGATCTGTATCGTTTGTGGAATGGGACTTTGTCTCGGGCATGCCTTTAAAGAGGCGTTAGAAGTGAAGGATATCGTGGATTGGGGTTTTGGGACAGAGACGATTGTCTACCCTCATACCATCCCCAGGTTCATTTGTGCGGAATGTAAATTGGCTATTGCACAGAGGAAGAAAGGGGCTCCCAAAGGATCAACAGGATAGTCAAACCACAGAGCCATCGATACGGTTTTATTCCCTAAAAATGGAACCTTGGTAGGTTGGAATACATGTTACCGTTGATTTAAATAACTTATTATGGATGGTTTTAAATCAAAAAGATTGTTTTTTATCATTTAATCGCTGATAATGGTTTTATGAAGAAGATACTTGTTGTTGAGGATGAGGAGGGGTTAAGGCTTTTCTATAAAGAAGAACTTGAAGCAGAAGGGTATGAAGTGATCACCGCTCGGAATGGTAAAGAAGCCATTCAGGAGCTGGAAAAGGGAAGGCCAGACCTGATTATTCTTGACATTGTCATGCCCGTTATGGATGGGATGGAGGCTCTCGGGAAGATCGTGGGAAAGGACCGAAAAATTCCCATCATCCTTAATACCTCTTATTCCGGATATCGAGACGACTTTATGAGCTGGGTGGCAGACGCCTATGTGACCAAGTCGAGCGATCTCGAGGAGTTGAAAGCTAAAGTCAAAGAACTTTTAGAGAAGCGTCGAGGGCAATGAATAAAGTCGTGACCATGCTTCTGGCCGGAGGCCGCGGTGAAAGGCTTTATCCGTTAACCCGGGATCGAGCCAAACCTGCAGTCCCCTTTGGTGCTATTTACCGGATCATCGACTTCACCCTTTCCAATTGTATCAACTCTGAAATTAGACGAATTTACGTCCTGACCCAATATAAATCGACCTCCTTACATCGTCACATCCAATTCGGATGGAGTATCCTCTCGCCAACTCTTGGAGAATTCATCGAAGTCATTCCGGCCCAGCAGAGGATCGATGAACACTGGTATCAGGGAACCGCAGATGCGATCTTTCAAAATCTTTACACCTTGCAGAATGAAAAGCCGGATCTCGTCCTCATCCTTTCAGGAGATCACATCTACAAAATGGACTACCGAAAGATGATCGCTTTTCATCTGGATCGAAAAGCCGATCTTACCATTGCGGCTATCCGAATGGACCGGAGTTTATCAAAAGAGTTTGGTGTGATTGAGGTAGATCCAACGTGGAAGATCATCGGATTTCAGGAAAAGCCTGAAGCTCCCAAGACCATCCCCGGAGATCCAGAAGGAATACTTGCCTCCATGGGGATCTATGTCTTCAATACAGAGATTCTGGTGAGAAGGCTGATTGAAGATGCCCGATCCGATTCGAGTCATGATTTTGGAAAGGATATCATTCCATTGATGATCGATAAGGACCGGGTGTTTGCCTTCGATTTCAGGGAAGGAGATTGTGGTAAGGAGGGATACTGGAGGGATGTAGGGACCATTGACGCTTATTATGAAGCCAATATGGATCTGGTTTCAGTCACACCCAAACTCAATCTCTATGATCCTGAATGGCCTATTTTTACCTATCAGCCTCCTTATCCTCCAGCAAAGACGGTTCTTCTTGAAGAAGGAAGAATAGGGACAGCCCTCAACTCCATCCTCTCCCATGGTTCGATCATCAGCGGAGGAAGCGTCAAGCGATCGGTTCTATCTCCCAAAGTCAAGGTCCACAGTTATGCAGAGATTGAAGATTCGATCCTTTTGTCGGGAGTCGAAGTTGGCAGATATGCCAAAATCCGCAGGGCCATCATTGACAAGGAGGTTCAAATCCCAGAGGGAATGCGCATCGGGTATGATTTCGAAGAGGATGCCAAACGTTTTACCGTAACTGCATCTGGGATCGTTGTCATTCCCAAGTGGATTAAGCTCTGAGTCCTCTCTCAGCTGATATCAAGGATGTCACTGATGTTGATCTCCAGCATTTTTACTGAGGCGAGAATCCGGCTAGCATTCCGATCAACGGCTTGAATTCCACCGGAAAGTTCTTTCAATTCCTCCGCTGCCTTTTTGATTTTTTTAATACGAACCTCCATCTTTCTAAGTTTTGCAGGGCTCATTTTCACCTCTCATGTCATACATTCAAATATCGACATCCGAAATAAATCCTAATTTCAAAATTCAAATTTCCAAAACTATTTTGTTTTAAACATGTTTGTTTTGGTCATTTGAAATTCTTTCGACCTTCGCCCCGATAGGGGCAGTCATAACGACCGAATTTCCTGCTTCGGTTTTCCTCGTCAACCGTGTTTCCTAAGGTCCTTAAATCTTTTGGCTTTCACCTCGTATCGGGGGAGGGAGTTATATGGATGAACCTCAATGTTATAACCGAGGTTCGTTTTTAATCGGAGTTGATCTTTGAGCTGGTTGAGGATAGCCTCGCGATTTCCTTCTGCTTCCGGCAGTAGTTCAATTTTTAAGCTAATATCGTCTAAATCTCCTTTCTTGGTCACAACGATCTCAAATTCATTACTCAACCCTTTGATGGACCGAACCACCTCTTCAATGGCTGAGGGAGCTATGAGGACGCCTTTAATTTTGGTAATGTCATCTGCTCTCCCGACCACTCCTCCCTTAATGATACGGAAGGTTCTGCCACAAGGGCAAGGGTCTTTTGACCATTCGGCTACATCTTTGGAGTCAAATCGAATGCAGGGTTGAGCGATACGGTCAAGGGCCGTAATGACGATTTTCCCTCTCCGTTCCGGTTCTTCAATGATCTCTCCCGTTTCAATATCTTCTAACTGGGTGAGGAAGAGTGCCTCATTTACGTGAAGCCCACCGGGTTGGGCCGTACATTCAAACCCCCAGGCTCCGATCTCGGTAGCTCCCACATGGTCATAGACCTTTGCGTTCCAGGCCTCTTCCATCCTCTGTTTGGTGGAAGGAATGCTTGCTCCAGGTTCACCTGCGCAGGTGATCTTCCGGACGGTTAAATCCTTCGCAGGGTCAATTCCCAATTTCTTTTTTGCCGTATCGGCCATCCCCAGGACATATGTCGGAGTCGCCATCATGGCGGTTGCCTTTAATTCCTGAATTTTTAAAATACGTGCCTCGGTATCAAGCACGCCTCCGGGTACAACCTCACACCCAATCTTTTCAGCTGCATAATGGCCTGCCCAGAAGGCAACGAAGATGTTATATCCGAAGGGCAAAAAGACGCGGTCTGTATTTCGATACCCCTGAGCGTAAAGAAGATAAGCCCAGCACTCTGCCCACCATTCCCAGTCCTGCCAGGTGTCGGGCTGATAAACGGGTGTTCCTGTGGTTCCACTGGTTTGCCGGAATTCGGTCACTTCTTCGAGAGGGACGCAAAGAGCATCTCCATAAGGGAAGGGGTCTTTTCTCTGGATATCCCTCATCATGGCTTTTTCGACTTTTGGAACTTTGGAGACATCCTCATAGGTTTTAATGTCTCCAGGTTCGAGGCCTGCCTCCTGATAAAGTTTCCGATGGAACTTTGAACGGTCATAAGCCCATTGGACAATCTTCTTAAATTTGTTGAGTTGGAGTTGTCTCATTTTTTCCATCGGGAGTGTTTCGACGATGGGATTCCAGTAATATTCAGCCCCCTTTGTTTTCCTGGTCATTTTAAACTCCTTTGTATAAAAAATTTTTTAACTGTCAGAATTTTAAGAAGGCGACCATTCTTTGTCAACCCTCAACATTAGTTTTAATTCTCCATTCCTTCGAGAAAGGCCCTTACATTTTTCCCCAGGACAGAGTGGTTATAGCCTCCTTCAAGGACACCAAATCTTCTTCCTTGACATCGTTCGAGAGAAATTTCTTTAACCCATTGTCCAATGTCTCTATAATCCTCCGTTTTTAACAGGCCTCCCCAATCTTCTTCATGGCGGTCAAACCCTGCGGAAACCCCGATGATCTCAAAAAGTCTTTCTGTTCGAAGGGCCGTTTGGATTTCGTTTAAAAAGGATTGCCGATTCGTTCCTTCGGGATGGACATAGATGACCTCTCGTGAACCGCTGAACGTGTTGGCCGTGCCATCTCCGTAGTGAAGATCGAAATCGAGAATCAAAGCGCTTTTGATTTTCTCTTCACTTAAAAGTTTCTTGATCGCAATGGCAATATTATTGAAATAACAGAATCCCCAGCATGAATGGGGGCTGGCATGATGTCCTGGAGGCCGGATCAAACCAAAGGAAGGTTCTCCTTCGAAAGCCATCTCTGCTGCAAGAATAGCGCCTCCCACAGCAAGGAGGCCCACTTCATAAACCTGCGATTCCCTTTTGACCGAATGGATATGCTGCCTTCCATGAACCCTCTCCAGGTCCCTTTCTGTTGCAGGTGGTGGGTCGATAAACTCAAAATCCTTCTCCAGCGCCTTCACAATGGATTCCATCCTTCCCTTTGACGCTGCAGGATCAGATGTATACACCTCATAAAATCTCGGATGAAAGATCACTTTCATAGATTTTCCTCCTTACCATTAGGAATTATAAAATCAAGATTATCACAAAACGGGTCATCATGGGTAACATATTTAAAAGTTTAAAAAGCGATTTTTCAGGTTAAACGTTAACCCATCAAAAGATTCCTTTAAGCAGGCCTACCTGATTGGAGGAAAGGCTCCATTCAGAGGCAATGAATGGGAGGAGAAGGTAGATGGAATCAAACCATCATCGAGAAAATGGAAAGCGCAGAAGGAAAAGAGGGATCGGGTTTTGCTTTTCATTTTGCCAGCCCGATCAGGAGAAGTCCTATGGTCATCAGGGTAACGCCTACCAGGCGGGTTATCCGGCTTTTCTCCTTTAGAAAGACCATTCCCATCAAGGCACCGAAAAGGGCTCCCACTTGGCGAAAAGCCACAACATAGCTAACCTTACTCATGGTCATCGCCATAAGGACCAGAAAGTAAGCGCCATTCTGGAGAAGTGAAATCCATAGAATTTCCTTCTTTGATTCGCTCCAGACCTTCCAGAGAGCGTTTTGTTTTCTGATGGCGAGATAGATTCCTGTATGAATCGTCATCGATAGGTTGATGAACCAGAGATAAAAGATCGGGTGAACCATTTGAACGCCCACTTTATCGATGACGGAATAGATCGAACTGGCAATGGCTGCCAAAAGGGCAAGGAGATAGGATCGGGAGAGGGAAGGATGGGAGCCTGGGATCATATGTTTCAAATGAAACCCTTTCAAAGAGATGAAATAAAGCCCGATGAGCACCAGACCTATTCCTGAAATTCCCAGAGGAGAGAGTGTTTCTCCAATCAAAACAATCGCCCAGAACTGAGTGAAGAGGGGGGCAGAACGGGAGATTGGATAGACCAATGAGAGATCGCCTCCGTGATAGGCCTGGATCAGGCAGATAAAGTAGATCGTTTCGAAAAAGCCCGACAGGATGACAAGCCACCAGAGTTTCCCGGGAGGGGCCAGAAATAGAGAAGGAAAGACGCTGAACCCGATGAAGAAAGGGAGATAGAGGAGAATTCCCCACAGAAAGACCCAGAAGAAAAATTCAATAGAAAAGTTTCCCCTCTTGGTGAAAAAGTTCCAGGAAGAATGGATGAGGGCTGAAATCAGGACGAGGAGGATGCTGAGAGGCGTCAAGGTTTTTTCAATCCTTCCGGGTATCGAAGAAAATAATGGGTGAAGGCCGCGATGACAATGGCGTGATCGATCGTCCCGTTTCGCACCATCTTCGGAATCTCGACAAGAGGGGTGAGAACGGTCTCGATATCTTCGGTCTGATCGGGGCTGGGATCAGAGACCTTCTTCATCTCTCTGGCGACAAAGGTATGGCAGCGATTGTTAAAGATGGCAGGGTTGGGATTGACCTCTCCGATCTTGATCCATTCGTCTGCCTGATAGCCAGTCTCTTCCAGGAGTTCCCGCGAAGCTGCCTCTTCTGGAGAGTCGCCCTCATCCACCAGACCTCCTGGAATCTCAAGGGTTACCTCTCTTGAGCCATGCCGGAACTGCCTCACCATCACCACCTGATGATCGTCGGTAAGAGGGATGATGTTAACCCAGTCGTTCGATTCGATGATGTAAAAGTCGTGTTCGAGGTTGGTTCTTGGAGAACGGACAAGGTCTGTCCTTACGGAAAAGACGCGGTAGGAAGTTCGGGACTGGGTTAGAATTTTAGGCCAGGGTTTGATCATGACAGGGCTCCTTTGAAGGTTTATACGGATTCTATTGGGGGAAAAAAGATTTGTCAAATCTGTTCGAAGAAACCGGTCTAACATATTCTTGACAGATGGTGTTTAAATCGGTCATAGACAGATGTCATAGTAAATCGATGACCCCATTTCGAACGGTTAAAAGCCAGAGGATCTCCGAACGGATTGTCCAGCAGATCAAAGAGGGTGGGGCCAGGCTGGGATCAACTGGGCACCCG
>CALLAL010000031.1 GCA_938002255.1 uncultured bacterium
ATAATCGTCCTGCCGACTCCAATGAAGTAAAAGCGTCAATTTGTAAGCCCGGGTATACTTGAATCGCTTCCTCTCCTGTGGAGATAGTTTTCTGACATCCACATACCGCCCTTGCTGGTCTAACGGCAAAAGGGCAGACCCCCGATAATGAGGATTGTCGGGAAGGCAAATTAAGGTGGGATCCAGAATAAAGATCCCCTCCTTGTCCGAATAGCCCCGATGCCTTCTTAACCACTTCTGCACATCCTGGTTATACCAATCCTCCAGAGCAGAAGCCTCCGTATCGGTAAAAAACTTACGAGCCCCGTCCGGATGAATGGGAATCTCTCGCTCCTTCTTATTCTTATGGTTAAATCCCCCTCCTTTTAATCCCACATTAAATCTCACCCTCGTCAGAATCGAACCCGACCGTAGGATATGCCTTAACTTGTGAAAAGCAGCACTACGGTGCAGTTTCATCTGAACCGCACAGGCCAGAAGAAACCAAACCGGAATATTCTCCCTCTCCCGAGGGGTAGGATAACTCGACCCACACCACTCAAAAAATCGCTCCTCGATCAAAAACCCAAAGAACCGATCCTGAAAACTCCACGAGGTCAAGTCTAAATAGTCAACCCTCCCATCTTTGAGTCTCCTACGAACCTCAACCTTATTCTCCTTAAATAGGATCAGTTCTGTGCCCACCTCTACTCCCTCCAGGTAACGCCTCACACCGTAATCGACCAATCTCTCTTAACTCCTTCTCAATCTCCCGATTCACCTTCACCCACGAGGCCATAGCCTTCATGAATTGCCTCCAGGCCAGGGCTCGCTTACGCCAGTAGGAGACCTCCCCTTTGCGAACATAGCGGTGCCGGCTCTCCCCTCCGATCGAAGCTGAAAGATAATACACGACAGGACCTCCAGGTCTTAGCCTGCGGGGCATCAAAGAGGCAGCCACCATTGGCGTCCGCCCCATGGCGATCCGCTCGAACCGTGCCCGCTTCCGAACTAAAAGGCTGACCCGTTTCCGATGAAAGGAAAGAGACTTGAGATTCATAACACCTATTATATATATTAGGTGTTATTTTTCAAGAAAAAAATATAAGGGGATAGAATTTTATACCACTTTGCACTCTACCCCCCCTCTCTAACTCCCTCCCATATTGCCTCTTACAGACCTCAATCCTTATGTCTGAATTGAAGTTTTAATCAAGCAGAATCACGAAGGGAATCAGGAGGGACTCCAACTAAAAGGGAAGGAAACTCTTCGTCTTATTTTCTATCCAGAATCAGAACTCCCGTTCAAAGGGTTTAGAGGAAGTCCCCCCGAACTCCGTAAGGTTTCTACCTCACGGTTGAGCTTCTCAATCATCCTCTCATTTTGGCGAAGGGATTTTTTAAGCTGATATCGCTGGTAAAAATCCCCAATGCCTCCAATTAAGACCCCTAAAAAAACGGAGCCAAGGATAATAAGAAAGAGAGGAAGTTTTGGAATTTCCCAGAGGGTATTTTGAATGGGATAAAGCCCAAATCGTAGGGCTACCTCTTCTCTGTTTTGAAGGGAGAAAAGAATCACCAGAATAAAAACGACCATTAGGAAAAGCGTTTTGATCCATTTCACTTTCTCATCCCTCCTTTCTGCCTCGTCTTCTTCTTCAAATGGGCGAGGAAAGCTCTGCGTAGTTTCTGGTAGGTCTTGGCCAAATACTCCGGAACGACCTTAGTCTCGCCCAAGATCGGCATGAAATTCGTATCTCCAACCCATCGAGGGACAATATGGATGTGGAGATGATCTTCCCCAGCCCCTCCTGCTTTGCCAATGTTGATGCCGATATTGAACCCTTGAGGAGAGAGAGATGTTTTTAGGATTTGAAGAGACATCTGCAGCAGTTTAAAAAGTTCTATGAACTCAGAGCGCGTGAGGGATTCCACGTCCTTGCAATGCCGATCAGGGACAATCATGAGATGACCATTGTTATAAGGATATTTATTCATCATCACGAAAGCCTTTTCCCCTCGGTGGAGGATCAAGGTTTCTCGATCCCGTTGCCTTTTCAAATGGAGACAAAAAAAACACCCTTCCTCTTTCTCTTTCTCTTTCTCAATATAATCCATTCTCCAAGGAGCCCAAAGTTGTTTCATAGCCTCTCCTTCTTGAATAAGGTCGCTTGCACGGTCTTTCCCATGACCTCCATGGTTGGGTGGATGGGATTAATCCAATGGAAGGAATCAACAGCGGAAGGATATTCGATGGCATCCATAGAAAATTAAGGTGACAATTCCTGATTCAGGTAGAGATAGTCCTTCCAAACGGAAGGGGGTTCTTGGATCCCTAAACTTTTGGTCAAAAGAGGAATCCAGATAGGAGCCTTTGGCTTTCGGATGAGGGGCATTCCCGCTTCTTCTGGTGTTCTTCCGCCTTTTCTTAAATTACAAGACGTGCAACAGGTAACGATATTGGTCCACTCTGTCTGCCCCCCCTTGGAGCGTGGGACAACATGATCATAGGTCAACTCTTTTTGATCGAAAGGCGACCCGCAATATTGGCAAATTCCCCTATCCCGAATATAGAGGTTGTGTCTTGAGAATTTAATAATAGGTGTTTTCCTTTTAATGAAACGGTTTAAACGGATGACTGCTGGGAGTGGAATAGAAATGCGAAGCCCCCGGATGGAACGCTCATATTCTTCGATGACTTCTACTTTGCCAAGCATGACAAGAAGAATGGCCTTTCTCCATGTCACGACTCTTAAAGGTTCAAAGGTCGAGTTAAGTAGTAACGTCCACTCCATAACCCAAAAAAGCGTAATCGTTGCTCTACTAAATGTTAAGCATAAATAACGATTTTACAAGACGTTGTCAAGATGTTTTTCAAAGCGCCCAGAATTCTTCACCTAAAGAAAGAGAAAAAAGGTTGGGAAGTTCCTTCCTAAAAGTCTTTGGGGTGACTTTTTTAAAACTGATTAACAATCTACGTCACAACCTACAGAAGCATCCAAGGGAAGGTAAAGAGGGGTAAAACAAATTATTCAATCATCTTAGAATGTTTCTGACCATTATCTTTTTGGCAAGCATCTTGCATATTTAAAAAATATGACCATCTTTCGAAAAACAATAGAAAAAATCACTTTTCTATTTGTCTCAATTTTTTCCAATCCTCCCCCTTTCCCCTCTTGGTTTGGAGTGGGTCATCAGTTCTTAGATCCTCTAATCTATGTTTATATGAGGAGTTTTCGAGAATGATCAATCGAATCAGAGCAAAGATGTTAACCAATCTCAGATTAATTCGCATTCACTGGCGGATGGACAGATTGCTTGTCATGAATATTCTTTCAGCCTGGTTGGTAAAAAATTTTCGCTGATCGTTACCATTGCCTGACTGCCTTCAGACCCTGGCAAGCGCTTCATTCGAACCATTGACAAAGGGTTACGCTTCAGGTAGAGTTAACTTAATTTGTTAGAGAGGAGGGCTTAGGATGAGCTTCAGAAAAAAAATGGTCGCCATGATGACGGTATTCTCTCTGGTGGGTGTTCTTGTCCCCCATGGATTTGCTCAGGAGACCTGGAAAGCCAATGATCCTTCTACCGATGAATGGATGATGCTCGATATCGTCGTGGTAAGACCCCTGGGAATTTTAGCAGGCCTTCTCGGTTCAGGGATTTTTGTTCTTTCCCTTCCTTTCACCATACCGACAAACGGAGTAAACCAAGCCGCAGAGATTTTCGTGAAAAGACCGTTTCAATTTTCTTTTACACGGCCATGCCCTGACGAGGATATGTAAAGGAACGGTTTCCTTGAAGTTGACCGCTCTGGCAGAAGGGATGAGGGATTTACCATATCTCTCGGACTTTCATCTCTTCTTTTAATTTCCGGTGGCAGAAAGGACAGGGTTTTCCTTCTTTCACCAGCATCTCCCTCATCATGTCGATCAATTCTTCGTCTTCTAAAATCTGTTTAACGATATGGGGATGAGGCTTTCTGTCAAACTTTCGATAGGGAAAACTGCTTTTTCCGCTCATGGAGTTAATCCTCCCAAAAAATTATAATCTACCTTTCTTCTTTTCACAAGGAGGGTTGAGGCGGCGCTTATTGCAATCTATTTCGTCAGGGATAGGAGGAAATCTTTGAGCTTTTGCAGATCCTCGGGCGAGATATCGATCAATTTCAAACCTGTCCGATAATCTCCCCAATTCATTTCCATCAAGTGCAGATCGATCCAAATAACCTCTCCAATCATATCAATGGTATTCATGCTCAATCCCGTATGGAAAAAGAGCCTCAAATGAAGGTGCTGCCCCACCTCCATCTTCTCGGGGAGATAGACAAGTAATCCTCCCTCACTGGCATTCAGCGCCCGCCCCTTTTGAGAGATTGAAGAATGGACAGGGCGATATTCAATGGGGAGGTCGATTGAAAATCGCGGATATTTTCTCCTCTCAATGTTGGCAATCCCTATCCGAGGCTTTCCCTCTTTGTGATCGGCCATTCCTTCCCTTTCATTCTGTTTGATCAAGGACGCGTTTGATGTTCTTCCAAACTGAATTGACCATCCAGAAGTTGTTTTAATTTCCAATATTCCGTCTCAACCATCTTAATGAATTTGAGACCATATTGGTAACCTTCCCAATCCTCTTCCCAATGGAGGTCTTTCCAAATGATTTCTGCCAGGACTTCAAAATTGGCTAACTCATATCCTTTGGGAAATAGGACTGCTATCTTTAATTTGGTTCCGACGGGGATATTCTTGACAGATTGAACCAAGAGACCCAATTCACTCGCATTCACCACCAATCCCCCATGAGCGTAAGGAACGTCTGCGGTTCGGTATTCCAATGGTAGATCTAACATCAATCGTTTAGACCTTCTTCTATCTTTCATAGAACCTGATTTCTCCATCCCACACCCTCAATCAACTGACCACGATCTTGCCAGCATTCCTTTCTCTGAAGGATTAAATCCTAAATAAAGTTTTGGACAAAAAGATTCAAAGGGGCAACTGGGACATTGAGGGTTTTGGGGAAGACAAACGCCCCTTTCCCCTTCATGTCCTAATCGCGTCAACGGCTCCTCGATTTTAACTGGATCATCCGAATAAACCGATTGTGCAAAGGCTTGGATTTTCCTATCCCCTCTCGAATGCTTTCCTTGATAATAATCGAAGAGAGGATGGATGACTCCTAATCGAGACAGGATCCGATAAATGCCGTCGTTGACCTCGATGCCCATCGTTGAAAGATCAATCCCAATCTCAGGAAACCTGGCCCGCAGAACTCGGATGGTCCATCGACTGTTTTGAGCGGTCATATGGGGGATGATACGAAGCAGGCGATCGAGGTCCGTAAGCTCCCAATTCTTTTTATTGAGGATCTGCTCCGATACCTCTTGAAGTTTAGGAATAGCCCTAATGAATAGATCTCGCCACACTTCTCCAGGAAAGAAGAGGGCTCCATCAAGAGCAGGGATTTCTTGCGAAGAAAAGTCTTTCTGATGTGAAAGACGATAGACCTTTTGGGTATTATTCAATGCATTTTCGCAGGATGGGGTTTGATGAAATCGGGCATAGATCAGGAGGGTAATCAGGGCATGGTATCTGCTCTCAAAACCACCCTCTTGCTGGACCTTATCAAACCAGAAGATAAAAGGATCCAAAACTCTTTCTTGCTCAAGTTCAATCGCTTTCCTAAATAGATCCATCCAAGGATAGGAAATCGGTTTCTCTTCCTGATCCTTTACTTCATCTTTTGCCTGTTCTTCAATCCCCTGGCCTCTGTCTTCAAAAGAAGGGATCAAGGACTCCGAGGATCGAACCGCTCCCTCCTCATTCTCTTGCCAATCGTCAAGGTGAAGTTCCTCTTCCTCCTGAAGGATTGTTCCAATCGAAGGTTGAGGGGCTTCTGAAGGTTGGTTCTCTCCTAACGCCATTCCGACAGGCTTTTCCTCATCAGCAGAGGGTTTGGTTTGTTCGATCAGCTGAGAGGCTAACTCCTCCCGGTCACTCTGAAGATCCCCAACCTCTGGAAGAGGGGTTTGCTCGAGTTGTTCTTTCTCTTCTCCTTCCTCCAGCCATTCTTCCTTTTTCTCAGACACTTCGGTAAAAATCCGCTCGGAGAGAGGGGAAATAACTTGAGCCTCTGCCTGACGGGAAATTGGAATGTTTCTTGTTTCAAACCTGTCGAGCTCAACCGGCACCCATTCTCTCTGATCTCTCTCATCGATAGTCGAAATGGGTACTCCCGAAGCGTTTTTGAAAGCGATCGTCAGTTTCTTGATGGAGGGATTTCCTTCAACAAAAACCTTAAACGGGGATGATTCATTCGGCGGTAGAGGATTGATGGGAAGAGGGCTTTCTTCGTAGAGGAGTAATTCATCTGCAACATCAAAAAGCTGAATCATCACCCAGAGGTCTCCCATGAACACCTCTGAACGATTCTTCACTCTCCCTAAGACCTGCCATATGCCTCCCGTCGTTTTATGGAGATAGGTGGATTGAAGACTTAATAGGATGGGATCCCTTGGTGTGAATTCCAGGAAAATAGGAGGAGTGGCACGCTTCTTCTCAATGGTCACTGAAGCACCGTAGGACTGAAAAGCCAGGGCAAGCATTTCTGCTTTTTTGAGGGAAAGGTCCTTTCGAATCACAATAGGACAGCGATCAACCATTCGCCTTAATAAGTCCATGGGTATTCCATAGCGTTCCGATATTCGATGGCAAAATTGGACCTTCTCTGCTTCTGTATTTGCCTGGAGGGCCTTCAGGATAACCCGGTATGTCTCCTCTATGAAAGGGGAAGTGTTCATAGGTAAAATGACCTTATAAATTTAATTTTAAAGGGTCTGCCTTTTGGGGAAGCAAAGGGTGTATTTTTAATTCCAATCCCTTTGACTCCGAACCTATTGTTCATAATTTTTTGAAAAAGTTCAAGATATTTTTTTTAGATTAGGAGGTAGGCAACCTATCAGGCAAAAGGAAGAAGGGAAAGCTCAATGGAAAATGAAAGACCTCATCCCTTCATTTTCCAATTTCTTTTAAAAGATTGATCAATCTCGAAAAATCGTTCTCTTCGATTTGGAGGAATTGAAGACCGTATCGGTATTCTCCCCAGCTCTCTTTGGCGGCCAAATCCGACCAGACGATTTTCGCGATGGCCTTAATTGTACTAAACTCTAATCCTTGAACATAAAGAATTTCAATTTTTAAAACCGTTCCAATTTCCATTCGCTGGGGGAGATAAACTAACAATCCTCCTTCGCTCACATTCGCTACCATTCCTCCATAAGTTTCTTTTTCTTCAACACGGGCATAGTCAAGGGGGAATTCCACGCTATACCTTGGGTGGCGTCTCTTTTCAACGGCAAGAACCCCCAGTTTTCTCTCAGCTGCAGGACGATTATTCATATACGATTCCATTTGGGAGTCTGATATATGCATTTTCAGTGCCATTCTTTTTGTCTTCGATATCTAACACGTCATTGGTTAATTATTTGCCATCAGGATGATCATTTTTGATCAAAACTATGGAAATTATTCCTCCGCAAAAAAGATACCAAAAAAGAATTTCAACTCCTAACTTTTATCCCAAGAAATAAAAAACAACGGCCGAAATAGAAATCTTTTTAAATTTGAATGGTTATCATCAGATTAGAAGCCTGATATTTTTAAGCCCCTATGAAACTTTTACCTATTTAATCCATTCCTGTTTTGCTTTATATAGTTCTACTTCCTCCGGGATCTTCTTATCCAACATGATTCTTGCTTCTTCTATTTGATTTCTGTATTGATCCATTTCCAGTTTAATCTGTTCCCTCTGTCTTCGGATTTGATTTCTCTCTGCAGAACTTTTAGACTCATTATATCGTTCTGTTAACTCATTATATTTAATTCGAGCTTGTTCGTTTTTCTCTTGGGCTTCTTTTAGACGGAACCTCCACTCTTCTACCCGATGCTTCCAATATTCTTCCCCTCTACCCAATAGGTCTCTATAATCATCAGACTTTTTTCGTGTAGCTGGATCTCCTTCCAACTTCACCTCATGTTTCTCTTCCCATGAATCAACCCTTTCTGTTTTTTTCTTATATCGATCAGGGATTTTTGTGACATCATCTGAAAAATAGACATTTCCCTTATCATCAACCCACTTATAGACTTGCGTAAATCCATAGGAAGGAAATAATATAGAGAATAGAAAGAAAATAAAAATCATTTTCATCATAAACAAATTAAAAGGCAAATCTTATGCCAAAGAGGAGTGAGATGTTGATAATTTTTACTCCTTCTGTTACAATAAAAGTGCCGGTACATCAAACCAAATCACCTCCTTGTTTCACCCCCAATTGATGTACTGGCTGGGATCAGTTATAGCCCTCCTCTAACTGATCCCTTTTATATTTTTTAATAATTTCAATAGATTAGTTTAATGTTTCCACATTTTTTGTTTAAAGCTTGTTGAAAGTTTGTTGTTTTAATCTCCAAACAATCCATCCATCTAATGGTTTTACACAATGCCTAACATTTGGTCAATAAATTACACAATTAATTCAATAGGTTACATGAAAAATCTATTTTTCTTCCGTGTTTTAATATATTTCCTTCAACATGCCGTTTTAGAAAGAAACAAAGAAACAGGATGGTCCTAAAAATAGTAATATAAAGAGTCACGATTCTTAAAGGAAATTTGTAAAATATAACTGAAAAAAGATTCGATGCGGTTATTTTGTCAGATGAACGGTTATTTCATTGGTTTTTTTGAATTGGATTGAAATATTCTCGAATACTTCCTAAGACGATATGGGGAATATCTTCCTTCTTTTTTACGGTAAAGATGGTAATATTTTTCCGCTTCTCAACCGCCTTTTCAAACCTTGAGGCATAGGGATTCTCACCGATATGAACTGCAGTGACTCGGTTCTGAATCTTTCCAAAGAAACCGATGAGGGTCTCCAGATTAGTAATTTTCATATCGGTAATGATAAAGAGATCCAGGTCTTTCTTCTGATAAATTAGCGGCATGATATCATCGAGATCCAAGGCGGTTCCTCCTCCAAAATATTTGCACAAGGCTCGATAGATTTCTTCTCGATTTTCTGTATAATTGAGAATCTCTCGCCCCCCCATCGGTGCGTCACTGAAATTATAGACCGCTACCTGTGCATGGTTTCTGAGGTAAGCGTTTGTCGCACAGGCCGCTCCTAAAACAGCATAGGAGAGGCTTTTTCTGGGGTTAATCATACTTCCTGATGAATCAATAATGATTAAGCAGTCGGGGGTTCCCTCTGTTTTTCCTCTCCCCTTTCCTTCTTTTTTCTTCCAGGTCTGTGTAATCCCTGGCATAATCTTTCCAAAACTGGTCCAAAGATCGATGTCCTGATAGGGCATTCCAATCTCCCAGGGAGTGTGAGAATGGGGATGAAGCACTCCTGATTTTTCTAAGGGGATCTTTTTTACGGGAATAGAATAATTCTCAGCCAGTTTCATATAGAATAGGATATCGGCATCAATTGAAGCCCCTCTTCCTCTTCCCATTCCTCCTTCAATCCCATACCCCACCTCTTTTAATTCTGCTGCAAAATCCTCCACCACCTCTTTGAATTCCGAAAGTCCCATGGTCTTTCGGGCATAATCCCTTAGCCCTTCATCGATCTCCTCATACGAGTAATGATTCAAATCATGCTCCCCTTGGGGGTTAGAGTCCCCTTTTCCTCCTCGGGACTCCTGTTCTTTCTGTTGCAAGATGAGAAGGGGCTTGATGGAGCGTGCAAATTTCCGAATGCTTTCAGGCCAGCGGGTGCGATCTAAATAAGGGATCCGCGCCAATCTTCGAACAATCTCATCGTTTCCTTTTTTTGTGAGAGAGACGCCTAAATCAATTCCCCAAATCTTTTGATAAAGTGAAGCAATCACAGCTTCCACTGCCCCCTTTTTTAAATTTCGGTGCAATTCTGGAATTTCCGTGGCTCGCTTCTTGACACAGTGTGTATCGGCGATCACGTCGATAAAATAATTGGCCGCTTGTTTGGCGGATTCTTTATCACCCATGACCTTTTTGGCCTCGGCATAGAGCATCAGATGGGTTTGAAAATCCCAGGGACAGAAGGTGTAATGGGTGATCCCATGATCGAGGAGGGCTTCAATCAGACTCTCTTCAGACATCTTTCCCTTTAGAGAGGAAAGGAAAGTGGGGTTGATGGTCATCTGTTTCTCTTTCATCTCCAATCCAACCCTCTGTTCATTGGCATTGGCTTTCTCCTCTCCTTCTTCTCCGTTCTCATTCACTTTGCGGATCTTAGGAATAGGGATTTCCGGGTAGAGATGCTTCTTTCTCAATCGAGGCCACATCTCTTCGATCAGAGCTTGAAGCCTTTTTTCCTCCTCGGAATCGCTAATAGTAAAGGTTGGGGTATCTGGCTTTCCCTGGATAGACCAATTTTTCTCGCTCATAGACCTTTCCTTCTACGATATTTCCGATGCCTCTGATCCTTCCTCCCACATAGATCTCCCCACCCATCATCCATTCTCCGGTATGGAGACCGATATTCTTCTTCACAAGAATTTTTCCAGATCGCATCCCTGCCCCGGTCCAGTTCTTTGCATTTCCTTCCACGATCATCTCTCCGCCCTCGAGACCAATCCCTGTAAAATCACCCGTATCACCTTCTACTGTAAGGCGTTTACCTTTGGGGAGGCGAAAACCGATGAGATTGATTTCTGTCTTTAATTCTGAGAGCTTTAGAGCAATCTCCTCTTCTTTTGCGTAGTTGCATAAGGCAGAAATATAAATGCCGGCTGGTCCTGGTATGAGATAGGGGATTTTCTGGGTATTTTCTAAAGCAAAGCAAAAATCTTCAATATCCTCTGCCGAATAGTCAATCTCTTTAACATATTTTTCTGCTACCTCATACGCCTTGATGATGGTATTATATTGAACCATCCAGACCAATTCTTTAGCTTCTTCCTCCAGAAGCTTCTCATACCCTAACCGGATTTGATCCATCACCGCCTCCGCGGTTTGGACCATCCGGTCCAGAGGAATCTCCTGTTTTTGACATTGAAAACTCTCAAACTCCTCAAACGGATTTTGGAAAACCGTCAGGGAAGGAGGTTTTGAAGAGGGCATCGTTTTTTTAATGGAATCTGCGTCTTTCATCTTCGATTTCTTTTATGTAGTAGATCCTTTTTGATTTCAGTATAGATAGGATGGTCTCCTTCCAAGGGCTCCAACGGCTCCCCTTGAAAAATTTTAGATCCCACCGCCAGAGCGTCTTTTAGGTAATCACTCTGTTCCCGATATCTCTGTGAAACCGTCTTGACGGCCTCTTTGGCAAGAAAAATTTGGAAAGGATCGTCTCGCTTCGCTCTCTCTTTTTGAGAAAGAATTTCATCTTTCCATTGAATTCGATGAGAGAGGGCATAAGGCATCACCGCTTTCAAATGCTCGATATCTACCACAGAATCGCCCATAAGCCATGCTAATCCTTGTGAAAACAACTTGATGGAAGTAGGCAGACGGTTTGAAGCACAATTTTTAATCTGTCGACAAAGATATCCAGTGTAGTGGCAACCTTCTTCACAATGCTCTACAATTCTCTTCTGCCCGTATCGATCACAGAAGGAAAGTTCTGATAAGATCATTCTTGAAAAGGCACTGGCATCCAGATCCAGATCGATGGCCCCTATCTGATCCCGAATCTGAAAGCGATCTTCTCTTTTCAGCGGCTTAATCCCGATGGTCTCCTCCACATAAGCTCCGAAGGCATTACAGACTTCTTCGATCTTCGGAATCTTCTTTTCATAGGCGATCTTCGATTTCAGGATTCGATAGAAGTCCTTTTCAAATTTGGGATGCCTTAAAACCTGTTCTTTGCCTTTAGATTTTGCGATCAGGAAGGAAAGGTTGGCCCCAGGGTATCTGGATTCTACAATGACGTCGAATCGATCGACCAGAGGAGCAATAATGGTGTTGGTCCCTCCATCCTGGTAGTTGGCCGTGGCATAGAGACAATATTCCTCATTGATGATCATCTCATTCAGATATTCCCAATTCCCTCGGTCCACGCCGTCCAGAATCATGCTCTGTTTGGTTTCGGGGAGGCGATTGATCTCATCTACAATCTTTACTGGAACTTGAGCAAAGTTGGTCCACACCACGTCTTCTTCTCCTCGATTCAACTTTCCAAGATCGGGTCTCCCAATGATCTTTTCCTCGGTCTGTTCAGGATGACCGGACACTTCGCTTCCCCAGATGACGCCTAATGGGAATTGATAGATCAGCGAACAGACGAATTCGGCAGAGGTCGTCTTGCCCAATCCCGGTTCTCCGATGATCAATTCTTTCCCTTTGACAAGACCTGTCAATAAACTGAGCAGAATGGCAGAATTAAAGGTTTCCCCTTTGACCTCCAGATCTGGACGGTTGAAGTAGAGGTGGTCACTAATAAAATGGTAAAGATCCATCACTTGTTTTTGATAGCCATTGGTTTCCACAGCAACACCTTTCTTTTATACGATTTGTTTTAATATAATCATAACACGATCTCGGCACCTCTGACAAATGAGATCGGTCAAAGGTTCGTTTCATCAGGTCTCCTATCTCCCTCAGAAGACAGGGCTTGGCGTGCTGCCTGATTGAGAGAGAGAGTATAACGATGATCCAGAGCATAGACACGGCAGATAGCGACTTTGGCCGGAATATATTCAAAGAGTCGGCGAAGGGGCTCTCTGGAAACACGATGTGTTCCTGGATCGTCTATGAGGAGGGTCCCTTTTTCCGTTTCATGCCAAGGATTAAGAGGTCTTGGGTCGTGATGGGCCATATCCACTTGAAAGTCAATTCCCTTGAGCATTTTGGGTAAATGACGTTTAATTCTATGTTGAACTTCCTGTGGACTCAAAAAAAGAGGACGACCCGGTTCCATCTCCCGGAGGCTTAACTTCTCTTCAAAAACACACCTCCACCTCAATTTTCTTGATAAGATCTCATCCCATTTCTCTGCCAGATGTCTTTCCCTTTGGGAGAGAGAGGTTTTCCACTCTCGGACCTTCTCCATCAGTGACCAATCGGTTAACTGGAGGTATTGGTCCATCTCTTTAACGGGATGGTAGGGGCAGAGAATCTCCATGGTCTCCCTGAAAATCTCCTGAAGTTGGAGATCAATGGAACGGGTGGTCCGGTGGTAATAAACATTCGAATAAAGATAAAGCCGCGCATTGAGAAACATCGCCAAAGCATCCATGCCCCTTTGGTCAAGGACCAGCCCTTTTCTCTTAAAAGAGGTATAGTAAAGTAATCGTCTCCAGTCCATAGGACCAATAGCGACGCCCGTCATATAGGCATCTCTTAAAACATAGTCAATATTGTCGACGGTAAAGATGCCCCTAAAGAGGTGTTGGAGCAAGATCAGCCATTTGGGATGGGATCGCTTGATCTTCCCTTCGGGACGTTTGATGAGAAAAGCCACCTGTTCTGGATCAAGGACTTCCGACGTTTTAAAAGGGCCGCTGATGCTTCGCCGCAGTCCTTTCAGGATTGGAGAAATCTTTTCTCGAATGAGATGCTGCCCGATCTCCTCATGATTCGTTTGAAACTTAACAAGATATTGCTCGTCAAAAAAATGGCAGAACGGTCCATGACCAATATCGTGAAGCAGTCCGGCTATACGAAGAAGCGCTTCGATATAGGGGAAGGAAGGTAATTCTGATGAAAAAAGCTCATAGAGCGAGGGGTAGAGTTGCTCGGCAAAAACTCCAGCCACATACATGGTGCCGAGGGAATGTTGAAACCGCGTATGTTCTGCTGAAGGGAAAACCCAGCGAGCGCTCTGGAGTTGGAAGATCCGTCTAAGCCGCTGCAGGGGGGGAGAGTCAATCACATCCCTTTCGGTTCTCTCTCCAGGAATGCGATCCGTCATCAGAATATAATGATAGAGAGGATCTGCAATTAAGCCGATCCCTTTGCGATCCGTTAAACCCTTTGGAATGTGAGGACCTTCCCGGGTCATTTCTCTTGGGAAGCACTGGGCCGTTTTTCTCCGGGATGAATAAATCTGACTTTCCCAGCCGCTACTTCTCTTAAGGCATTGACGATTGGTTTATTGTCGGTCTCAACCAGAGGCTTTGCCCCTTTCATCAACATTTTCGCTCTTCTGGCAGCCAAGAGAACAAGTTCAAATCGACTCTCCACCTTCTTGAGGCAATCCTCTACAGTTACTCTTGCCATGGTGTTCCTCCCTTTTACATCGTTCAGAAAGTATTATAGATTTTAAACGCTCTGCAGATTCTTCAACGTTTTTATTAATAATAATATAATGATACCCATGCGCCTCTTCAATATCATGCTTGGCATGAAAGAGGCGAAATTGAATGGTTTCCATGGAATCAAGGCCTCTTCCAATTAATCGCTCCCTCAGGATCTCAAAAGAGGGAGGGAGAAGAAAAACCAAAATGGCCCTCTTCAGTCTCTCTTTTGCTTTCTTGGCCCCTTGCGTATCAATGTCAAGGATAAGATCAACCCCCTCAGATTCTAAGGCCTTTTCATCGACTATCGGGGTTCCATAATAATGTCCTAAAACCTCCGCCCATTCTAAGAATTGATCCTTTTGAACCATCTGATGGAAAACGCCAGGAGTTACAAAATGATAATCCACACCATCCCTCTCATTCGCTCTAGGAGCCCGCGTCGTATAAGAAATGGAGAATCGGAGGCCTCCCAAACCTTCCATCACCTTTTGGATCAGGGTGGTTTTTCCGGTGCCCGAAGGAGCAGAGATAATGAAGACAAGTCCTTTACCCCGTTTAATCTTTTCCTGGTCCATGGATGGATCGCTGAGAAGAAAATAGGCTTAACAGGCGCCTCTTTGTCCTGATAGATTACTCGATATTTTGTACCTGCTCCCGAATCTTATCAAGTTCACTTTTAATCTCAACCACTCTTTTCGAAATGTTCGCATCACTCGCCTTTGAGCTGATGGTATTGATCTCCCGATGAATCTCCTGAACTAAAAAATCCATCTTTCTCCCCACAGGTTCCTTTGCCTCAACGAATTGGGCAAATTGATGGAGGTGACTCTTTGCCCTGACGAGCTCTTCGGTAATATCCATCCGTTCGGCTAAAAAGGCAATCTCTTGATAAAGGCGGGGAAGATCTACTTCCACCCCCCCTAAGAGGGATTGGATCCTCTCCCTGAACCGAGTTTGATAGGCTTCAAGATAGGAACCAGAATGGATCTCAATTTCTTGAAGTTGTAGGCGAATTCGTTCAAGCCTCATCTGGATGTCTCTGGCAAGCAATTCCCCTTCCTGGCACTTCATCTCATCCATCTTTTCCAAGGAACCCTTCAGAATCTGTACGAGTTCCTGCCAGAAAGGTTCAAGGTCTCCATTCTCCTCTTTCACAGAAATGAGATCTTTTGCCCCGGCTAATAATTCAAGGGTGATCTCTTCCTTGAGTTGGAATTTCTCTTTCAAGGTTTGAAAGGCTTGAACATATTGTTCCGCAAGGTTGAAATCGACCTGGAGTTGAATGTTTGCTCCATTCAGGGCATCGATTTTAATGGAGACATCAACCCTTCCTCTCGACACCTGAGATCGGATGATCTCCTTGATCCGGTTCTCGAAAGGTACCAAACGTTTTGGTAATTTGACATTAATATCGCTGTAGCGATGATTTACGGACCGTGACTCTACCAGAACTTTCCCAAATCGAGTCTCTCCCTCGCTTCTCCCAAAACCAGTCATAGATTTCAACATAATTGATCTTTCCCTTCTCGAAGGGGTTCTTTCTCTCACCGTGCAAGAGCGGTTTCAGCAACGGGTTTAGGCTGTAATTGCCTCATATATCTTTTTCGTAAATCATTGAAAAGCTGGATCGTCTCTTTTTGCCGATAATCCGGATAGGTCCATTCCAGAGGATGAAAAGATTGATTTCGAAAAAGAAGTGCCAAATCAGCATAAATTCCTTTCCCCAGATAGGGTCGGTGCGTATAGGCTTTTGTGGTAGCCAGAACGATATGGGCTTCACAGAGATATCCCGGATCAATATTGACCTTACGCTTTCCTTGAGGATCTGCCAATTGTTCTTCGAGACGATTGGTGCTCATTTTAATATCAGGAAGAGACTCCCGAGGGATGAGAAATTTGAAGGTGATGAAGCGCCGAAATAAGTTTTCTCCCATCTCTTTCGCATAGTAGTTGGTAAAATCAAATCCGAGTTTTTCGCTGATGAAATCAATCTCCCCGAACTTCTCCTTTAAAGCCTCATAAGCCTGAAGAAGGAGAGAATCCTCCCCTGTCAACAAACTCATAAACAGTTTAACGGGTGCAGGCTCTTTAGGTTTTCCCATTAAGCAATCTCTTTCGAAGGCTTTTTAACGATGGCTACCCCTGCCCTGATTCTTCCATCCTTTTGCGGGCTAAAGAGAACCCTCTTTTCTTAAACAGATGAAAAACTCCTTATTCCCCTTGGGGCCGATTAACGGCGATTCAATCACCCCTAGGATCCTCAAGCCCAGCCCGCGTGCAAAAGCCGTAATTCGATCGACCACCTTCTGGTGTAATGTCGGATCCCTTACCACTCCTCCCTTTCCCACCTCACCTCTTCCCACTTCGAATTGGGGTTTGATCAGGCTGAGGATCATGCCCCCTTCTTTTAAAAACTCCAAAAGATGAGAAAGAAACTTTTCGATGGAAATAAAAGACGTATCAATAAGGATGAGGTCAACCTTCTCCCCCACCTCTTCCTGCCGAAGGTGACGGATATTCTTCCTTTCTAAATTCACCACCCGCGAATCTTGCTTAAGTTTCCAGGCCAGCTGTCCATAGCCCACATCCACCGCATAAACCTTTTGGGCACCTTCCTGGAGAATGCAATCGGTAAAACCACCGGTTGATGCTCCCACATCCATCACAACCCACCCTTTGGGCTCAATCCCAAAAGCATCGATCGCACTTTTTAACTTCCAACCTCCACGGCTCACATAAGAGGAATCCGTTTCCTGAAGTTTGATCTCAGAGGTCTGATCGACTTTCACCCCGCATTTATCGATCCGATCCCCATTGACGAAAACCCTTCCTTCCAAGATGAAAGCCCTAGCTTTTTCCCGGCTTGGGGCGAGACCCTTTTCGAGAAGCAGTTTATCCAATCGCTCTTTTCTCTTCACCCCTCCACCAAGGTTTTTGCCTCTCTAAATATTCCCCCTTCATCCAGGCCATATTTCTCTCTAAGAAGCGATTGGGGACCGTGTTCGATGAAGCAGTCAGGAAGGCCTAACCGTTTTATGGGAATGCCAAATAGATTTCTCTCCTGAAAGAGTTCAAGAACCGCACTTCCAAATCCCCCCATCAGAACATTCTCTTCAACCGTCAACATCCGGCCTGTCTTTTGGGCCCAGTCACAGATAAGATCTCCATCCAGGGGTTTCAAAAATCGACTGTTGATAACAGCAGCGTTGATTCCGATCTCTTCCAATCTCTCCGCTGCCTTGAGGGAAGGGTAAACCGTGGAACCAATCGCCAAGATAAGGAGATGATGTCCCTCCCGGAGGAGCTCCCCCTTGCCGATCTCAAAGGTTTGCAAGGTGTCACTCCTTTCCACTCCCACCCCTCTTGATCTTGGATATCGAAAGGCGATTGGACCTGGGTGGTCCATGGCTGTTTTGATCATGTGTTGGAATTCTTCCTCGTCTTTCGGAACCATAATGACCAGGTTGGGGATGTGCCTCAAATAGGAATAATCAAAGAGACCGTGATGGGTTGGCCCATCCTCCCCTACAATCCCCCCCCGATCCAAAGCAAAGACAACCGGAAGGTTCTGAAGGCAGACATCTTGATGGATCTGATCATAAGCTCTTTGGAGAAAGGTGGAATAAATGGCAACCACGGGTTTCATCCCTTCAAGGGCTAAACCCGCGGCAAAAGTCACCGCATGTTGTTCGGCAATGCCAATGTCGTAAAAACGGTCAGGAAATTTCTTTGAAAATTCTTCAAGACCCGTTCCACTTTGCATTGCAGCCGTGATGGCGATGATGCGCTGATCCTCATTGGCCAGTTTACAGAGGGTTTCTCCAAAGACTTCCGTGTAACTGGGAGGAAGCGGTCCTGAACCCTTTTTAATCTCTCCAGTCTCGAGGTCGAAAGGAGGGACGCTATGAAAGAGAGAAGGATTGTTTTCCGAAGGTGCATAGCCTTTCCCTTTTTTCGTAATCACATGGACAAGCAGGGGCCCTCTCAGTCTCTTGATGTTCTGAAAATTTTCAATCAGATGATCGAGCCGGTGACCATCGATCGGCCCAACATATTTTAAACCCAGCTCTTCAAAGAGAAGACCGGGCATGAGGAGCCCTTTAAGCGATTCCTCTGCCTTTTTGGCAAAACGAAGCGCCGATTTCCCGATGCTCGGAATGGTTTCAAGAAAGTTCATCATTTCCGTCCGAAACCGATTGACGAATTGGCCAGTCATGAGTCGGTTTAGATAGGAAGAAAGAGCCCCTACATTATGAGAAATCGACATTTCATTGTCATTCAGCACAACGATCAGATCCTCATCAAGGTGCCCCGCTTGATTCAGTCCCTCAAAGGCAAGCCCTGCGGTCATGGATCCATCCCCGATGATGGCGATGGCTCTGCCTTCATTTCCCTGATGCCGCTTGGCCTCTGCCATCCCCAATGCTGCCGAAATGGAGGTCCCGCTATGACCACTGTCGAAGGTATCATAAGGGCTTTCCTCCCTTTTTGGAAAACCGCTGACCCCTTGGTATTGTCTGAGCGTATGGAAACGATCCCGTCTCCCAGTCAGCAATTTATGGGCATAACTCTGATGGCCGACATCCCAGATCAGTTTGTCTCTGGGAAGATCAAAGACATAGTGCAGGGCCACGGTCAATTCAACCGTCCCGAGATTGGATGAGAGATGACCTCCATTTTGGGACACGGTCCTCAGGATCTCTTGCCGTATTTCCTCGCATAGGCTTATCAGTTCTTCCCCATCAAGTCTTTTGAGATCATGAGGATGCTGGATTTGATTTAAAATTTTTTGCATCGATCAGGATTCCCGTAAGATGATAAATTTGGCAATCCCTCGTAGAGGTTCAACCGCCGGACCAAAAGGATAGAGGGATTGGATCGCAGATTCCATCAGTGTGAAGGCCCTCTTTTTAGATTCCTCAATTCCCATCAGGGAGGGATAGGTGGCCTTCTGCTTGGACAGGTCGCTTCCCGTACTCTTTCCTAACAGTTCGGCTTTCCCTTCTACATTTAAGATATCATCCACAATTTGAAAAGCAAGGCCGATCTGTTCACCGAATTGGGTAAATGCCTGAAGCGTCTTCTCATCACCACCCCCTAATTTCACACCGGTTCGGATCGAAGCCGTTATCAAGGCGCCTGTTTTATGGGTATGGATATATTCAATCGTTGGAAAACTCACTTCTTTGCCCTCGGACTCAATATCCACCACCTGTCCCCCAACCATTCCAGAAATCCCCGAGGCCTGGGCGATCTCATTCACAATATTGAGAACAATTTTGGGGTCCGCTGAGGACTCTTGGGTCATTAAGCGAAAGGCCTCTGTCAGGAGGCCATCTCCCGTAAGAATGGCCAAAGCCTCCCCAAAAACCTTATGACAGGTAGGTTGCCCTCTCCGGTAATCATCATTGTCAATGGCTGGGAGATCATCATGGATGAGAGAGTAGGTATGGATCATCTCCAGACCACAGGCAAAAGGAAGAATGGCTTTCCCCGTACCTCCTACCGCCTCGAAAGCAGCGATCGCCAAAATAGGCCGAATCCGCTTACCTCCACTAAAGAGACTGTGTCGGATTGCTCTCCGAAGAGAGGAGGGAGCCTCTGTGTCCTGCCTTGAATCTTCGAGGTCTGGCAAAAATTCCTCAAGTGCCTTATCAACAATCTCTTTTTTCTCTTTTAAATATTTATGAATATCCATGAATGGAGGTCCCTATCTCAGGAACGTTAAACTCACATCACTTCAAACCTATGAAGTTTCTTCTCATTCGTTCTCTTCTTCTTGATGGGATTCATCAGAAGGATTCAGAGGGTCGAAAGGTTCTGGTCTGATTATCCCATTCTTCCCCTTCAACAGAATTTCTACCCGTTTCTCTGCTTCTTCCAGCTTCTGGTTACAGAACCGGGAAAGACGGATCCCCTCTTCGAAAAGTTTCAAAGATTCTTCAAGAGACGTATTTCCTTCTTCAAGCTTGGAAACAATCTTCTCCAATTTATTCAAGGCATCTTCAAACCTTTCTTTAGGCATTTTCATCTCCAATATAAATGATCATTTTATCTTTTTTAGTATTTTTACGTCAAGATTCATGGGTTTCTTCAATGCCACACAGAAGGGTCCCTTGATAGAGTTTTACCTCCACCCGATCGCCCACCCTCACCTGAGTAGCATGCTTTAAGATTTCAAGATGAGGAAGTTTGCGGGTAATGCTGTATCCTCTCTCGAGAATGGCTAAGGGGCTGAGAGATTCCAGTTTTCCTATGATGCCTCTAAGGGCTTGTTTCCTCATCTCCATGACGTGTCGCATCCCTCGGGACAACCCATCTTCTTTCCCTGAAAGTGAGGCTTCCAAATGTTTAATGGCATATAAGGGATGTCTGAGTTCCAGTCTCTGGATAAGATGAAGTTTTTTTTCATTCTTTCTTCTGAGATCCCAAACGAGAGATTTTTTGGCTCGATGGATGAGATCATCCAGTCTCAACAGATAGTCCTCGATTCTCTTTTTTGGATCGGACAGATATCGAATGAGAGAGGAAAGATCTGTTCTTGCCCCTTCTAAAGATGTGAAGATCAGGTTTTCGAGACGACTTCTCAGATATTGGAGATGCTTTTCTAAGTCCTTTTTATCCTTGACGACCAGCTCTGCTGCTGCCGAAGGTGTCGGAGCCCTTAGATCAGCCACAAAATCTGAAATCGTATAATCGGTCTCATGCCCAACGGCTGAAATGACAGGGAGTTTTGAATGGTAGAGCGCTCTGGCTACCTCCTCTTCATTAAATGCCCAGAGATCTTCAATGGATCCCCCTCCTCTTCCCACAATGATTACGTCCACCTGTTTGGTCTTATTAAAAAATCTAATCCCCTCTGCAATCTCTCGAGAAGCCCCTTCCCCCTGCACCCGAACAGGATAGAGGAGAATGGACACATTCTCAAATCGTCTTTGGATGATCTGGATCATATCCTGGATGACTGCTCCCGTCGGAGAGGTGACTATCCCTATGGTCTGAGGAAAGGCTGGAATAGGCTTTTTATGTCGAGGGTCAAAAAGACCCTCTTTTTCAAGACGTTCCTTTAATTGAAGGAAAGCAAGCTGAAGGGCGCCAATTCCCTTGGGCTCCATCTCCTCGATGATGATTTGATATTCGCCTCTCTTTTCATAGAGGCTGACTCTCCCCCGGCAGACGACATGGAGACCATCCTCCGGAATAAATCGGAGGCCCCTTGACCTCATTCTAAAAAGAACGGCTCGAATCTGACTGAAATCGTCCTTCAACGTTAAATAAACGTGACCTGAAGGGGGAATGCGTAGATTAGAGATTTCCCCTTCCACCCAGACATCGGAGAACCTTGATTCCAATGTCTCTTTAATCTGCTGAGTCAATTCCGAGACAGTGAGAATATAACGGAGAGGAAGCTCCATGCTAAACTTAATATAACAGAACTAAAGGGGAAGTGTAAAATTGAACAAATAAAAAGTTGGAGCACCTTGATACGGGACAATAGGAGATGGGTAGGGTTTAAATAAGGGGGTATTTCGAAACATGGAAAAGACCCCATCCATTGATTGACACTGAGAGTCAGGTTAGTTATAAAATTCACATAACCAATCGTGAAGGGAGTTCTTTGTGAATCATTTATCTCTCAACGAGATGAGGAAGGTTGCCAAGTCCATTTTTTTAAAAGCCGTTGCAGCTGTCAATCCTTACGAGGCACTCAAAAAAAATGTTCACCTCCAGGGAAATTCTTTGAAGGTCAAGGTTCCCACCGGTACGGAAATATTATTCGATTTAGGTCAGTTCCATAGAGCTTTTCTCTTTGGTACAGGTAAAGCCTCTGCTTCTATGGCACAGGCTATGGAGGAACTCCTCCACAATCATCTTACCTCTGGAATCATCACCACTAAATATGGTCACGGTCTTCCCTTAAAAAAAACAGAGGTCGTCGAAGCAGGACATCCCCTTCCTGATCAAAAGGGCCTTGAGGGAGCCAAACGAATTCAATCGCTCCTTAAAGAATCTGGAGAGAAGGACCTGGTGATTTTTCTGATATCAGGGGGCGGATCGTCACTTCTTCCATTACCCGTCAATGGGATTTCCCTCGAAGAAAAGCAAAAGACCACCCAACTTCTCCTTAACTGTGGCGCAGATATCATCGAGATAAACACCATCCGAAAACATATTTCTCATATCAAGGGAGGGTGGCTCGCTCGATGGGCTTATCCTTCGACGATGCTCACGTTCATTCTTTCTGATGTCGTTGGAGATCCTTTGGAGTCGATCGCCTCTGGACCGACCGTCCCTGACCCATCCACTTTTCAAGAGGCATGGGAGATTCTTAAAAAATATGATCTCATTTCCAAAATACCCTCATCCGTTAGAAATCATCTTTCAGCAGGAAGGGAGGGAACATTAGAGGAAACCCCCAAACCTGGAGATCCCATTTTTAATAAGGTTCATAACATCCTGATCGGATCAAACATCCTTGCCCTTCGGGCAGCGGAAGCAGAAGCTAACTCTCTTGGCTTCAATACACTCATTCTCTCTTCTTCGATCGTTGGAGAAACACGAGAGGCAGCCCGTTTCCATATGGCTTTGGTAAAAGAAGTGTTTTCGAGCGGCCATCCCATTCCAAAACCCGCCTGTATTATTTCGGGCGGAGAGACTACGGTAACCATCAGAGGCAAAGGGAAGGGAGGCAGAAATCAGGAATTTGTTTTAGCCGGTGCCATAGAGATTATGGGGCTTGAAAAAACGGTTTTGTTAAGCGGAGGCACGGATGGGACGGACGGTCCTACCGATGCGGCTGGGGCAATCGCCGATCATACAACGATCCAAAGGGCAAACGCATTGGGTCTGGACGCAAAGGCCCACCTGAATCACAACGACGCCTATCCGTTTTTTCAGAGACTCGGAGACCTCCTCATGACTGGCCCGACCCAAACCAACGTGATGGATGTCAGGATCATTTTAATAGACTAAAAAGAGGCTACGTTACAATGACGGGATAGGGTAACCTTCGTGCTGAAAGGATGGCGTCATGTATGAACTCACTGTAACGTCCCATTTTTCTGGGGCTCATCGCTTGCGTTATCTCCACGGGAAGTGCGAGGAACTTCATGGCCACAACTGGAAGATAGAAGTTTCTGTGACCTCCTCGAAACTGAATCGTGAAGGCGTGGTCATCGATTTCACCTTATTGAAACAGAAGGTCGAAAAGGTTTTAAAGACCCTGGACCATACCTTTCTGAACGATCTCCCCTATTTTTCTGGGGAAGAACCTTCCTCTGAAAATATTGCCAGGTATATTTTCGAAAATTTGAAGAGAGAATTAAAGGGGCTTCCCGCTACCCTCAAAAAAGTCACTGCATGGGAATCTGAAAATGCCTCTGCGACTTATTTTGGGAGACGAAGATGAATGACGTCCAGAATCGAAGGGATCATCGGAAGATTGAGATCAACAAAGTGGGAGTGAAAAACATTAAGTACCCCATCACTGTCTTGGATAAAGCCAAAGGGGTCCAGCATACGGTGGCCAGTGTCAATATGTATGTCGATCTCCCCCATCGGTTTAAAGGTACCCATATGAGCCGTTTTGTCGAGATCCTCAACCGATATAAGGGCAACATCGCTATCAAAAACTTTTCAAAAATCCTCTCGGAAATGAAGCACAAGTTGAAAGCCAAATCTGCCCATCTTGAAGTGGAATTTCCTTATTTTATTGAAAAAGAAGCCCCGGTCACCCGTGCAAAAAGCCTGATGGAATATATTTGTCGTTTCTGCGGTTCAAGCAATGATAACAATCAGGATGATTTCTATGTCGGAATCGTCGTCCCCATCACCACCGTATGCCCTTGCTCCAAAGAGATCAGCGAATTTGGGGCTCACAACCAGCGCTCTGTGGTCACGGTCAATTTGCGATTCAAAAAATTTATCTGGATCGAGGACATCATCCACATCATTGAAGAATGCGCCTCTTGTGACCTTTATTCCATTTTGAAAAGACCTGACGAAAAATTTGTGACAGAAAAAGCTTATGAGAAACCGATGTTTGTGGAAGATGTCGTCAGAGAGGTGGCCAGACGATTAAAAAAAGATAAAAACATCACTTGGTTTACAGTAGAGTCCGAGAACTTCGAGTCGATTCATAACCACAGTGCCTACGCCTTCGTCGAGAGAAATAGGAAGGAATGAGTCCCCCTGGGAGGGTTGGGTTTCTTTCTCCATCTTCCATCTTTTATGTTCAATGTTTACCTCTTTCGGGAAACTGGACATTTTATAAGAAATCTATTAATTTAAAATCAATCCATCGGGGAGTAGCGCAGCCTGGTAGCGCGCTTGGTTCGGGACCAAGAAGTCGGGAGTTCAAATCTCCTCTCCCCGACCATTGATCTGAGATCATTCCTTTCCTATGCCGGCTGGAATTTTTATTACGCTATTGGGTTACCTTTTAGGATCAATCCCCACTGGACTTCTTTTAACCCGTCTCTTTTCAACGGTGGACCCACGAACCGCAGGAAGCCAAAATATCGGGGCCACCAATGTCTTCAGGACTTCAGGAAAGACGCTCGGGATTCTCACTTTGATCGGAGACGTTCTCAAAGGGTTAATCCCTGTTTGGATCGCCCTTCAATGGGGCATCACAGACCAGTGGGGAATCAAGGCGGATCAATGGATTGCCCTGATTGGATTGAGTCCTCTGATCGGTCATGTTTTTTCTATTTTTCTTGGTTTAAAAGGGGGCAAAGGGGTGGCAACCGCTGTGGGAGTCTATCTGTCGATCTCTCCTCTTGCGGTGTTGATTGAACTTTTTCTCTTTATTGCCATCTTATGGAAGTGGAGGTACATTTCCCTTGGATCCATGACCTGTGCAATCACAATTCCTTTTTTGATCGCCTATTTCCGAAGTGACGCCCAGGCTTACTTCATCATGAGCTTGATCATTGCAGCCATCATTCTCTATCGGCATCAATCCAATATTTCAAGACTTCTCCAGGGAACGGAGAATAAGTGGAAAGGATAGATCATTTCGGATCCCGGAGGTCATCGGTCGGAAATCGTTAAAGCTTTTTCAGTGCGGCCTTGCATCGTTTCTCTTTTTTTGAAAGTTGTCTCGAAGGACCTTTTCTCTTGCTCTTCTCTTCCTCCTCTTCAATGTCCCTTTGATGTCCTTTCCCAAACTTAAAAGGAATGCCTTCCAATTTCTCCGAAAATAGCTCGGAGGGAATAACGGGAATCGAAAATTTATCCCCGTACCTTGCAATGTCCCGATCTGATGTGATGACGACGACTCCAGAGCCTTTCTCCTTCATCATTCTTTTAATCACCTCATCAGCCTTCTCACCCACTTTTGAATAGATGAGGTCAATCCCTTTCTTCCTCTCCCTCTTTTCTGTGGCCCAGCCTCCCTGCCATCCATCAAAGACCACAACGATCTCCAAGGGTTTGGTCTGACGATAGTGGGAAAGTTTATCAATAAGACACTCTCTCTCTTTTTGAAGTTCAAGGGGGTTTAAATGGACGAGGGTTCGCCCGGAGTGGAGAAGATTGTAGCCGTCAATGAGAAGAAGCATCAGAATAGTAGGTTGGAGATTGGGAATGCCGAGTCGGTTTAAATCATAAATCTGCCACGGTCCTAGCTGTCGTACCGACTGCACCCCGCATTCCAAAGGATGTTTTTTAGAGGTAGTCTAACCACTCTTTAAATTCGGGGTTCTTACCTCTGACGATATCGAAGAAAACCGCCTGAAGTTCTTTTGTCACTGGACCAGGTTTTCCTTCACCAATCGGCCGGTCGTCTACTTCTCGGATAGGAGTAATCTCCGCAGCGGTTCCCGTAAAAAAAGCCTCGTGAGCGGTGTAAAGTTCATCGCGGGTAAATTTCTCTTCCACAACCGGGATCTTCATGGACTTGGCAAGTTGAATGACCGAATCCCTGGTAATGCCAGGAAGAATGGAGGTAAGAGGGGTTGTCTTGATCACCCCATGTTTAACGATAAAGATATTTTCGCCGCTGGCCTCTGACACATATCCTTCCGTATCAAGCATCAGCGCCTCATCATATCCCAATTTCATCGCCTCTTTTTTAGCAAGAACAGAGTTTACATAGTTTCCTGCAATTTTAGCCTTCGTCATCATCACATTGACATGGTGGCGGGTAAAAGAGGATGTTTTAGCCCGGATCCCTTTCTCAAGGGCTCCTTCTCCCAGGTAGGCTCCCCATGACCAGGTGATAATGGCTACCCGGACAGGATTGTCACCTGGGTAAACTCCCATGGCCCCCTCCCCGATAAAGGCAAGAGGACGGATATAACCTGCCTTAAGACCATTTGCCCGCAGGGTCTCTTTACAAGCATCAGCAATTTCTTTTTTAGAAAAAGGGAGAGAAAGAGTCCCGATCAAGGCGGAATCAAAAAATCGGTCAATATGTTCTCTCAAACGGAAGACAGCGGATCTCCCATCTTCGCAGAGATAGCAACGAATCCCCTCAAAGATCCCCAACCCGTAATGAAGCGTATGGGTTAAGACATGCACTTTAGCTTCATCCCAGGGAATTAGCTTTCCATCCATCCATATCTTCTCTAATTTCTGTACCATATCGAGACTCCTCCCTCTGACAATGGATTTATATGGTTATCCCTTTTACCCTATTTGATTAAAATTGTCAAAAAAAGGAATTTCTATCCCTATTGGCTCTATCGGTTGTAAACATTGGGAAAACCACTAGCCCTTCATATCATTGATTTTTTGGGTTCAGAGGGAGTGAGCATCCGAACTGGAAACCGGTCTTTCAAGACGGGAAGGGCCGCCTGAACCCCAAAAAGAATTTCAGAAAATCGTTCCTTCCCTTCTCCAAACAAAAGGGTCAGGGGCTCGATCCATGGACGATAGGAAGGGTGTTGATCCAGGTGATCCGCGATGCTTTCGAGAACAACGGCAGTCAGTTTGTCGCAAGCCACACCATACTCCTCGCCGTAGGGGAGAGAGAAGGTAAGGGAATGAGCTTTCAGGGGGTGTATAAGGTCCAAGAGGTGAGAAACAATCTCACGGACAAAGAGATAACTGTAATCCTTGAGACTTCCGAGACCGATGAGAAGGATCAACCGGGCACCGACCCGTCCTTCAGAGGGGATTAAGATTCTTTCTTCCCACCCTCCTGTCAATCTTTTTTCGATAAGAAAACGGGACAATCTCCCGTAGAGTCGCCAATCAATCCATCCGGCAGTCCCCCTTAAGGGTTTCTCATCCTGGAAAAAACCTGTGATTAACAACTCGCTATCAAGAAAATCCACGGGCTCTTTAGAAAGGATGATATCCATGATGTCAATCCTTAAACAATGAAAGCGGCTCAAAGGATTTCGTCCCTCTAACCTTCACCTATCCCATTTATATTGATTTTCTTATCACCTCTTTTTGAATTTTATCCAAGATCCCGTTGATAAAACTTCCTGATTCCTCAGACCCATATTGTTTGCCAAGGTCTATAGCTTCATTGAGGGTGACCTTAGGGGGGATATCGTGGCAGTAGAGAAGCTCGAAGATGGCCATGCGGAGGATATTCCGATCAATCATACTGATCCGATCCAAAGACCAGTGTTCGGAGTGGGTTCCGATTAAGTGATCAATTTCCTGGCGATGACCTACTACTCCCAGAATAATCCGTTCCGCAAATTCATCTTCCCCTTCCTCTAAAGAAAAATGTGCCTTCCATTGATTAAATGCCTGAAGAGGGTCCTGTTTCGTGATTTCAATCTGATAAAGAACCTGGAGGGCACCTTCCCTCGATCTTCTTCTTTTTCCCAAAAATCCTCTTATCCTTTTGCCATCTCGTTCAGGAGATTGGCCATTTCAACCGCGGTCATGGCGGCATCGAATCCCTTGTTCCCCACTTTCGTCCCAGCCCTCTCAATGGCCTGTTCAATGGTATCCGTGATGAGGACTCCAAAGGCGATGGGGATTTCATTTTCGAGAGTGAGATGGGCAATCCCTTTGGTCATTTCTGAGGCAATGTATTCGTAATGGGGAGTCGCACCCCGAATAACGCATCCGAGGCAGATGAGAGCATCATACTTACCGCTTTTCGCCATCTTCTTGGTCGCCAATGGAATTTCAAAAGATCCTGGAACACGGACCACAGAGCAATCGGCTTCCTCTGCTCCGCTTCTTCGTAAAGCATCCAGTGCCCCTTCTAATAAACGATCGCTGACGAAACTGTTGAATCGGCTTAAGATAATCCCGAATCGAAGCCCTTTGGCAATGAGTTTGCCTTCAATGGTTTTTGGCATCTCTTTCTCCTTTCCCCTGAACCCTGGTTCTCTAACGTCCCTCTTCCTCATTCTTTGAATGACGTTTTCAATCCAAAGTTCCCCTTTCGCATCCCAAGATTGGATCAGTCCCCTGCCTTAATAGATAGGATGTGTCCCATCTTCTTTGCTTTGGTCTTTAGATATTCGATATTCTCCTGACTCGGTTTTGTCTCAATCGGTACCCTTTCCACTACTTGAATGCCATATCCCTCAAGCCCTTTAATCTTCCGCGGGTTGTTGGTCATCAGCCGGATCTTATGAAGTCCGAGATCGACCAGAATCTGTGCCCCGATACCGTAATCTCTCATATCCGCCTGAAATCCAAGGGCTTCATTGGCTTCCACAGTATCTTTTCCTAAATCCTGGAGACAGTAGGCCCTTAACTTATTGACCAATCCGATGCCGCGGCCTTCCTGCCTCATGTAGACGATGACTCCTTTGCCTTCTTTCTCTACCATGGCCATGGCCTGATGAAGCTGTTCCTCACAGTCACATCGCTTTGATCCAAACACATCACCGGTCAAGCATTGCGAATGAACCCTGACGAGAACCTCATCATCCGGTCGGATCTCTCCTTTGACGAGTGCCAGATGATGGAAAGGATCTACATCATTCTCGTAGGCGATGGCCGTAAACAACCCGCCATATTTGGTTGGGATCTTGGCTTCCGCAATCCGGCGAACCAGTCGTTCTTTATGAAGCCTGTATTTGATCAGGTCAGCGATGGTGATGATTTTCAAACCATGTTTCTGGGCAAAAATCTGGAGATCCGGCATCCGGGACATGGTTCCATCTTCATTCATAATTTCACAAATCACACCTGCGGGTTTGAGCCCTGCCAATCTTGCAAGATCGACAGAACCTTCGGTCTGGCCAGTGCGAACTAAAACTCCACCCTCTCTGGCTCTCAGGGGAAAGACGTGGCCCGGTGAGACAAGATCTTCCGGTTGGGCATCGTCGCGAATGGCAGTGAGGATGGTTGTTGCACGGTCAGCTGCTGAAATGCCGGTGGTCACCCCCTTTCTTGCATCAATCGACACCGTAAAAGCCGTTTGGAAACGCGAGGTATTCTCTGAAACCATCATTGGGAGTCTCAGGGCATTCAGTTTCTCTTCGGTCAGGGTTAAACAAATCAGTCCCCTTCCATATTTTGCCATAAAATTGATGGCTTCTGGAGTGACCTTTTCGGCAGCCATGGTGAGATCGCCTTCATTCTCACGATCCTCATCATCTACAAGAATCACCATCTTACCTTGACGGATATCTTCCAATGCTTCTTCAATGGTGCTAACCACGGGATGGTTCATCTCCTTTCAAAAACCCATGCTCTTTTAAAAAAGATAGATCGATTCCCTCTCTTTTATTGTGGGAAGGACTGATAAGTCGTTCTATGTATTTGCCCAGAAGATCGGCCTCGAGGTTAAGGTGATCCCCAGTGTTCTTATCAATTAACGTTGTTTTTTCAAGGGTATAGGGGATGAGCATCAGTGAGATCTCATCTCCTTGGACTTCATTGACCGTTAAACTGATTCCATCCACAGCAATGGACCCTTTGGGAACGAGGTATCTTAAAATGTGTTTCGGAACCTTTATCTTCAGTTGGATAAATTCTCTTTCTCTCTTTCTTTCCGTGATGATTCCTATACCATCAACATGCCCTGTGACGAAATGGCCTCCCAAACGATCGCTCAGGCGTAGGGCTCTTTCCAGGTTAACCCAATCTTCCACTCTCAATTTACCTAAGAGGCTTTTCTCAAGGGTCTCCCCTGAAAGGTCAAACGTTAACTCTTTATCTTTCTTTTCGAATACAGTGAGGCAAACACCGTTAACACTAATACTATCACCAAGTTGCACCTCTGTCAAATGAGATGGGAACTCGATCGTGATCCTCTTTCCCGCCCCTCGATATTCAATCCTGACCACTCTACCCTTGCCTTCAATGATTCCGGTAAACATCACTTTTTAGGATAACCTTCAATAAGGATATCTTCACCTACCTTTTTAACCTTAATCTGATCGATTTGGTAGGCATCTTCAAGTTTCTCAATGCCCTTTCCTCCAAACATCTCCAAGGCCTGGCCTCCTAAGATCTTCGGTGAGAAAAAGAGCAGAATTTTATCCATCAACCCCTCTCTGAGAAACGAGCCATTGACCTCACTTCCCCCCTCGACGAGGAGACTCGTGATTCCCATCTCGCCTAACCGGGGGAGAAGGGTCCGTAAGTTGATCTTTCTCTCAACAGTATCAAGGATTAAAACCTGAATCCCTTTTTTCTTTAATTCCTCTATTCTTTGCTCAGGGGCCCCTGCGCTCGTAATAAGAATGGTCTTCTCAGGGATCTTTTCAAGAACCCTTGCCTGGTCCGGAATTCTTAGCCGACTGTCAAGAACAATTCGAAAAGGATTCTTCCCTCCTTTGAGGCGTGGTGTGAGCAGAGGATCATCCTTAAGGATCGTTCCGATACCGACGAGGACACCGTCCGATTCGTTCCGTAAACGTTGGACGAGCTTCCTGGCTTTCTCTCCGGTAATCCATTTGGATTCCCCTTGGGCTGTTGCAATCTTACCATCCAAGGTAGAGGCAATCTTTAACGTCACAAAGGGCTGCCTTGTGCAAATATACTTTACGAAAGATTCGTTCAATCTTCGACAATCCGGTTCAAGAAGGCCAACCTCCACATCGAGGCCTGCATTCCTAAGCATCTCCAGCCCTCTGCCTTTCACAAGAGGATTGGGATCTTCCATCCCAACCACCACCCGTCTCACCCCGGCTTGAATCACCGCAGGGGCACAGGGAGGCGTTCTCCCCTGATGGCTGCAGGGTTCAAGATTGACATAGAGGGTTGCTTCCGTTGCCTGACTGCCCGCCTGGGAAAGGGCAAGAATCTCAGCATGAGGCTCTCCGGCTTTCGCATGAAATCCTTCCCCGATGACCTGTCCCTTTCTAACGAGGACAGCTCCCACCATCGGATTAGGAGACGTTCGACCCTTGCCCTTTTGAGCAAGTCGAAGTGCCCTTCTCATCCAGTATTCATCCTCTTTCGTCATCAATTCCACAGAGAGGGTATTTCGGTTAAAGGGTTTCAAGGACCCATATCATCGTCACCGAATGACGAAACAGGCATCCTACTTCTTAACCCTTTATTTCTTTCTAATCTCTTCCTTATTTCCGAGCAGGTCTTTCAGCTCGTCCATGAATTCATGAATATCTTTGAATTGCCGGTAAACCGAGGCAAAACGGACATAGGCAACGCCATCGAGACGATGAAGTTCCTCCATCACGCGTTCTCCAATTTCAGAACTTCGGATCTCCCGCTCGCCCTTCTCCATAAAAAAGGACTCGATGCGGTTCACGATCTTCTCAATGACATTAATGCTGATCGGTCGCTTTTCACAGGCTTTCTTTAAGCCATTGAAAATTTTCATCCGATTGAAAAGCTCTCTTCGCCCGTCCTTTTTGATGACCATAGGAAGGGAATCCTCTGCCCTCTCACTGGTGGTAAATCGTTTTTGACATTTGAGACACTCCCGCCTTCGCCGGATCGTCTCCTTATCTTTGGCCAGACGAGAATCGACCACTTTGCTGTCCGGATGATTGCAGAATGGGCATTTCATCTTTAATCAATGCGACAGGGCCAATTCATGAATGCCCCCCTACTCTGCCTTCTTGCTTCGATTAAATTTCTCAATGGTCACGCCGGATTCTTTCAGCATCTTTTTAGCCAGGGCATCCGCATAGCCTTCTTCATAGACGATTCGCTCAATGCCTGCATTAATAATCATTTTCGAGCAGATGATACACGGATGATTGGTGCAATAAAGGGTGGCTCCTCGAATTTCCACTCCATGATAGGCGGCTTGAATGATGGCATTCTGCTCTCCATGAAGCCCGCGGCAGAGTTCGTGGCGTTCTCCAGATGGAATATTCATCGCCTCGCGAAGGCAACCGATGTCGAGGCAATGGGCCAGTCGGGAGGGAGCTCCGTTATAGCCTGTGGCTAAAATCTTCTTGTCTTTGACCAACACCGCACCTACCTGCCTTCTCAGACAGGTTGATCGTTTGGCAACGAGATGAGTGATATCCATGAAATACTCATCCCAGGAGGGACGTTGAGGAGGTTTGGGTCTCTTCTCTTTTTTCAAAGTAGCGGCTATGCCCGAAAGTTTTTTTCTTCGAGGGAGGCTATCTTTTCCAGACGCCGCTGGTGCCTTCCCCCTAAGAAGGAACTCTCCAGCCAAGTCTTGACGATCTCCTTGGCAAGATCCTTCCCCACAATTCTTCCTCCAATCACCAAGACGTTGGCATCCGTATGCTCCCGGGAATATCGGGCAGAGTAAAGATCATTGACGAGGGCGGCTCTCACCCCTTTATACTTATTGGCCACAATAGACATACCGATTCCGGTCCCGCAGATCAGAATTCCGAGCTTCAAATCCCCTTTGGAGACCTGTTCGGCAAGCATCATGCCATAGTCGGGGTAGTCCACAGAATTTTCATTAAAGGTTCCCAGATCGATGGGCTCATGACCCAACGTTTGGAGAAATGATGTTAACTCCTCTTTGAGATCAAATCCTCCATGATCGCAGGCGATGCCAATCCGCATGACGTTCATCATCCTGTGAATTTTTTGAAGATAAGAGTGGCGTTGGTTCCACCAAAACCAAAGGCGTTTGACATTCCGATCCTTACATCCTGCTTTCTCGCCACATTGGGGACATAATCGAGATCGCATTCTGGATCAGGTTCTTCATAATTAAGGGTTGGCGGCAGAATGCCATCTCGAAGCGAAAGAATGGTGAAAATGGCTTCAGTGCTACCAGCTGCCCCGAGCAGATGACCCGTCATGGACTTGGTCGCGCTGATCGGAATCCTTTTGGCATAGTCGCCAAAGACCGCCTTAATCGCCAGGGTCTCGGTCAGATCATTGAGTGGTGTGGAGGTCCCATGGGCATTAATGTAATCGATTTCCTCTGGCTTTAAACCCGCATCTCTGAGGGCCATCTTCATACACCGGATGGCTCCATCTCCATCGGGAGAGGGAGCAGTGATGTGATAGGCATCACCGGTGTACCCGTAACCGATTAACTCGGCATAGATCGGGGCATTTCGCTTCTGGGCAAACTCCAGTGCTTCGAGGACCAAAATACCCGCCCCTTCTGCGATGACAAATCCATCCCGGTTCTTTTCAAAGGGCCGGCAGGCTTTCTCCGGCTCGTCGTTTCGAGTTGAAAGGGCTTTCATCGCATTAAACCCACCGATCGTCAGAGGAGTAATGTTGGCTTCCGTCCCTCCGGCAATGATCACATCGGCATCTCCATACATAATGGCTCGGAAGGCATCGCCGATGCAATGTGCTCCAGTGGCACAGGCGGTTACAACACAGGTGTTGGGCCCTTTGGCTCCGTAATGGATGGCAATCTGTCCGGAAGCGAGGTTGGCAATCAACATGGGGATGAAAAAAGGGCTGATCCGACCCGGGCCCCTTTCAAGAAGGATCTGATGATATTTTTCGATGGTGGGAAGCCCTCCTAACCCAGTGCCTACAATCACGCCAACCCGTTCGCTATTGTCAGGGGTAATGGTCAACCTTGAATTTTCCATCGCCTCTTTGGTGGCAGCCAGGGCATACTGGATGAAGAGGTCCATCTTCTTAATTTCTTTTTTTTCAATGTACAATTCAGGGTTAAACCCTTTCACCTCAGCCGCAATCTGGGTATCAAACTTCTCAGGATTAAAACGGGTCAGTTTGCCAATGCCTGTCTTCCCGTCACAGATATTCTTCCAGGCCGTTTCAACCCCGATCCCCGTAGGCACCACTAATCCTACACCGGTGACAACCACTCTTCGTTTCAAATCCCAGTCTCCTTTACAAAGCCTTTATGAAATGGACAGGCATCTCTCTGATGCCGATAAAGAATAGAATTTTCTCCTTCCGCTTCTAGCTAAGGTTACCATGTCCTGTCGTAAGGATAATTTTCGAATGCCTATTGAGCCACATGGGTTTTGATATATTCGATTGCATCACCGACGGTCAGGATCTTCTCGGCATCTTCGTCGGAGATCTCCATGTTATACTCTTCTTCAAGGGCCATCACTAATTCCACCAAGTCAAGAGAATCCGCTCCCAGATCGTCCACAAATTTCGCTTCAGGCGTCACTTCACTTTCATTCACCCCCAACTGCTCCACGATAATTTCCTTTACCCTCTTTTCAATGTCCATGATTTACCTCCTCACATATAGATGCCACCGTTGACATTTAAAACCTGTCCGGTGATATAACTCGAACGTTCGGAAACGAGAAAAAGAACTGCTTCGGCAACGTCTTCGGGCTGGCCCAGCCGTTCCATTGGAATCATTTGAATCAATGTCTCTTTCGACTTTTCTGGAATCGCATCGGTCATGGCGGTCTGGATGAACCCTGGGGCAATCGCATTGACATTGATCCCACGGGCAGCAAACTCCCGGGCGATGGTTTTTGTCAACCCAATCACGCCGGCTTTGGAAGCCGAGTAGTTGGCCTGCCCTGGATTCCCCATTTCGCCTGAAACAGAAGCAATGTTAACGATCTTTCCGCTCCTTTGCTTGGCCATGTGTCGGATCACTGCCTTGGTACAATGAAACGTTCCCTTCAAGTTAACATCCAAGACGGCATCCCAGTCCTCTTCCGTCATCCTTAGGATGAGTCGGTCACGGGTAATCCCGGCATTGTTGACCAGAATATCGATTCGCCCGAATTGTCCCAGGATTGCTTCCACCATTTGTTCGACATCGCTCAGATCAGCCACATTGACTTTAATGGCAAGGGATTTTCTCCCCATCTTTTGAATCACCTCGGACGTCTCCTGCGCTTTTTCAAGGTTGATATCCGACACGACCACATCGGCGCCGTTCTTCGCCAGCAGGTGAGCGATCGCTTTCCCAATGCCTTGCGCTGCACCGGTCACCAGTGCCACTTTTCCTTCGAGTTCCATGCCTCCCCCTGGTCACTCAATCTTATTCAAAGACGAAACATCTTCAACATTTCCAATCGCGACGTTCGGGTCAATCCGTTTCATCAGTCCGGATAGAACCTTTCCTGGTCCGACTTCCAGAACCCGTTCGATTCCTTCTTCAATCATCCATCGCATCGATTCTTCCCAGCGGACCGGACTTGACACCTGGTCGACTAAAAGGGGTTTAACCCTTTCCGAATCGGTGTTTGCCCTGGCTTCCACATTGCTGACCACCGGCGTTTTGAAGGATTGGATGGAAATCTTTTCGAGAACTTCCCGAAGGCGCATCCCGGCAGGTTTCATTAAGGGTGAATGGAAGGGAGCACTGACTTGAAGAAGCATCGCTTTCTTCCCTCTCTGCTTCACCAATTCGATAGCCCTTTCCACCGCCTTGGTGTGACCGGCTATGACAATCTGGCCCGGGCAGTTAAAATTAGCAGGTGTGAGTACCTCTCCATTGGAGGCTTGTTTGCAGATCTCCTCCACCTCCTGGCGGTCCATCCCGAGGAGAGCGGCCATTGTTCCTTCTCCCACAGGAACGGCTTCCTGCATAAATTTTCCTCTTAACCGGACAATCTGAACGGCCTCAGCAAAAGGGAGCACCCCCGCGGCTACCAAGGCACTATACTCTCCCAGGCTGTGCCCCGCAGTGAACCTCGGTTCAATCCCTCGTTCGGATTGAAGCACCCGTAGGGCAGCAATGCTGGTGGTTAACACAGCCGGTTGGGTATGTTCAGTCAATTTCAAAGCCTCTTCCGGTCCCTCAAAGCAGAGTCGGGAGAGGGAGAAATGGAGAACATCATCGGCCTCTTCATAGACTTCTCGGGCCACTTTAAATTGATCGTAAAATTCCTTTCCCATTCCCACCGACTGGGACCCTTGACCTGGAAAAAGAAATGCAACCAGCTTCATGATTCCTGATTCCCTAAGATCCTGTGGACTATTTCTTTCCTGCGTACTCTTTGCTCAATTCGAGTCCGATGACATTCCTCTGGATTTGATTGGTTCCCTCATAAATCTGGAGGATTTTCGCATCTCGCATCATCTTCTCAACAGGATATTCCTTCATGTACCCATATCCCCCGAAGATCTGAACAGCATCCACGGCCACTTTCATAGCGGTATCACTGGCAAAGACCTTCGCCATGCCTGAGACTTTTGAGATCTCTTTGGGGTCTTTGGATTGATCAATGTATCGTGCTACAGAATAGACCAGTGCCCGTGCAGCTTCTACCAGGGTGGCCATATCAGCCAGCATGTGCTGGACTGCTTGAAACGAGATAATCTTCTTGCCAAACTGTTCTCGCTCTCTCGCGTATCGGACTGCCTCGTCAAGAGCCCCCTGGGCAAGCCCTACCCCCTGGGCACCGACGCCAGGTCGCGTCCGGTCAAACGTCCTCATCGTAACAATAAACCCCATCCCTTCTTTCGCTATGAGATTGGCTTTGGGGACGAAACAGTCCTGAAAGATCAACTCTCGAGTTGCAGAGGCCCGAATGCCCATTTTATTTTCTTTCTTCCCGAAGGAGAACCCAGGCGTCCCTTTCTCTACAATGAATGCACTGGCTCCTCTTGGGCCTTTGGATCGGTCCGTCATGGCAATAATTGTGTAAATCTCTGCCTCCCCACCATTGGTGATCCACTGTTTCGTTCCATTCAGGAGGTAGCCCCCTTCGGTTCGGGTCGCAGTAGTTCGAATGGACCCTGCATCGCTTCCTGCATCTGCTTCGGTCAATCCAAAAGCAGCCAGTTTCTTGCCACTGGCAATGTCCGGCAGGTACTTTCGCTTTTGTTCAGGGTTACCATAAAGCATGATGGGATGGGCTCCTAAACCGCTGGCCGCATAACTGGTGGCCACCCCCAGGCAGACCCGGCTCATCTCTTCTACAGCCAGACAGTTTTCCAAGACGCCTCCCCCAAATCCACCATACTCTTCTTCAATGGAAACTCCAAAAAGACCTGCCTCTGCGCAAATTTTGAGGATGTCCCATGGAAACGCCCCTGTCTCATCCAGTTCTGCACGAACGGGTAGCACTTTTTCCACCGCAATCTTTCGCGCTAAATCCTGGATCGATTTTTGATCTGGAGTCAGAAAATAGTCCACAGCATTCTCCTTCTCATCATTTTTTCGTATCCCCTAACCGTCTCACTCCGTTCTTTGCCCTCTGAGCCAGCTGTAAAAGGTCCTGCTTTTCTTTCAACTCTTGGATGAGATGTTCGTTCAATTTATTCTTTGCAAGATTTGCAGCCAAGAGAATCGCGTTTTTGATCGCCTTCGCATTTGAGGCTCCGTGACAAATGACACAATTTCCATTGACTCCGATCAGAGGTGCCCCCCCATATTCAGAATAGTCAAACCGCTTCTCAAGACGACGAATCGCTCGTCTCATAAAGAAATATGCCACTCTTGCCCGTAGATTGTCTTGAGCCTCCCATTTGAGAATCTTATGGATGGTCTCCCAGAGGCCTTCGCTGATCTTTAAGGCGACATTGCCAACAAACCCATCACAGACGATCACATCGACTTCTCCACTGTTGAGGGCTCTTCCTTCCACATATCCCACATAGTTGATGTCGATCCCGGTTAACAGTTCATGGGCTTCCCGGGTCAATTCGTTCCCCTTCCCTTCTTCCTCGCCATTGCTCAGGAGTCCAACCCTTGGCTCTTTCTCACCGAGCATATATTTGGCATAGGCATCGCCCATCAGGGCAAACTGAAAGAGATGGGAGGGTTTGCAATCGACATTCCCACCGGAATCAATAAGGACCGTCGAACCCTTGAAAGCGGGATGGATCGTGGCGATGGCCGGTCGGTCCACTCCCTCCAGTTTTTTAAAAATAAACATGGCAAGAGCCATGGCTGCACCCGAATTGCCCGCAGAGACAACGCCGCTTACCTCTCCAGCCTTTTCAAGATCAATGGCCACCTTGATCGAACTCTCCTTCATTCGCCGAAGCACCATGGACGGGGAATCATGCATGGCAACCACATGGGGCGTATGGTGAATGTAGATCGGGAGTTTCGAGGTCGGATATCGAGAAAGTTCTTTGCTGACCTGGTCTTCGTCGCCGACCAAAACGACTTTGACCCCATGTTCCTTCGCTGCCAGGTAAGCACCTTCCACAATATTTCGAGGGGCAAAATCCCCTCCCATCGCATCAACCGCAATCTTCATACCTGCAATCGATTCCTCACATCACTTCTCTTCCTCAACAGCCACGATTTCCTTCCCCTTGTAAACCCCGCAATGGGGACAAACATGATGGGGAAGAACCGGCTCGTGACATTGGGGACAGAGTGAGAAAGTAGGGGATTTCAACCGGTCATGTGCCCGCCGTTTACCCCTCCTCGAAGAGGACTGTCTTCTTTTGGGAACTCCCATCTCTCATCGTCCTTTCTTTAAACGCTCTCCGGAGGCCCTCCCTGCTTTCTCCGGATGCGGCTTTTCTCTAAACGATTAAGTCCTTTGATTTATTTTTAACCCTGCCCATGATGATCAATGAAGTTTCAATTGCTTCAGAACCCCAAAGGCAGAGTTAAACTTCTCTTTCGTGCACGCGCAGCTTGAGAGATTCAAATCCGTTCCACAGTAGGGGCAGAGGCCTTGACAGGTTTCATGGCAAAGGGACTGGATCGGAATCTCCAAAAAAACTTGTTCACATGCAATCTCTGAAAGGTGGAGTTCTCCTCCCTCAAAAAAATTCGATTCGAGATCCTCCCTCGTCAGTTCAATCTCTTCTGGAAACATCACTCCTTTTACAGGGTGAAGGGAAACCTCTAAGGGAGAGGTTAGGGGATAAGAAAACTCTTTAAGACATCTCACGCACCGCAATCGTAATGTCGTGGTCACTCTTCCTTTGACCAGAATCGAATGTCCCACCTTTCGGATCCTCGCTTCAGAGAAAAGGGGACCCTCAAATTCAAAATCAATTTCAGGGAAACCTCCAAGGTAATCGGAGAGGGCATCAACGTCCTCCACCCATCTCAAATCTATCCCTTCCTCGGGGATGTCATCTAATTTAAGGGTCAACATGGGGTATCCATCCGTTTTGATAAATTAATCTGTTAAATATAAAAGAAAACCTTTCTTTGTCAAGTCGTCGTAAAACAATTTAGGAAGAGAAAGGATTGGATGATCTTAGTGACACGATCATCTTAACAGATTGAGAAAATAAATCGCAAGATCTTCAGCATCGTAACCCCTCAGTTAAAGAAATAAAAAAGGGTTGGGAGGTTGCTTCGGAAAAACCTTGAAGCGAAACCTCTGTTCGTCAAAACGACCCAATCTGATTTAAAAAAAACCGATTCAAAGGGCATGAGGGCTTCGATGAGGATAACCTTTTATAACCGCTCTTCAAG
>CALLAL010000032.1 GCA_938002255.1 uncultured bacterium
TCTCTCTCCGCCAGAAATATGTTAGAGATGGTGATTGGATTGAGGGATGAGAACCCTTTCCCCGTATAGGGGAATTGGTTCGGCGACCGGAGGGAGGCGGAGGGAACGAAGTGAGCGAGCACATCCCTCTCTCTCCGCCAGCGATCATTTGGTGATGGGTATAAGAATGAGGGACAAGAAATTTCCTGTTTGAGCAAGACGAGTTAGGCCATCGAGAAGGGGGGGAAGAAAGGAGAATAGGGTATGGAACGGTTTCCTCAAAAATTGATCGTATTGGTTGTTATGATAACAATGTTCTTAGTGATTGGGTTAGGTGAGGCATCTGCATAGCAATATTTTAATTTTACAGGGAGAGTGGTAAGTATACATAGGGGGAATTTAAGCGTACAGGGGGATAAAGAAGAGACGATGAATTTTGCTGTGGGCAGGCGAACCATTTATATTCCTTCTCGTTTGCCGGCAGTAGGGGAAAGGGTTAAGGTGAATTATTTTTTACAACGGGGACGCCAGGTAGCCTATCAAGTAGAAGTCGTGCCTCCATCTCAACCTCCCAAAAAGAAATAGTGGGTGCGCCCATAGCTCAGATGGATAGAGCGTCGGACTACGAATCCGCAGGTCGCCCGTTCGAGTCGGGCTGGGCGCGCCACAACCTAAAAGGAATTTGTTGCTGGTCTGCCCTCTTTCTGAAGGGGGACAACAATCTTGTTTAAATTTCCCTTATGGGTCAAGATGGAACAAGCTTTCGAAGAAAAATGTATGAAGTTGGCACTGCAGGAGGCAAAGAAAGCTGGGGAAAAGGGAGAAATCCCAATAGGGGCCATCTTAATAAAAGGGAATAAGATACTTGCCAAAGGTCATAACCGTTGTATAGAGTTTAATGATCCTACGGCTCATGCGGAAATCTTGGTCCTCCGGAAGGCAGGGGCAGTTTTAAAAAATTACCGTTTGAATGGTACAGTGATGTATGTAACGGTGGAGCCCTGTCCCATGTGTGTTTCTGCAATGGTTCACAGCAGGATATCAAGACTGGTTTTCGGAGCTCCAGAACCAAAATTTGGAGCGGTGGAATCAAAATTTAATTTGTTGCAAGGTGAGGGACTAAACCATAAGATAGAGGTAAAGAAAGGGGTTCTTGCAAAGGAGTGTGCGGAGGTTTTAAAGGACTTTTTTAATAAACGGAGAAATGAACGGAAAATAGGTCGGAGTTCGGAGAATAAAGTAAAAAGAATTCTGAATGCAATCTAAAGATATCTTGCCTTGTGAGATTCAGGAGAGGTTGCCGAGAGGTTTAAGGCGCCGCTCTCGAAAAGCGGTTCTCCCGAAAGGAGACGTGGGTTCGGCGACCGGAGGAAGGCGGAGGGAGCAAAGCGAGCGAGCACATCCCACCCCCTGGGACAATCCTGAAAGGATTGTGCCAGTCTGGTGGGATGAGAAACCACTATAAAGTTTATTGGAGAGGTTGCCGAGAGGTTTAAGGCGCCGCTCTCGAAAAGCGGTTCTCCCGAAAGGAGACGTGGGTTCGAATCCCACCCTCTCCGCCAGTTTCCTATAGGTAATGCCAATTTTTTTTGTGTCAGCAAAAGAAATTGGGTAGCCGCCTGTTGTTTAAGATTCTCATAAGTAAAGACGGAAAACAGAATTCTTTCCATACTGAAAAAAGTTGACTTTTTCATTTTTTTGACCGATATTAAAATTAAATTCAAATGATTCGGGTGATGAAGTTCGCCATAAATCGTCCCTGGTCTACAGGGAATGATAACTTCTACTGTTTTTTCAGTAGAAGTTTTTCTTTTTTTGGAGCAAAGATGATTTTTCAGGGGAGTGAATTAGTTTGTGAAATTTGTGAGAAGACCTTTCCGAGAAAAGAGATGGTTTTCTCGACAAAGAATAATATTTCAATTTGTGAAAATTGTTTAAGAAATTGGCGATTAAATGGTGGAACCTGTGTGATTTGTCTTGAAACGGTCAATAGAAATCAACCATGGGGTTTCTTTAGAGAAAAGAGGGCATTTGGACATTTCAAGTGTGGTGGAGTTAAAATAGACTTGTCTTCATCTGCTGGACTGTCTGTAAACAGTGGGAAAGCCTTTACTTGGGCTCTTTTCGGAGAAGAATTTATTGAGGATCAAACTTTAAAGTACTGTGAATTTCGGGTAACGGATGACCCGAAAAAACCAGAGAATATGGGCTGCTATCGAATTGGGGATCATGTTATTTGTCAGGCAGGGGGAAATTTTTCTCTCGGAATCGTAGGTGAACAAACAGAAAGGATTATTCAAATCTGTCAATCCTGCGATATTCCAGAGTCCATGTCAAAGGGAACTTCTCCATGCCTTCACCTCATCCCTTTCCGAGTATTTAATGAGCATGAAATACAATCTTACTATACCTGTCAATGGTTCTTCTCTATTGATCCGAAAGGTGCTCATCAGAAGAGAGAATCTCTATGTGAGGGAAACTGCCTTTTCTGGTTCCAAAGGCCAAAGAACAAACCCAGATTATTTGATCCCAAATGTGAGAAATTCCTAAAAATGTTTCTGGAAGCCAAGCCGAGAGGTAGATTTTTTCCACCTGAGGGGAATCAACGAGAACCTTGGTGGAAAAGATGGTGGGCCTTCTGTTTTGGGCATGATAGATCTGACAGTAGAGTCTACCCGAAATAAAATTATTTTAAGAACTGGCGATGAAGTTCGCCTTAAAACGTCCCTATTGAAAGGGGAATGATAACTTCTACTGGTTATCCGGTAGAAGTTTTTTTTGGATGTTGAAATGGAAATGGAAAAAAGAAAGGAGAGGCGGATTGAACGGGGGGTTCAGAGATCGGAAGATAAGATTACCCCGTTGAGCCATTGGCTTGAACTCTCAAAGGTCATTCGGTACCTAAAGGACCACGAGAGTGAGGGAGGGGGATTTAGCTTGGTCCCGGAACTTTCTCCAAATATTGAAGACACCTATTATGCCATCAGGACATTGCAATTACTGGATGCCGATTTCGAGAAAAAGAAGATCGAAAAGTTTCTAAAGAGTATCAACTGGAGTGATATCAGTTTTTCAAAAGCAGTTTATTGGCTTGTTTATCTCCATCTTTCTGCATGCTTTGAATTACCGCCTCCATTGATTGATCTTTCCAAAAAGGAATGGTCGAGGTTTCACCCTCTTGATTCTCAATACTTTTCCAATGAAATCCAGAAGCTTTTAGGCAAGCCTCTGAGACCTCATCCTCTCTCCAATTTCATTCACAGGATAGTTTGCAAGGCTTGCGGAAAAAGGTTTCGGTCTTACTTGATTTCAAGATAGATTTCGATAGGCAAGAGATCATCCAATGGGTTCGATCGTGTCAGAATGGGGACGGAGGATTTGGGTCCCACCCTGGGACAACCTCCTATATGGAGAACATCTATTGTGCCCTTGAGATTTTATCGAAGCTAAATTCTTCTCCTTTGCGAATTGACCTCAGCCGGGAGTATATCCTCGGATGTCAAACCAAGAGCGGAGGATTTGGGAGAGCACCTATTAGCTTTCCCTTTATTGATAGTACGTTCCAGGCAGTCTCAGGGTTATTCATGTTAAATGAGATGGAAAGAGGCAATACATGATTTTTTATTGTCCAAATTGCTGGACTCATGTTAAGGAAAATGAAAAGGTCTGCCATGAATGTGAGACCGACATCGAGCCTCTCGATCATCGGAGCTATTTTGAGAAATTGCTAAATGCTCTAAATCATTCAGAACGTACTGCCAGAATCAGGGCTGCCTCTATTCTGGGAACGTTAGGAGATCGTCGGGCTATTAAACCACTTACTAAAGTACTTAACAAATCAAGGGGCACAGAAGACGTATTCTTTATTGAGGCAATTGCCATTTCGCTCGGGAAGGTGGGCGGGGAAGAAGCCCTTCCTATCTTGGTCCGTTTGATGGACCATCCCTCTTTTTTGGTGAGAAGGGCCGTTTTGAATTCTCTGAGACATTTCAGAAGCCAGGAAGCCATCAAAGCCATCAAGAAAGCTCTGAAAGACGTAAGTCCCAATGTCCAAGAACTGGCACAAAAGATTCTACAGACTCAGTGAAACACCGATTTGAAAGGGAAGTTTAGATGGGAGGTCAATGGGGACAACAAAATAGTCAGAGCATTTCTAAAACGACAGCCCTCAAATTTGTTATCCTGTTAGGGGTTGTGAGCCTCTTTGCAGATATGACTTATGAAGGAGCTCGCAGCATCACCGGGCCGTACCTAGCTCTTCTCGGAGCAAGTGGAACGGTAGTGGGGGTTGTTGCGGGCTTTGGAGAATTGATTGGATATGGCCTGCACCTTGTGTCCGGGTATGTCAGCGACAGGACGGGAAAGTACTGGGCGATCACACTCATTGGGTATTTTGTGAATCTACTGGCTGTTCCCCTTCTTGCGTTGGCAGAACGCTGGGAGACTGCTGGCCTTCTCATGATTATGGAGCGAATGGGAAAAGCAATTCGTAATCCTTCCCGTGACGCCATGCTTTCGCATGCGACCCAGAGTATAGGGCGTGGCTGGGGTTTCGGGTTGCACGAGGCCATGGATCAGATCGGAGCAATCCTCGGCCCGCTCATCGTCGCCGGAGTCCTCTATTTCAATGGAGGTTATCGAACGAGCTTTGCCATTCTTTTCATACCGGCTCTCTTGGCGTTGGCCGTGCTTCTTGTGGCACGAGCGCTCTATCCCCGTCCTCGTGACTTAGAGGCAGCCTCTGCCCAATTAAGAACAGAGGGATTTTCGCGCGTCTTTTGGCTCTATCTCACCGCTGTCTCCTTGATTGCAGCAGGCTACGTAGATTTTCCCCTGATCTCTTTCCATTTTGAGAAACTATTCGTAGTTCCTAAAGTCTGGATTCCTGTTTTGTATTCAGTTGCCATGGGGGTTGATGCCCTTTCAGCACTTTTCTTCGGGCATCTATATGATCGGGTGGGGCTTTCAATCTTGATTGCGGTTACGCTGATTTCTTCAATGTTTGCCCCATTAGTCTTCCTGGGAGGCTTTTATTTGGCTCTTGTAGGGATGGCTCTTTGGGGTATAGGGATGGGGGCGCAGGAATCGATCATGAGGGCTGCCATTGCAGGGATGGTCCCGATGGACAAGCGGAGTACGGCCTATGGGATTTTCAATGGAGGATTTGGAATCTTTTGGTTCCTGGGCAGTGCTTTAATGGGGGTCCTTTATGATGTCTCGGTCGGATCTCTTATTTGGTTCTCGCTTGGGATACAACTTGCTTCTATTCCCTTCATTATTTTAGTCAGAAAGGAGCCGAGATGATTTTCACGGTGGGCAAAAATGGATGCGAAACCGCAGAATCAGATGAAACAATCTTTACGCGAAGCATTTGGGTGCCGCGACTGCCCGATCTGCAGGTATGTCGACGAAAGGGAGGAATCTCACGTGAAGGAATTCAGGGATCTCCTTTCTGAAGAGTCCTTTCGGAAAGAATACGAAGCAACGGATGGATTGTGCCGGATACATTTGAAACGGATTCTAAATGCGCTACAAGGAGATGTGTTGGATCAATTCATGCTCGCATCCCATGCGATGCATTTGAAACTTTTGAAAGTGCAATTAGAGACCTTTATCTCAAAAATGAGATTCACAAGAGATTTAAGAGAAGAAAAAGATTCATGGCTGGTTGCAATTGAGAAAATGGTTGGAAAGAGGGGATTGAAGAATTGAAAGAGAGGATAGAAGTCGGGTATCATTAAGAGCGAGAGAACCCTATGTCTTCCGTTCAAACAGACCAGATGATTTCGATATATCATTTGATGGAAATAGTCTGATCGTTGGAAGGGGGAAAGAATGTAATCGTTTCTGGAAAGTATGGCATAGGTCGGACAAGCCTTATAAAACATCTTGCAGAGATTATGCAAGAAAAATGGCGTTTTCTTTTTCTCGACTTTTCTGAAACTCCCGGGAGGATATGTAAACATCTGGTGATAATGATATGGCCAGATAGGGATTACCGTTAAGAAGTTGAATTCTCAAAAATATAGATCAGCCCGATTTCGGATCGTCAGCCTTGACCTAAACGACAGCCGAAAGCATGTGCTCGTCCTGGACAACATCGCAAAACTATCTGCCCCAAAGCTCGATCTTATCCGGTATATCGCCTGGGAAAAGAGGTTTCAATTTGTGGCTATTGTCGAGCGATTCATATCTAAAGATGATCTCTGGCGTCTGCGGGTTCGGCTATACCCGGCGGAAATAATCATGGTTCAATATCTTGGCCAAAGGGAAGTTTGCGCATTTTATCAGGACCTATAAGGTACCAGCTTCACTGGACAGAAGGCCAGATCAGGAACTTAGCTGAAATAACGGGGGGCTATCCGCTTAGAATGAAGGAAGTTGCCTTTAGGCTATTGACACAATTTTGAATTTGTCTTATTAATTATCCCGTAAAGAAGGATCCTCGGTAGGTGAGGCTCCCGCGAAACACACAGGCCACTGCCCGGAAACTTCGAAAGAAGTTCTTCCGAGAGGTTGACCAAGCACTCCCGGCTTAAGGGTTTGCTCAATGTGGCTGAGGCCATTCGGCCTCTTACGGTACGCGGTGCCAAAGCTTGAACGAGTGGGGAACGTGAAGTCAGACATCCGATAATGTGTCCGATGTATATTTGAAACCATTCCCCCCTCGGGAATGGTTTTTTCATTTCTACTCCAACGATCCACTCGGCATCTAAAGGAGATTATATGGAAATAGACACACAGGAACCTCCGGGTAACAGAGATTCCAACGCCACGATGTGGAAAAAGCAGAGGTGATCTAAGAGATTTTCCCCGATTCACCCTTTGCTTTATCCACGAAGATCGTCGTGACGAAGGCGAGGGGCGGAAACGGGACCTATCCGTTGGCACGGCCTGCAATCTAGTAGCGATCCCACTTCTAAGCCCCTAAATTAAGTCAAGATTCATTCAAATAATATCTCCTTTTATAAAACCGGTACACTATCGAGATGCAGAAATACCCCCCGGTAAAGGAAGGTTGTTTCAATGGCGATCAAGAACAGGATTATTCCGGAAACTCGACTGCCCCGTGTGGATTCCGCCGTATGGAAATCGATAGCCGATAAAATATCCCTCTTCTTTGTTAAAGAAAAGTCGGGGCTTCTCCCTCAAAGGACAAACGGAAATGAAAAAAGACTTATAGAAATATGCGCCATGTCCTCTGAGGAGGCGCTGAAACACCTATCGACTTCGGAGCAGGGCCTTAAGACAAGTCAGGTGGAATTGCTCCGGGAAGAATTCGGTCCCAACGAGATCATCCGGGAAAAAAGAATTAGCTTCCCCTTCGAAATACTTCGAAGGTTTACAAATCCGCTTGTTATTCTTCTTTTGATCATCTCCTTCGTGGCCTTGGTCATGGGAGATCTCCGTTCAACCCTCGTGGTGGGCGGAATGATCCTAATTAGCGTATTCCTTGCCTATTTCCAAGAGAAAAGAGCGAGCAGAGCGGTCGAAAAGCTGAGGACGTTGGTACAAACGAATGTGAATGTTATCCGGGAAGGAAAAGAAATCGAAATCCCCATGTCAGAAATCGTTCCCGGAGATATTCTGGCTCTCGACGCCGGAGCGCTGATCCCTGCGGATATTAGGCTTATCAGCGCTAAGGATTTTTACATTAATCAATCCGCTCTCACCGGGGAATCGATGCCCGTCGAAAAGAACGCAGGCCCCTGTTCCATCGTTGGGAAGGGCCTCCTGGAACTTCAGAATGCCTGCTTTATGGGGAGCAGTGTGCTGAGCGGCACTGCGAGGGGGGTCGTGGTCAACACCGGCTCAAGAACCTATTTCGGTTCGATTTCTCAAAGGCTCGCCTCTCAGAGGGTTTTGACCAGTTTTGACAGAGGGATTGCAGGGTTCACCTGGCTGATGATCCGTTTCATGTCCGTGATGGTCTGCGTTGTCTTTCTGATCGTGGGATTGACGAAAGGCAACTGGATGGAGGCCCTGATGTTCGGGCTTGCCGTAGCGGTTGGATTGTGTCCCGAAATGCTGCCGATGATCGTCACGGTCAATCTCGCCAAGGGCGCCCGTGCGATGTCGAAAAAGAAAGTAATCGTCAAGCGTTTGAACGCCATTCAAAATTTCGGGGCCATCGATATTCTCTGCACAGATAAGACGGGTACAATCACCCAGGACAGGGTCGTGCTTGAAAGATACATCGATGTGACGAACCGCGAGAGTGAAGATGTTCTTCGATATGCTTACATGAATAGCTACTACCAGACAGGGCTGCGAAATCTGCTGGACCGGTCTATCCTGTCACATACCGAATTCGAAGTGGAGCGGAGCTGCCGGAAGGTGGATGAGATTCCATTCGATTTTACAAGAAAGCGAATGTCCGTGGTTGTCGAATACGAAGGGGATCATGTGCTCATCTGCAAAGGAGCGGTGGAAGAGGTGTTCCGGGTTTGCAAGTTTTACCAGGTGGATGACGAGATTTACCCGTTGATTGATGTGATCAAATATGATCTCATGGAAGAGTATCATTCTCTCAGTGAGGATGGATATCGGGTCTTAGCCGTGGCTTATAGAGAATTTCCGAAAGACAAGGAAGTCTTCTCTGTAAACGATGAGAGTGACCTGATTTTATTGGGATACATTGCTTTTTTTGATCCACCGAAGGATTCAGCGGTAGTCGCCCTTCAGAATTTGAGCAGGATGGGTATCACCGTAAAGATTCTGACGGGTGACAATGAGTTGGTGGCAAAGAAAGTATGCAAGGACGTTGGAATCGAAAGTGAAAAAATCCTTACCGGAGACCAACTTATGAATATGGACAGGAGCCAGTTTGAAGATTCGGTTGAGAAAGCCACGATCTTTGCCCGCCTCTCACCGTCGCAGAAAGAAGAAATCATTCAGGCTCTTCAGCGCCGGGGCCACGTGGTCGGATTCCTGGGCGACGGCATCAATGATGCCCTGGCCATGAAGAAGGCAGATGTGGGCATTTCCGTAGATACCGCCGTTGATGTCGCCAAGGAGTCTTCGGACATTGTTCTCCTCGAAAAATCCCTCCAGGTCCTTGAAGATGGTATCGAAGAGGGAAGAAAAGTCTTTGGAAACATTATCAAGTATATCCGCATGGGAGCGAGTTCGAACTTCGGCAACATGTTCAGTGTCGTTGGCGGAAGCTATTTCTTGCCTTTTCTACCCATGGCACCCATCCAGATCCTCCTTAACAACCTCCTGTATGACATTTCGCAAGTCGGTATCCCCACCGACAAAGTCGATGCAGAATTTACGAGGACCCCGCGTAAATGGAATATTGGGAATATCAAGAAATTTATGATCTTTATTGGCCCCATGAGCTCCATTTTTGATTATGCAACCTATTTCTTGATGCTCTTTTTCTTTAAATGCTCCCAATTCGTCAACCCCCATGTCCTGCCTTCCATGAAGACCTATTATGAGAACCTGTTTCATACGGGATGGTTTGTTGAATCTATTCTGACCCAGACGATGATCGTCCACATTATCAGAACGAGAAAAATCCCATTTCTTCAGAGTACTGCCAGCCCGGGACTCCTTTTTACAACATTGCTTGTGATGGCGATTGGAGCTTTTTTGCCCTACTCGCCTTTTGCCGAGGCCTTTGGATTTGTGCCACTCCCTGCTGTTTACTGGTTGTGGATATTCGGGTTTCTTGTCACCTATGCGGTTTTGACGCATAGCGTTAAGGTGTGGTTTTTCAATAAATACGGAGTCGACTAAGATGAAAAGTATTCTGGATGCTTTACAGGAAGGAAGACTGATTGAGTTACCGGACAACAACAAGGAGAATGCGCTCAAATATCTGGCAAGTCTGATTGAGGCCATTCCAGATATCCAACCGGGAACGGATGTGGAAGGGGCCGTCCTAACCAGGGAACGTGCAGCAAATACCGGTATCGGTATGGGTTGGGCTTGTCCTCATGGCCGACATCCCGGGGAAGGGGAATTGGTTTGTTCGGTGGGCTGGAGTCCTGTGGGAATTCAATACGGATCTCCAGACGAGAAACCCGTTCATCTGGTCGTAATGCATTACGTTCCTGATTTACAGAAGAATGTCTACCTCAAAGAAATTTCGGGGCTGGTCAAAGTCATCAAGAAAAATGAAGCAAAGAAAGAGATACAGAAAGCTTCAGACCTAATGGAAGTCAGGAATTTCTTGCTCGATCTGATTGCTGATGCTCTTGAAGCCGAGGTTCCTGAAGCCAGAGCACGAATGATTCGTCTTGAAGCAAGACAGGCGGCGGTGATCTCAACTCCGGAGATCGCTGTATCCGCCGATCTATTATCCTCCCTCAGTTTCATACCACTGTCCGTTCTGATTATTCCTGGAAGCAAACCCATTATTCTTTCCCAAGACCAGGAAATTGTCTCACTCCTTGAAAGTTCAGACGAACTGGCAACCTCCCTGGCAGAGAAGACCCCTTTCAGCTACAGGGGTTACAGAATTCTGCCACGCTCAGTAACCGCTTACCAGCCGAACAGATTTCTCTATGATTGTCTTGCAATAAGAATTAGCAACCCGAGATAGCGTAACACTTGACATAAATTTGATGAAAGGGTAAATATTCTCTAAAAGTGATGGAGTCCACTTAATGCCTTAGGGCTGATGACTCCTACTGAGGTTGATAGCTCCTTGGTGGGAGTCAGGGATCGGTTGATGGAAAAACTCCTACCAGGGAAAACCTGGAGGAGTTTTTTTATGGATCCTGCCATACAAAACTTTATTCTCGTGTATCCTCCAGACGCCTCGAACATGAATCGAAAAGTAAAGAGCGGTAAAAACCTTTCTCTCTTTCGCTCGGACAAGGCACATCATCTCCAAGGTGATGGGCATGTCTAAGGAGGTGCTTTTTCTCATGATTTTCCAAAGCATACTTTTTCCAAAAACAGACGATGTAAAAAAGGAAACACCCGAAGCCCCTATCTTCTTTGTCGATTTAAATCTCGATCAGATCCTAGACACCATCACGGCTGGCAAGCAGGAATATGACCTGAAACCGTTTTTTAAACTCCGCTGAAGGATATAGATTCGATCACGTACCGGCACGAAATATTCCGGGACCTTGAAAACAAACAGCTACTCGAAAACATAAAGTCGTTCGCTCAAGACATGCGCGCCATGCGAGACCATCTTGCCCAGGGAGAAAAGCTTTACTACAAATACCAGAAGGAGAGATGGTTTTTGGAATCGGTGAGAATTTATTGCGACGCCATTAATCGTCTGGCTCACGATCTATCCATTGCAGACTTAGAATCGCGCGGTTTTCAATCCTTCCGCCAGTATTTGACAGACTACATCCATTCCGAGGGGTATAGATCTCTCCTGGCCGAAACGAAAAAGCTTTTCAACGACTTGTCATCCATAAAATATTCCCTGCTGATAAAGGACAGCAGTATTAGGGTCCGCAAATACGAATTTGAAATTGATTACAGCGCGACGATTGAGGAGACATTCGAGAAATTCAAACAGGGCGCCGTAAAAGATTACAGGGTCCGATTTAGCAGCGGGCCAGCGGACATGAACCATGTTGAAGCGGCGGTACTCGATCTGGTAGCGAAATTGTATCCCGATATATTTCTTGCTCTCGACAATTATTGCGCCAAAAACAGCAATTATCTCGATGAAACGATTCGCCTCTTTGACCGGGAAATACAATTTTACATCGCCTACCTGGAGTTTATTGCGATGGTTAAGCGAACGGGATTAAAATTTTGCTATCCGCAGATTTCGGATGAGAGCAAGGAGATTTATATAACCATGAAGGATTTGATTTGGCCCTGGCCTATAAACTCATCACCGAGAAGAAATCCATTGTCTGTAATGATTTTTACTTAAGAGGCAAAGAGCGCATAGTTGTCGTATCCGGCCCGAACCAGGGCGGTAAAACAACCTTCGCCCGAACCTTCGGGCAGTTGCATTATCTGGCGAGCCTTGGCTGTCCTGTTCCGGGCAGAGAGGCCCAACTCTATCTCTTCGACAGGCTTTTTACGCATTTTGAAAAGGAAGAAGACATCAAGAATCTCCGTGGTAAACTTCAGGACGACCTCGTGAGAATTCACTCCATTTTAGAGCAGGCCACATCAAACAGTATTATCGTGATGAATGAGATCTTTACCTCCACAGCTTTGAAAGACGGAATTTTCCTGAGCAAGAAGGTGATGGAGAAGATAATAGAGTTGGATTTGCTCTGCGTTTGGGTGACATTCATCGATGAGTTGGCTTCTTTCGGCAAGCAAACCGTGAGCATGGTCAGCACGATTGTCCCCGAAAATCCAGCGCTACGGACGTATAAAATTGTGAGGAAGCCTGCAGACGGACTTGCATATGCGATAGCCATTGCCCAAAAGTACCGCCTTACATACGATCACTTAAGGGAACGTATCAAATCATGAAGGCCTTCCTGATGTTTAAAGATTGTGATTTTGGCCTAAAGGGGAAATTGCCGTGGAATGAACAGGCATTGATACAAGACCTGGAACTAAACACGCTCTTTCACGCCATGGCACTTGGTGATGAATTTCTATTTGAAGTCGCAAAGAAAACTGTCTTGTCAGGTTTGAGCAATGACCTGAACACAATCCTCTACCGCCAGGATATTCTTAAGGATTGCCTGAAAAACCCTGGGTTAAGATGACTTTAGTGGACACCAAAGTTAGGGTACAATACTAAAGACGGAGGTGTCAATATGGAAAGGATTCCCAGAGCGATCTACACGAAGGAGCTTCGAGAGGAAGCGGTGAAGCTTGTAAGTGAAGGCGGACTCAGCATCCCGGAGGTGGGGCGGAGGTTATCGGTAGCTCCCTCGACCATCCGGTATTGGATCAAGGCGAACAAAGAAGGCAAGCTTAAGGAGGTCGGAAAGCAGCAGAGGCCACTTACCGAGGTGGAGATGGAGCTTACCCGGGTCAAGCGTGAACTGGCGATCGTGAAGATGGAGCGGGACATCTTAAAAAACGCGACAGTGTACTTTGCGAAGGAGTCGCTGCCAGGTACGCGGTCATCAAAGCAATGCGGCTCCGGCATAGGATAGCGGTGATGTGTGATATGTTACAAGTATCCAGGAGTGGGTATTACAAATGGCTGAATCGGAAGCCTTCCAAACGTGCTCTTGAAGAGGGGAGGCTGGAAGTGGAGATCAAAGCCGCCCACAAGAGGACCCGTGGGACTTACGGTCCTGAGAGGTTGCAGCATGAGCTTAGAAGGCTGGATTTACCTATCAGCCCATAAGGACCTCTTCACAGGAGAGATCGTTGGATATGCCATGGGCAATCGAATCACCAAGAACCTTGTGAGCCAGTCACTGTTTAGGGCTGTGGCAGCCAAACGGCCGGGAGCAGGCCTGATTCACCATTCGGATCGTGGGAGTCATTACTGTGCTCATGAATACCGGAGGCTGATGGATCAGTTCAAGATTAACCATCCATGAGCAGAAAGGGTGACTGCTACGATAATGCCCCTATGGAAAGTTTATGGGGAACGCTGAAGAACGAGCTTGTTCACCACACTCGTTATAAAACGAGAGAACAGGCCGTCAGAGAAATCACCGAGTACATCGAGGTCTTCTACAATCGCCAAAGACGGCAAGCACGGCTGGGGTACCTATCCCCGGCTCTCTATGAGCGGCAGTTCTATGCAAGGCAGGTTGCTGTATGAAAAATATTTCGTGTCCACTATTGACATCAGGGATTACCATTTTGCCTTCGTTGTTTTATATATCTTTCCTGAGACTTCTTGATGATCTTTAGCGCTGATCCGTAGTCTTCCAAGCCCTCCACCCCGGTCTTCTTTTATCAAGCTCTTTGTAAATCGAGAAAAAGCGCTCAATCTCCTTTAGGAGATTGAGCGGGACATCTGAAAGTAATTTGATGTAATTCCAAAAGGGATCTCGGATAGACACCCAAAGAATTCTTTCATCTGGTTCCTTCTCGTCCCACATCTTGAATAGTCCGTTGAAATTCCCTTCTTCAAGCAATCGAGAGTTAATCAGGTGCTTATTTTCCATTCTCTCGCAGAGTTTTCTTAAAGACAAGTGCAAAAAGGACCATCGAAGATACGAATTAACAATTTGTAAGATCTGGGCCAATCCCGAACTAGGCCCATCGCCTTTTGCCAAATTTGGTCATTCTTAACTGCCAAGGGAAAAGATCGGTCATGGGAAAACGGTTAGGGTTGGGACAAAGACGATTCCGGTAAAATCCTGAGTTCCAATCGACCCCGTTATGTCAGGAGGTAACCTGAATATGCAAGCATGGCCCCAGTGCTTTTTAAAAATGCATACACGTTTTCCAAACGTTTTCCGTCTTGACTTTTCATCAAAAAAGAGTAACCATTTCAAATATATTTTTGGTATAGTGTGGGTTCAAATCCCACCCTCTCTGCCATGAACCAAGAAAGGTTCATAGCAGGCCATAAACAGAATAAATTCGCGGAGAGATGCCCGAGAGGCCGAAGGGGCTCGCCTGCTAAGCGAGTATCCTGCTAAAAACGGGATCGAGGGTTCGAATCCCTCTCTCTCCGCCAGAAATATGTTAGAGATGGTGATTGGATTGAGGGATGAGAACCCTTTCCCCGTATAGGGGAATTGGTTCGGCGACCGGAGGGAGGCGGAGGGAACGAAGTGAGCGAGCACATC
>CALLAL010000033.1 GCA_938002255.1 uncultured bacterium
AAAAAGGGTTGGGAGGTTGCTTCGGAAAAACCTTGAAGCGAAACCTCTGTTCGTCAAAACGACCCAATCTGATTTAAAAAAAACCGATTCAAAGGGCATGAGGGCTTCGATGAGGATAACCTTTTATAACCGCTCTTCAAGGTTTTGGAGGAGGAACGTTCCAACCCTTTTAAACCGAAAACACCCCATCACTGAGGGGTTACTCAGCATCTCTTGTCTCATGTTCCGTCCCATGTTATTTAATAAATAAAACCGACCGATGGATCCCTCGATTTTAAATGAAATCTTTTCTGCAATGGAACAGGGTGTGGTCTTTATAGATGACCAAAACCGAATTGCTTATTACAACCCCGCTGCTGAAAGGATCCGCAACGCCACTCTGAAAGAAAGAGTGGGGCAATCCATCCTGCAGTGCCATCCGGAAAAATCCCATCCAAAAGTGATCAAAATCATTGAGGACTTAAGATCTGGAAAAGTCAAAGGCCACCACCGAATGAACCTTCAGCTGGTGGAAGGAAAATTTTATGACAATACCTATTCAGCCGTATGGGGTCCTGGAAACAGGTATTTAGGAGTCATTGTCGTGACTCAAGAAGTCACTGAGCGTAAAAAGGCCGAGGACGAACTGAAGGAAGCATTGACCAAACTCCAATTGGCGAATGAGGAATTGGTTCGTTTGGATCGTCTGAAGGACGATTTCCTTTCAAATGTGAGTCATGAATTAAAGACTCCCATGATTTCTGTGATGGGATATCTTGGAATGATCCTGAAGGAGAAAGTGGGCCCTCTCACCGATTCCCAGCGAAAGTTCCTTGAAATTTCTTATAAAAACCTTCTCAAACTCGAAAAAAACATTGACCAATTGCTCGATCTTGCAGAACTGGGGATTCAGAAAGAAGTTTATTCCTTTGAATCGGTGGATCTGGTTAAAATCGTTGAATTTTCTTGCTCCACCGTTGAGCCCCTGGCTAAGGAACACCAAATTGAATTGGAAACCGAGCTCCCTTTGGATCCCTTGGTCATCGAAGGCGTTCCGGAAAAACTGGACCAGCTCTTTGATAATCTTCTCACCAACGCAGTCAAATATAATCGACGGGGAGGAAAGATCCGGGTCACTCTTTCGGAAAATGAAACATCTGTTTTTGCCCACGTCATGGACACCGGCATCGGAATCTCCCATCAATCGCTTCCCGAGGTTTTTACCCGCTACTTTCAGGAAAAAAAGAGGCCTTTAGGGGAGTTCAAGGGACTGGGGATCGGGCTCTCACTGGTTCAGGAAATAGTGAAACTGCACCAGGGTCAAATCCACATCGAAAGCGAGCCCGGTAAAGGAACGATCTTCTCTGTCATGCTTCCTAAGAAAAGGAACCGTCCCGAGTATAACGAGAGGGATGCGGACAGACAGACGATGACAGTTTAGTTCCAGACTATTTTTTGCCTGGGGGAGCCCCACCTAATTTACCGATATCCAGGAAGGGAACCACGCCACCAGAGGACACTTGGGGAAGAATCCCATTCCATTTTTCAATCGCCTTATACTCCACCAGGATGGAATTCAGGGAACGTGCTAGCGCTTCATTGGCTTTGGCTTGGCCTTGGGCCACAACCAGAATGGATTCAGCCTCTCCCTTCGCGGTGACCACTTTCTGCTGGGCTTCAATCTCCCGCTGGGCAAGAACTTGACGTTGCGTTTCGACCTGTTGCTGAGCGACCTGCTTCGCCTCGATAGCCTTTTCATACTCTGGAGAAAAACGGATGTTGGAAATATAGATGTCATCAACGATGATGTGATACCTCGAGAGATTTTCACCCAGTTTGGTCATGGCTCGCTTTCGGATCTCTTCCCTTTTGGGAAGAATCTCTGTAATGGAATAGTTGGGCACGACCTCTTTGACAAAGTCGTTGAAAGCAGGATCGATGACCTTATTGGCAAAATCAAGCCCCACCTTCTGGTAGAGTTCATTGACGTAGGCTGGGTTGATATGGAAATTCATCATTCCGGTTAATTTGACCATCTGATATTCTTTGGAAGCTGCATCAATCTCTTTAAAGGGGTGGGGTTGAACTCTGACGTCAACCTTAATCACTCTCTCCGCAATGGGAACTTTAAAATTGAGGCCCTCCCCCATCACCCTTTTTTCCACACTGCCCCACCAGAGGACAATGCCCCGATGACCGGCTGGAACGATAACAAAGGAACTCCAGATGAGAATAAGGATGAGGAAAAGAACGACGAGGAGGCCTAAGGTACGCGGTTTCGGTCCTTTGAGTTCAAACTCTTGTATGGTTCGTTCTGCCATCTTCGACCCCTCCCATTGATCTAATTTTTTATCCCGATGCCCTAAAAAAAGAGTAACGTTCGTCCCTCTGGGTCCCGAACTTTAGCCTGTCTTATGGTTTCAACGTCCAGCCCATGGGTTTAGCACAAAACTCCCTGGCTGCATCAGTCCGATGAGGAGTCAGGTCTACATCGACGAACACACTGAAACAGTGGTCACTCCTCTGAAAAGGAAAACGGATATAAGGGAAGTGATATTCTGCAGATCCACTGGGAAGATAGATGTCGTTTAATTTAAAGATGGTCTGATCGCGATCTACAATTCGAATATCCCCACGAAGGGGGACTCCATCGTTTCGCAATCTCACCCTGAACCGAACTTCCTGACCGGGCCGAGCAGGATCAGGAAACATATCGAGGTCTTCGACAAAGAAAGGTCCTGCTTGAATCTCTTTGAGCGTCCAGCCCGAGTAGCCCCTTCGAGCACAAAATTCTTTCACCACATCGATCGGCCTTCGGGTCCGCTCCATATCGACCTCCACGGTAAAACAATGTTCACGACGAGAAAAGCGGTATCCGGTCTGAGGGAAAATGATCCGATTGTGGCCAGATTTAATCAACACATCCTGCGCTGAAGTCACCACCTCATCCCTGTCTTTGATATATAGGTTCAACCTGAAGGAATAATGCGAAAAGTTGGTTAAGGTGACTTCAAAGCGAATCCTCTGCCCCTCCCAAACGGGATCTGGAAACATATCCAGTTGAAGAACCCGGAGGTCACTGGGATGGATCCGAGGCCCCAATTTCTCGAAGAACCGTTCCAGCGGAGGAATGGGCTGGCCAAAAGAGACAAAAGGAGAAAGAATCAACCATCCCACCATGCAGACCCACAATCCTTTTTTCATCTCATCGCCCCCTTTCATCAAGATCTATACCAAGTTGTTCTCCATGAGGACGTTCAGAGAAGTTTGACACGACGTGGTGGACAGGGAAATGGCTTCAGAAAACGATTTAAGAACTTCCTCAGAGGATGACATTTGGATGCTTTCGATAATGTTCATCAGCTTGTGGTCCAAATCCAAGAAATCGTTAGTCCCGATCACATTTAGAGCGACTCGAAGTTCATGGCGGAGCCATTCAAGATATCCGATCAAAATCTTTTTGCCGCCGGCGCGTTCTCTTTCATCCTGAAGAGATTGGACCTGTTCATAGAGGCTAATGCCGGTGATGAGACCGGTCTTCATCTTCTCTGAATATTGAAAATGGTAAATGGCCTCCCGGGTATTCATCGCATCCTGATCGACTTCTTTGTTTTTGTCCTTGTTCCTGAGCTCTCTCATGATCGGTAGGGTTTGAGACGCTCCAGAAATTTGGGATCGACAACCACCCCCAGCTTTCCAGCCAGATCGGCATGTTCAATGGCGAGTTTAAATTCGCCCCTTTCAAAATAGATGAAGGCAAGGTGATAATGAGGGAGTGCATAGTTGGGGTCAATCTCAATGGCTTTCTTGAAGAACGCAATGGCTTCATCGAGCCTCCCCTGCTGGCGATGGAGACTCCCAAGATTGAAATAACCCCTGGCGTAATCTGGTTTGAGGTCAATCGCCTTCTGATAGGCGGAAAGAGCGTCTTCCATTTTCCCTTGTCGGAAATAGATATTCCCCAGATTGGTATAAGCCTCGACATAATTTGGATTGATCTGGAGGGCTTTCTCGTATTGGGCCAATGCTTCCTTCTGCTTTCCCATCTCTCCGTAAGCCACCCCTAATTGGAAATAGGCTTCTGCAAATTGAGGATCGATGCGAAGCGCCTTCTTATACTGCGCCACCTCCTGATCCCACTTCCCCTGTCTCCCATAGACGATACCGAGATTGAGATGGGCCCTTGTGTGGTTTGGATCCAATTTCAAAACCTTCTGATATTCCGAAAAGGCTTCATCGAGATTTCCTCTTTCTGCAGCTTTGTAAGCCAATTGAAAATGTTCTTCAACGCTTAAATCCTTTTTGGTCTTGGTCGAGGCCCCGCAGGAAGCGATCAGAAACAGAAGAACAAAAACGAAAAAACATCTCATCCCCGAATACAACGCGTCTCTCCTTTCTTTTACCGTTTCAAGATCTTTAACAAAAAATAGAATGTAAAGCAAGGTGTTTCTAACCTTTCAGGATTCACGAGAAACCTTGAAGGACCATTCCCTTGACCTCTTGAAAGGGAATCTCTTAAATTGATATTCATCCTATGGAAAAATTATTTGCCATCGTGCAGAAACATTTTTTCTATGGCTGGGTAATTGCTGGATTAGCAATGATCTCTATGGCTTTCTGGTATGGCTTCCGAACCACCTTTTCCGTTTTTTTCGTTGCCATGATCGACCATTTTCAATGGAGTCGCGCAGAAACAGCAGGAGCCCAATCCATAGGAATGATCGTCTATATGGTCATGGCCCCTTTGGTGGGTCACCTAGTGGATCGGACAGGACCTCGAAGAATCATTCTCCCGGGAATAATCCTGATGGGTTTGGGGCTCCTCCTCTGCACCCGGATTACAACCTTGATCCATTTCTATCTCTTTTTTGGCTTGATCGCCGGCATGGGAGTCACCTGTCTGAGCATCTCCCCTTTTACCGCAATCCTCTCTCACTGGTTTGAAAGAAAACGGGGAATGGCTAATGGTTTTGCAAGCCTTGGCATTGGAATAGGACCCCTCCTCTTTGTCCCCCTCACTCAACATCTCATAAATGTCAAAGGTTGGTCTTTTGCTTTTTTAATCTTCTCCCTTCTCGTCTTTACTATTCCCTTTCCTCTGATCGCTCTCTTTTTAAGGCATCGCCCTCAAGACGTGGGGTTAACCGTTGATGGAGACTCATTAGATCCCTCTTCTAAGAAAGCGGAGTTTCATCCCCCTCCGCAAGAAAACCATGTGACACACTTAATCAAGACCTCTCGGTTTTGGTCTTTCCTCCTCTTTCCATCATTAACAGTATTTAGCGTCTATATAATCATTGTCCACCATGTGAAATATCTTATTGACCTTGGTGTGGATCGAATATGGGCAGCCTCTCTTTTCGCCGCTGTGGGCGCTCTATCTGCAGGGTTTCGTTTTTTTTGGGGATGGTTATCGGATCGAATCGGACGGGAGATGACATATACCTTAGGGGGGATGGGATTTATATTGGGCATCCTATGCCTTATCTTGTTCCGGTCTTTTCCTTCCCTTGTCGTTCTCTATCTCTTTGTCTTTTTCTTCGGCGCCGGGTGGGGATCCACAGCGCCGATGTTCATGTCCATTGCGGGAGATCTCTACAAAGGGAAACGATTTGGATTGATTTATGGGATGCTCGAAGGCATGATCGGAATGGGAGCGGCTTTCGGCTCCTGGCTGGCGGGGTACATTTTTGATCAAACCCAATCCTATCAATGGGCCTTTTTTCTTGCCATCTTGTCCTGTATGATCTCTATTCTATTGGCTTGGCATGTGGCCCCAAGAAAATATCGTCGGCAGCCGGCCATGTCTGTGGACTAACGCCACTCCTTTGCCATTTCGATCCTTTGTATGGTAAGATGACATCACAAACAATCGAAGGAGGAAATCCATGATCGAATGTTTGGAAGAATACCAACCCCTCCAACAGGGAGTGAGAAAAATGGTTGAGGAGGTGGTTAAACCCCGAGCCAGGGAGATTGAAGAGAGCGATGAATTTCCCTACGATATGGCGAACCGGTTTTTCCAAGAAGGATATCTTCAAGTCTTGATCCCCAAAGAGTTGGGTGGCCACCTGGGAGATATTACCTCTTTCTGTATTTTGGCTGAAGAGGTAGCAAAAGTTTCGGCCTCTCTCTCCCTTCTGATTGTCGTCCAGAGTGTGGGAACCCTTCCCATCCTCATGGTTACAAACGAGACGCAGCGTAGAGAACTCTGCTCTCAGATTGTCCACAATCGGCTGATCATGGCCTTTTGCCTCACCGAACCCTTAGCCGGATCCGATGTGGCCTCCTTGCAAATGACAGCAACGAAACAAAACAACCGATACCTGCTCAACGGAAAAAAAAGTTTTGTGACCAATGGCGGTGTAGCTGACCGTTATGTGGTCTTTGCTAAAACTGATCCTTCACGGGGAAGGCGTGGAATCTCAGCTTTCCTTGTAGAAAAAGATCTCCAAGGACTTACGTGCAGTCCCAAAGACGACAAGATCGGGATGAGAGGAATTCCATCCTGCATGGTCACGTTCCGCGACGTTTCCGTTCCCACCGACCATCTACTGGGACAAGAAGGGGAAGGATTTAAAATCGCTATGGAAACCCTGAATCGGTCCCGGCCAGCCATTGGAGCCCAGGCCCTTGGCATTGCAGAAAGTGCCATGGAAGTGGCGACCCTCTTTGCGATGAGACGTCGCCAGTTTGGGAAACCCATTGCCAAACTGGAAGGCATGCAATTTATGCTTGCAGAGATGGCCACCTTGATCGAATCTGCCAAGGCTTTAGTCTATAAAGCCGCTTATCATCTTGATCACGGCCTTCCCCATGCGACCAAATACTCCGCCATGTGTAAATACTTCGCCTCGGATGTGGCGATGAAGATTACAACTGATGCTGTCCAGATCCTCGGAGGATATGGATGCCTAAGAAGTAGCAACCTGGAGCGAACCATGCGGGATGCCAAGATCACCCAGATTTACGAAGGAACGAATCAAGTCCAGCGCTTTGTGGTTGCAGAACAACTGATTAAAGAATTCCTTGAAAAATACGGCATGGGAAAGGACTGGTCTGACTTTTTATAATCTTAGGGGTTTCGTCTATAGGGGGTGGTGTTTTACGGATTCCGTCTTGATCATTGAAGATGAAAAAGATATTGCCGATTTAGTCGAATATCATTTGAAGCAATCAGGGTTTCAGGTGATCCAAGCCTATGACGGTCCTTCGGGCCTTGAGAAAGCAAAAAAGGGGCGACCCAAATTGATCATTCTGGACTTGATGCTTCCAGAGATGGATGGAAGGGATGTCTGTCGGGCCCTCAAATCCAATCCTCTCACCCAATCCATTCCCATCGTCATGCTAACTGCCAAAGCCGAAGAAGTGGATCGTATTGTTGGGTTTGAATTGGGGGCAGACGATTACGTCACCAAACCCTTCAACCCAAGGGAATTAGTCCTGAGAGTCAAAGCCATTCTTCGGAGGAAAGAATCCCCTCAAGAGGGAAATAAATATTATCAGGCGGGCGAGCTCGTGATCGATGTGGATCGCCACCTTGTTACGCTTCAAGGAAAACCCATCCCCTTGACGACGACTGAATTCAAGCTTCTTTATGAATTGGTTTGTAACCGGGGGCGAGTGAAAACCCGGAACTACCTCTTGGATAGGGTTTGGGGATATACGTATGAGGGGTATGCCCGAACCGTGGATACCCATATCCGGAGACTGAGAGAGAAGCTGGGTTCGATGGGGGATTGGATTGAGACGATCCGGGGCGTGGGATACCGGTTTCGTGAAGAGGAAGAATGAATCGAACCATCTCTTGGAAGATCTTTGCCCTTGTGCTTTCCTTGCTCCTCTGTTTTCTCCTGCTTCAGAGTGTGCTGATTCTTCTTGTCGAGAAGCCCTTTCTTCAAGCCACCCTCTTGAGCTTCATCATCATTGCCTCGTTGGCTTTTCTCATCCCAAAGAGATTCCTCCAGTGGATTCAATCGGAGTATACCAAAAGGCTCGAAACGGTGAATTCTGCTTGGGAAAAAACCGTTCAACAAATCTCCAGAGAAAGGGATAACCTTCAGAAGGTTCTCAATGAAATGACAGAAGGTGTCCTCGTGGTAGACGAGAGGAACCGAATTCGTATGGTGAATGACGCTTTAAAAACCCTATTTTCCCTTCCACAAGAGATACTTGGAAAATCACTTCTTGAGATTATTCGCCATTCAGAATTGGAGGAAGCAGCCCGACAAACCATCGAGACCGGCAAAAGTAAAACTTTCGAATTGACCCTTCCTTCCTCATCTCAAAAGTCCTTCGAGGTCAATGTGGTTCCTATGATCTCAGCTTGGAGGGATCATTCAGGAGACACCAAAGGATATGGCGCGATGGTGGTGTTCCATGACATTAGTCGCCTTAAGGAATTAGAGAGGATTCGCCAAGATTTTGTTGCCAACGTCTCACACGAATTACGAACGCCTTTGACGACCATCAAAGGATATGCTGAAACCCTTCTTGAAGGAGCATTAAAAGAAGAAAGCGCTCCTTCTTTCGTTCAGGTGATCCTGAAACACACCGATCGTTTAACGAAGATCGTCGAAGATCTCCTCATGATCTCAAAAATTGAATCCCAAGAGTCCCAATTATCTCTGGAACCCCTTTCCCTTTCGGAAATCCTTGAAGAAACCCTCGAGGTGGTTGCAGAGAATGCCAAAAAAAAGAAAATTCCTATCATCACATCAGGTCTTCCAGACTCGCTCCTGGTGAAGGCTGACCGAAAATATTTGGAGCAGATCCTTATTAACCTTCTCGATAATGCCATCAAATATAATCGTGAGGGGGGTAAAATTGTTATCTCCGCAACCTTGACTCCTCAGAACGACGTGGAAGTGGCCATTCAAGACAATGGCATTGGAATCCCCAAGGAAGATATACCTAGGATCTTCGAAAGGTTTTACCGTGTTGATAAAGGACGATCCAAAGAATTGGGAGGAACTGGCTTAGGCCTGTCCATTGTCAAGCATCTCGTCCAAGCCCAAGGAGGTAAGGTTTGGGCGGAGAGTCAACCTGGAGAAGGATCAACCTTCTACTTCACGCTACCCTCCCCGCGTTAAAGATCTTGGAAGAGATCCCTCACTCGCTCGAAATCGGATTCAACGATATGGACAATGAACATGGCTTTTGAAGTGTCTTCCATAGCGGATCCGTAGATATAGTCGATATTCACTCCTGCTTCGCCAAATCGTTTGGCGACCTGGCCCAGCATGCCCGGTTGGTTGATCAGTTTGAATACTAAAACCTGATCTGTATGGACCAGATGGTTGGCCCCAAGTAAAACCTTTTCGGCCTCTTTCGGTTTATCCACCAGGATCCGGATCAAGGAATAATCCGAAGAATCCTTTAAAATGCTTCGGTAACTCTCTGCAAGGGCGATCCTCCTACCGGTCTTTTCCCTCATATTAAAGAGCTCTTTGACCGAGTCTTTGGCGTTCTGAATGCTCATCGCCAGAATGTTAATATGGCGATCCTTCAGGACATCGCACATCTTCGAAAGCTCCCCAGGCGCATTGGTCAGGATGACCGAAAGCTGCGTTCTTTTTTCCATTCTCCCTTCCTCTCTGCTCCTTCTTCGTGTTTGGGTAGTACCATAACAAATTTCTTTAAGGGAGGCAAGAAAGAAACCTTTCCTAAAATATCCATGAGAATTTAACAATTCCGTCATCGGATTGTCACAAACATGATTCAAAGTAAGATTGATGCTCGACTGGTTATTCATAGCCCACCCGTTTCACATTTCTTTGAAAGAGAGCAAAACCCCTTTGGGGACAGTCAAAGATGGGAAACCCTCTCTGTATGGAGTCGGAAGCCACTCTTCTCCAAACTCATCCATGCAGTTATCCCAAAGCCCCATCCTCTCCCATGACAGACATTTAAGATGGAAACAGAAAAAAAATAAGCAAGGGATCAAAAACCCATTTGGGTAACTTAAAAAGGTTCTTGTTTCTTTAGAAACGAGAAGGGTTCAAAATAGATGAGGCGGGCCAAACGTACGAATCATGAACCTTAGGAGAGGAAGATGGTCACCCAAGAAAAAGGCAAAATCCTGATCGTAGATGATGAGAAGGATCTCGTGGAGATGTTGGCCTATCAGCTGAACCGGAGGGGATACCCAATCCTTAAAGCTTTTGATGGAGTTGAGGCTTGGAAAACGATTGAAGCAGAAAGGCCAGACCTTCTTATTCTTGATCTCATGATGCCCAATCTTGATGGATGGGAACTTTGCCGACTGATCCGTCGCAGTCAACATAAGACCATCAGAGCCATTGGGATCCTGATGCTGACGGCCCGGGCTACCCAGGAGGACAAAATTTATGGACTTGAAATTGGAGCAGATGATTATTTGGTTAAACCATTTTCCTTAAATGAATTGATTCTGAGGGTTGAAAAAATGATGGAGAAGCACCAGTCGTTAGTCCAATTGCAGGAAGAAGTGAAAACGCTTCAAACCGCCATGGAGGCGAGGGAGGTCCACCTTAAACAGGTGGCTCATGACCTCAAGTCACCTCTTATCTCCATAGGGTTTTCTGCCAGACGAATGCTGCGAAAAGAACAGAACGAAGAAACCTCAAAAGCGCTACAGACGATTTTTCACAACAGCCTCCATTTAACCCAATGGATTGATGACGCCCTTTTGGATCCTCCTCCTGTGGACCCTCATTTGGAGGGTCACAAAAAAGAAGTGGAGGTCCGCTCTCTCATCTTACAAACCATCGAACTTTTAAAAGAGGTGGCCTCCGAAAAAAGCATAGAGGTTGTCTTTCAGGACGCGCCCATCCATTTCAAACCATCGCTTCATGAGGCCCTGATCCGCAGGGTTCTGACAAATCTCCTTTCCAATGCTTTGAAATATACTCCTCGGGGAGGGAGGGTTGAAATCTCATTAAAATATTATTTTAGCCAAAAGGGAACGGGAGTGATGGAAATTGTCGTAGCAGACAATGGGATTGGCATTCCAGAGGAAGAGAGCGAAAAGATTTTCGAACCCTATTACCGAGGGAAAAATGTCTCCCATGAGGAAGGCAAGGGAACAGGACTTTCCTTTGTAAAAAAGGTGATTGACATGCACGGAGGGAAAATATTGGTTCAGAGTGAAATCACCAAAGGAAGCACCTTTTCCATTCTCTTACCCATCAAAAATGTTCCGATAGAAGTCACAGGGGAATGGTATTCAAAGGACTTCCCCCTCCCTAAGCAATGAGGAAACATTATGAAATTTCTCCCCCTGCGTCCATCAAAAGAGACGGAGGATAAAATCAAGGTTGGACAGAAAGTGATCAGCCTGCTCACAGGGATAGAATATGAGATAAAAAAATTGCTAACCGATAACAGTGTTCTCTTGCACTCCAAGGACCAAAAGGCGTCAGCCCTGGTTCATAAGGACCATCTGAACACTTTTTATGTGTCTGCTGACTCCAATGGGATGAAAGACCCTACCCATGCACAAAAAGGAAAAGAGCCTCCATAAGAGAACTTGCCCCCCTTGAAGAGCCTCCCAAAGGCCTCACCTGGATGAAACGAACTTTTACTCTTCGATCTCCCGAAATCGATAGCCCACTCCCCGAATCGTTTCAATCCAATCTCCCATGGCACCCAGTTTATCCCTCAGTCGCCGAATATGGGTATCAACGGTCCGGGCATACCCCTCATAGGTATATCCCCAAACTTTATCTAATAAATTTTCACGGGTAAACACACGCCCTTTTTTCGAAACCAGCGTCACCAAAAGTTTGAACTCCGTATGCGTTAGAGAAACGGGAGTCTGATTCACAGAGACTTGGTGACGTTCAAAATCAATCAGAAGCCCCCCGATTTGAATATGAGGTTCTTCTTCATTCATAGGTTCCTTGCGTTTTAAAATGGCCTTCACTCTTAATACTAACTCCCGGGGGCTAAAGGGTTTGGTCACATAATCCTCTGCGCCCAATTCAAACCCAACAATCCGATCTAATTCCTCTGCCCTGGCGGTTAGCATGAGAATGGGAATTTTCTGAGTCTGGGGATCAGCCTTCAGTGCCCGGCAGATATCCTTTCCATCCATATCAGGAAGCATCAAATCCAGGATAATAAGCTTAGGGCGAAGTTTCTTGACCTGCTCCAGCGCGGAAGCCCCATCAGAAACAGCCCGTACGGGAAATCCCGCTTGCTTAAACTGGAATTCAATGAGCCGTGAAATATCCGCCTCGTCTTCCACAATTAAGATGGGGTTCATAAGGATCTGTTCTCCCTAAAACGGTTCTCGGGAATATCGAACCCTGGGAAACGTCTCATGAGGAAAGATGGGATGAGGATGCTTTGCGCATGAAAGGACAATGCATTAACAATTTCAAATACGTCAAATGGGTGAAGAGGGAAAGAAATAAGATGGCAATCCCTATTTTTTTCATATCCGACGCCCCTTCTAAGAGTTTGATTTAACTCTAACGTAACTCCGTTACAAACAGGTTTAGGTTTTGTTAATTTTTCGTTACAGGTTTGTAGGGAGACAAGATTCTCTGTCTTACGTCCCGTCACAAAAATTTCTAAGTTCTGACATCAAGGTGTTAACGTTTAATGTTAATTCTTAAGGGCGGAGAACTTCTCTGGTAGAAAAAGAAACGAGGGATGAGGTCGGGCAGGAAAAACCTTGAAACCATGGAAAACTGATCTTGGTTTCAGTAAAATCCATTTCCAATGGAAAAGGAGGAGATCGAAAAAAGCAGATGCAATCTAAATTTATCAAAAGCGGTGAGTTCCTCATCATTAAATTATTCGGAAACACCTCGCCCAACGAGAGACTCATTTTTAGACAATCTATTGTCTCACATCTTCAAACATTACATCCCAAGGTGATTGTGGATCTCTCGGATTGGAGGGAAAACGGAGGGGTATATCTTGTGGGATTGTTGAATACAGTTCGGAAAGAGACCCATTTCTTAGGCGGGGAGGTTAAACTCTGCGCCCTCAGCCCTCAACTTTATCAGTATTTTCGGGAAAATCGTCTCTTAGACGTCTTTGAAACCCAAAAAACTCTGGACCAGGCCAAGCGAAGCTTCAAAAAAGGAACAGATGATGGCAAGCGTTAAAGAAATCCAGAAGGGTATTTATCTTTTAGGAGGCAAGGCCAAGGGGAGCCACAGCTATTTAGTAAGAGGAAACACCCGGAATGCCCTGATTGACTCAGGCTTGGATGAACATTTTTTGGATCTTCAGGCACAACTCTCCTTTTTGGGACTTAAAATCAGAGACATCGATATTGTCATCAACACCCATGAACATCTGGATCATATCGGCTCGAATCGGTACTTTCAAGAAACCGCTCTTATCGCCGCCCATCGTTTTGCGGCTACGAAGATCTCTTTAGGGGACCATTACGTCACGTTCTATCGGTCCCGCGATTTAAATGAAGTCCCTCTCCATGTCCACCTCTGGTTAGAAAATCGATTCCTCTTCGACCTTGGAACCCATCTCCTGGAGGTCATCCATACGCCTGGACATACATCCGGATCCATTTGCATTTATGAATACCATTCCAAAGTGCTCTTTTCTGGCGATACGGTCTTTGCCGGAGGAACGCTTTCGTATATCGCCGAATCAGGGAGCGTTGGGGATTACATTAACTCCATGATACGCCTGGAGTCACGCAAAATCACTGAAATTTACCCGGGACATGGGGCCCTGTCAAAGACCCCGGATCAGGACTTGTCCCAAGCCATCTTAAATGCAAAAAAATTGCTCAAAGGAGAGAAAGAGGTTCCTGTGGGTCTTTCCCCACACCAGGTTGACCTGGATTGGAACCAAAATCCATAAAAACTTAAAGCCCTTTACCACAATACCCTCATTCCAAACTGGGTTCAACCAACTTTAATTGTAGTGATATTTTCACCTGTTGGTTTTTTCCGGGAATACATACATTTCCCCGATAGGGAATCGGTAGAAATTTCACCTAAATGTCAACCTATGGTAACACAATTGCCATCACTGGATGTTAGAGAATGAAGCAATAGACACCAATGAAATGGGAAAAGGGAGAAGGAATGGACAAGAAAAACGTGTTGTTCATCTGCGTTCATAACAGTGCCCGGAGCCAGATGGCAGAGGCTTGGCTCAACCACATGTGCGGAAACCTCTTTGAAGCAGAGAGCGCAGGTCTTGAAGCTGGGACTCTAAACCCCCTTGCCGTTGAGGTCATGAAAGAGGTAGGCCTTGATATTTCTCATAAAAAGACACAACAGGTCTTTGATTTGGTCAAAGCAGGGAAGATTTACACCTATGTCATCACGGTCTGCGATGAGGCAAGTGCAGAACGCTGTCCTATTTTCCCTGGAATGCACAAACGATTACACTGGAGTTTCCCCGACCCTGCAACTGTGACAGGGACACCAGAGGAACAATTAGAAAAAGTCAGAGAAATCCGCGACGGCATTCGTTCTGCTGTAGAAAGGTTTTGTATAGAAGAGAGAGCCACGGTATCATAATTCCTTTGGCTTAAAGATGCGTTCATCCCCCTCTTTGTTCTTCTTCCCCCTTTTTAGCAGGACCATCAAATTCTCCTTTGACTCTTGAAGGTGTTGAAAATATCGATTTCGAAGCTCCATAATCAGCATCCCCTGGTATGTAGAAAGGTAAGCGTTTAACATTTCAGCCATCGGGACCTGACCCCAGCCAACGGGCATGTGGGAATCTCCGCGGCCAAAAGGGATTTGATGGGTTTGGATTTTTTCATGGTAGTAAATGGCCCCACCAAAATTATCATGAATGTGAGTGTGCGCAACAAGAAAAGAGACCTCCTTAACTGCTTCGATTGGATCAAACTGATAAAAGAGGGCCGCCATGTAGAGATGGCCGAGATCTAAATTCACTTTCACATTAGAACGTCCGATCTGGTTCACCTGGTCCTTAAGCCCATCTATCGTCTCTCCGTAACAATAAGGGCTGTGATAGAGGTAGGGTCTTGCATTCTCAATGCAGATCGTCACGTGAGGATATTCCTCGGAAAGACGGATGATCTGCTCCCGCTCGATCTCCATGAGGCGATAAGCAAGACCTCTCTTGATGGGATGGCCATTCTGGATAGGAAAAGCTTCTTCCGGAATAAAGCGTCCTGCGTGATAGACCAGAATGGTTGATCCGATAGATAAGGAAAATTCGAGACTCGCTTTAAAAACCGAGTAATGAAGCTCCGGATTCCACTGATCCATTAAATTAAGTGGATTGGGGCTATGAACGCTGTAAGCAAAATCAAAATCTTTCAGAATGTTCTGAACCGCTTTGAGACGCCGTTCATCCGGCAGGCCCCCTTTAATCACATCGAGTCCATGTACGGGTATTTCAACGGCTTCCATTCCGATTTCAGCAAAATAGGCAAGGTCTTTCTGTAAGACGTTCAGATTTCCATCCACCCGTATTTCATCAATTTTACATCCAATTTTTATCAAGATGACCTCCTGTTTGATGGATCTTAAAAAATGGGGTGTCCCTTTCTCCACACATTCTTAATGATCGGCAAGGGCGGGTCCCATTTGACACGGATCAGATCTGCCCTTTTTCCAACTTCTAAACTTCCTCGATCGTGAAGGTCGGCTATTTGAGACGGGTGGAGGGAAACCGTAGCCATGGCGTCAGGTAAAGGAAAATCCAGTTCCTGATGGAGGAGAAAAGCTCCATAAAGGAGGCTTGATGGAATGTAATCGGATGAAAGAATATCCAATAGCCCCCGTTTCCCAAGTTCCCTCGCTGAAACATTTCCTGAATGGGAACTTCCAAGGATGAGGTTAGGAGCTCCTAAGAGGATGTGAAGCCCAAAAACGCGGGCTGTTTTCGCAGCTTCAAGCGTGGTGGGAAACTCGCATAGAACGATGCCTTCTGAAGCCGCTTCTGCCACATGATCCGATGTCGTATCATCATGGCTTGCAATGGGCAATCGGCGTTCTTTGCAACGTTCCAAAATCTCTCTCCTATGTCGTAAAGCAAATTCTCTTTGATAAGCCTGCCGGGTTAGGATGAGTTTATTCATCTCTACATCGCTTAACCCATATTTCCCTTGATAATAATGAGCCATCTTTTTTAGACTGGTAAATTGACGCTGACCCGGTGTATGATCCATTAAGGAAACCAATTTGACCAAGGGGTTCTGAACCAATCCCTCAAAAATTTCCAAGGTATGGGGATAACCCACTTCGCATCGCAGATGCACCAGATGTTCCGCTCTGAGAAGACCCTTTCCCTGGACGATCTCAACTGCCTTGATCATATCTTGAAGATCTCTCAGCCTGGAACTTTCCTCCACGAGGTCTCCGATAGCCAGAGCATCCAAGACGGTGGTGATGCCTGCTGAGACAATGGCGGCATCATGCGAGAGAATGGCTGCCAACGAGGGCCATCGGACTCCCGGTCGGGGGGCAACATGATTTTCAAGGTGATCGGTATGGAGTTCAACGAGGCCAGGGAGAAGATAATCTCCTTCGAGATCGATCCTCTCTGCCAGATGGCTACCCGTCGTATCGATCCCGGTGATGAGACCCTCTTGGACATGAAGCGTTCCTGAAATGACCTCTTTGGGGGTGACGATTTTAGCGTTGGTAAGAATGAGTTCTTTTGTCATTCCGTCCCCTCCGTTGAGACATCGAATTCTCGGGTAGCCAATGTCTCCCGGACTTCCCGATCGTGAAAGACGCCAACAATGGCTGTTCCCCTTGCAACCGCCTCTCGAATTAATTGGATCACCACGGCCCGATTCTTTTCGTCGAGGGAGGCCGTCGGTTCATCGAGGAGAAGAATCGAGTAGGGATAGATAAGTGACCTTGCGAGGTTGATCCGTTGCTGTTCCCCCCCTGAAAAGGTAGTCGGAGATACCTCCCAGAGGGATTCAGGGATGTTCAACCTTCTTAAAAGGTCCTGCGCCTGAAGACGGCTCTCGTCAGGAGAAAGCCCGAGGCGCTGAAGAGGCTCCGCGACGATATCAAGGGCGGGAACTCTTGGAATGACCCGAAGAAATTGACTCACATACCCTATGGTATATCGGCGAACGTCTAAGATGTGGTAAGGGTCTGCCTCAACGGTGTTGATCCATTGACCGCGATGGAAAACGAGGACCCTTCCTGAATCCGGTTTATAATTGGCGTAGAGAACTCTCAGAAACGTACTCTTACCTATGCCAGATGGTCCTGTAAGAGCCACACATTCCCCGGCCCCTAAGGTCAGATATACTCGCTTTAGGACATTCAATTTTTTCCCACCCTGTAGGTAGAGGATAAAGGTTTTTTGAATGTCTTCTGCTTGTAATCTCGTTTCCATCGCCGAATTCTCTTTTTCCTCTTCAGACCTGGATCACCGAAGAGACGAGAAGTTGAGTATAAGGATGATGGGGATCATCCAACAACTGGTCGGTCAGACCGGATTCGACAATCTCCCCATGTCGCATCACCAGAAGTCGATGCGTGAGTAAACGAACCACTGCAAGATCGTGAGTGACGACGATTAAAGACAGGTTGAACTCCGCCACCAGAGCCCTCAAGAGATCCAGAAGACGGGCTTGTACAGATACATCCAGTCCTCCCGTGGGTTCATCCATCAATACGAGGCGGGGTTGGGTCACAAGGTTTCGGGCAATTTGAAGTCGCTGGAGCATTCCTCCTGAGAAGGTTTCTGGCAGGTCATTGGCTCGATCCGTATCGATCTCCACCCGCTCGAGCCACTTTTGAACCTCCTTACGAATCCTTCCATAATGGCGCACTCCCAATGCCATCAATCGTTCTCCTATGTTGGCCCCTGCGCTAACCCGCATGCGAAGACCTTCCCTTGGATTCTGCCTGACCATCCCCCACTCCGTCCGCATCAGATAACGTATTTGAGATTCAGAGAGTTGTCCGAGGTCAACCAATCCTTGCTGTTCCGACCAGTAAAGGATGATCCCTCGCGTTGGCTCCAGATGATAGGAAAGCGTATTGAGAAGAGTGGTTTTCCCGGATCCTGACTCACCAACTATTCCCAAAACCTCCCCTGGCCAAAGCTCAAAGGAGATGTCCCGACAACCCACCCGGTCTCCAAAATATTTTGTCATCCCCATCACCTTCAGAAGAGGCTCCTTAGAGAAAATCATGTTGTTTCATCCCCTTTTTTCCTTCTGACTGCTTTCATGGCGACTACTTCGGATGGAGAAGCGTTCTTCCCCTTCTCTCTGCGTTGTTGACAATAATCGGTGTCTGAGCAGACAAAGAGTCGTCCACCCTGGTCGTCTTTGATGATCTCATCCAGATAACTCTCCCTGGATCCACAGAGGGCGCATTGCTGATCCCATTTCTCGATTTCAAACGGATAATCCTCAAAATCGAGGCTTTTCACCGTCGTATAAGGTGGAATGGCATAGATCCGTTTCTCCCGTCCTGCGCCAAACAGTTGTAAGGCTGGCATTCGATCCATTTTGGGATTGTCAAATCGAGGGATCGGAGATGGACTAGCAATATAACGGTGGTGCACCAGAACAGGATACATAAAAGCCGTGGCAATCCGGCCATGCGTCGAAATGTCTTCATAAAGTTTGACATACATCAATCCATAATCGGCCAGGGCATGCATTTTTCGTGTTTCTGGTTCCCTGGGTTCAAGAAACCTCAAGGGTTCAGGGATAGGCACCTGATAGATGATCACCTGCCCTTCCTTTAAAGGAGTCTCAGGAATCCGGTGTCGAGTCTGAATCAACGTAGCCTTCTCCGTCCTCTCCGTGATCTGGACCCCTGTTGTTTTGACAAATAATTTTTTAATGCTAATGGCGTTGGTCGTATCGTCAGCCCCCTGATCAATTACCTTCAAAATATCATCAGGGCCGATGAGAGCGGCTGTAATCTGGATTCCTCCTGTGCCCCAACCAAGAGGTAGCGGCATCTCCCGGCTTCCGAAGGGAATCTGGTGTCCAGGGATGGCAATGGCTTTCAGGAGCGTTCTTCGGATCATTCGCTTGGTTCCCTCGTCCAGGTAAGCGAAATTATATCCCTCCTGGAGAGGAACGCTCTTCGATTTCATTTTCGGTTGGAGCTTTAGCGGACCTCTCATGGCTGTTCCCCTTCACCCTTTGGATCACGATATTCTTTTCTCAGATTTCGAAGGAGGGTCAATTCAGCCTGGAAGTCAACATAATGAGGGAGCTTTAAATGTTCAACAAATCCGGAGGCTTGAATATTATCGCTATGCATGAGAACGAACTCCTCATCCTGAGCCGGACCCTCTTGGGCCTCTCCGAACTCTCGTGTTCGTAACGCTCGATCTAACAGGGAAATCGCGATGGCTTTTCGTTCACAGTGTCCAAATGTCAGTCCATATCCCCGGGTAAAACAGGGAGGATGAGTGGAAGAACCTTTGAATTGATTGATCATCTCACATTCCGTAACGGTGATTTTCCCTATCTCGATGGGGAATCCTAATTCAGGTGGAACGAACTCGACCGAGACTTCCCCCACTCGAATCTCTCCGATAAAGGGGTGATTATACCCGAACCCTCGTTGGGTAGAATAAGCCAAAGAGAGCAAAAACCCCTCGTCTCCTCGAGCCAGGTTTTGAAGTCGTAGATCTCGCGTGGCAGGAATCTGGAGTGGCTGGAGGGTGAGGTCCTGAACCGTTTCAGATTCTCCGGAATGTCCACTTTCAACCAGTCCCTCCTGATGTAAGAACTCGAGTACCCTTGCAAAAGGCTCTCCCTGGGTGGAAAATTCACATTTCAACACTTTTTGATCCTCACCCTTTTCAGATGGGATGAGGAGAGAGAAGTCGAGCAACCGGTGGGTGTAATCATAAGTCGGGCCAAGGATCTGCCCTCCTGGAATATCTTTGTAGGCAGAAGAGATTCTCCTCAGGAGGGTCATCCGGGTCGTATCAATAGGAAGAGTGACTCCAAAACGAGTAAGGGTAGTTCGATAAGCCCGAAGCAAGAAGATGGCCTCGATGAGGTCACCAGAAGACTGTTTGATTGCCAGAGCAGCCAGTTCCGGGTCATAAAGTGATCCTTCAGCCATCACACGATCGACGGCGAGGGAGAGTTGTTGCCGAATCTGTTCAACGGTCAACTCCGGAATTGAGAGGTCCCCACGACGCACTTCAGCCAAGAATTCATGGGCCTTTGAGATAGCTTTCTCCCCTCCTTTAGCCGATACGTACATAAGCTACTCCCTCACCTCAACCGTTCTGGGCAAACCCACAAGCGCCGAAGGGGAAATAAAAAAGATATCGATCCCGAGTGGATAAAGGCGCTGGTTTCTTTTCCAGGCTTTCCAGAACGTCTCTGGCACTCCTTCAATTTCGAGACGCTCTTCCGTTTTAATCCCCGGACCTTTGAGGAATCTCCCAGCCCCTGATCGAAAACCCATGACCTGAATCAATAACGTGGCAGATCGCTCGGGAAATTCCTCTTCTCCTATTGGAAATTGGTCTATGAGGCATTCTTGAAAGCCTTGGGTGAGAAGCCCGAAGTTTGCACGAGAAGGCGAATCAACCCATGAGCATCCACAGTGAAACCGGAGCCATTCCCTTACCTCACACACTTCGCTTCGATCCATCCACAAAGGGGTCTCAGGATCGAGCAAGGTTAAGCAGATGGCTGCTGTCGTGGAATAGAGGGGGGGAGGGGCCTGGATGCTGGTCTCAAAAGAGATCACCCTCCCGGGATGAGACATCGCTTGTAAAACGTGTCTGAAGGTGCTTTGACTATCAATAACAGGATCGGAAAACCCTGGCAACAGATTGGAGGATGTCAACATTTCCATCAGGTTTCATCTCCTCTGACCATCGTAAAAAATTCGACTCGTGTGTCTTCAACCTTTTGCGCCATCAAAGTTTTTCTCTTTCGGAGGGTAAGCTCAAGAGGACGGATAATCAAATCCATTAAGGAGGCGTGTTGGTATGGGTCTTGTAATAAGGCGTCCAGCAAAGCCGCCAATTCGGCATGACGTTGATTACGCCCCATAATATATGCCGTACCACGAAAACCGTTTTTGACCTGAACCGTACATCGGGTGATGGTCATCTCTCCTAAATGAAAGAGGCTCCCTGTGCCTTCTGCCCTTGCCCGGACCATAATCAAACCCGTTTCGGGAGGCCGAAGGTAATAGTATTCGGGTTTTTCCTTTAATCGCTGCCAAACCTCTTCAAGATCCTTCACCTCTACTTTAGAGAGAACAGCTATCCAGGACTGTCGAATCGTTTGGTCGATCATGACACTCGCTCTCCAGTTCATCCACCATAGAGGAGGGTGCGTATTTTTTACAAAAAGAAGCTGCATCCAGTTCTCGAAAGTCGTTGAGCGCTTTGAGTAACGCATCATGAGTCCAATGCCACCATTGTATTTTCATCAAAGACGCCTCTACCTCTTCGCTCACTCGCCTTCGGATCAACCGGGCGGGATTTCCGGCAACAATGGTATAGGGGGCGACCGCCTTCGTAACCACAGATCCAGCCCCAATGACAGCACCTGTCCCCACCTGGATCCCGGGAAGAACGGTCACTCCATGGCCAATCCAGACATCATGGCCAATCACCACCTTGTTATCCCTGCGCCATTGAAAGATCGTTTCATCCTCTTCCCCCAAATCATAGAGCTGGCTTCGATAGGTGAAATGATGGGACGTCGCCCTCCAGGTTGGATGGTTAGGAGGATTGATTCGGGTCTGGCTTGCAATGGAACAGAACTTCCCGATCTCTGCATAGATGATTTGACAATCCTCCATGACGTAGCTGTAATCTCCAAGGAGGGTCTCTTCGATTCGACTTCGCGCACCAATCTGGGTCCACTTCCCCAATGGGGAGTTAAGAACGGAAGCACTGGAGTCAATGAGAGGCTCACCTTTTGGTCGTGCTGAACCCATGCCGTTTTTTCGGAAAAGTGAACACGCTGTTTTCTTCATAGAAGAACCTCCTGACCAATGACTTTCCTTCTGAAAAAATCTGAAATCCGCTCCGCTGTCCAGATGACCACGAGGGTCACAACCGTGATCGCCAGGGCATCGGCATATCGAAACAGGCTCATCGCCATTTGAAGATCCACCCCGATCCCCCCTCCTCCCACGACACCTAAAAACAGGGCCACTCTCAGGTTAATGTCAAAACGAAAAAGGGTATTCGCGATGAGGGATGGAGTGACCTGTGGAAGGACAGCGTAACGGATGATCTGCGGTTTGGTAGCCCCTGCAGATTCCAGAGACTCCAGAGGTTTTGGATCGATGGTCTCTATCGCTTCGGCAAACAGCTTCCCGAGCATCCCGATTGTACCCAGGGCAATCACAATCGTTCCTGCAAAAGGCCCTAGGCCAATCACCACCACAAGCAAAAGGATATAAATGAGAGGAGGGATGGAACGCTCTGCAGTCAAACACCGTTTAGCGATTTCCCTGACAATCTTTGATGGTGAAAGGTTGCTGGCAGCCAGGAGAGCAAAAAAGAAAGCCCCCAAAGCTCCCCAAAAAGTCCCCACGAATGCCATCGCAAGAGTTTCAAGGATAGACCATAAAATTTTCCCCCTCCAGAAAACTTCCCAGTTAGGAGGAAACATCTCACTCACCAAATTAAAAAAGTGTGGAATGCCTTCTAAAAAAAGTCTCGGACTAATGTTCAGGTTGACCAGACTCCAGATGAAAAGAAGCGTGAGACCAATTTTGGGGACGAGGGAATGAAGGGGCCACCGCTTATATCCCACCTCAGAAGAAATGAGCTCTCCAGAACCTTTTCGGAAAATCTCACGCAAAGGATATTTCATTTGTTTCTCTACCTTCCCTACCGCAACAGCTCCTGTCCTATCATCACTTTCCTTAACACCTCAGCACTCTTTTCACAGAAGGTCACCAGGAGTAAGATGATCAAAATGGCTGCCATCGCCTCCTGGTATTTCATCAATCGAATCGATGTGACCAGATTGAATCCAATCCCCCCCGCTCCAACCACACCCAGTAAGATTGACATTCTGATATTGACTTCAAAACGATAGAGGGTGTTCGCAATGATGGAGGGGAAGACTTGCGGAAGGACAGCAAAATGGATGATTTGAGCTTTGCTTGCGCCGATTGCCTCTAAGGATTCGACCGGTTTGGGATCCACCTCTTCGATGGCATCGGCAAACAGTTTTCCCAACATTCCAACACTGCTAACGGCCAGAGCCATGACCCCCGGAAAGGCCCCGAGCCCCACGATAGCGACAAAGAACAGCATCACGATGAGATCAGGCAATGCCCTTTCCGCTGAGAGCAAAACTCGGGTGAAATCCCGTAAAAACCGCATTGAATGCATGTTACGGGAGGCAAGAATGCCGATGATGAAAGAGAGACCCGCTCCTAAAACCGTCCCAACGAACGCAATCTGCAAGGTTTCCAATGCAGGGCTAAGCAAATCAGTGATTTTCCCCCAGGCTGGAGGAAGCATATGGCCAATCAGTTCCAACCCGCGAGGAATCCCCTTTACAAGGAGAATAGGATCAACCCGGCAGACGATCATCCCTCCTGAAACCAGCAAGGCCAAAACCCCGGCTGACAAAAGATACTTCGAATATCGTTTGACCATAGGCCTTTTATATCCTCAGTGAAGGTTAATTGGATAGTTGACCACACGGGTTTCCATTCGTCCCATAAATTAAGTCGAGCATGGAGTCCGGGATATCTGGACCTCCATCATAGACCACGAGACCATCCCGAATCCCGATGATTCGAGTGCAGTATTTCGTAACCAGTTTGGGAGCGTGAAAGACGCCGATGATTGCCATCTGGTTCGTAAGAGGTTTCAGAAGGTCTAAGATCATTTCGGTATTTTTGGGATCAAGGTTTGAAACAGGCTCGTCCGCAAGCAAGAGACGTGGGTTTTGAAAGATGGCTCGGGCAATCGCCGCCCGTTGCATCTCACCCCCGCTCAGCGTCTCTGCTCGGCGTCCCGCAAGAGACCGAATGCCCACCTGATCCAGGGCTTTCAGTGCCTGTTCGACTTCTTGATCGGTAAACCCATACAGGAGGCTCCTCAAGGTACTCATTCGTCCCAATCCGCCGGTCAACACATTCTCAAGAACCGTAAGCCTCTTGACCAGGATCGAACCCTGAAAGATCATACCAATCTTTCGGCGGATGGCTCTCAGCTCCCTCCCATTTTTCCCGTTGATTTTCTCTGGATTTCCGTCTCCATTCATGATCACTTCCCCATGGTCAGGCCGGGTTAACCCGTTAATGCATCTTAATAAAACTGTCTTCCCCACACCGCTCTCACCCAGAATCCCGATGAACTCACCCTTCTGGACTTCGAAGCTAATACTTTTTAATAAGGGTCTCCCATCCGGAAGCTTCTTGGCAATATTCCTTAAACTAAGCATGTTTTTCTCCTTTCCTTATCCTTTCCCCAATCTCCCTGATCGCGGGTAGGAAGGATTGGGGAAGATGACAGGGTAAACATTCCAGAATGGAATTAGATTTTCCCCAATTTGATAGCAATTTGGCGGATGTAGTCATAATCGCTATCATTGACTTTTACATAGCCCTTATTCTTTTCCCATTTCGCCTCAAATTGTTTGAAGGCTTCTGGGGCTTTCTGGGGCATATTTAAAAATGCCTGCTGAATCTTTTGGATCAGCGAACTATCTAAATCCCCACGCGCAGCAACAGGCGACCGTGGAATTGGCGCCGATTTCCAGATGACCAGGACTTCTTCCTTTGTGGTTAGCCCTTTGTCGATCACCCGCTGGAGTCCTCCTTCCCACGTCGCTCCTATATCAACCTTGCGGGCTTTAACGGCAAGAACAGAAGCATCATGACCGCCTGCAAAAATGATCTCTTTGAAATCTTTATCTACTTGAATCCCCATCGCTTCTAATCCTCCTCGAGGAATCAGATGTCCTGACGTGGAAGCCGGATCCACAAAGGAAACCGTTAGCTGTTTCGATCTGGCTTTGACATCCTCCATGGTTTTCAATCCACTATCCCTGTGTGTAATAAAAACGCTGTGATAGGTGGCCAGCTTCCCATCTCCCTCACTCCCTCCGATGATGGCCACAGCATTAGCCCGTTTGGCCGCCAGCACATAAGAGAAAGGACCGAAATAGGCAACGTCGATCTTTTTCGATCGCATTGCTTCTACGACAGCCGTATAGTCCGTGGCTTTAAACTCTTCGATCTTCATCCCCAGCTCCTTTTCAAGATACTGCTTGGCGGGCGCAAAAGCTCGTATCATCTCCTCAATATCCTCGGCTGGAATTAAAGCCAATCGAAGAACCCTTGGGTAAGATTGACCCCAAGAAGGTCCCACCAGGAGAGTCAACACGCAGAGAAAAATACCAAACCAGATCCCAAACATTACCATGCGCTTACCTTTTTTTTGAACTCTTCCTCGTTTACTCATAACCGCCTCCTTTGAATGAATGGTTTTAAATCTGACCTCATCCTACAACCCTCATATGACAATTTCGTGGAGGAGAGATGAAATTTTTGTGAATCGGGCGTATTCCAACAAATAGCGATGACACAAAATCTTCACAAGAACTTCGTCTTAAAGCCACAAAAAGGCAGTAAAATAAGTGACCAATCCAATAGCTAAGGGATGAGGAAAGAATGGCTCGCAGGAAAATTCTCTTCATCGGCGGATCGTTGAATCAAACGACCATGATGCATCAGATTGCCCAACACCTATCGGACTATGAATGTTTTTTTACACCTTTTTACGCCGATGGCCTGGTCGGCTACGCAGCCAAAAGAGGCTGGGCGAATTTCTCCATTCTGGGGGGGCCGATGAAGCAGTCAACCGAAGCCTATTTAGAACAGTACCGACTTCCAATAGATCGTGGGGGAGCAAGTCACTCCTATGATTTAGTTCTTACCGGTTCAGACCTTCTGATTCAGAAAAACATCAAAAATAAAAAAATCATTCTTGTCCAGGAAGGAATGACAGACCCTGAAAACCTCATGTATCATTTGGTGAAATGGTTCAAGCTACCCCGATTTTTCGCGAGCACCTCGACCAATGGTCTGTCCAATGCCTACCACCGGTTCTGTGTCGCTTCGGAAGGGTACAAGGAGTTGTTCACCCGAAAAGGGGCTGATCCTTCCAAAATCGTTGTCACGGGCATCCCGAATTTCGATAACGCCATCCAATATCTCGACAACCCCTTTCCATATCGACATTATGTGCTGGTTGCGACGTCTGATGCCCGGGAAACCTTTAAATGGGATAATCGAAAAAGATGGATCAAACAGGCATTAAAAATTGCAAACGGGCGACAAGTGATTTTTAAGTTGCATCCTAATGAGAAGGTCAAAAGGGCAACCCAAGAAATCTTATCCCTGGCACCCGAGGCCCTGATCTTCCCCGATGGAAACACCAATCATATGATTGCAAATTGTGATGTGCTCATCACCCAATATTCCTCAGTGGTCTATATCGGTCTTGCTCTCGGGAAAGAGGTCCATTCGTATTTTGACCTAAAGATGCTCAAACGCTTACTCCCGATCCAGAACGGAGGAACCTCTGCAAAGAGGATTGCAGATCTCTGCAAAGAGGTTTTGGATTAAATGGAAAGGAAACCAGAGATGAATATCGTGATTGTGATTCAGACCCGGTGTGGTTCGACTCGATTCCCTCAAAAAGTCTTAATGCCCGTGCTTGGTAAACCTCTTTTCGTTCGGATGGTTGAGCGCGTTCAACGGGCCACCCTGTATCATCGGATTGTTGTGGCCACGACCTGGCTGCCTGAAGACGATGTGATCCAGGGCATCTGTGAACAGGAGGGATTCGATTGTTTCCGCGGCCATCCGACCGATCTCCTGGATCGACACTACCAGGCCGCTCTGCAATCCAGAGCCACCGCCATGGTCAAGATTCCTTCTGATTGTCCCTTGATTGATCCGGGGATCATCGATCAGGTGTTGAGATTTTATATCGACCATCGGGGGTTTTTCGATTATGTGAGCAACCTTCACCCTCCCACGTTCCCTGATGGTAACGACGTCGAGGTCGTTTCGTTTGATGCTTTAGAAATCGCATGGACAGAAGCACGAAAAGATTTTGAGCGGGAACACACCACTCCATTCCTCTGGGATCAACCTGAACGCTTCAGAATCGGCAATGTCTTCTGGGATGCGGAACGGGACTATTCCAAGACGCACCGATGGACAATTGACTATGAAGAAGATTATCACCTGATCAAATCGATTTATGAAGTGCTCTATCCTCAAAACCCCGACTTTGGGCTCTATGAGATCCTCGATCTCCTCAACCGAAGGCCGGACCTTCGATGCCTGAATCATCAATATCTCGGAGACAGTTGGATCAAACATCATCTGGGCAGTCTGAAGACGATCTCCCAAAAGCCCTCCATGACGAGGGTAAGGGATCCTTGGGACCATGGGATCGTCTCTCAGAACTGAAGCAGAAAGGAGTCGATGAACGGTGTATCCTTCCATGACATCCATCCATCCCCCTTCTGGTGATTTCTCCTTAACCTACGAGGAGATTCAGCGTCTGAAAGCAAGGTCCTTTGAAGTGAGAAAATATGTCCTCCAAATGGCATCCAGGGGAGGCTGTTTCGTAGGCGCTTCCCTCTCCTGTGTGGACTTACTGGTTTATCTCTATTCAAAATTTCTTAGGATTTCAAAAAACTCTCTGGGGGATCCCAACCGTGATTATTTCTTTTTATCAAAGGGACATGCGGTACCCGCCCTCTACGGACTTTTTGCTGTCCTTGGTTTTTTAGATCCACAACGATTGGAGAATCATCTTAAACCCAACGACTTTATCTACTGGCACCCCAACCGGAATATTCCAGGAATTGAATTTCATTCAGGTTCCTTGGGCCATTTATTGCCGATCGCCGTTGGAGTTGCCCTCGATTGCAAATTGAGAGGTCAGAGCAACCGCGTGGTCGTGCTTCTTGGCGATGGAGAATTGGATGAAGGCTCAAATTGGGAAGCCTGTCTGATCGCCCAAGCCTATCGCCTCGATCATCTGATTCTGGTCGTGGATCGAAACGGATTTCAGGCCAACGCACCGACCGAAGCCCTGATCCCTCTTGACCCTCTCGAAAAAAAATTTCAAGCCTTTGGGCTTTCGGAAACGACCATTGATGGACACAGCTTTATTGAAATGGAGAGAACTTTTTATAAAATTCCATTTGATCCAGGAATGCCAAACGTGGTCATTGCGGAAACGACCCGTGGCAAGGGGGTCCCCAGTCTCGAAGAGAGAGTAGATCGCTGGTTTTGTAAACTCTCTGGCGAAGAAGTGGAGCAGTTCATTCAGGAGCTTTATGGATGAATTATGAGGAATGGCTGACAGCCGTCACCCTGACCGATGACCGATATGTGGTGTTGACAGCAGAAAACCGCGCAGCAATTCGGAATCTTCCGGAGGTCCTCGGAGACCGATTCATTGATACAGGAATTACAGAACAGGCCCTCATTGGAATCGCCACAGGCCTTGCCCTTCGTGGAAGAATTCCAATCGTCCATGGCCTTGCCTCCTTTTTGACCCTCCGGGCCTATGAATTTATCCGAACCGATGTGGGGATGACCAATCTACCCGTCAAACTCGTGGGGAGCATTCCTGGTTTCCTTTCCGAGGGAAACGGCCCCACCCATCAATCGCTTGAGGATGTGGCGCTCATGCGATCAATTCCAAACATGAGGGTCTTCTGTCCGAGCGATGAACAGGATATGATTCTTGGACTCCAGACCATTCTTCCCGATCCCTCCCCCTGGTATATTCGACACAATCCTCTTCCTTCACCCGTCAACCATGCCCCTTTTGAAATCGGCAAGGCAGAGGTGATCGCGGAAGGAAGCGAGGTGACGCTTCTCGTTTATGGAATGCTTTTCGAGCAGGCACTCATCGCTTACCAGCTTCTCCAACAGCAAGAAATGTCCGTGGGGTTGGTTAATGTTCGGACCATCAAACCCATTGATGAAGAAACCCTCCTGAAAGTTGCCCTCCAAACTCCCTGGATTGTCACACTGGAAGACCATTTCCTGACCGGCGGGCTTTTCTCAATCGTTGCCGAACTCTTTGTAAGACACCGATTATCCTGTCACGTTTTGCCCTTAGCTCTGGAAGGAAGAGGGTTTCATCCCGGTTCCCTTCCAGATCCTCTTTACCAGGAGGAGATGACAGCAGAACAGATGGTCCAAAAAATACTTCATACCCTGAGGAGGAATTAAATGTCAGATCAAATCGGACTTAACGCTTTATATCCTGACATTCGAGAATCGGATCGGCTTTACAGGCGTGCCCTGGGACTTATTCCATGTGTGACGCAAACGCTGGCAAAGGGCCCTTCACAATATGTGAAGGGAGTGGCTCCAAAATTTTTGGCCCGGGGCCGTGGATCTCATGTCTGGGATGTCGACGAAAATGAATATATTGATCTCAACATGGCTATTGGCCCTGTTTCATTGGGGTATGCCTATGAGGCAGTCGATCAAGCCATCCGGAGGCAACTGGAGGATGGCATAACCTTTTCCTTGATGCACCCCCTCGAGGTGGAAGTCGCCGAACAAATTCGGGAGATCATCCCCAATGCGGAATCGGTACGTTTCAGCAAGACAGGTGCGGAGGTCACCAGTGCCGCCATCCGTCTGGCAAGGGCCTATACGGGTCGAGAGAAGATTCTCTGTTGCGGTTATCATGGTTGGCATGACTGGTACATCGGTATCACCGACCGGAAGCGCGGGGTTCCAGAATGCCTTCAAAAGCTTATCTGCGCTTTCCAATATAATGAGATTCAAACCCTCCGGGATGCACTGGACGATCAGGTGGCGTGTGTCATCCTTGAACCCGTTCTATTCGATCCTCCAAAAGATCACTTTCTCCATCAGGTTGCTGAGCTCTGCAAAAACAACGGATCCCTTCTCATTTTCGATGAAATGTGGACGGGGTTTCGCCTGGCTTTGGGAGGGGCACAGGAATATTTCGGGATTCAACCGGATTTAGCCTGTTATTCCAAGGCGGTGGCGAATGGCATGCCGCTTTCAATCTTAACGGGGAAAAGGGAAATCATGGAGTTACTTGAAAAAGAGGTCTTTTTCTTCACCACCTTCGGAGGCGAAGCGCTCTCCCTGGCTGCAGCCTTGGCAACCCTTTATGAAATGAAAACCAAAAATGTTCTTTCCCATATCGCCAGGCAGGGTAAAAAACTGAAGGATGGATATAATCAGATCGCTCAAACCTTGAAGATGAACTATACCCAATGCATAGGGTACGATTGTCGAAGCATGATCCTTTTTGACCCCTCTGCCGGCAACCCTCTGGAGATGAAGTCCCTTGTACAGCAGGAGATGATCAGGAGGGGGATTCTCTGGGCAGGATTCCATAATGTCTGTTTTTCCCATACGGACGACGATGTGGAGGTCACTCTGGAGGCCTACCGACAGGTTTTGCCGATTTTGAAAGAGGCTGTGTCAACCCAAACGGTAAGACGTCTTCTCAGGGGTGAAGTGGTCGAACCCGTCTTTAGGAAGACCCATCAGGTTTATTCCCCAGTCATAGAAAAAAAAACACCTCCCTCCTCCCAACCCTGTCCTCCCCTACCGACTCGACGTCCTTCGGATATCCAATGGGAAATCCAAAAGAATGACCATCGAGGAGGGTGATCCATGGAATCCCCCTTTTCATTAAAGGATAAAGTGGCTGTGGTGACGGGAGGGCTCGGCCTTTTGGGAAAACAACATTGCGATGCCCTTTCGGAATTCGGGGCCCATGTGGTCGTTTGTGATCTTAACGAGGATCAGTGCCGGGCCTTTGCAAAGACACTTTCCACAGAATCAATCGGCATCGGAATCGATGTCACTGATCCAGAAACGATTAAAACCCTTGTCAAACGTGTTCTCTCTGAATATGGACGTATCGATATTCTGATCAATAATGCTGCGGTCAATGACGCCTTTGAGTCCCCTGCCCTTTCTCTTCAGACTTCAAGGCTTGAACATTACCCACTCTCGATGTGGCAGAAAATCATGGAAGTCAATGTGACGGGCGTTTTCTTATGTTCTCAGATCATTGGAACCCAGATGATGAAGCAGGGAAAGGGAAGTATCATTAATATCGCCTCCACCTACGGAATGGTTGGGCCCGATCAATCGATTTATCGATCTCCTGAAGGTCAGCAAACCTTCTTTAAATCTCCAGCCTATGCTGCAAGTAAAGGGGCCATTCTCGCATTGACAAGGTTCTTGGCTACCACCTGGGGAGCAACTGGCGTCCGAGTCAATGCTCTTACACCAGGGGGCGTGGAGAATCATCAGGAAGGATTCTTTATTCAGAACTATTCCCTCAAAACACCCCTGGGACGCATGGCAAGGGTAGATGATTTTAAAGGTGCCATTATCTTTTTAGCCAGTGACGCCTCCGACTATATGACAGGAGCCAACCTGGTCATTGATGGAGGCTGGACAGCCTGGTGACGTAAACCCAAATCAAAAAGGAGACCACATATGAATACCAGTATGGGTATGAGAAAAATAAGGGTTCACTCTCATTGGATAGGGGATGGAGAGCCGGTCTTTGTGATCGCAGAAATTGGAATCAATCACAACGGTTCGCTCGACATCGCTAAAAAATTGATCGACGGCGCGATCTTTGCCGGTTGTAATGCAGTAAAATTCCAGAAAAGGACTCCTCTCCTTGCTGTTCCAAAACATCAGTGGTTTATTGAACGCGATACCCCTTGGGGACGCATGACCTATATCGACTATCGGAAGAAAATAGAATTTGAAATGGAGGAGTACAAAGAGATTGACCGTTACTGTCGGCTCCGCGGAATTCTCTGGTTTGCTTCTTGCTGGGACGAGGTGGCCCTCGATTTCATGGAACGGTTTGATCCTCCCCTCTACAAAGTCCCATCTGCCTGTTTGACTGACAGGCGTCTTCTCCTCCGAATGAGATCAACTGGAAAACCGATCATCCTGTCTACCGGCATGTCTACCGAAGAAGAAATTGAGGAAGCCGTAAAGATCATTGGGCAGGACCGTTTGCTGATTGCCCATACCACGTCGTCCTATCCTTGCAGATTGGAAGAGTTAAATCTGCGAATGATTCTGACCCTCAAAGAGAGGTTTCCTTTGAATCCAATTGGGTATTCAGGCCATGAAACAGGTCTGGTTCCTACCTGGGCAGCCGTGACGATGGGAGCTTCTTTTGTTGAAAGGCACATCACTCTTGATCGGGCGATGTGGGGAACCGACCAGGCCGCCTCTGTCGAAATCATTGGGCTTCATCGGTTGGTTTCCAATATTCGAGATATCGAAAAGTCTTTAGGAGACGGAATCAAAAGAGTTTATGAAAGTGAGTTAGAAGTGCGAAAAAAGCTTCGACGCGCCCGGGTGGTGCATGAAGAGAGAACAGAGCCAGAGGTCTCTCTTCAATGAACCCCAAAGGTGCGGGAGGAATTACGGATTGGTGTTTTCTCTTTTTAGCAGGACTTTTTGAAATTGGGTGGATCATCAGCCTCAAATATACCCATGGCTTTACCCGATGGTTTCCCATAGTTTTTTATGTGGTGTTTGGTGCAGGGGCCGCCTATTTTCTTTCTTTGGCCTTAAGATCTCTGCCCTTAAGTCTGACCTATGCCATCTGGATGGGCATCGGCATCACGGGAAGCAACCTTGTTAGCATAACCCTCTTCAAAGAGTCTTATTCCTTCCTGCAGGTCTTCTTTATTCTCATGATCCTTTGCGGAATCATTGGATTACGATTTTCTTAGATCAGACAAGCTCATGTCGAAATTTCCAAAAATTTTTCCCCACAAAATAGCCAGAGCTGAACCCCACAAGCATATAGAGGAGCGTGGTCTTTTTTAGAAACAACCATAGGATCCCGGATCCAATGGCCGACAAGGCACATAACACAGTGGCTAACGTAAAGAGTTCTTCCCATTTGACAAAGAAATACGTCATTTTCTTCTTGAGGGGAGAAAGATAATAAAGTTTTTGATCCATAGCATCCTCCTGTTTGAATGGTTAGTTGGGTGGGTAAGGCCCCCTCGATCAAGGTGGACAATGAATCCTTGAGGAGATCGACTGTGTGGGTAACCCTCATGTCCCCTTCAGGGCAACTCGGTTCCGCAACCGGTAACGCCATGTCCAGATCCTCGCTTCAGAATAGGGAGATAGGATTGTATTTTCCCCTATCACAAATCGCTTTCCCCGCCAGACAACCGTATGATTCAGGACCGATAGGAACCACACCAGCCCGATCAGGATGTCTTTCACAGGGGAGAAGAAATAAGCAAGGGGATGGAGTGGAACCTGAATCTTTTCCCCAAGATAATAATCGCCAGCTCCTTTGATCAGGCTTGTAGAAACAATCAGGATAATCGATCTTTGGGAAATACCCTCAACCAGCAAGGAGGCGAGGGAGAAAAGTACAGGATTGCCGAGGAGTTCCAAAAGATATTTGACTCGCAGGATTTTCCAGCGCATCTTGCCCCATCTAAGATGCCTGTTCAGAAATCGCTTTAGCCCCCAATATTCATTCACATTGCTGATCAGATAATTCGAAAGAACCACCTTCTGTCCCCGTTCCTTGATTTTTTCTCCAATAAAATGGTCTTCGGCAAGAATATCTTTGACCGCCCGGAGACCTCCAATGGCTTCCAGATCTTTCTTCCTCATGAGCATCGATTTCCCGATGACACAGGGGATCTTCAGGAATTTTTGCAGGAGGCAGACGTTTCCAAGAACGAAGGAATTCAAATGAAGATTTTCGAAGAGGGATCCAAGTGTCTTGGCACCTACCCCCCTGATCAGGTTGGTGACCAGACCGGTTTGAGGGTCTTTCATGGGCTGAATGATCTTCTTTAAGTAGTCTTGCTCCACCATGACATTGCTGTCACTGATCAGCAGGTAGGGATATCGGGCTTTCCGATAGGCTGGAAGCATGTTGTTCACTTTTGGATTCCATCCTTCTTCACATTCCTCGATCGTGATAGACATTTCCTTTTCCGGAAATTTCTCCTTAATCTTCTGAACCACCCGATAGGCTGGGTCATTTGGATCCTGCAGGGAAAAGAGGATCTCAAACCTGGAATAGTCCTGATTACAAAAACTGGCTAAGTTATCGAAGAGATGATCATCCAGGCCATTAAGAGGTTTTAAGATAGAAATCGGAGGACAAAATGGTGTCGAGTCCAATTCCGGATCCTCCCGGTGTTGACTTTTTATATAGGACCGGACGGCTAAAATCTGAAGACCAAATCCGATCAATCCCAAAAAGGTAAAAGCACTAATGATCCAAAAAAAATCCATGGTTCCCTCCTCACTGATTCACCAGGGAGTTCCATTCCGAAAAAGGGTAATGGCAACACCCCGATTGTATCGAATACATTTTTTAATGGCCTTGATCTCCTTCTCGCAGTTGAGCATGGTTTTCCAGGAATAGAGATGCCTGGCTCGATGAAAATCGCTGCCAGCAATATAAGGATATTTCTTCAGGCTGATAACATTGAACACATCGTCCCGGTTGGCAATTTCCCAGGCATCGATAAAGGGTGCATACTTCTCTCGGTGGGTCCAAAGATAGAGGGTATCGATGGCCATCAATTCAGAGGAATGATGAGGGTGACAGGCGATGATCAGAGCATCTTGTTTTTTCGCTTCCAGGAAAATCTTCTCAAACTCCCATTCGGCTGAGATAAATGTTTTCAGGTCAATCAAAAGCACATGGGCAGATTGTCTGGAAGAAAGAGAACTTTTAGTAATTTCTACTCCTGGAAGCACGAGCATTCCATACCGGTCCCAGGCTCGTTTCGCTTCTTCCTGGATGTGGAGCAGGTAATCAGGAAAATGACTTTCCTGCACAGAAAATCTGAAACGATTGGCCATCTTACCATAAGTCGTTTTACCATTGACCACATGGTCTGTGATGGCAATCACGTCAAATCCTGCCTGACCGAAGAGATCGATCGTCCTTCTCAATTCAATAGATCCATCTGAATATCTCGTATGAATATGAAAATCACACAACAGCATTAATTGAGATTATACGTGAGAATTGTTACAGAATGATGAAAAAAAGGTAGATTTTGTGTGAAGAAAAGAGAAACTTTCTTAATGAAATAAGTGAGATAGGGACAGCAACGTTTTCAAGAATACGTCTTATCGGTGGTTTTGAGGATCAAAATCGGCATCGGTCAATCCTGCATTTAAGATAAGGTTTTCGTATCCGTAATCCCCGAATAATCTGTTTTCAAAATCAAAGACCTGGACCCGAATCGGAATTTTCTTCTCTTGATCGAAACTCAGGAGGGCTCGATAACAATAATAACCATTTCGGGTTTCTTTCGGAAAACGTGCTTCTACAGTCAATGCTTTTCGTCCAAAAAGCATCTCTTCCTTGTCGAGTCGGTACTCCAGCTCCCCGGATGCCCAGCCCTTTCGGAAATTATCTCCAAATAGTTTGATTAAATTTTCCAGTCCGATCTCCGTAATCGGGTGGCGGCTTCCCTGCATGGCTAAAGGCCCCAGAGGATTCAAGTTTAAAATGATGGTTCCCCAGGCCCCAGGTTCGCGGACCAGGATCCGGTTTTTGTTCCAACCCTCGACATAAAAAATCTCTCTTCCCTTTCCAGGTCCATCGATCCATTTCATATGGACCTTAAAAGGTTTTTTAAATCGGAGAAAGACGGTCTCTTTTGTTTTTAAAAAATCTTTGATTCGCTCCTGTTTGTGAAAAATCGCAATGTAGGACTCGGTCTTCTCGATTAGGGTTTCAGCCTGCTGGAGCCAACTCTTTAGACAAAAAAATTCCTGACTATAGGAATCAGAAGAATCCAAAACAGTAAAAAGTGGAAAGACTAAACCAATGAGGATCGCGTACAAAAAGAATTTGCAAGGATAAAATTTCATAGAAACTCAAACGTTTGACGGATCGGACACTTGGCTGGAATTTATATCATTTTAAAGTGTCAAAAAGGTTACAAATAGATGATCATTTCATGGCAGGTAAAAAAAGGAAGGGCGCCCCCAATGAGCACGCCCTTCCTGAATCACAACGTCTTAGTCTCTGGGCCAGTGCCAGCCTCGGGATCTGGGTTCCAATTTGAGAGGGGATTCCATCGGTACACCTGCAGCTTCCATCATCATATGGAAAATCTGGGTGTTGTCGAGGATACGGGTCCCGGGATACCATTTCCCTTCATATTTCATAAACTTGTGGATATTGGCACCCATGGCATACATCCGGGTTAGCTCATTGGTGTGATTGGTGGAACTATAGGTCACCTCACCCTCAGGGTAAGTATAAGGCGGACCATTTTGCACCGGTAATTCCCCGGCAATGAGTTTCACCTGATTTCGCATATAACTGTTGCTGTGGTCAGAATGAACGATGAGAAGGGTGTTGCTCCAGTCCATGTCGTCGTCCGGTTGGTTCACAAAATCGATGACCCCTTGAACACCATCATGGAGATCTTTCATGGTGCCAATCATCCGTCTAAAATCATTGCCATGGTTTGCCCAGTCAATGTCACCCTGCTCAGCGATGAGGAAGAAACCATCCGGATCCTTGCTCAGAACTTTTAGGGCGGCAAGGGTAGCCTCTGCAAACGTGGGATTCTCCCTTGTCGCCTGGGTCACCAATGGGGTATCCGGAAGATCATGAGGAACCAATGACTCAAAATGGCCTCCTGAACCGCCAAAAAGACCAAAAAGTTTTTTACCACTGGCAGCAGCCTGTTGAGCTGCCTGAAGGATAGCGATTCCACCATCCACGCCAGTCGTTCGCGTCACCACAAGATAATCGCCATCAGCGCAGATGGCATCGTACGCCCCTTTCGAAATATAGGCTGAAGATTTCGTGTCCGAACAGCTTGAATTGGCTGGATATCCAGCACCAATGACGACATCGGGTTTAATCTCCTTTAGAATCTCTTCTGAAATGGCATGATAGTTGTTTCTGTGCTTGTTATGGCTCACATGGGCCGCAGGAGTGGCATGACTGAAGGGCACGGTGCTCACCACACCGATGGCATAGCCTTTCAGTTCGCGAAGCCATTCCGCAATGGTTTTCAATGAACCATTGTCCGGATCTCCGGGCAGCCAGGCGATATTTCCGTCATCCGTTTTGTAGCCAGTTGCCCAGGCCGTGGCGGCGGAGGCGGAATCTGTTGCCTTTGCAATGTGATACTCCTTTGCGCCCGGGAGTTCAGGACCCAATGGATAGGGTTTCTTTCCCCCGATCGCAGGATCATACCCACATTTAGGCTTAATGGCATTCGGATTGTAGCTTCCCTTCCCACACCAGTGTTCATAAGTGGTCACGTCCCAGGTGGCGACATTTGCCTGGTAAGGAAGTTTATGAAAAGAAAGTTCGAAGTCATTGCCATAGAGGTAGCGGCTGGCCGCAATCTCATGCTCGATGTTCATCCCGTCGCCAATGATCAGAATGATGTATTTAGCCGCCTTGGGTTGGATTCCCTTTGCTTCGACTGCAAACACAGCAAGGCATAACATCATCCACATGATGAACATGATGGATAGGGTTTGTTTGAATACGGTTCTTTTCTTCATGATACCCTCCTTTTTATTTTCTTTTTGCATACTGGCATCCCTTTGCTTCCCCTTATTCGTAAACCACTCACCTCCTTTCTTTGAATGATTTGTCTTTCTGGTTGACATTCCGTGAATAAGGAGATTTCTGAGATGCACCCTCAACATAACTGGCCTATATGGAGGGATGATGAAATAAATATGATTTTTTTGTGACGAGCGTCCTAATCAAAATTGGACCTTTTTTTAATGAGGTAAGAATAGAATCCAGCTCCAGGAGTGGGTTTTCTTTCGAGGGTCTCATAATTGACGTTGTAAAGACCAAATCGGGCATCCAATCCTTTTAACCACTCATAGTTGTCCATCAGGGACCAGTAAAAATATCCTTGTACATTCATCCCTTTTTTAATACAGCGCTCCAGCGTATCGAGATGGCTTTTGATATACCTTTCTTTCTTTTGGCCGTCTCGCGTGGCGATCCCATTTTCTGTGATCATCATCGGAAGACCAAACTGAGAAGCCTCTCTCAGGATTTGTTCCAGACCGTTGGGGTAAATTTCCCAGCCCATATCGGTTAAGCCATATCCCTCCCTGTCTTCATATTTAAGGGCAACCCCCATCCGACGAAATGGGTTGAATTGCAAATGGATGCGCGTATAGTAATTAACCCCCAAAAAATCTAATTTGCCCTGAATAGGAAGGTTAATTTCTATATTTTTTAAGATCGGGAATCGAAGTCTTAAATGTCCGGTCAGAAGGGCCTCCGGAAATGAACGGTTATAATATTGGTGGGCCACTTTTGAAAGGAACTGGTCCAGAGGATTCCATCGCCAGTAGGGTGAAAAGACCACCATATTATGAGCTATACCAATCTGCACCTTAGGATTCATGGCATGGAGTAGATCGTATGCTTCTCCATGGGCACGAAGAAGATTGACAGAGGCACACACATAGGAGGTTTGATCCTTAATTCCGGGTGGCATACAGCCATCAAGGTACCCGCCCAACAGAAGCACATTCGGCTCATTGAAAGTAATCCAATATCGAACGTCTCTTAAGGCATCTGCCATCCTCTTCACATAATCCGTAAATTTCGAAATGGACCGTTCATTATGCCATGGATAGGCTTCAAGAAACCATCTCGGATGGGTGAAGTGATGGAGGGTGACCATGGGTTCAATCTGTTCCTGACGAAGAAGATAGACAATCTCCTGATACCGATGGATGGCTTTTGAGTCCCAGTGGTTTGGGGTGGGTTCAACCCTACTCCATTCAATTGAAAATCGGTAAGCATTTACCCCAATCTCTTTTAACAGTTTCAAATCTTTTTTGTAGAG
>CALLAL010000034.1 GCA_938002255.1 uncultured bacterium
AACGACCCAATCTGATTTAAAAAAATCCGATTCAAAGGGCATGAGGGCTTCGATGAGGATAACCTTTTATAACCGCTCTTCAAGGTTTTGGAGGAGGAACGTTCCAACCCTTTTAAACCGAAAACACCCCATCACTGAGGGATGACGATCAAAGGGCCCAGCGATGGTGCCACAAGGATAAGAGAGGGATGGGAATAAGGCGATGATGGGTTTGCCCCTTCACGGAAGGTCTATTATAATTCTCAATAAACCGAGGGGGAGAGCCAAAATAAGGAAATCGATATGAAGAATGATTGGGTATCAAAGTTGGTTGGAGATGTGGCAATTGTGCTTTGCGGAGAGGCAGGTCAGGGGATTCAGACGGTTGAACATATTCTCACCCAAACATTGAAGCTCTCTGGATATCATGTTTTTTCAACCCAGGAATATATGTCCCGTATCCGGGGAGGAAGTAATTCCACGTTGATTCGCGTCTCCTCAAGCAGAGTGGCGGCGTCTGTGAATCGCATGGATCTTTTGATTCCCTTCAGCCCAGGAGCAGTTCGCCACCTACAAAAACGGATCTCATCTCAGACTGTTCTCCTGGGAGAGAAAACCCTTTATGAAAAGGAATGCCAGGATTGTCGGAGCATCCATGTACCTCTCTCTCTAATGGCTCAGGAGATTGGCGGGCTAATCTATTTAAATACCGTGGCTATAGGAATGCTGGCGGGACTGTTTCGTGTGGAAAAGGAGTTGCTCCGTCAATATCTCCAAAACTATTTCGCAGGGAAAGACGAACAGACTATCCAGAAAAACCTCCAGGCCATGGGAAGAGGCTATGAGGGGAGTGAAGAGCTCCTCCGATCCGGCAAAATGCAAATTGATTTGATGAAACACGAAGAAGTAAAACACGAAATCTTAATGGATGGAGTGGAAGCCTTAGCCATGGGAGTCATTGCTGGAGGGTGCAATTTTCTCTCCTTTTATCCCATGTCTCCCTCAACTGCCCTTGCCGTCCATCTGGCAGAACGCTCCAAAGAGTTTGACATCATTGTCGAACAGGCGGAGGATGAAATCAGCGCCATGAACATGGCAATAGGTGCCTGGTATGCCGGCGCAAAAGGTCTGGCCTCCACTTCAGGAGGAGGATTTGCCCTCATGGTGGAAGGATTGAGCCTTGCGGGAATGATTGAATCACCCATGGTCATTCATATCGGACAACGACCGGGACCCGCTACAGGTCTTCCGACCCGAACCGAGCAGGGAGAACTTCTTTTTACCCTTTTTGCGGGTCATGGGGAGTTTCCGAGAATTATCCTGGCGCCAGGAACGATTGAAGATTGTTTTTATCTTGGTCAAAAAGCCTTTGAGCTGGCAGACCGCTATCAGGTTCCCGTCTTTATCCTGACGGACCAATACCTTCTTGAATCTCATTACAACCTTCCCACTCTCGAACTGTTTCGAACTCCTTTGCAAAAACATTTAGTCGAGACCGGAAAGGGTTACAAACGCTATCTGCTCACTGAAACCGGACTTTCACCTCGTGGGATTCCCGGTTACGGTCAGGGGCTTGTGGTTCTTGATAGCGATGAACACGACGAGGAAGGTCATATCACGGAGGATCTTGACCTGAGGATAAAGATGGTTAACAAGCGGCTTAAAAAGATCGACCTTCTGATGGAGGATATCCTTTCTCCCGACCTTATAGGCTCTGAAAACTACGAAACCTTGATCATCGGATGGGGATCGACCTATCATGCGATCAAAGAAGCCCTCAACAGGTTGGAAAGGAAGGAGGTTTCATTCCTCCACTTTAAACAGGTTTACCCTATCCATCCGAAGGTCCATCACTCTTTGCAAAAGGCGAAAAAAAGAATCATCATCGAAAACAATGCGACAGCCCAATTCGGCCAGCTTATTCGGATGAAGACAGGATTAGAGATGGATCATCAAATCCTGCAATATAACGGTCTTCCCTTTACAGCGGATGATCTCGAAAAACGATTGAAATCGATTTTGGATTAGGAGAAACAGGATATGGATACAAATCGATTTGATATGGAAGGATTGGATATTGCCTGGTGCCCGGGCTGTGGCAATTTTGCCATTCTCAGAGCCTTAAAAGAGGCACTCTCAGAACTGGAGATCGAACCAGAAAAACTCGTCGTCGTTTCGGGTATCGGCCAGGCGGCGAAGGCTCCCCATTATTACCGATGTAACCTTTTCAATGGACTCCATGGAAGATCCCTTCCTGTGGCAACTGCCATTAAAGCCGTCAATCCCGATTTAGTGGTCATTGATGAAAGTGGAGACGGGTGCATGTATGGTGAAGGAGGGAACCACTTTATCCATGCTATCCGTCGAAATCCGGATATTACCAACTTGGTCCACAATAACATGGTTTACGGATTGACTAAGGGACAGGCCTCACCCACAAGTCCTCAAGGGTTTAAGACCCTTGTTCAAAGGGAAGGCGTTTTCCACGAACCCTTCAATCCTCTCGCCATCGCCATCACATTGGGCGCCTCTTTTGTGGCAAGAGCCTTCGCAGGTGATATCGCCCAAACGAAGGAGATCATCAAAAAGGGGATCGCTCATAAAGGATATGCTCTGGTGGATATCCTTCAGCCCTGTGTAACCTATAACAAACTCAATACCTACCAATGGTTCAAATCAAAGACTTATTATCTCGATGAATCTCACAATCCTCATGACCGACTCGGAGCTCTTCAAAAGGCGTGGGAGACAGAAAAACTCCCCCTTGGAATTTTTTACCTCAACCCCAAGCCAGCCTTTGAAGAAATGTTGAGTGTTTATCAAGAAAGGAAAAACCCTCTTCCCCAGAGAAGCCCCGATCTTAAAAAACTGGCCGATTGGATTCAATCAAAAAGGGGGGGGTGAAAAGTTCGCTTGACCAGAAAATATCCCACTGAAAGAGAACTTGGCTTCACCTGAGGTGAAGCCCAACCCCGTTTCTAACCTCTAATGAACCACCATTCGAAACCTTGTAGAGCGGATTGTCCTTGTCCGTTTTTGCAACGGGCGGTTTTTTTTACCACTCTTTCTCGATCCTACAGGTGCTTTTGTATTGATTTTCATTTTTTTAGAGTGTTAACATTGTTTATAGATCTTGACCAATTGAGTGAAAAGGGAATCCTTCAAAGCGATCGGGAAGATTTTGTTCCAAAGGGGAATTGATCGATTGAGAAGAAATATCGTTGGAGGAGGTGATAGGAATGGCTGATACAGGAAAAGTGTTTTTATCAGAGGCAGCCCTTAGAGTCCCCCATGAGGGGCACGATCAACATCTATGTGAGCTTCGGAAAAAAATGTCTCTGGAGGAATATAAAAATTTCATTCGAGACGCCAAATATGTCTGCCAGCATTGTGGTCGTGCTGCAATGAACAGCGAAAATCTCTGCTTCCCAGAAAAAATTTAGGACGTCCCTTATGGTCATCATTCGAATCATCGATTTATGGAAAAATTACGGTGAGGATGGGTCGGGTGCCCCTGCCCTTTGTGGCACAAATCTTGATATTCACAAAGGGGAAATCATTGCTCTCTTTGGAAAAAGCGGCTCTGGGAAAAGTACACTGTTCAATCTGATAGCAGGACTTGACCGTCCCACCAAGGGGCGAATCGAAGTAGAGGGTCGTGATTTAGAAGACCTTGGAGAAAAAGGAAGAACCTTATTGAGAAGAACGAAGCTCGGCTTCATCTTCCAATTCTTTAATCTCTTGCCTACCCTCACCGCCTTCGAAAATGTTTTTCTCTCCCTTGAATTAGCAGACCGATCTAAACCCGAATTGGCTCTCAAGGCATTGAGAGACGTGGGTTTAGAAGGAAAAGAGCAGAGGTTCCCCAATGAGCTCTCGGGTGGAGAACAACAACGCGTGGCGATCGCCAGAGCCATTGTTAAAAATCCATCCATCATCCTGGCTGATGAACCAACAGGAAATCTTGATACAAGCACAGGAAACCAGATCCTTGACTTATTGACCCGAAGCTGCCGTGAATCGGGAACCACTCTGATGATGGCAACCCATTCCCCTCTGACCTGCCATTACGCAACACGAATTCTGAGGATGGTCGATGGTGTGATCACCGAAGAAACCTCCTGTGAGGAAATCTCTCATTGAAGATCGTTACCAAATCCTTTCTCCGCTATCTTCCACGTAGGCTCAGTCTCAGCCTGCTTCAATTGATGGGAGTAGCCTGTGGGGTCGCCGCGGTGGTGGGCATGACCCTTTCGGCCCAAACCGCTCTCAAAAGTTTCGGTAAGGCGATCGAATTTTTAAGAGGCAAGGCAACCCATTCCATTCAAAGGCCGGTGGGCCCCATGGAAGAAAACCACCTGGTCAGTTTGAGCCGTGACCCTGCCGTGGAATGGTTCTCTCCTGTGATAGATCGTCAACTGAGCCTCAAACAGGCTGGACAGGTGCGTCTCCTCGGAATCGACCCATTTTTAGACAGGACGCTTCGACCGGAGATTGCAAGAGTCGAATGGCTGGGCAATAAAGCTGACGCAACGGAGAATCTTATCAATTTTCTAACTGATGAGAGGGCTGTCTTCCTTGATCACAGACTGAAAGAAGAGATCGGAATCACCACCGAAAAGACGCTTGAGACCTCAAAAGGTTCTCTTCTGGTCAAAGGGAGTTTTCCTAATCCATCCGGTGAACCCCTGATGATCATGGATATTGGACATGCTCAAAAACTTTACCAATTACAAGGGCTCATCGACCGGGTCGATCTGATTTTGTCCGATGAACCCGGATTCCTCTCCCGGTGGAGCAAAGGTTTTCTAATCCAGTCGTCCCGCCAAAGAAGTGAGACCTTCTCTGGAATGCTTCAAGCATTCCGTCTTAACCTTGAAGCTCTCTCCCTCTTAGCCCTGTTTGTTGGTGTTTTTCTTATCTATAACACAGCCATGTTCACGGTTATCAGTCGCAGGAGAGATGCGGGAATTCTGAGAAGTCTTGGGGCTAAACGTTTTGAAATCTTCATGGCTTTTCTCTTCGAGCTTCTCATTCTTGGTTCGGTTGGAGGCGCATTAGGTGGATGGATTGGCTTTCTCTTAACCAAGCTTTTAACCGGACTCATCGGTACCAGCATTAGCAGCCTCTATTTTTTCCTCCAACCCGAGCCAGTGGTCTGGTCCATCTGGATTCTGATGATTGGAATTCTCCTTGGATGCAGCGCCAGCCTGTTAGGCGGTATTATTCCTCTGATCGAACTCATCCGAATCAATCCCGTGCAGGCTCTCAGCGGTCGGGCTGGCAGCCGTAAGAGTTCACGCCGGGCAAAGAAAGTAGCCCTCATTGGGCTTCTCATTCTTTGGGTAAGTCTCTTTCTGTTTTTTCTACCCGGAAGCCATGTTTATGTGGGCTTTGCGGGTGTTTTTGGTTTTGTTTTATCCGCCAGTCTTCTCACCGGAGTCATTCTGCTCATGCTCCACCCCTTCCTTAGAAAAATCCTCGTCCTCCTGGGGGGACTTCCAGGAAAAGTTGCGGCGGGCACGATTAAACAGAATCTCGGAAGAACAGGAGTGGCCATTGCCGCCTTTATGATTTCCCTATCCATGTCGATTGGCTTGGGAGCAATGATTGGGAGTTTTCGTCAATCGCTGATCTGGTGGATGGATACTCAGATCCGGGGAGACCTTTACATCGGTAAAATTCTTGAGGCAGAAGTTCCTGAAGACTTTTTTGAAGAACTTCAAAAGATAGAGGGATTGGGTGGCATCCATCCCTATCGGAATGTCCAGACCCTTTATCAAGACACTTCCATTAATATCAGTGCGGTGGATGCAAAGGTACTCGAAAAATATGCTCGGTTTGGCTGGTTAGAGGGAGGAAACGAAAACTGGGAACCTGTTAAACAGGGGGGAGTGATTATCTCCGAGAGTTTTTCAAGGCGCTTCGGGGTCAAAACCGGTGACACGATTACACTGGAGGGGCGACAGGGACCTGTTGAATTCAAGGTAGGAGCCATCTTCTACGATTATACCACGGAGCATGGGCTGGTGATGATGGATCGGTCCACCTATATTAAGACCTTTGGTGACCGAACGCTCAATAACATCGGTATCTTTATTGATCATGATCACCCCCGCAAATCTGAACTCATCCAAGAGGTCAGAAAAAGGGCCAAGGCAAGAGGGCTTCCTGTACTTACCGGTGCTCAACTTCAACAAGAGATTCTTGAGGTGTTTGATACGACGTTTGCGATTACCCGTTCGATGAGGGTGATTGCCATCATCGTCGCCTTCTTCGGTATAGCAGGAGCTTTGCTTACCCTCTTCATTGAGCGGAGTCGTGAATTTGGAATCTATCGGGCACTCGGTTTTTCCACCGATCAGGTAGCCAAAATGACTTTGATGGAAGGACTTGGAATGGGAATCGTCAGCTTTATCTTAAGTGTTGGCGTTGGAACGGTATTAGCGATTCTCTTGATTAAGGTAATTAATATCCGAAGTTTCAACTGGACCATCTTCTATTCCCCGGCGCTTAAACCTTATCTGGTCACCGGTGTAACAGCCATCCTGGCCAGTATCGGAGCAGCGATCTATCCCATATGGAGGGTCTATCGAACCTATCCTCAGATTCAAATTCGCGAGGAGTAGATGGAAGGAAAGCGCAGCGTGATAAAACACCTTAAAAGGCTCTTACTCCTGATAGGATGTTTATGGAGTCTCCTTCTCTGTTATGAAAATCTTAGGACTGCTTACGCCAGTGAATGGAAGCAGGCTATAGGAGCATGGAAATGGGCTTTTCCAAGAGATCACGGATCGCATCCTGAATTCAGAACTGAATGGTGGTACTTTACCGGTAATCTTAAAGACGCCTCTAATAACCGTTTTGGATATCAACTGACATTTTTTCGACAAGGGGTTAATCTTAGGGAAAAGGATCCTAAGTACCCTTGGTCAATCCGGGACATCTATCTTGCTCATTTTGCTCTGACCGATGTATCGTCCAATCAATTCTGGTATGCCGAACGGGTTTCGCGTGAGGGGCCAGGGCTTGCAGGGGCCTCTCAAGAAAAGATGAATGTCTGGCTTCTCAACTGGAGTGCCACGATGGAGGGCAACCGGATTGAGGGAAAGGCACGCCATCAGGGCATGGAACTTTCGCTTCATCTAATTCCTCGAAAACCTCTTGCGTTTCATGGACAGAACGGACTCAGTCAAAAGGGACCTAAAGAGGGCCAGGCCTCCTACTATTTCTCCTACACCAATCTGGCAACAGAGGGAACGATGAAGACACCTCTTTCCCAATCAACCATTCGTGTAAAAGGAACAAGCTGGTTCGATCGTGAATTTGGCTCGAATCAATTGGCCCCTGATCAGGTTGGTTGGGATTGGTTCAGCCTCCATCTCTCCGATGGACAGGAGTTGATGGTTTACTTCCTCCGTAAAAAGGATGGGTCGATCGAACCCTCCTCATCGGGCTCACTGGTGACTCGTTCGGGAAATGCTATCCATCTCAAGCAATCTGATATCAACCTTGAAGTCCTTGATTATTGGAAGAGCCCTAAAAGCGGTGGAAGATATCCAAGTCGCTGGAGACTGAGGGTTGCCTCGGCAAAAATAGAGTTAGAACTGAACACCCTCGTCCCCTCCCAGGAACTCCTTACAGAAGGTTCGACAGGGATAACCTATTGGGAGGGCGCAGTGGCTGGCAAAGGAGTTTCAGAAGGCAGACCCATCACCTGTGAGGGTTACGTGGAGCTGACCGGTTATGCAGGAAGTTTGGGAGGAATTTTCTGATTGTTTAATGTTAAGAAACTTCTTTTGAAAATATAGTCTAAATTGGCTAAAATTAAGTTCGATGAATAAGCCGAACCCCCGATCCTTCCTTACAAACCTCCGAACGGACTTGCCATGGCATAAAAAGTTATGGCTTTTATTGAGAAACAACTTTATTAAAATCAGTCGGTTTCAATCGTGCTGTGGCCATCCAGGAGAACCTGGCTGTTGACAAACCAAAGAAGAAAAGCCTCGTTGAGGCTTCTAAGAAGAACAATATGGTGACGGAAAAGAAGATTAAATTGGGGGTCAGCACCTGTTTGCTGGGTGAGAATGTCCGTTATGATGGAGGCCATAAACTGGACCGGTTTCTTCGGGATACTCTGGGTCAATATGTGGAGTATGTTCCTGTCTGCCCTGAAGTGGAATGCGGGCTCCCTGTTCCTCGGGAGTCGATGCATCTCGAGGGAAATCCAGAGTCTCCCCGATTGGTCACTTCACGGACCAAGCAGGATATGACTGAACGGATGGTTCAATGGGCAAGAAAACGGGTTTTGGAATTGGAGAAAGAAGATCTTTGCGGTTTTATTTTTAAGAGCGATTCTCCGAGCAGCGGCATGGAGCGGGTAAGAGTCTACGACAATAAAGGAATGCCTTCCAAAAAGGGAGTTGGCATGTTTGCAAGGATCTTCATGGAGCATTTTCCGCTTCTGCCGGTGGAGGAGGAAGGGCGACTCCATGATCCAAAACTCAGAGAGAATTTTATTGAACGAATTTTTACCTTGAAGCGATGGCGAGAAGTATTAGCCAAAAAGGAGGGCCGGGGAAACCTGGTCGAATTTCATACTCAGCATAAATTGCTTATTCTTTCTCACAGTCCAAAGCATTACCACATGTTAGGAAAGTTGGTCGCTCGGGCAAAAGAGTTTCCTATCCGGGAACTCTTTCAACAATACCAGGTTGTCCTGATGGAAGCCCTAAAACTTAAAACCACCCCAAAGAAAAACGCCAATGTCCTGATGCACATGATGGGTTATTTTAAGGAGCAATTATCACCTGATGAAAAACAGGAGTTATTGGAAGTGATCGAAAACTACCGGCAGGAATATATTCCGCTGATTGTGCCCATCACACTCATCCAACACTATGTCCGAAAATATGATCAACCCTACCTGAAGCAGCAGGTCTATCTCCATCCCCATCCTCTTGAGCTCCAACTCCGAAACCATGTCTGAAAAAATTAGTATTAAAGGCTATCCAATGGGCTTCTGATTTCAGAGGGTTTCTTTCGAATGACATGCGTATAGATCATGGTTGTGTTGACATGTTTATGTCCCAGGAGTTCCTGAATCGTTCTAATGTTATGTCCTGCTTCAAGAAGATGGGTTGCAAAACTGTGCCGAAGAGTATGGCAGCTCGTCCTTTTGGGTAGCCCAGCCTTCAAAACAGCCTTCTTGACCGCGCGTTGAAGCGCAGAAGGATGGACATGCCACCGCACTACCTTCCCGGTTCCTGGATCAACAGATAGCTTTTCAGCAGGGAAAACCCACTGCCAGCCCCATTCCTTCGGGGCATTCGGGTATGTGTTGTCGAGGGTATACGGCAGAGACACTTCCCCCTTCGCAGTATAGGGGTCAGGTCTTTAATATTGATATTCGATGTGAAACGGTGTAGAGGTATTGTATGGCGAGGCCTTTGAGGATTGAATATGCTGGGGCTGTTTATCATATCACGTCCAGGGGTAATGCGAGGAGGTCTATCTTCAAGGACGATAAGGATCGAGCAATGTTGCTCAATCTTTTGGGGGAGGTGAATGATCGGTATCATTGGTTCTGTCATGCTTATTGTCTGATGAACAATCATTATCATCTGGTTATTGAAACGCGGGATGGGAATCTTGCAAAAGGGATGCGGCAGTTAAACGGTGTTTATACCATGCGTTTTAACAGGCGTCATGGTAGTGTTGGGCATGTTTTTCAGGGGAGGTACAGGGCTATTCTGATTCAGAAAGAAAGTTATTTGCTCGAGGCGTGTCGATATGTGGTGTTGAACCCTGTTCGGGCCAAAGCGGTTGAGGTTCCTGAGGAATGGAGATGGAGTAGCTATCGAGCTACGGTAGGGATGGAGAAGGCCCATACTTGTCTTACCACAGAGTGGGTATTGGGTCAGTTTGGATCAAAGAAGAGAGTAGCAGAGAGAAGGTATAGAGCATTTGTGAATGATGGGATAGGGGAGGATAGCATTTGGGAGGATGTGAGGGGTCAGAGTATTCTTGGGGAGGAGGATTTTGTAGAGAGGTTGATAGATTTTGTGAGAGGATACGAGGAGGCCATAGAGATACCAAAGGGTCAGAGGTATGTGACTCGGCCGAGTCTTGGAGAGATTTTTAAGGATGCGGAAAGTGGGAAAAAGAGACGGGATTTGGGAATTGCAGAGGCAGTTATGAGGTGGGGGTATAGTGAGAGAGAGGTGGCGAATCATTTAGGACTTCATTATTCAACTGTGAGCAGGTTGATCAACGAGGGACATACAAAATATCAAAATTAAAGACCTGACCCCACACTTGACCCCACACTACCTTAGGGCTTGAATAAGGATATATTCCAACATTTCTGAATATCCGTTATAATGGAAGTAAAGGAGAAGAATCTATGGCCACAGAATATACCGCAGTAATAAAACAAGAAGGTGATTGGTGGATAGGATGGATAGAGGAGGTTCCAGGTGTAAACTGCCAGGAACGTACCCGTCAGGAATTGATCGAAACCTTGCGGATAACCTTGAAGGAAGCAATTGAATTTAATCGCCAAGATGCGATTGCTTCTGCCGGGGCGGAATATGCCGAAGAGAAGATAGCCATACCTGCATGAAGAGAACCGAACTCCTCAAACACCTTCGAACACATGGCTGCGAATTTATCAGAGAAGGCTCCCGGCATTCATGGTGGGGAAATCGAAGCCTGAACAAACGCTCCTCCGTACCACGCCACACAGAGATCGATGACAGTCTGGCTAGAAAGATATGCAAAGACCTTGGAATTGAACCAATAAAATAAGTCCTAACAAGCGGTTCACTAGATTGCCAATAAACATGGCAACTGGTGAGCCTAAACGTTGGGCGACAATACGTACTACAAATGGCCCCATTGAAAACAAGCCAGATGGAGAACACCAAGATGAAGACCGTTATTCCAAAGCTCTTTCGGTGGCAGCCTTCTGGCGAGACGCTTGTAGCACTGGTTGCTGGGGTGATTGTTCTTGGTTTTTCAGCAGCAATGCTACCTCTTGAGAACTGGCCCTGGGTAAAGATTACGATTCGCGATGTTGGGCAGATCTTCATTGTGGGTATTCTTTTCCCTTTGGTATACATTCAACGTTCTGGCGGAGGCTGGGTTGAGTTTGGCTTTAGCTTCAAGAGGTGGCCCATCTTTCTTCTAATAAACTTTGTCCTTGGGGTACTTTTGTTCTTCATGCTCCTTTCCGAGAGTCCACCTTCAGCAGATTTCCACTTCAGTGTGACAACCATATGGTCAGCGGCTTACGTTATGTTGGCCTTATGCTTTGAGTTGGTTTTCTTCTACGCGTTTCTGCGAACCTTATTCGAGCGAGCTTTTGGCATCGTACCTGCGATTCTCTTGACTGCGTTGTTCTACTCCTTTCATCATTTAGGATTCCAGCCAGAATATGGTAAGTTGGTTTTTGTTGGTCTGCTTTACGCCATCACATATCGGTTGGGGAACAGCGCCTTGTTGATCTTTCCTTTTTTCCTGGGAGTGGGTGGAACCTATGATGTTCTTATCCAATCACAAGCGGTTTCACCCATTTTGTACCCTGAAGTACGTACCTTGTATCTGGCGGCTGCCATTTTAGCGACGGTGGCTTGGTTCTGGAAAAAGACACGGAAGTGCTAGAACACGGCCACAATGACATAAAGAATCGGGGTCACCCATTTTCCCCGTTGCTCGCTAACCCTTATAAGGCCTCCCGTTGTCAAAAGAAAAAAAGACCTTAATCGGAGATAGGAAAACTTTCCTTATTTTTAGTGGCACTACCAGATTGTCTAAAAGCTCTGACTTGGTTTCCCATTGCGGTTTCAGACAGAAGTCTGCACCAAACACTTATCGAGGTTCGTTAGCCACGGGGCCTGAACCGTTTTGACTGTTCATGCCTCTGACGACAATAGAGAGGCAGCTTGGTCTTATTCTCTACGGCCTAGAAACAATTCTGTACCCTTATACCGTCCTATTCAAAAGTGTGGTTAAAGCAAGGTGTTTTACCAGTTAGCTCCGGGATTGGATGCGGAAGTAAGAATCTGGGTCATGGATTTTGGCGATGAGGGAGATTTCGTGTTCCAGGTGGGGAAGGAGCTGATCGTAATAGTTTAAGAGCTTAAGGTCGAGTTCAATGCTTTTTCTGACACTTTCATTGAGAATCTTTCAGCCCCCCGCTTGGTTAGCTTTACGGGCGATTTTCTTTTCTATGTGTGGGAGATTGTATTGGTAGTGGGTATTTTGGATAGGGGCTAGGAGTTCAGTTTTTTTGCGGGTCAGATGCATCCTTTGTCGGAGGAGATCACGAGTGGAGCGCATCTCCCGTGGGTAGACATAGGCCATGGGGGTCATGCCGCCTCTGAGCAAGACGGCGATTTTATGGGCATCGACTTTGTCATTTTTTGCCTTACCCCTATGGATGGCTTTCATATAGAGGGCATGTCCTAGGACAAAGGGGATATTTTCTTGTGCACAGAGAGCGGCGATCCAGTACGAGGTACATGGACTTTGCATGAAGATCGATTCCGCAGTAATATTGGTGTTGCTGAGTGTAGAAATCCATATAGGCCTCCTTTAATTGGATTTTGGGGATTGTTAATCATACCGCTTTGCGGTATCCTAAGAGAGGCCTTAATGAGTATCACCGCGCTCCAGCCGACGCCGCTTTGAGGCGCGACTGAGGGCGATCGTTAGGCCGCCATACGGAGGAGAGACCATGATTCTAGGACCAGACCGAGTAATCGCCTGCCCACATTGTGGCTTTCTTGCAAGACAGCACACGTTGATATCAGGCAACACTTTTGGCGCAATTCTGTGGTCTGATGGGAAGCGAGAAGCACCGATGTTGCCCGAGTTTCCAGCAGTCGCAAAGTGTCACGGATGTAAGCGCTTCTATTGGGTCAATGGAGCCGAAGTCAAGGGTGAAATAGAACTCTTTGGCGACAAATCTAAACATGTACCTAAAGAATGGGAATGTGCTGAGCCCATTGAGCATTTGACTATTGATGAATACATTGAAGCGCTTGATTCTGGCGTTGGTACTGATGTAGAAAAGCAGCGGTACCTTCGCGTGCACTTTTGGTGGGCGGTCAATGATATCGTGCGTGGAGATTCGAACGCCCAGATTCCAACAAGATATTTGCAAGAGTTGAAGGAGAATCTAGGCAGACTATCTGCCCTATTAGACGAGCGTGACCCCAAGGACAAAATAATGAAAGCCGAGATAGCAAGAGAAACAGGAGACTTTGCACAAGCGGTACACCTACTTGGAGATGTTCCAGCAAACTTCAGATGGGTTGCCGATAAAATAATGGAGTTGTCAAAAAAGAAGAACAGTTCGGTAACGCAATTGCGACCTGACTAACACTGGCAACAAAATAATTATTAGCGCTGTGCTGCGCACGGCGCTAACGTCAAAGATTCTCGGAGATCAATATGTCACTCGATTTATGGTCGCTTTATACGCTTATGCTAAAAAGCCGCTTGCTCGAAGAAGCCATTGCAAGATTCTGGTACGACGGCTTGATTTCAGGTGAGATGCATCTGGGAACAGGCGAAGAAGCGATTATCGCTGGCGTGGTTGCCCACTTACGCGATGGTGACGCCATGGCTTTGGATCATCGCGGCACTTCTGCATTGCTTATGCGCGGAGTGGACCCTGTACTTATATTGCGTGAGCTACTTGGCTATGAAGACGGGTTGTGCGGCGGCAGGGGTGGGCATATGCACCTATTTTCTAAAGAGCACCTGACCGCTTCTTCAGGGATTGTCGGCGCAGAAGGACCAACCGCAGTTGGTTTTGCGTTGTCAGCACAATATTTACGTCCGGGTGCGATTGCTACTGCATTTTTTGGCGATGGGGCAATGAACCAAGGCATGTTGATGGAATCGATAAACCTGGCTTCTGCGTGGAACTTGCCCGTGTTGTTTGTTTGCAAGGATGACGGTTGGGCTATCACCACACAATCCAAACAGGTGACTGGTGGGGATTTGGGCGAACGAGCACGTGGGTTGGGCGTCCCGGCTGTTGAAGTTGACGGTGGCGACGTGTCCGCTGTGTGGGAGGCTGCCGGTCGGGCAATTGAAAGCGCACGTTCGGGTCAGGGGCCGACCTTTCTGCATGCCCGCTGCGTGCATTTTGAGGGTCACTTTCTGGGATTCCAGCTAATACGGATGGTGCGCGCTCCATTTAGAGAAATGCCTGGAATCACTATACCGCTCACACTGTCATTCTTGCATTCTGGCGGGGCTGCTTTACACGAACGTCTGGAGGGACTGAAAGCAGTTCTTGCAGCCGTACTGGCAACGTTGCGCGATCCACGCCGAGATTCAGCCAATGATCCGCTCCGACGCGCGCGCACGACCTTGCAGTCAGACACTGCACGCTTGGAAGAACTGGAGGAACAGGTAGAGAAAGAATTAAGCAATGTGCTATCGACTGTTCTAGCTGGGGGACCATCATGAGAACCATGTTTTTCACACAGGCCATTGATGATGCGCTTGGCCAAGCCATGGCAGACGATCCGCGAATTGTTCTCTTTGGTGAAGACATCCCATTACTGCGCCGCAACCTGCTCGTGCGATTTGGCCCCAAGCGTGTTCGAGGCGCCCCTATAAGCGAAAGTGCTTTTCTGGGGGCTGGCGTGGCTGCTGCAATGAGTGGATTGCGCCCAGTGGTGGAATTGTACATGGTAGATTTTCTCGGAGTGTGCATGGATGCTCTGCTCAACCACGCCGCCAAAGTGGAAGCGTTTTCAGGCGGCAAATGGACTGCGCCCGTTGTAGTGCGTGCGCCCTGTGGCGGCGGTTACGGCGATGGGGGACAGCATGAACAATCTTTGTGGGGCTGGCTGGCGCACGTTCCCGGATTGACCATACTCGTTCCATCCACACCAGCAGATGCGGGCGGCCTGATGCTAGCCGCTCTCCAGCATGATGGACCAGTTATCTTCCTCGAGCACAAACTCCTGTCAGAAACCTGGCTGGAGTTCCTCGGTTCAGGAGGAAGACGCACGGTGCAGTTTGGTGTCCCTGCTGAGGGAGCGAAAGGCGCTGTACCCAATAAGTGGGAGCCGGTTCCCATCGGCAAGGCCGTTTTCCGCCGAGAAGGTAGTGATATCACCATTGTCAGCGTGGGGGTGGGCGTGCACCGCGCCCTGGAGGCCGCAAAAATCCTTGAAACCGAGGGAATTTCAGCCGGTGTGTTGGACTTGCGAACCGTCTCTCCACTAGACAAAACGGTGGTCTGCGAAGCAGTTGCAAAGAGTGGGCGTCTGTTGGTGGTGGACGAAGATTACGAGGGTTTTGGTCTCTCAGGTGAGTTGTCAGCAGTGGTCTTGGAGGCCGGCATATCCTGCAAATACGCTCGCGTCTGTACTCAGACAACTATTCCTTATGCACGTCATCTGGAGGATCAGATTCTCCCTAACAAACAGCGCATCTACGCCAGCATTAGAAAGCTGACGCAATGATAATCAAAAATATAGGAAGGAAATAGCGGCTAATATCTGGGTATTCGAACAGAGTATTTTTCTTGGGAAAAAGGATGCGGTTAAATGATTCCTATCCCAACCAGTCGCTACGCCGGATCTCAAGCCTCTGGCTTACTCCAAGTAAGCTTTTCGTTAGGCCATAAGGACTAACCAAATGGGGAAGATGATACTATTAACGGTCCTTGGGCTGGCAATGGCTGTCGCTCTTGCACTCGTCTACGGATCTGTTCGGTGGCACTCCGCGACAAGAGAGATCCATGCCAAATTAGAGGCATTACGTCGCCCCACCGGGGTAAAGACATATAGCCTTAATGAGTTGATCGCCTTACCTGCGCCGGTTCAAAGATACTTCCGCACCGTGCTCAAGGACGGGCAACTGATGATCTCGGCTGTCAGAATGGAGCATGGCGGCACTTTCAATATGAGCGAAACCAGTGAGCAATGGAGGCCTTTTACCTCGACTCAACGAGTCATTACCCAACGACCAGGTTTCGACTGGGAGGCTCGAATAAGGATGATGCCCGGACTGTCGGTACGAGTGCATGACGCCTACATCGCCGGTGAAGGGATTCTCCATGCGTCACTGTTCGGACTGGTTTCACTGGTGAATCTGCGCGGCACGCCGGAGGTAGCGCAGGGTGAACTGATGCGTTTCTTTGCCGAAGCTGCCTGGTATCCTACGGTGCTTTTGCCTAGCCAGGGTGTTAAATGGGAAGCGGTAAACGATAAATCGGCCAAGGCAACCCTGAAGGACGGCGAAACCACACTGACGATACTGTTTCACTTCAATGAAAATGGTTTAATCGAATCGGTGCGTGCCGAGGCACGCGGGCGCACCGTCGCGGGTGAGGTAATTCCAACACCATGGCAAGGACGGTGGAGCAACTACGAGATACGCGATGGAATGCTCATCCCCCTTGAAGGCGAGGCGGCATGGATGCTTACCGAGGGGCCGAAACCTTACTGGCGGGGCCGCATAAGAAGTATCACCTACGAATGGGCGAAGTGATTCCTTCTTGATTATACAAATGCATCCGGCGAGGAGGGGGGGAATAATTATGAATCGAAAGCGATCTGGTAAAACCGACTTTTAAAACGGGAGGATAAAATGGGCTATGAACGCGTTATCATTACAGAGTTTGGCGGTCCAGAAGTACTGAAAGTCATTGAAGAACCCATGTTGCCAGAACCAAGGCACGGGGAAGTGAGGGTAAAGGTATTAGTCACCAGTGCGGCTTTCACAGACGTGATGATTCGCAAAGGAAAGTATCCTGACGTGAAGGATAAGCCGCCTTTTTCACCGGGCTATGATTTGGTTGGCGTTGTAGACAAATTGGGCGAGGGTGTGACTCGATTCAGAGTTGGGCAGAAGGTGGCAGACCTCACGGTTATTGGGGCATATTCTCAGTACATCTGTCTGCCAGAAAGCCGGTTGACGCTTGTTCCAGACGGCCTCGATCCGGCGGAAGCGGTCAGCCTTGTTTTATCGTATGTGACGGCATATCAGATGCTTTACCGGATTGCCAAAGTCAAGAAAAGTCAGCGCATTCTGATCCATGGTGCAGGCGGGGCTGTCGGCACTGCCATGCTTCAACTTGGAAAGCTGTTTGACTTGGAGACGTATGGAACCGCTTCGAAAGGCAAACATGAATTGGTAGCCAGTCTGGGAGGCACCCCTATTGACTACAAAAGCAAGAATTGGGTCGAGCGCCTGCGCAATCTGACAGGAGAAGGAGTTGACGCCGTTTTTGATCCGATAGGAGGGGATAATTTAAAGAAATCATTCAGCCTTCTTCGGCGAGGGGGGATATTGGTGGCGTATGGTTTTTACAACGCCGTGATGGGCAAAGGCGGAAGCATCCCGCTTGATTTTATCCGCCTTAAATTGTGGAATATTCTACCCAACGGACGCTCGACGACGTTCTACTCCATCGGCGCCTTGCGACAAAAACAGCCGGATTGGTTTTCAGAGGATTTGACGAAGTTGTTCGATTTACTGGTGCAGGGCAAGATCAAGCCGGTTATCGCTACGCGTATGCCCTTGGCTGAGGCCAGGCGCGCCCATGAACTCATTGAAACTGCAGGAATACAAGGCAAGATCGTGCTGACCGTGTAAGTAGGCACACGCCTGACAAGGAAATCCAGCGGCGGGCTTGCAGCCACCGCTGATTTTAGTCGTCCGGTGAAGAAATCACGATCCTTGACCATAATCATTTTATAGCGTTAAAATGCTGTTAAGAAAACATATGCCAACTATATTGCTTATAATGGGATGGAGACTTTTCTTCTATGCAAATGAACGGAATGAACCTATTCATGTTCATTGTCGGAAGGGCGATGTAGAATATAAATTTTGGCTCGACAGGGATAATTTTAACGTTGAGGAGGCCTTTAGTGTTTAGTTTCAACCTCACTCCAAAAGATAGGCGTGAGATAAAGCAAATCATTTATGAACATTTTGACTACATTGAGCAACAATGGGATGAGTTTCAAAGGAGAAAAGGACAACGAAAGCATATCTTGATATCAAGAATCTACATTTCAGTGGTGAGTACATGAGATTGACCATTGATGGGGATGAGAAGAAATTTAGAATCAAGGAGATATCTCCTGCCCTTGAAAGGGCGACTCAAGATGAGATGAAAGGAATGTATATGAGATTTCTCCTTCTGGTTATGGTATCCACTGGCCTTTGATCGACGATGATATTTCAATAGATGGACTGCTCGGAATTCTCCATACAAGAGAACCAAAGAGAAAAACCGCCTAACACTTATAAGGCACTGGAGCCGACCGCGGGTCGCTCTGTTGGCCTGGATTTGCTGGAGTGCGGCGGCTCACCTTAATCGTTCGGCAGGTGGATGATGGAGACAAACCTAAGACCGATGGAGATACACATGAGACGGATCCCGAACATTCCTATGGCTCTTGTCCTTTTGATGGCTATCCTTTGTAATTCGAGTTTAGCCCCGGCATGGGGTGATGACGGTAAGGGTGCATTTGAACGGCGCACAATGCTTTTGCAGGGGAGGGAGCGCACGTATTTCGTCTACGCGCCGTCAAGTCAAACCGCAAAGGCGGCAAAACCTGTCGTCTTCCTGCTGCATGGCGGAGGTGGTGCGGATGCACACGAAATGGCGAAACGCACAGGCATACACCCCATCGCTGATCGGGAAGGCTTTCTTGTCGTTTATCCGTATGGCGTCGACGGACAATGGAACGACGGCCGCGGGAAGACATTTCGACGCGCCCAGGACAATACCAACATCGATGATGTCGGATTCATTTCCTCTATCCTCGATGACTTGATTCAATCCGGCAGCGCGGATCCCAACCGCGTTTATGTCGTAGGGCTTTCGAACGGCGGGATGATGACCTACCGGTTGGGAATCGAGTTGGGCGACAGGCTGACGGGAATTGCTGCTATCATCGCCAATCTTCCCGCGAAGCTGGCAGGCCAGAGACCGGTCCGACCGCTTCCGGTCCTCATCATGAACGGAACCGCCGATCCCATGATGCCTTGGGACGGCGGATCGGTCCGAGTGCTGGGGAAGAAGTATGGAGAAGTTCTGTCCACAGCCGCTACGGTGAAATATTGGACAAAGGCGGCGGGCTTGGCGGAACCGCCGGAAACAAGGAGGCTGAAAGATCGGTCCTCGGACGACCGGTCAACTGTGGAAGTGGACGTGTATCGGAAGCCGCAGGGAACGTTGGAAGTGGTGTTATATCGGGTGGTCGGTGGCGGTCATAATCTCCCTGGAGGACAGACTCCGGATCGGCCGCGGCTGCTTGGGCCGAAAAATATGGATATCGATGGCATGGAGGAAGTGTGGGCTTTTTTCAAGAAGCACGGCTCTGGTGGGGCGTCGGTAGAGCCGAATACGACCTCCGACGTAAAACCGGCATGGAAATCAAAGATCGTGCAGGTGGGCGATCCGAAGGCCAATTATCTGAATGTCGAATTCACGGCGGATGGCCGGTATATGGTGTGGTTCGAAGGCCAAGACGACAGCCCGGTCAACGGTATCGTCTGGCACTGCGGCGTTGATCCAGATACGGGGAATCTCATTCCCCAAGACGGCCGGGGTTTCCGGGCCTTTGAATCAACGTCGTGGGCGCGCGCCAATCCGGGCCACGACGCAAAAGGCCCATACTATATCGGCGCAGACCGCGACGGCTATCTCCTCATGGTTCGTCCGGTGAGCCCCACCGAAGGGCGGATCACTCGTTTGCCAACTCCTCCCGATCTTCGGCGGCGAGCGATCTATCCCACCATTCTTCGAGATCGGGAAGGCGGGTTTGTTTTCTTCATTCAGAATGAAAGCACGCCGGGTGCCGGCACCCGCTTCAACGGCAACTCCTGGGTGGAGCTGCAATATCTGGATCTTGCGGACCCGAAGTCGATTCACGTCATCGAGCGACAGGAAATACCACGACAGGGTTTTGCCCCAATGGATACAGGTTTTGCGCGTTGGATGAGGCAACGGCCGCTCCTCACTTACGGCGTGATGTCTAAAAGCGGTGCAGTGGAGGTGCGAGGTTTCGATGCCGATCACCCCGAGCGTGGTGCGGCCGATCTGATCGTCGACGGCCACAACAAGATCGATCCTTATGGAATGCGCCTTGGGGACTTTGAGTTCATTTTTGCAGGCATTGACGCGACGTCGACGAGTCATATCTATCGCCGTCCGGCGGATCAGCGCGAGGAGAACTCCTTCACATTGTGAAAGAAACTTGCCCCCGAACCGAGCCAGCTTGCTAAACCAAGCTTAGCTCAATCCCATGAGCCGTTTGTTTTCCGAGACAACTTATACACGGTTTATCAAGTCAACGAGCAAGGGGCGGGGTTCTTTGACACAACGTTCAGAAAACCTGGCGAAATCTGGCTGGCCTCTGTTGGGACCGATCCCATCCGTCAATGGCGGGTCGCTCCGGCCGGCACGGCGTTTGTGGCCGAGCCTGAGCCAATGGTCTCCGGAGACTGCATCAGGATATTTTACAACCAACCTCTGTTTGAATATCAGAAGTCCACCGACCAAGGCCAATCGCAACGGAAAGGCCTGCGGAACCGATTAGGTCTGCGTGGGGAATCTCGCCGCCTGCCACGGTTCGCTCTCTATCGCGTTGATTTATGTCCTGAAACCGGCCAGAGATGAAGGGCATGTATCTCTTACCTGAAACCTCCGCTAGTGCAGATTCCACCGATGTTGCCGAACAATAGCATGCAGCGGACGGCGCTGCGCTCCGCCGCTGATGCTGAGCATCAGGCTCATAGCATATGTGAATAGGATACATTAGCGCAATGAATCAATGTTTAAAAAAGGAGGTACTTAAGATGGCTGAAGTATTCCTGTCGAAGAACGCCATTCGCCCCATGGGCCACCGGGCGAAAGCGAAGGCACTGCAGAAGGAGAAGCAGGAATGGGGTTGGCTCATCAAGGGCAAGGCGACTAAGAATGGCGAGGTGCTGCCCAATGGCGTCAAAGGGGGGAGCCGAATCCTTTACAGAATTTTGGAGCAGTATTTCAAGAAGTTTGATGAAATGGCAATCTGCATGCTCACCTGTTTTATCGCGGTGATTCTATTTGCCTCCGGCAGCCCGCAGGAGACAGCGGCATCGGAGCCGTCTGCCGAGCCCCTGTACAAGGTAGTGAGTCCCGTCGGAGAGAGTACCATCAAGTTCACTACCATGGTTCCCAGGCTGGATACCCTTACCGGAAAAACAGTGTGCATGGTATGGAATAGTGCGTTCAAGTCCCACGTGACCCTCCCTGCCATTGGGGAAGCACTGAAAAAACAATACCCTGGCATCAAAATTGTCCCATATACCGATATGCCTAATGCATTTCTACCCGAACCTCCAGGGATCCCCAAGAAACAATCCGAAGCCCTACAAGCACTTTACAAAGAAAAAGGCTGCGATGCAGTAATAAGTGGGAACGGTGGCTGAGGCATCTGTGCACCGCGTGCGGCGTACGCGATAGTCCTGGCCGAGCAGTCTGGCATTCCAGGCGTTGTAGTGACGAATCCCGGTTTCGATGAACAGGTGCGCAATTTCGCCCAAGACAATGGCATCCCATCCCTCCAAGTTGCCGTGTATCCGGATCCTTTTGACCTTGAAACAGACGCTCAACTGCGGGAGAAGTCCGAAAAGATTGTCGTTCCTCAGATCATTGATGCGTTAACGAAACCAATTAAAGAATTGAAGGGTCCCATTGTGAAGGGGGACAGTCGAGCGATCGTGTTCACAGGCACCATCGATCAAATTAATCGATACTTTACGAAGATGGGGTGGAGCGATGGAATGTCCATAACTCCGCCGACGAGGGAGAAGGTCGAGGAGTTTCTGAAATATACCGATTATCCATCCGATCAGGAGATAGCGGTGCTCCCGGTCGCAAACCTGAAGGCCACACCATGGAACATAGCTGTTAATGGCGTAATGGCCGGCTGCCGTCCCGAGTATATGCCTATCCTGATCGCGGCGGTACAGGCCATAGCCGATCCTGATTTTAGATACAGGGACCACGGCGGTAGTACCCATTCTTTTACGAACTTCTTCTGGGTCAACGGACCGATCGCAAGGCAGCTCGGTATTGACCACGGACAGGGACTTATTGCAAACCCGGTCAACAGCGTCCTCGGTCGCGCCATGAGCTTTATAGAGAGGAACATCGCAGGTTTCAGGATCAAAGAAACCCAGATGGGCAGTTTCGGAAAGCAGCTATCGTGGTTCTTGGCGGAAGATGAAGAGGCAATGAGAAAACTGGGATGGGAGCCATTCCATGTGGAGAAAGGATTTGCAAAGGACGCGAACACTTTGTCTGCAGGGTACAGCACCTTATGGGGCCGCAATCTCATTCCCTCGACGTCAGATTCCAAGATCCTCATGCAAATCATGGCCTACGGGATGGTCAACACAGAAGCCTTTGCCAGCGGCATTACGGGGAGTCGTCGATATGTGCTCATCGCGCCAGGTGTAGCCAAAATTTTCGCTGAAGGAGGCTATACAAAAAAGAGTCTCAGGCATGACCTCATTAAAACGGGACGAAAGATCACTCATGAGGCGATCTTCTCAAAAGTATACGGTTCGTTTGGCCCGGTATACAGTTCGTTCGAAGCCGAGCTCCAGAAGGCACTGAAAGATAAGAATACCCAAAAAGGAATGCTGCCGCCATGGTACCCCAGGCTCCCCGGTTGGGAAAATATCGAAACGTCGCCGGCCATCAGGCAGGTTGAATTCATCATCTGCGGAGACCCGGCCAGAAATAAGGTGCAGACGCTGGCGGGTGGCCCCGGCACTGCCATTAAGGAAATAAAGCTTCCGGCAAAATGGGACGAACTCATGGCGAAGGCTGGATATCGACCCCTGAAAGAGTTTTTTCTCAAATAGCAAGGTTCACAACACGGAGAGGTAGTTTGAGATCTATGGAAGAAAAGGAAGAGAGGGTAGTAAGGCAGAGGCATTAGGTTGTACCGGATTCAGCGCTGGGCACCTTTTAGTGACAATGGGGTCGAGAGCCGCTGCTCAGATCGAGGTTCCACGCATCACCCTCCATAAGTTGAAAGGCATGATCGATCAGAAAGAGACCGCGTTGATATTCGACACACAGTTGAGTGAGAAATGGAGTCGAGGCAAGACTGCCTCGATAGGTGCGATCATTAATATGACAGGTACCCCCAGAAACGCCCAATCACTTGCGAGAAACAAAAACGTGCCCAACCTGGCAGTTCATTGAACATGTATGGCCGTGCCGTTTTATGATTTTTTCAAGAAATCAATCGGCTTGATAATTGATGAAAGCTCGTGGAAGCCCTGGCTGCCAATGATCGCTGTCTGTTAGATTTAACTGATATTGTCATCACGATTGACAATGAGGACACGCATAGGTAATCCGCCTTGCCTGACGGAAGAACTGAATGGGATCTCCACAATTCGGGCAGGGTTGACCACTTCTTCGATAAATTTGAATCCAGCGACCCCGTCGGCCGATCTGTTTTATCCACCCCTCAAACATTTTTAATAGCCAGCGAAGTAATTCCTCCTTTTCTGTTTGAGAGAGCGAACCGACCTTTCTGCGAGGGTGAATGCGGGACCTGAAGAGGATTTCTATTCGGAGAATGTTTCCCACGCCTGCAATGATCTGCTGATCCAAAAGGGCCTCTCCAATTTCCCTTGAGGGATCCCTCTTAAGCCGCTGAAAAAACTCTCTCGAGGAAAAATCAGATCGAAGTGGGTCAGGTCCAAGGTTACCCCATTTAGGATTATTCTGTAGCTCAAAGGGAGTTAACAGTTTGACCACGGGAGCTGAGAAGAGCACAACGATATGAGAGTCTGTATGAAAGACTACCTGCGCCCGCTGGGCGGGTTTATCCCATGGCTCGCCTTTTCGATAAATCCGCCACGATCCCCACATCATGAGATGGACGAGAAGAATTCGATCTTTCGAAAAATGAATCCGAAACTGTTTTCCGTGGGCTTCCACTTTTTGAATGTGAACATCCTGCAAGGAGGACTCGAGGTCTTTGAGCGTTCGGAGACGAAATTCGATTCGAACCGCTCTTCCAAGAAGAACCTTCTTCAGTTGATTGACGTAATGATGAACAAGAGGTCCTTCAGTCATGGGAATCTCTTTGATGATTTCACAAAAAAGTTTGTCCTCGTTGATAATTCCATGATGGAAGGATAAGATTTTTTAGATGGGGAAACAAGATCCATGAGGAAAATCCTGGCGATTTATGGAAGTCTGAGGCGGAAAGGAAATACACTGTCAATGCACACACGAAGATCCTTGTGGACCGTTGTCAATCTCTTTGGGTCAAGAAGTATGGGATCGATAAGATTCCCTATGGTCAATCAAAACCTAAACGAAAGGGGATCTTTACCTCAGTCGGAGTGACCAGAAGCAAAAGGCTTTTCGAGGGAACGCTTCTCACGCTAAAATATTTTTTTGATGTTCTGGATGCGGAACTCTGGAAGGTCCTTTTGTATAGAGATCTCGGTTTTGAAGGGGAAGTGCTGAAGCATCCAGAGTATCTTCAAGAAGCTTACGAAACCGGGAAAGAATTCGATTTAGCCATCCATACTTAACGCAATCATAAATAGGTATCACGGAGGGACGGATGCTAAAGGTGGAAGTGGGATTGAAGGGTAAACAAGAAATGACCGTAGAACGTCCTGACCTGGCAAGCACGATGGGAAATATCGGTGCGGAGGTTCTCTCTACCCACCGGGTCGTTCTTCTCATGGAAATGGCAGCCCGAAATGCAATCAAGGATTGTTTACCGGAAGGAAAGATGACGGTGGGAACTTTCATCCGGATTCAACATCTGGCCGCTACTCCACTCGGATCTAAAGTGCGTGCAGAGGCAACTCTGAAGGAGTTCGACGGCCGTAAGTTGGTCTTTGATGTTGCAGCCTTCGATAAATTTGAAAAGATCGCAGAAGGCGAGAATGAACAACTCATCGTTTCGATCAGTAACTTCCTGGCGAGGGTTCATAAGAAGACGGTAAGATAAAAACGATCCTGTCGATTTTGTTACAGAACAAAATCATTCATCGAGAAAATGGATCACCTCACCGTCTGGGATGGGTCTCAGGCGGCCACCCTGGTTAAGGTCACGGACCTTTCCTGCTGTAATGAGGGCATCGTCGGGATAACCGCGTTGTTCCCAGAAGCCGGCGACATAATCATCTATCAATTCGATTTTCATGACGCTCTTGGCAGACTTATAGCCCCAAAGATAAGGACAGAATACACGGACAGGACCTCCGTAGTCCTCCTCCAAGGGTTCGCCGTCAAACTCATAGGCGAGCAGGGTTCTCTCACGCAGAACCACTTCAATAGGGATGGAGGTATCGTAGATCATCCTGTAAGACCAGAACCGGACATACCGGACTCCAGGAGACGCCTTCACAGCATTCAGCAAATCGGAAATCTTCACGCCTCCCCACTTCCCACGCACAGAGAACCTGGTGACGCTCGTCAGGCGCGCATCGGCAATCGATTTAGGCAAAGCGATTAGTTCCTGCCAGGTGAAGTGTCTCGGATTCAAGCAGAGACCTCCAACCTCAATGACCCATCCCTCCCGATCGAGCTTACCCGGATGGCCTTCTGCCCAGAAAACCGGTGTTCCCAGCTCTTTTAATCTGCTCATTTGTTGCCTCCTATCTTTAACTGCTTTGGGTCTGAAGGGTTAACCCAGATGTTGCATCATTTCTGTTCAAATGGGCAACGGCGATCCGTTTGGAAAGGCTTCAAGTCGAACCTTTTTCGGTATCGGCAAAACCGTTTCGTTTCCCTGCCGGAATTGACTTTCAGTGAAGTCCCCCGTTTCCCATAAAATGATAAAAAACCGCCATTTGAAGCCTTGGAGGGCGGATTGCCCTTGCCCGTTTTTCAACGGGTGGGTTAAACTACGTAACTCATTTTTTTATATGAAGCTCTACGACATTTTGAAACTGGCGGACCACATAGTAAGTTTCTACATCCATTCTCAGCAAGGCACAGGTAGGAGAGGAAACAAACTCCTTCAGATAAGGATGTTTTGAAAGATAGAGCTTTTGGAAACGCCTCTTCTGGGGGCCCACAACTTCCTTCACGCTCCCTGTGGCCGTTACTGCTGCCGCCTGGTGGAAATCGGCTTCCTGATTCGATCGACTGTCCACCACCATGGCAATCTTTGGGTTTTTAGAGATATTGGCATATTTCCGGGTGGCGCGTGTCGTTGCAAAGAGAAGATGTTTCAGGTCCTCCGTGGCCATAAACGCGATCAGGCTCCCATAGGGTTGCGTTTTGCTCTGGGTGGCCAAAACTGCAAGTCGTTGTGATGAAAAGAGATCCTTCAAAAATTCTTTTAATTGGGCCGTCTTTTCCATCTGAATCCCCCTCATAATTGATTAAGGAAAGCGTTAGCAATGGAAAGATGTTGCTTCATACGTTCTCTCCCCATACGATCGATTTGATTAATCATGACCTTCATCCGAGGATTCTTCTTAAAAAAATCCCGGTGATAATAGATAAATCTCCAGTAAAGAGCATCCCATATTTTACACCACTCCCCATCCGCAAAATCGCTCATCTTCCGGATATAATGGGATGCGCTGATGTAAGGTTTGGTTGTAATCAAACCGCCGTCGGCATGTTGGCTCATCCCATAGACATTGGGTACCATGACCCAGTCATAGGAATCGATGAAGAGTTCCATAAACCAACGGTAAATCTCATCCGGATCAATCTCGCACAGGAGCATGATATTGCCAAGGATCATCAACCGCTCAATATGATGAGCATAGGCATGTTGAAGCAGGCGATGGATCACTGTATCCACCGGGAGAAGTCCTGTCTCGCCATTGTAGAACGATTTGGGCAGTTTCCTTTTATGCTGGAAAAAGTTAGTCGTTCTCTCTTCTTTTCCTCTCAGGACGTAGATAGCCCGCATGAATTCTCTCCATCCGATAACCTGTCTGATGAAACCTTCGAGGGAATTTAGAGCAACGGAGTGTTCTTTTGCATGGGTGAGCGTCTCTTGAACGATCTGATCGGGAGTCAATAGCCCGATATTGAGCATTGGAGCCAAAAGGGAGTGGAAAAGGAAAGGTTCCTCTTTCAGCATCGCATCCTGATAGTCTCCGAAGAACCTCAATTTCTCCCCCAAGAAGTCCTTGAACCAACGCTCTGACGCCTCATGGGTGACCGGATAGAAGAAATCGTCAACCCTCCCGGGATTCTCAGGAAAATTTTTTTCCACGTACCCTTTTGCCTCTTCGACGAAACGACTCGACTCAGGGGAAGGTTTTGCTGGAATTTGGACTCCCTTGGAAATCTTTCTCCTATTCTCTGGATCGAAGCTCCACTTTCCACCTACGGGTTTGTCTCCTTTTACCAAGATCTTCAATCTCTTTCTCTGAGCAATGTAGAAATGGTTCATAGAGAAATGACGGGACTCTTTGAAAAAGCTGAAGAACCAATCCTCGGGGGTCAAAAAACCGGGAGAGGGCAACTGGTGAACATTCATCCTGCACTTTTGAGCCTCTTTCTTCAGCCTACCCTCGAGCCACCTATCCACAGGGTCTGAAAACCAGATCTCTTCGATCTTATTTCTAAGAAGGGTCTGAAAAAGATCACTTCCAAAATTAATATACTGAACGCGGTAACCCCGAGACTCAAGCCTTTTCTTATAAGCCTGCATGGAAGCTCGATGAAGGATTATCTTTTTCTTATGAAATTTGAGGGAGGATCGAACACCCGCAAAAAAAAGGGGCTCTTCCACCAGGAAAATATCCCGTTCCTTTGAGAGTGCAGGATGATCCTTAAACAATTGATGGGGAAAAATAAGAGTGGCGGGCTTCATAATATATTCTCTATCGCTCCCTTTAAACCTTAACACGACACAAAGGGATTGAATAATATTTTATTATGGAATAATTTATCTTCGCAATCCCAAAAAGTTGATTTCTTAAAACAAAGGAGAATGGGGATGGGAATGGGCTCCCCTGTAAACGTTCTGATCATCGGGGGAGAGCCGCCGGATCGCAGATGTAGTTAGGGATTGGTTCGAGACATAGAGTTGGAATTCACCCGGAGAGGAAGAATCTCATCGCAATGAGACCTAAATGGGGAATGGATTCCTGCCGCTCTGCTCCAAGGAACACACAGACGGGGAGTGCGAGGGTAAAGGTATGGATTGAGGTAGAAGAATATCACCCAGTTATTAGGTTCATTAAAACTACCTACCTCGCAGAGGGACTCGTGCAGAAACAAAAGGGGCTTCCCTTCTGTTTGTGTGGTCCTGACACCGATGGCAAATACCCTCTAAGACCACTCTGATTCTGTTGACAGAGAATTTTTCTTTGATCTCTTCTGGAATGTCTAACTGGTTATATTTTTTGTAATAAAAATCGATAATGGCTCCACACTGTTTACAGCGCAGATGATGATGCGGCTCGGCATTTGGATCAAATCTTCTGACATCACCCGACCCCTCTACGATTTGAAGAAATCCCATTTCAGCGAACGTGAGAAGGGTTCTATTGACGGTATCAAAAGAGATGTTTGGATGGGCCTCCTTAATTTTTCTATAAATGGCTTCTGCAGAAGGATGATCGAAAGAGTTTAAAACTTCTCGATAAATGGTAATCCGTTGGGGTGTGATTTTTAAACCAAAGGCTTTGCATGTTTCAATAAACTTGTCAGTCATTTTCTTTTTTATTGACTTTTTCATTGGGATATTTTACTAATTAGTTGTTATTCCTATTTAATAAACCCACCAGATAAAGCTTAACACGTTGATGGATTGGTTACAAGTTTTTCTAATGGGATAAAAAGAAGTCTCATCCTCTTACCGTTAAACCAAAACCGTTTAAGGAGGTACAAAATGGAACAAAAGGGTGAAAACGTAAAAAAGAGATGGGTCACCGATTGGTGGCCCAATAGACTCAATTTGAAAATCCTGCGACAGAACTGTCCACATTCCAATCCCTATGGTGCAGATTACAACTATCCGAAAGAATTTGAAAGTTTGAATCTTTCTGAGGTTAAAAAAGACCTCAAAACCCTCATGACACAATCGCAAGATTGGTGGCCCGCTGACTTTGGGCACTATGGTCCTTTATTCATCCGAATGGCTTGGCACAGTGCAGGAAGTTACAGAATTTTTGATGGCCGTGGAGGAGCAAGAACCGGCGATCTTCGTTTTCCCCCGAGAGGAGATTGGCCTGATAATATGAGCCTCGACAAGGCAATTCGTCTGCTTTGGCCTATCAAGCAAAAATATGGTCGAAAACTCTCCTGGGCAGATTTGATCATCTTAGCCGGCAATGTCGCCCTGGAGGCGATGGGGGTTAAAACCTTTGGCTTTGGTGGGGGGAGAGAGGATATCTGGGAGCCCGATGAAGGCGCAGATTGGGGGCCTGAACAAGAGATGCTAACTGGAAAAGGGCGATTCAAAGAAGGAGAGCTTGAAAGACCCTTTGCCGCAACAGAAATGGGGCTGATCTACGTTAACCCGGAAGGTCCGGAAGGAAATCCCGATCCAGCAGCTTCTGCCAAACAGATCCGAGTTGCCTTTTCCCGTATGGGGATGAATGATGAAGAAACGGTGGCTCTGGTCGCAGGTGGCCATGCCTTCGGAAAGTGCCATGGAGCAAGCCCGGATACCTTTGTGGGTCCTGACCCAGATTCCTCTCCTATTGAACAGCAGGGACTTGGATGGAGGAGTAGCTACAAAACTGGAAAAGGACCCGATACCTACACATCAGGTTTTGAACTTGCCTGGTCTTCCACTCCTACAAAATTTGGGATCAGTTACCTGCAATTTTTGTTTCATTATGAATGGGAATTGACGAAAAGCCCCGCAGGAAAGCATCAATGGGTAGCTAAAAATGCGCCTGCCATTATTCCAGATGCCCATGACCCCAACAAAAAACATCCTCCAATGATGCTCACCGCCGATCTTGCTTTTAAATTCGATCATGAATATTCAAAAATTGCCAAACGTTTTCTTCAAAATCCAAAAGAATTTGAGGAAGCTTTTGCAAAGGCCTGGTTTAAATTGGTCCATCGTGATTTGGGTCCTCTTGATTGCTATTTTGGCCCTGAAGTCCCGAAGGAAGTTTTCACCTGGCAGGATCCCTTACCTCAGCGGGATTACAAACTGATTGAGGAGGAAGATATTAAAGGGCTTAAAGAGAAAATTTTGGCTTCTGGGTTAAGCATCTCTCAGTTAGTTTACACCGCATGGTCATCTGCTTCTACTTATCGCGATTCTGATAGACGAGGAGGGGCCAATGGTGCTCGTATCCGTTTGGCTCCTCAAAAAGATTGGACCTTAAATCACCCTGAAGAGTTAGCCAAAATTCTCTCCGTATATGAAAAGATTCAGCAGGAATTTAATAACAAACAAAAAAATGGAAAGAGGGTGTCTATCGCAGATTTGATCGTCCTTGGAGGATGCGCCGCTATTGAACAGGCCGCTAAAAAAGCGGGCTATGAGGTCACGGTTCCCTTTGTGCCCGGAAGAGTGGACGCGACACAGGAGCAGACTGATATATCTTTTTATTCAGCCATGGAACCCTTTGCGGATGGATTTAGAAATTACATGAAGGATCCCGGAAACCTTTTTGCTGAATCTCTGTTGGTGGACAAGGCCCAACTTCTCTGTCTGACAGTTCCTGAATTGACCGTTCTGGTAGGCGGGCTTAGGGTTTTAAAAGCAACCTATCGTTACTCTAACGAAGGGGTGTTTACGCAAACTCCGGGTGTCCTGACCAATGATTTCTTCGTAAACCTTTTAGATATGGGAATAGAGTGGAAGCCGGTGGATGAACATTCATACCTTTTCAAAGGCCTTGACAGGAAAACAGGTACTCTGAAATGGACGGCTACCAGAGTAGACTTAATTTTCGGACATCATAACGAATTGCGAGCAGTGGCCGAAGTGTATGGGGCCAAAGATGGTAAAGAAAAATTCGTGAGAGATTTCATAAACGCTTGGAATAAAGTGATGATCCTGGACCGTTTTGATTTAAAAAGAAGCAAATGAAAGCAGAAGAATGATCGGTTGCGGTAACCCACCGATGGGTAACCGCAACCGAATTGATTGAGATCAATGGCTCATCAGGGATATCCTCGAAAACTTTCCTCAAAAGAAAATTAACTCTTCAAGGTGATCTTGGGCTTCTGAAATCGTGTTGACCAAGGCGATCGGAATGCGATTGTTAGTGGTTCACTTTTTCGAATCATTCGTCGGCATCTCTCTTTTTAACAAGGATGAGATAGGATGAGTTTGGAACCACGAGATGGATATACCGGTCCAACAATTCTTCCCAGCATGTCTTTCCGCCATTGTATATGCCGATAAGGATCTTCCCTAAACCACTTCCTTATCGTAACGCTTTAGCCTTGTGTAAAATCGGACTCAGGAGATGCCCGTTCGATCTTCTCTCATTTCAGTTATTAAACCGAAATCGCCATAGCGCAATTCCAAAGAAGAAGGAAGCAAACCCAAAGAGGATGGACGTTTCGGTCAGAATGTCTTTGACACCAAGGCCCCGGATGATCACGTCATGATATCCAGCCAGCGCCCAGGCATGAGGCGTGAAAAGAGAAAGTGTCTTCATCCAATTAGGCATGACAAAGGTGGGAACCATTAAACCACCTAAAGCAGATAATGTAACAGCCAGTAGAACCGATAGGCCATTCACTTGTGCTTCAGTTCTGCCCAGCGTTGCCACTAAGAGCCCCAGTCCATTAGCAGAAGCGGCCAACGCCAAAGAAACGATGACAAAGGCTGGAAATGATCCAAGCCGAATCCCGAAGACCAGAGCGCCAACGCTGAACATTAAGCCTATTTGAATCAAATTCACAAGATAATAAGGAAAAAGTTTTCCCATGAAGAAAGTGGTTTTGGAAATTGGTGCAGAAAGAATCCTGAGAAAGGTTCCATCTTGTCTCTCCTTCAAGAAACTTGAGGCTAAGGTCAGCACGATAAAAAAGACCCCAAAGATGGTATATCCTGGAACATTCTGTTCGGTTGCAGTAGGACGTCTTCCCACACGATAATTTTTGGGAAATTTATGAATCAATTCTACCCGGGCCCCTTTTATCTCATAAGCCTTTTTAAACAGTTGGTTTATCACCCCTCCCAGGCCTGGAGCCAATCCAGCCATCTTCTGAGAGTTTTGGGATAGGGAGGCTAAGAAGGCCTGATGTTCAAGGATCCCCTCGATGGTTCCTTTGACCGTTGTTAAGAGTTGAACATTCATCGCCGGATCACTGAGCAAGTAAACCGTTGCTTTTCTCTCCTTGAAATCCTTCTCATTTTTCAACAGGTTTTCTGTGAAATTTTCTGGAAAGAGAAGAGCGAGTGGATAGGTCCCTTTCCGAATGAGTTCCTCAGCCTTCTCAGAGGTCAAACGTGTTCCCTGATGGGTTTCAATCAGAACGAATCCTTCTAATCGCTTGAGATCGGCGATCGTTCGGTCTGCCAGGGGTGAGTCCGGTGGATGAACCACTAAGATTTCGATCGGGTGTCCTTTGCTGCCTGCTTCAAAAACCCCCTTTAAAGCAAAGCTCATCACAAGAATAAAAAAAATCGGCATGATAAAAAGCAAGGCAAGAGCTTCGCGATCGAGCAGTAAGACTTTCAATTCTTTAAGGGTAATCGCTATCATTTGGCGAAGCATCTTGTTAATCTCTGAGCATTCTACCTGTCAAATGGATAAACACCGTTTCCAAATTCGGTTCCGAAAGAAAGAGGGTTTTGAGCTTTACCTCGTTGGTCTTCATCAGATCCAGAACCTCTTTGGAAGACTGCTCGGTTTGGTCTGTTTCGAGGTGAAGAATACTCTTTTGCTCATCCAGAAACGTGACTTTACCAATCCCTTTTATCTGTTCAATTAAATAGTCCTCAATCACGCCGTTAAATTCCAGCTGGATCATCCCCTTGCCGAAATCTCGAATGAGTTGGGCAGGAGTATCAAGGGCAATCATCTTCCCCTGATCTATAATAGCAACGCGATCACACAGGCGTTGGGCTTCCTCAATATAGTGGGTAGTGTATAAAATGGTTACTCCAGATTGATTCAAGGAACGGATGCTATTTAAAATCGCCCTTCGGCTCTGGGGGTCGACCCCCACGGTGGGTTCGTCAAGGACAAGCAGTTTCGGCTCATGAAGAAGTCCTGTCGCAATATTAAGCCGTCGTTTCATCCCGTTCGATAAAGTCCCAACAGGTTGCCGGGAGCGATCGGTTAATGAAACCAGCTTCAGGACATCAGTAATACGCTCTTCTAAACGCTTCCCTGATAATCCATAGATTCTTCCGAAAAAAGCAAGATTATCACGGGCGGTCAGGGTGGGATACAGAGCAACGTTTTGAGGGACTAACCCAATTTTTGTTTTGGCTTCCATGGGGTTGGAAAAGAGATCCATTCCATCGATGACAATCTGACCTCGCTGGGGAGGAATGAATCCGCATAACAGCCCGATGGTCGTCGTCTTACCTGCACCATTGGGGCCTAAGAGACCAAAACATTCTCCTCGATGGATGTCGAAGGTTAACCCTTGAACTGCATCGATCGTGCCAAAGCTTTTCCAAAGATCTTTGACAAGAAGCATGGAGGAGCTCATCGTCAGAATCCTATGGTGTCCTTCCAAAACGGTCTAACAGATGTCCAAAGCGATATCGGTTGTACCTTTGCACGAGGATGAAAGGAATATTTTCGGTTAGGGCATAAAGAATCATAAAAAAGCCTACCCATCTTGGATTCCATAAGAAGAACAGAGGGGAAAAGAGGATGAAGATCCAATGCGTTGCCTCCGCACGACAGGTCTCAGCCCTGAAGGTTTCAAAATAGATCTTGCTTTTCCCGTCGAGTTGCTTTTTTCGAAACCCCAGCGTTCCGAGAAACTTCGCCCCATCTGGAAGATGTCGTTTCCACGTTTTAATTTTAAAAACCTCCTGATAAAGATCTCCCTCTTTTTCCCATCTTCTCCCTCGATATAGCCAATGATTCGGATTGAAATGGTGCGCCGGAACCCTGACCATAAGGGCCACGACTCCGATGTGAATCACGAACCAGATCACAAAATCAATGACAATCGTCCAAAACGTGGGAAGATGAATGAGCCTCACGATTCTATGATTCCCTCATACCGGTCTTAACTTCCCTTCCTTTCCAGCGAACCTTACGCAAGACGAAGATACGCAGGAGGGAGGTCATAAAAACGATCACGAAAAAGATAAGAGGGATCTGGAAAAGAAGGGCGGTTGAGAATCCAAAATTTCCTATTCGGAAAAGCATCCAGTGAAGTTGGAGGATATAAAGCACATCGATGATAAGCCAACCCAGAAGATCGACCCAATCTCCTAAAACGAACGATTGGACCAACTGTCTGGTCACCCCCATCCCACCAAAAATCCAGCCGACCACCATGAAGAGACTGATCAAAGACATTGCCTTGGCTCCTGTCCCAAACCCTTTACTAAACCCTTCGATCAAGGATCGTAATCCTCCGGGGTACATGCGAAACGTAAGCGTTCCTTTTCCTCCAAAACACTGAACTCCCTTGTTATGTTTTAGAAACTCTTTGCCGATCACGAGGCTTTCCAAAACCGCATTCCGGGCTTTTTGATGACCTCCGACCTGAAAATAATCTTCCCTCGAGCAGATTATGCAGGGGCCAAAAGCCCCTTTAGGTTTCACCCTTGAACCGAAAAGAGTAAAGGCATTGATCCCTGCCATTGTAATAATGTTGAAGATTGCAGAAAGTCGCTCATACAGTTTTTCCATTTTGTGGTAAGGCTGAATGGATAAGAGTCCCCCCTTTTCAAGATAGGTGAATACGATCTTTTCAAGACCTTCGGATTGAAAGATCGTATCGGCATCTAAAAAGAGAAAGAGATCTCCTGTTGCCTGTTGGGCTCCTTGCCAGCACGCCCAATTTTTTCCGGTCCAACCTTCTGGTAGGTCGGTAGATGAAATCACTTTACAACCATTTCTCTTTCCCACCTCCGCTGTCCCATCCTTGGATTGATCATCGATGACAAGAATCTCATGGGGTTTGAAACGCTGAAGGTGTATGGAAGTAAGTAAATGGCTGAGGGTTTGCTCTTCATTTCGAGCAGGAATGAGGATAGAGAGTTTTGGAAACGGGAATGAGAGGGGTTTCCTTTTTGTAAGGAAAGGTATGTTCCATAAAAAAAAGAAACCGAGACACCAGAAGAACAAGAGAAGATAGAATTTATCTGGAAACATGGAGAAATGTTTAAACGATTGATTCAGATTGATGAGCCCACAATACTTTGTAAGGCCTGACGGATATCAGGGTATGAAAAAACAAAACCCTTCTCCATCAACTTCTTGGGAATGACCCGCTGCCCTTCCAGAATGACTGACCCAAATTCTCCTAAAACCAGTTTAATCATAAATCCCGGTGCAGGCATAAACGAAGGACGGTGCAGAACCTCCCCGAGGGCTCTGGCAAGATCTCTATTCCTCACAGGATTGGGAGCACAGAGATTGACTGGACCTGAAATCTCCGGATGCTTGATCAAAAAGATAAAGGCCTCTGTTAGATCTTTGATGTGAACCCATGAGAACCACTGCTTCCCGCTTCCAATGGGCCCCCCAATGTATTTCTTGAAAAGAGGAATCATTTGACCGAGGGCACCGCCTTTTTCTCCTAAGACAATGCCAAAACGGGTGATCACCACCCGAACTCCTTTATCACTGGCTTTAAAAGCTTCCTCCTCCCATTCGACGGCAATGCGGGCTAAAAAATCCGTTCCAGGAGGGGACTCCTCCGATAATTCTTCGTCTCCGCGAAAACCGTAGTAACCAACTGCTGAAGTGCTGAAAAAGGTAAAGGGGGGGTCACGATGGGTCGGTATGCCCTCCACAATATTCTGAGTGGTAAAAACCCGACTCTCACGAATAGCTCGTTTATGTTCATCCGTCCACTTACTGAAGATGGAAGCGCCTGCGAGATTGATAACCGCATCGTGATCTTTGATGGACTGTTGCCATGGACCTTTTTGGGTTGGATCCCCCTCTAAATAGGAAATTCCTGGCAAGGCTTTTTTTGCTCCTTTCAGAGAACGAGTGAGGATCGTGATCTCATGACCATCCTGACTCAAACGGTTAAATAGCTGTGTCCCAACAAACCCTGTGCCCCCCGTCATCAGAATTTTCATAACTCCCCCCTTCCCCCTCTAAAGAAGGCTGTGTCGTAATTTCGTTCATTCCGCCCTGAGCCTGACGAAGGCCAACCGGGGCATTATGGCATGGTTACAAGGCAAAGAGAGGGCAAACAACTATATAAAAGAATAAAAAATTCCTACTGTTTGTCTCCGATTAAAGGCAACACTTTATCAATTCGAAAATAGACAAGATACTTGATCGTATCTTTATAAACGGTATAGGCAGGACAGCTATCTTTCCGCCGAAGTTGGTCGATAAGAGCAGGGTCTTTCTCTTCCTTAATTTTTGTCAGATAGAGCCTCTTCCCAGCATATCCTTTCTTCTCTTCCATGAATAGATAGGCAGCATGAATATTGGACTGGAGATTCTTGTGCATTAAACGATCTGCCATAATGAAGGCAATGGTCTTTTCAGTAATAAAATGAGGTCTCCCATAAATAGCCAATCCTACTTTGCCGTTAGCATCTGCAGTAGCAATCACACCCCGTCCTTTGGTCTTCTCAAAATATTCGCTCAGCTTCATCATACACCTCCTTTTTTTGAGTGAATAGGAATATTAAAATTATACTAACCTAAAATTTTCCAAAAAAACATCATTTATTGCAGTTGATCAATTTTTCTTACATATTGATCTGCGTCAAATTTCCTTTCCAATCCTTTGTCATTCATATATCGAACGGTGCCAAAGACGGGTCTCTCCCCCCACGGGCGGTCGTGCTTTCCAAAACACCAAGCTACACCGGTGAACCCATTGGGGTCTCTCCCGTCCAGTTCATATTTGTTGTTGAGATAAAGGGCGGTGTGAAACGCCTCTTGAGGAGATTGGCTCCATTCCAATAGCTTCTTCCCCCAGTACATCCGCATATACCCATGCATCTTACCCGTGATCACCATTTCTTTCTGAGCCGCATTCCAATAGGGGTCATGGGTTTCAGCCTTCTCCAGTTGTTCAAGGGTGTAGAGGTGTGGCCGTTTATCTCGTTGATGGGTTCTTAAAGATTTTTTCGCCCATTCAGGAAGGGCTTCAAAAGAATCATATCGTTCATTATAAAATACGAAGTTCATGCTCAATTCTCTCCGGACGATCAGCTCTTCGAGAAAAGCCTCCACCCCTGGACTCTTCATCTGTTTTACCTTTAAAGCAATGTCAAGGGGAGAAATCTGTCCAAAGTGTAAATAGGGACTCATATGGGAGAGATAATCAAGGGTGGGATCGTTTCTATGCTCTGGATATCTGTCCAGCTTTTCTTCTAAAAAAACTTCAAGATGCCTGTAGGCTTCTTGAGTTCCTCCTCGGAATGAGTTCATGCTTCTAACGCTTCGATCGATCCGAAGCCTTGAAAGGGTTTTTTCAATGTCTTCAATCTCAAATGAGTTGAAGTCCATGGATAGGGAAGAAATGGCTGGCTCACCGGACGGAAGGGGAATTAAAAAACGGTTAAGTTTTTTATGAATTTTGGGCCGAAGGGTTGCTGCTGCATATTCTTCTTTTGATGAGGCTTCTTCAACGGGAATAACCACATCGCTTTCAACCTGAATCAATGGACAATTGATTCTTTCCGCAACAGTCTTTCTCCAGTGTCTCTGGATATTCAGATACCCCCGATCTACCACAACAAGCGATGCATGGTTAGCCATTTGGATGGCCCCCTTTTCGGGAGATTCATGCCTTATGACCATCTGAATCTTTCTCTCTCTGAGAGATCGTTGGGTCTCTTTAAGGCCTTCGAGCATGAAGGCATAATGTCTCTCATTGGCCTCTGGAAAATGGTCGGTAATTCCAAAGAAGACGATGAGAGGTTGATGAAGTTCATTGGCTTTTAAGATGGCGTATTCAAGGGCATGATTATACGCTGCCCTCTGTGACGCCTGCATCCAATAAAGGATATAGGTTCTCTTCTTGACCTCTGTTTGATTGAGAACCTTAATCCTCTCTTTTTGAATCACGTCTTTACCTGTTTAATGTCCAGAGAAAGAAATTGAGAACGGTAGCAAAACTGACCCATAAGAGATAAGGGAGAAGGAGCAGTCCCGCCCAAATGGAAACCTTAAAGAAGGTGACGATCGTCAAAAGAATGGCTAACCAGAGAAAAAGGATGTCAATCAAACCCAGCAGAGGTGATTTTAGGCCGAAAAAAGCAATAGACCAAAGGGTATTGAGAGTCAATTGTATGAAGAAAAACATAAGGGCGGTCTTGACATAGGGCTGTCCCTCCCTTCTCCAGATTAAAAAGAGAGAGATTCCCATCAGCACAAAAAGGCTGATCCAGACCGGGCTAAAGACCCAATTGGGAGGGGTAAACGACGGTTTGCTTAATTCGGCATACCAATTGGGGATTGCAGGGGTGGTGAAAAGAGAACCCAAAAATCCAGCCACCTGACAGATCAGAAGGCTTCCTAACAGTTTGAGAATATCATAAACTTTCATCTCTTTTCGCCATTGATCGATACCAGCAACCCTCTTTATTCCTGGCCCGATCAATCCAAGGGCATGGGATTACAAAGGTTTTCTGCTGAGTCTGCAACGCGCCCGCAGTTAAAGCAGATGTGTTTTGGGTTTTTGGTCAGTCCTTTGATGAGATCAAATTTTTCGTTGCTCGCCAGTACACAGAGGTGTCCTTTATGATCTCCTCGGCAAGTTTTTTCTTCCATATTTTCCTCCTGATTTTTACTCATGGTAGGAAAATCATACCTTTTCCCAAATCCTCTTTCAAGCCTTTTGTTGAAAGGGGAATCGATTTTCCTGTGATCATTGTTTTGAAAAAGGTTCCCATGACCTTTTCGAGAGAGGAATCAAATCCAGGAACTGTTTCAGGATCCGTGCGGTCGCCCCCCAGATGATATGTTCTCCGTATTGATAAGCAAAGACAATTTCTCTTCGGCCCGCCCGTGTAATTTCACGTTCTGAAAAATTTCCCTGGTCGAGTAAAAGGGAAAGGGGGACTTCAATCAATTCGGCAATTTCAATCTGACTTGTTTGAAAAGGATAAGGGTACGGGAAAAGACCGACCACAGGAGTTACAATAAACTGGGTCACCGTAATAATATCATCCAATAATCCAACGATCTGAACATCCTTTTCCTTTAACCCAATTTCCTCATCTGCCTCCCGAAGAGCCGTCTTCTCTAAATTTAAATCATTATCATCGGCCATTCCACCTGGGAAAGAAATCTCCCCTTTATGATATTTAACGAGATCGGTTCTTTTGGTGAAGAGAAGATGGCACGACCCATTCTTATTGAAAAGAGGGACAAGGACCGCGGCTCGAGCAAAAGAGAGGTGATCCACGACTTTTCTTTGCCTGTTGGCAAGGAGGCTTCTGATCTCTTCGACAAACTCTTGTTTGCAGAACTCCATTTCCCCCTCTCATTCTCACCATGATCTCCCCTTTGATCGGAAGATTGAAACGGTTTTTTCGGGGAGTATCAAGGGAAAGCTTCGTTAGGAAATGTCCTTTAAAAATTGATCCAGGCTCATAATCCTCAAGAGAGGATAGAGGGCGAAGTCCCGATAGAGATCGAGACAGGTTTCATGAATGGTTTGATGACGACTGGCGCAACCATCCTCTAAAATAATAACTGAAAAGTCATGGCAAAGCCCGTCCATCGCAGTTGTCAGGACGCAACACTCAGTGGTAATTCCGGTGACCACAATCGTATCCACCCCCCAGGTGCGGAGGGTTTGATCCAGATCGGTCTTAAAAAAGGCGCTGAAACGCCTCTTGGGTAAAACCATATCTGTTGGTTCCGGCTTCAGATCCTCGATGACCTCAGCGCCCTCAGTCCCCCGAAGGGAGCGAACCTTCATCTTCCCCTTAAAGATGAAGTCCTCTTTTAAAAAACTATCACAGGCAAAAATGATGGGATACCCTCTCTTGCGACTTTCACTTAAAAGGCGCTGAAGTGTGGGAAGGATCCGCCTGGCTTCCTGAGCGATCGGTGGCCGGGATCCCTCTTTGAAGGTATCCTTCAACATATCAACGACAACGATGGCTGGCTTCATAAACATTGCTCCTCAACCCTCTCTCCCTTCACTCTCAGATCCGTCTTTTGCCTTCAGCCCTTTCCCTAAAAAGCGATCGCTTTTTAGGGAAAATTTTAGACTGGGTTAAATGAAAAGAAATTCATTCCTCAAGTTTAATCGAAATACCTTTAGAGCATTTCGGGTGGTCAGCTCTGCCACTGTTTCAAAAGGAACCTTTTTGATCTCTGCTATTTTTTGAGCTGTATAACGCACATACCCAGGCTCATTTCGTTTGCCTCGAAAAGGAACCGGGGTTAAGAAGGGGGCGTCCGTCTCCACCAGAAGAGAGTCTAAAGGAAGTTTTTTAATAATTTCATGATAAGGACCAGCATTTTTATAGGTGATACTTCCGGAAATGGAGATATAAAAACCCATATCAATACACGTGGTTGCCATTTGCTCGTCTCCTGAAAAACAGTGGATAATCCCTCCGTTTTCCCAACCCTTTTCTTCTTTCAAAATCTCCAGAGTTTCCTGGTGGGCTTCCCGGTCATGGACGACAATCGGAAGCTTCAGTTCCTTTGCCAGTCCGATCTGTTCCCGAAATCGTTTGAGTTGGATCTCCCGGGGAGAGTGGTTTCGAAAGAAGTCTAATCCAATCTCTCCATAAGCCCTCACCTTTTCATGCTGACAGAGGTTTTTCAGAACAGAATAAGTTTTCTCGTCAATCTCCTTGGCATGATGAGGATGGACTCCCAAAATGGCGTAGATCGATGAGCAGGATTGAGCAATCTCCAGCGCTCTTTTCCAGTCCCCTGGGTCTGTCCCAACTGTGAAAATAAATTCGACACCCGAGTCCTTCGCCCTTTGAAGGACTTCCGTTAAATCCTTTCTAAACTCAGGCATCTCCAGATGGGCATGAGAATCGATCAGCATGGTTAGGAGGGCATCAGGATTTCAATCGATCCGGATAACGGGCTAAACCATCTTTTAGGAATTTCTCCTTGATCCCCGCATGACCTGATTTCCTGTTATCCTATTTTTTAGTGCCGGTGGTTTTCACCTGATTGAAATAATCAATGAATGACTTAGCCAACTCTCTCGATTTGATTAGAACAGAAACCTCATTGTTGCTAGTCAGTGAAGAAAAAACCCAATTCGTGCTTCCGATCAGACTCCACTGTTCATCCGCCACCAAAGATTTGGCATGCATCGTTTTGAAGAGGGGATCATAGATCACCTCCACTCCCCCTTCGGATAAGATTTTCCCAGCCATGTGATTTCGTTTGGTGGTTCGATCATCCCCCTCTTTGACCTCCAGGATCACCTCGACCTTCACTCCCCGTCTTTTTGCTTCGATCAACTCTTTGATTAACAAATTTGAAGGCGTATTCGGATACTTCTCATAATATCCCATCTCGAACATCATTACCCGGATGGAAGATTTTGCTTCGCGAATCATCTTTCTCGCTGTTTCAAAATACTGAGCATCGGTTACGAGCTGCACATCCTCAGCGGGAAGACTAATCGAAGGAATAGGATAGAAGGTAGAAAGCCACACAAAAACCATAAAGGCAAATTTTCTCATTGACGTAACTCCTCGATGGAGCTGGCGCGGCGAAGGCGATCCATGATGGCCCTTCCCAAACCTATTTCAGGCACCGATTCTGCCAGAATCAAATCCAGACTCGACGCATCCAGACGACGAAGGGCACCAAAGAGATTAGCCGCGGCTTCTCTTAAATCGCCCTTCTCTGAAAGGACTTCAACCTGACTGAATCTCAAAGTAGGTTTGATCTTACAAAATGCAAGCAACCCTATCTTTTTATTGCCATAACGGGCGATATCCTCCTCAGACCCATCAAGCAAAATGGGGGTCCTCGGAGAATAATGTTTCGGGAGCATCCCTGGAGCGATAGGCCTCTCCTGATTCAGCGAACCGACCTTAACGTTTCCGATAACGGATTCGATCTCTTCAAGGGCAATTCCCCCTGGCCTCAAAAGCAGCGGCTCTTCTTCAACAAAAGAGACGATCGTGGACTCCACGCCCACCTCGCAGGGACCTCCATCTAAAATGAGATCCACCTCATGTCCCAACTGATCTCGGACGTGGTCAGCAGTCGTAGGACTCACATACCCAAAAGGATTGGCACTCGGAGCCGCTATAGGGCGGCCTGATTCTTTAATCAAATCTAAAGCCATGGGATGTTTGGGCATCCTGACCGCAACGGATGGAAGGCCCGCTGTAGCAATCTCCGGAACTTCCTCCTTTTTAAAAAGGACAAGGGTTAAAGGTCCGGGCCAGAACTGTTCCATTAATCTGATGGCTTTCGATGGAATCTCCACGACCAATCGGGTGAGATCATGATGACTGGCGACATGAACAATTAATGGATCAAAATAAGGCCTCTTTTTTACTTCAAAGATCCGAGCCACTGCTATGGGATTAAAGGCATCCGCTCCCAATCCATAGACCGTCTCGGTCGGAAATGCGACAATCCCTCCCCCTCGGATGATCGTTGCAGCCTTATGAATTGCTTCATCCTTCGTCATGTCGATTGTTTTAGGGCTCTCGATTTTTCTTCTAAATCTCTTCTTGTTTTTTCACGGAACGCTTCCAATTTTTGAGCAATCTCCGGATATTTAATAGAGAGGATCTCGCAGGCCAGGTAAGCCGCGTTTTTAGCTCCATCGATTCCGACCGTGGCAACAGGGATCCCCGGTGGCATCTGAACCGTTGAGTAAAGGGCATCCACACCTTCAAGGGCACCAGACTTTAGGGGGACACCGATGACAGGCAGAGTGGTATGAGCAGCCAAAACCCCTGCCAAATGGGCTGCCATCCCTGCTCCGGCAATGAGGACTTCCAATCCACGCTCTCTGGCTGTCCTGGCATAAGAAGCAGTCTTCTCAGGCAGCCGATGGGCAGAACGGATATCCATCTCATAAGGAACCCCCATTTCTCTCAGGATCTCGCCCGCTTTCTCCATTACTGGCAAATCACTGTCACTTCCCATCAGGATCCCGACCAAAGGCTTTTCCATGATCCTCCTCCCCATCACCAAAGTTTAAGTCTTGAATGACAATTAAGCATCTCTTTGAAACTCCACTCATTAAATTGATATGACCCACATGGAGCGATGTTTTTCATCCGTCACAAGGGAGGCGCGGAAACCGAAAAGCCTTTCAGAAAGATTCCCTTTGGGTAGGTTGAATCGCCCCCTTTGGGTCATATTTATTCTAAATAATTCCTGTTGAATTCACAAGTAATGGAAAAACTCTCTTGTCGCCTCATAAGAGGGTTTTTCCAACCTCGCCAACCGATCAAACCGGTATGGTTCTTCCGACGATTACCCTTTTTCTCAAGATCCCTTTAGTCATTTCAATGATAACAAAAACAATCAAACCAAAAGCAACGATGATGGATAAATCGGATAGAGAAGGTTTCATGATACCAAAGGCATCTCTCACCGAAGGAATCTGGATCAACACCCCGATCAAAACGATCTCCCAGGCGAGAGCGAGGACGAGCCATTTGTGGGGTGGGGCTTTAAAGATGCTATAAATGAGGGAACGGCAGTTCAATGCCACTACGAGTTCGACAATGATGAAAAGGAAAAATATCTCCGTCCTCGCATAGGTGATGTTATCCAATTTATGGAAGAAGAGGATGTAGAAGAAAGGACACTCAATTAAAACCGCCCGGAGAATAAAGGATTTTACATCCCATCCGAAAACGCTTTCCTTTGGATCTCTCGGGGGACGTTTCATAATATCTGGATCCGGAGGGGAAACCCCCAGAGCCAATGCAGGAAGCCCGTCCGTCGCCAGATTCATGTATAAGATAGCTGCAGGGAGAAGGGGTAAAAATTCTGGCCCCATGATGAGGACAACGCCTCCAATCACCACGACTTCAGTGATGTTACATTGAAGGAGGTAAGCTAAATATTTTTTGATATTGTCGTAGATCCAGCGGCCCCGTTCAATCGCCGTGACGATCGTGGCAAAGTTGTCATCGGTCAGAACCATATCCGAGGCTTCTTTAGTCACTTCTGTGCCGGTGATTCCCATGGCCACTCCGATGTCAGCATGTTTCAGAGCGGGAGCATCATTGACGCCATCTCCGGTCATGGCAACTACTTCCCCCCTCGCTTTCCAGGCTTTCACGATCTTTAGTTTATCCATGGGTGAAACCCTGGCATAAACGGTGACTTGATCGACGATCTTTTCAAATGCTTCCTCTGGCATCTTCTCAAGTTCTTCGCCGGTTAACACCCGATCCCCTTCTTGATAAAACCCGATCTCTCTGGCTATAGCCACAGCGGTTAATTTATGGTCCCCTGTGATCATGATCGGCTTAATCCCTACCTGCTTACAGACCTTCGTTGCCTCAATGGCTTCTTCTCGTGGCGGATCCATCATGCCGGCTAAACCAAGAAAGACCATCTCTCGTTCCAGGTCCTCCTCGGTCAATTGAATTGAATTCGGACACTCACGAAAAGCCACTCCGAGAACCCTCAAGGCATGTTGTGCCATTGCTTCATTCATTTTTAAAATTTCAGATTTTTCCTCTTGTGTCAGCTCTCTTATACCCCCCTCATCGAAGATATAAGAACTTTTTTCTAAAACCACCTCAGGGGCTCCCTTCATGAAAGCTAAACGCTTGCCATCAGACATCTGATGGATCGTTGTCATTCTCTTCCTTTCAGAGCTGAAGGGAATCTCCTCAATCCTCGGATGACTCAGTCTTAGTTCTGTCTGATCCAAACCAGCCTTAACAGCAGCCACTATCAAGGCTCCCTCTGTGGGATCCCCCTTAACGATCCATTTCCCTTCTTTCTGTTCCAGAACCGCGTCATTACATAAAAGGCTTCCCATCAGTAAAGTCTGAAGTGGAGGATGATTGGCAAGGCGAATAGAATGCGATTCTTTTAACTCGCCATCGGGCGCATACCCCGATCCAGTGACCTCAATCATCCTCCCTCCGGAAAAGATCTTTCGAACCGTCATTTCCCCTTTGGTCAGGGTTCCTGTCTTATCGGAACAGATCACCGTGGTGCATCCCAATGTCTCCACAGCAGGCATCTTTCTGATAAGGGCGTTCTTTTTAGCCATCTGACGCATCCCGATTGCAAGCGCTCCTGTCACAATAGCTGCCAGGGCTTCTGGGACTGCGGCGACTGCAAGAGCAATAGCAAACATGACAACTCTCATCACAAAAGGTAAATCGACCCTACCGCCAAAGACCTCTCTTAGGATACTGACGGCAGCGACTAAAAGACAGATGCCAAGGGCAATCATGCCCAGCCATTTACCGATTTCCTCGGTTCTCTTTTCCAGAGGGGTCTTCTCCGTTCCGACAGAGATGACCTCTTTCGCGATCTTTCCAAATTCTGTATTCATTCCTGTAGAGGTGACGACCGCCTTGGCTCGGCCAAAAGTCACGGTTGTCCCCGTAAAGACCATATTCTTACGATCGGCGACCCGTATTTCGGGAGGTAAAGGTTTTACATTCTTGCTCACAGGCATGGATTCTCCGGTCAGAGGTGCCTCATCACACCGAAGGGAATGGGATTCAATGACTCTTGCATCTGCGGGAATTTTATCCCCCGCTTCAAGAATCAAAATATCCCCCGGGACAATCTCTTTGGATGCAACTTCTTCCTCCTTGCCGCCCCGGAGAACAGTAATCATTGGAGTGAGCATCTTTTTCAACGCCTCAAGCGCCCTTTCTGCTCGATACTCTTGAACAAATCCGAGAAGAGCACAAAAGACCACGATCACCGCAATGATGGCCGCATCAACCGTCTCACCCACGAGTGCGGAGAGAAGAATGGCAATGATGAGAATAAGGATGAGAATATTCTTAAACTGGTTAAAGAAAATCGTGAGGGGGGAGACCTTTTCCTCCTTTTTTAGTTCATTATACCCGTAGATTTCGAGACGCCTTTTAGCCTCCTCCTCGGGGAGGCCCTGATGGAGATCGGATTCCAGTTCCTTCAAGACGTCTGAAATCTCTGTGGAATGCCACACTCTTTCGGCCATAGAAGTTACCCTCCTTGGGGGATAAAGTAATGGAATATTAGTATAAACGACAAAAAAAAAGCAAGAACATATTATTAGGAAAGGTAATCCCTCACAGAGGATCAAAAAAAAGGGTGGGGAGGGTTCTTCGGAAAACCTTTGAAGCGACACCTTTGTCCTTTAAATGTCCACTGCTTGGTTTTCAAACTCCCGATTCAAAGGGCATGGAGACCCAAGGAGATTGCCTCCTTGCTCGCTTTTCAAGGGTTTGGAGAGGGACCTTTCCCACCCTTTTAAACCATCCTACCCCATCACTGAGGGATTATTGGGAAAGACCGATATGTTCCAGTAATAATAATTTTCTTTACAAATCATGGAAGAGATGTGATAAGATATCATCCGATGAGAAAGGAATCCATTGCAACATAGAAGGAAAGGAGGAATTATGGATTATTTACCCTTACCTTATGAGCGGTTTAAGAAGGAGTTTCCGGAAATCGAAAAAGCCTATGAGAAACTTGCGAATCTCTGCCATGCCACAGGCCCTCTTGATGAGAAAACCCGCCGTTTAATCAAGTTAGCGATTGCCATTGGTTCAGGCTCACAGGGAGCAATCAAATCCCACACTCGAAGGGCAATTGCCATGGGAATCACAACCGAGGAGATTCAACACGTTGCACTTCTTAGCCTAACGACGATTGGATTTCCGAACATGATTGCGGCCTTTTCCTATATCAACGAGGCTTTTGAAGAAGGACCAACCAAGCATTTTAGCGGCGATTGATTAGATAATTCCCATCCCTTTGAGCACAGAGAGCATCACTGCGGCAGCCATCACAGACCCCACCTGCCCTCCTGTGTTGGCTCCCATGGCATGCATGAGGAGAAAATTCTTAGGATTATATTTTTGACCTTCCCGTTGAGCAACACGGGCGGCCATGGGGTAGGCAGAAATCCCAGCGGCTCCAATCAGAGGGTTCACTTTTCCTCCGGTCAGAACTTTGAGAAGCTTCCCAAACAGAACCCCGCAGACTGTATCAAGACAGATAGCAATAAAGCCTAAACAGAGGACCATCAGGGTTTGAGGGGTTAAGAAGTTTTTTCCATCCATCGTGGCTCCGATGGAAATCCCTAAAAGGAGCGTAACGATGTTGGCAATCTCATTCTCCGACGCCTTGGTCAATCGACTGACCACTCCACTTTCACGCATCAAATTGCCGAGCATGATCGTTCCAAAAAGGGGTAACCCTTGGGGAGCAATGAGGCCACCGATCACCGTCACGACTAAGGGAAAGAGAATTTTTGTTCTTTGAGAGACCGTTCGCTTGACAGTTCCCATGCTTATTTTTCTTTCCTCTGGAGTGGTCAGAATCTTCATAATGGGAGGCTGAATGATGGGAACCAAAGACATATAGGAATAGGCGGCCACCGAAACCGCACTAAGCAGATGGGGCGCGTATTTGGAAGTGACATAGATCGCTGTGGGCCCATCGCAGGCACCGATGACTCCAACCGCTACGGCATCCAGTTTTGAAAAGCCCAGGGCTAATGCCAGAGCCAATGTTAAAAAAATTCCGAATTGCCCTGCTGCTCCCAGTAAAAATATCCTTGGATTTTCCAGGAGGGGGCCAAAATCGGTCATCGCACCAATGCCGATGAAGATAAAGAGGGGAAAGAGTTCTGTAGCAATGCCGGCTTCATAAATGGTTCGGAGAAATCCCTCCTCTTCCATCAACCCTGCCAAGGGGATATTGACGAGGATGCAGCCGAATCCAATGGGAAGCAGGAGCAGAGGTTCAATGTCTTTTTTAATGGCGAGAAAGAGGAGAAGACCCCCCACTCCAATCATGATGGGATTGGACCAGTGGAGATGAGAAAACCCAGCAATCAATCCATAGAGTCCGTTGACAATCGCATCCAACATACCCCCCCTCCTCCTCTTTTTAGGATGATTTCTTTTCTTCCTCTTTTTTATAGGGAAAGGCTTTCTTGAGTACTCCCATTAATAAACTGAGGAACCACATGGTGAGAAGGGTCCCTCCCATCCCCACAACCAGCATCGTGATCCCAAAGGTCCAGTTATCCATAGGGAGCTCCTTTTTGCGCAAATATTATTTCATCATCGCAAGAAACATTCCGGCAGCCGTGGCTGTACCAATGACGCCAGCGATATTGGGACCCATGGCATGCATCAAAAGAAAATTTTTGGGGTCTTCCTGTTGGCCTATCTTTTGCGCTACCCTCGCAGCCATGGGAACAGCAGAAACGCCGGCAGAACCAATAAGGGGATTTATCTTCTCTTTAAGAAAGAGATTCATCAACTTCGCAAGTAGGATGCCCCCCACCGTGCTGAAGGCAAAAGCCACCAGTCCTAAAAAGAAGATGAAAATGGGTGCAGGCTTTAAAAACTTGTCAGCCACCATGGTTGACCCAACGGCCAATCCAAGGAAGATCGTAACAATATTGAGCAGCTCATTCTGAGAGGTCTTAAGCAACCGTTCAACCACACGACATTCTCGAAAGAGATTTCCCACAAAAAACATCGCCATCAGAGGAGCCGATTCAGGAACAATGAGAACGATCACAATGGTTCCTATAAAAGGAAAAAAGATTCGTTCCAATTTGGAAACGGGTCTCAACTGTTTCATTCTGATCTTTCTTTCTTCTTTTGTGGTGAGCAACTTCATAATGGGAGGTTGAATCAAGGGGACCATGGCCATGTAGGAGTATGCGGCAATGGCATTGGCTCCTAACAGATGAGGAGCCAATTTGGTTGTCAGATAGATACAGGTAGGTCCATCGGCTCCACCAATAATGCCGATGGAGGCGGCTTCTTTAATATTAAATCCCAAAAGAATGGCTCCGAAGAAAGTCACATAAACGCCAAATTGAGCAGCTGCCCCCAAGAGCAATGTTTTAGGGTTGGCGATCAATGGGCCAAAATCGGTCAATGCACCAATTCCCAAGAAGATGAGAGGAGGAATGACCTCCCATTCGAGGCCATAATGGTAAAAGAGATAGATCAGGTTTCCTTCTCCCACCAGGGGAGCCAGGGGTAAATTGACAACGAATATACTAAACCCAATCGGAACAAGAAGTAACGGTTCAAATTCTTTGGCAATGGCTAAGTAAATAAAGAAAGCACCGATCAGCCACATGATGACATGACCCAGGGTAAGGTGAAAAAAACCAGTTTTTAAAAGGATTGAACCGATGGAAAAGTCAGCCATAGGAAAACCTCGAACTAATTTTTTCGGGATGTAAACAATCGAATGAGAAGTGTGGAAATCTTAATCCCCCACATTAACAGGATTAAACCAGTAAAAACTCCACCGAAACCGAACAGAAAAACTCGAAATGCTTCTTTTATTTGCTCACTCATTGAAGATAATCCTCTCTCCTACGAAATCAGATCCTGGCCAATTAAATACCTCTATCATTTAGCATCTAAATTCCAAAAAATCAACTCTAAAGTTATTTTTTTAACAAGGGCTTCTAATAAATTATCCCCTTTAAAATCAAATAGGTTAGGCCCTTTTGTTTCGTCTATTCTGAAATTCCTTGGCTTGATGCATGAAGGCTTCAAGGCGGGTTAGAGTATTGGTCTGTTCTTGCCCATCATAGGCCATATTAAGGATAGGAATGTTATTGTTCTCCTCTCGATAGCGTTTTAGAAGAGCACTTACGATCGTTCCTGGCATGCAGGTAAAAGGCATGATATTGACAATCCCGCTTGCACCTCGTTTTGCAAAATCAATCGATTTCCCGATGGAGAGGATTGCTTCTCCTTCAAAAGAGGAATCGAGATAGGGTTTTGCCTTTTTAAAGATCGATCGGGTTTTAGGTTCGCCAAAGTTTCTAAGATGGCTTTTAAAAAGCCTTTCGAGGTGGTGTTCATCTCTCTTTTGATAATAATCTGTTAGAAGGACCTTCAAGAGATTTGAAAAGGACTTTTTTCTGAGGCTTCTTCTTTTGGAGATGGTGTTGACATAGAGTATCCATTCGGTCATCGGGGCGAGCCATGCCTCTCCCCCAAATTGTTCAATCTTTCGGATTACGTCCTCGTTGCTAAACCGATTGAGACGGACATAAATCTCTCCGACAATCCCGATGAGAGGCTTGGTTCCAGGTTCTTCCATCTCCACCCTTCCAAATTCTTCTAAACTTTGAATCAGGGCCTCTTTCGGAGAAACTCCCCTACGAATGGCATCACAAACCCTCTTTAAAGACGCTTCATAGATCCGATCAGATTGTCCTTTCTCTTTCTCATAGGGTCGAGTCTCCAGAAGCTTTTTAATCAGGAGATCAACGGCCACGATTCCCTGCCATCCCAATCGTGAAAATTGAGAACCCATAATGCCTAAATCATTGTAGAGTGTCTCGTCCTGATTCGGAGCGTAGATGGGAATATGTCGAAAGCCTAAGTCATCAAGCACCAGACGATGGAAACGATGATATTGTCCAAAACGGCAAGGCCCATTTCCGGAAGGCATGAAAAAGGCTGCCCGCTCATGGTCGAAATTAGGGTCTTTGACCAGTTTAACCATATCGCCGGTGGTCAAGATGCAGGGATAACATTCCTTCCCTGAAGTTAGTTTTCTTCCCCAGTAAAGCGTCTCCTCATTCGATTCGGGAATGACCTCTGCTTCAACGCCACAGGCTTCAAAAGCGGCTTTCAAGGCAAAGGCGCCATCATACATATAAGGAATATAGATCTTTTTAGTCCGATCCGTCTTCGGCTTTTCCTTTCTGGAAGGAGCGAATAGGGTTGCTTTCACCTGTTTCAAGCTATCGAGAAAAGCCTCACAACGGGTAATGGCTCCTGCATCGGCACTGTGTTCATCAATCTCCAATTGCAGATGGGGCTTTCCCTTAGAAAGGTCTCTGTAAAAATGGCTGATGAACGAATCCGGACCGCATCCAAAATTGGTGATATAGATGGCATAAAGCCTTGGATCCTCATTGATAATCTTTCCTGCCGATAGAATCTTCTGACCATATCGCCAGTACATCTCCCGAATCTCTTCGGTCGGTCGAACAGAATCCAGAGGAAGAAAATCCATTGGAATGGCAAGAACCCCCAACTCCCTTAACTTTTTAGGTAATTCCAGGTTGACTCCCGGATCGCAGGAGTTGTAAGGCCTTCCCACAATGACGATTGCCTTCTCATCAGGCTTGATCTGGTCCAGAACCTCTTTTCCTCGATTAAGGAGCGATTGGTAAAAGAGAGCCTGAAATCTCTCTGCCTTCGCCAGAGCTTTCTTGACTTGCTTGGCGTTTCGATGAAGGGATTTCCCAAATTCAGTCAGTTCTTTTTCCAGATGGTCTTTCCCAAACCGGAAATGAAGGATAGGTTGAAGGACTTCCACAGAATCCTTCTTAAAATCGATAGATGAAGGGACCGCGTAAGGAAAGGCCTGAGCATAAGGACAAGCAACACTGATCGGAATCTCAGGATGGGGTGATTTGAGGTTGACGATGCTGGGCAAGAAGATCCTCTTGACTCCTTTCTCCATAAGGTTGAGCACATGGCCATGGCTCACCTTGATGGGAAAACAGGTTTCGGCCACCACATTCTCTACCCCTTTACGGATTAACTCCTTATTCGTTGGATCAGAGAGAACGACACGATAACCTAATTCAGCAAAAAAAGCTTTCCAGAAGGGCATCATCTCATGGAGATAGAGGATTCTTGGAATCCCGATCTCCGGCGCATCCTCAGGAAGAGCTTTTTCTTTTTCATACGTGGAAAAAAGCATCTTCTCTCTTTCTTCAAAGAGATCGGGAAGATCTGATCCTTTGGTTCTTTTAATCACGTCATACTTTTCACAGCGACTTCCGTAAAAGAGAGGTCTCTCACCCTCCACACTTACCTTCCGGATAAGACAAAGATTAGAACAACCTTTACATTCAAAAGAGGTCTGTTCGTATTGGCGCTGGCTGAGATCGAATCCTTTGAACCCCGAACGCTCCCAAGTCCGCTCTTCCATGGCCAGGATGGCCACACCAATGGCTCCTGTGACATCATGATTTTCAGGGACGATGATCTCCTTCTTGAGGACACTTTCAAAGGCTGCCACTACTCCCTTATTAAAGGCCGTCCCTCCCTGGAAGAAGATCCGTTCACCTATTCGGCGGTCGCCTACCACCCTGTTGAGATAGTTCTGGACAATTGAATAGCTGAGTCCGGCAACGAGGTTATCTTTTGCCGCTCCTCTCTGTTGATGGTGGACAAGGTCCGATTCGATGAAGACGGTGCATCGTTCTCCCATCCTTACGGGTTCTTCGGCAGAAAGGGCAAGTTTTCCAAACTCTTCTTTAATCGAGATGTCTAGTTTCTCGGCCTGTTCCTCCAGAAAAGAACCCGTTCCTGCCGCACACACTTTGTTCATTTCAAAATCAACGACCACGCCCTTCTCAAGGCTGATATATTTCGAATCCTGCCCCCCAATCTCAAAGATCGTATCGACATTGGGATCGATGTGAACAGCAGCCGTGGCTTGAGCTGTGATCTCATTTCGAACCAGGTCTGCCCCGACAAAATCAGCCGTGAGATAACGACCTGAACCAGTGGTTCCTACACCTTTAATCTCAACCCGATCGCCAATTTCTTCCCCGAGCTCCTTTAAGCCAAGGCGAACCGCCTCAATCGGTCTGCCTGCAGTCATTAAATACCGTTTGGCGAGCACCCTCTTATTCTGATCAATGACGACCAGGTTGGTGCTAATGGACCCCACATCCAGACCCAGATAGGCTTCAATCTTTTCTGTCTTTTCCTCTCTTGTCGGGATAGAAAAAACTTTTCTCTGTTCCTCGCTTCTCATCGATGAATGACAGGGGGAGGAATGATTTGACGAAAGGCAGAGAGGCTCCAAGGGAGTTTCTTTCTCCTGGTGATGGCGTAAATATTCTCTGAGAGGGGTCAGATCGAATTTCCCTCCCTTGAAAGACGATGGCCGGTTCCGGCTCACGAGGATCGCACCAATGGCTCCCATGGAGGCAAAATGTTGTGGAATGACAAGCTCTCCATCTGAAAGTTCCAGAACCTCCTGGAAAGCCTTTCTCATTCCGACATTGGCAGCAACCCCTCCCTGAAAGGAGACAGGTTTGATAAAGGTTTTCCCTTTGCCGATGTTACTCTTAAAATTCCTTGCCAGAGCATAGCAGAGACCGGCGACGATGTCATAATCCGGTGTGGCAATCTGCTGAAGATGAATCATATCCGATTTGGCAAAGACACTGCAACGTCCCGCAATGCGGGGGGGGGTTTTGGATTTGAGGGCCAGCGCCCCAAACTCCTCAATGGTCAGACCCAATCGAGAGGCTTGTTGATCCAAAAAGGATCCCGTTCCGGCGGCGCAAAGGGTATTCATGGAGAAGTCGCTGATTTTGAGATGACCATTCTCCACTTCGATAAAAATCAGTTTCGAATCCTCTCCCCCAATATCAATAATCGTCCGAATTTCAGGATAAAAACGATAAATGGCATGGGCTTGAGCAATGATCTCGTTGACGAAATGGCCTTGAAGGAGTTCAGAAAGGAGTTTCCCTCCAGTTCCGGTAAACGAGAGGCTTTGAAATTGTTCTTCAGGAACTCGGCGGAGAATCGCTTCTAAGATGTTCTGAACGGTTTTGAGGGGCTGTCCCTTAATGCGGGTGTAATGTTCTTCTACGACCTCGTCCCGATCATTTAAAATAACTGTATTTGCACTGACGGAACCGACGTCGATGCCCAGGTAGAGTCTATTCATTTTATTATACAACAACAATCCGCTGTGAATCGTCCGATTTAATTACCTATGGTAAATATTAATAGATTCAAATTTCGGTTTTCAAGTCTAATTGCTTTTATGTTTGATTTTGGATCAATCCTGTGGTATGAAGGAAAGCGATATGGCAAATGTCAGAGCACGGATCATTGTGGAGGGAAGGGTTCAGGGAGTCTTCTTTCGCGCCCATACTCAGGAGATGGCTGAGCTGTTGGAATTAAAGGGTTGGGTGAAAAACAGAAGGGATGGTCGGGTTGAAGCCCTCTTTGAAGGGGATCAAAAAAAGGTTGAGCAGATGATTCAATGGTGTCACCGAGGCCCTCCTCACGCTAAGGTGACGAGTGTCCTGATTACCTGGGAGGAGTTTACGGGAGAATTCAAAGGATTCTCGATTCTCTACTGAATTGTTTTCGTGTTCTCTTTACTTCCTTCTTTGAGAATCCTCCGTTTCAGCTCCTTTCCCGTTTCATCCCTCTCCTTTTTGATCACTTCTTCAAGATGCTCCATCCTCTTTCCGGTCTCGGTTAAGCCCTCTCCAACTTTTTTAACAGCTTTACCACCCCCAAAGTAGATAAAAAGTAAGAAAATAAGAATTCCAACAATGACGCCAAATAAAAATCGGATCATCTCCTGTGGGTCACCCCCTTTCTGGTCTCTAGCGTATCAGGAACGAATCAATTTTTCAATGGATTTTTATCAAAGAACTCCGATTGCCTTGACCGACTATGGCTCCTACATTATAATTCCGAGCAACCAAAGAGTGAAAAATGTCAAAGGACAAGGGCGAGAACCCAGTGAATAAACAACCCCCAACATCCGATCCGGTTAAATCCCCTGAGGCAACCTCCTTTGTCGAAATGGGAAGAGAGAGTGGTCCAGGAATTCGCACTCCCAATCTTCCTGTTTACCGCACCTCTACAGTTCTTTTCAAGACGCTCGAAGAAGCAAAAGTCTGCACAGAGTCCGCCAACCGCGGAGAATTAGGGGCTACCCATTATGGCACAATCGGCACGCCTACGACTTTTGCACTCAGAGATGCCCTCGCTCGTATTGAAGGAGGAAGTCATCCTTGCCGGGCTGCTCTGATGCCATCCGGCCTGATGGCCATCACAACGTTGCTTCTGGCCTATCTGAAATCAGGGGATCATCTTCTGGTTACAGACTCTGTCTATGGTCCTACAAGAGTCTTTTGCAAGGGAATTCTTGCAAAGATAGGAATCCATACCACCTATTATGACCCCACGATTACACCGGAAAGGCTGGAAACCCTCATCCAACCCAATACCCGCATCATCTTTCTTGAAAGCCCGGGCAGTTATACTTTCGAGATTCAAGATGTGCCAGGGATCTGCCGAATGGCCCAGAGGCATGGGATCATGACCGCCATCGATAATGCCTGGGGATCGCCTCTCTTTGCCAAACCTTTTGACTGGGGTGTGGATGCCTCTGTCTTGCCTCTTACTAAATACTGGAGTGGACATGCGGATGTCCTTATGGGAGCTGTGATCGTGCGCGAAGAGCACTGGCTGCCGTTATGGAGGACCGTTCGGGAACTCGGGGTGTCTGTAGGGGGCGATGATGCCGCATTGATTCTTCGGGGGATGCGAACCATTGACGTGCGAATGAGAAGGCATGAGCAGAATGCCCTGGAGGTTGCACGCTGGCTGGAGCAACGATCTGAAGTAAACACAGTCCTATATCCTGCTCTTTCCAGCCATCCTCAACATTCGCTCTGGAAGCGTGATTTCAAAGGCTCCAGCGGTCTCTTGTCCTTCGAACTGAAAGCCAACGTGCAGGGACATAAACCCACACCCAGGCAAATCGCTGCCCTTTGTGAGGGACGCCGTTATTTTGGAATTGGTTATTCCTGGGGGGGATATGAAAGCCTGATTTTACCTGCCTGGATTGATGCGCTAAGAAGCGTTAAACCATGGGAGGGAGGACCTCTAATCCGCCTCCACATCGGATTGGAAGACCCTGCTGACTTGATTTTAGATCTTCAAGACGGATTTTATGCAATGGCAAAGGCAATCTGAAAGGCCTCACTGCTTCTCGAAGAGCTTCAGATATTCACCATAACCCTCTTTCTCAAGAACCTCCTTAGGGATGAATCTTAAGGCAGCGGAGTTGATACAATACCGAAGCCCTGTTGGAGGAGGTCCATCATCAAAGACATGCCCAAGATGGGAATCTCCATGCTTGCTTCTTACTTCTATACGCTTCATAAAAAGTTTTCGATCCTCTCTTTCAACAATATTCCTGGGCTCAAGGGGCTTCTTAAAGCTGGGCCAACCCGTTCCGGAATCGTATTTATCGAGGGAACTGAAGAGGGGTTCCCCAGAAACGATATCTACATAGATTCCCTCTTTCTTGTTGTCCCAGTATTCATTTTGGAAAGGTGGCTCGGTCCCGTCTCTCTGAGTCACCTCATATTGTAACGGCGTCAACCTTTTCCTCAAAGTGGCTTCATCAGGTCTCTGGTATTTTTTCTTATTCTTCCTCTTTTCCAATTCTCTCTCTTCACCCCACGTCTCTGTTAAAAATTGATCCCGACCCGAGTTGAACCGGTAGAACTGGTATTTAAAGGAATTCTTTTTATAGTAATCTTGGTGATAGTCCTCAGCCTCATAAAATTGTTTGAAGGGAATAATCATTGTGACAATCGGCTTTTTGAACTTCCCTGATCGGACAAGATCTTCTTTCGACCTCTCGGCTAATCGTTTCTGCTCTTCATTATGATAGAAAACGGCGCTCCGATACTGGGACCCTCGATCCACGAACTGTCCTCCAGAGTCCGTGGGATCGATATGCCTCCAGAAATAATCGAGTAACTCCTCATAGGTTATTCTCGCGGGATCGAAGAAGATCTGAACCGCTTCCACATGTCCTGTTTTACCTGAAGAGACCTGCTCATAGGTTGGATTCTTCTCTTCCCCGCCGGTATAGCCTGAGATAACCTTTATGACACCTGGTAATTTTTCAAAGTCTGCTTCTGAGCACCAGAAACATCCCCCAGCAAACGTGGCAACATTCAACTCCATGTTTTCCTTGGTCATTTCCTTTACCTCCATGCGCACAGAATCCTTTTTCTGACATCCACCAATACCCATTAAAAGGATTAAAAATACAAGGACTAAACGTTTCATTAAGATTCCCCTTCAAACACCGAGATTAGAAAATTTTTAAAAAACCCATACCACACCAACACAAATTAAATATAATCATTGAAACGGTAAAATGGTATGTCATTGGGGGAGTTTAAGGAAGATGATCCATAAAAACCTGAAGGTGATCTTAAAAAGTATCGTTTAAATATGAATTTAAGCTTTCTTATTTTCCTGGGCCTGGCGTGCCTTCTTAATGTCTTCGAGATAATAACGGATTAAAGGGGACATTTCAGGAGGTTGCCAATCCGTCTTTTTGGGATCTTCAGGCCAGGTGAAGGGAAGGTGAAAGACCTCCCCGGGTCTCTTTGCTTTTTCAAAAACCGAAAGAGCTTCCATGAGGACCTTTCTTTGCCCTGCCCTGTCTCCAATCTGTCCCACAGGCCTTCCATACGGATATTCGATGGCAGCGGTTCGGGGAATGCCAACGGCTCGATGAAATTCCCATGTTGGATTGAGAACCACAGTCGAAAAACCAGCATCTTCCAGAACCCTCGCAGCCATTCCAACGGATTGGCAGCAGAAAGGTCAGGCAGGGGTGAGAAGAACTGCATCCACTCTCTCAGCCCTCATATGTTCCGAAATTGGCTCAATGGCTTCTTTGAGAAAGTCTGTATTTTGCCACTGAAACCCGTAAAAAGAGTAGGCTGTTGGAGCCAGACGTCCGATCACTCCTTCTTCTTCAAACTCAGCCATTCTCTGGAGGGGGAGAATGACATTGATATCCTGCATGACAAGATGGGTATTAATATGAAGGTGATTGCAATCAATCTCCTTCTCCGTCGTCCCACGGGGGATCCTTCGATAGGAGCGATCTCCCCAAAGAGGTTCCCTCTTTTCCCGCTCCATATCAAAGGGAGGATCCGTTTTAAGGCTGATCCCAGCACTGGTTACAAGGGCAAGGGTCGTGCGACTTAATGGCCTCGACATGGGCGTCCACGGGATCATTCCTTTATATTCCTCGTCAGGAATGAAGGTCTTTACCCATGCTTTTAGCCCGGGTGGAAGAAACCTGAAGCCATCCACGATTTTCGTTTGCTCCATCGGGTCCTCCTTAAGGATGAAGGATTTTCTTTAATGCTCCCAATTATATTTTGGCTTCTACAAAAGAATCAAGTAAAAAAAGAGGCTTGAATCTCATACATTAGCCAATTAGAATTTATTATGGCTCAGGATTCTGAAAATCGACTTAAAAAAACCATCCCATGGAAGAAAGTTCTCATCCTTTTGATATTTATAGGAGGCTTCGTTTCGTTCTTTATTGCAGGCGGGGATCAGTACTTCAATTTCTCGACTCTTAAAACAAATCGGGATCAGTTGTTGTTCTATACCCACAATCATTACTGGCAAATCTTCATAGGGGCTATGGTACTCTATACGATTTCAACCGCTCTCAGTTTGCCTGTAGCAACAGTGCTTTCGTTGACCATCGGGTTCCTCTTCGGTTTATGGGCAGGGACGGCCATCATTCTTTTCTCTGCAACCCTGGGAGCCACACTCGTCTTTCTTGCCGCTCGTTATGTACTGGCAGAGGCTGTCTCCAGACGAATGGGCACGAAGATCAAAAGATTGATGTCCGAGTTTCAACGAAATGATTTCAATTACCTTCTCTTTTTAAGGCTCGTCCCTCTCTTTCCCTTCTGGTTAATCAATCTGGCACTCGCTTTTACTCCCATTAAAGTCCACACCTATGTTCTGGCAACGCTGATTGGCATTATCCCAGGAGCCTTTGTCTTTGCCAATCTCGGCCAATCCCTTGGCCGCTTGGAATCTACCGATCAATTGCTATCATTCAGAACGATGAGTGCACTGATTTTACTCGGGATATTCGCTCTCGTCCCAATCCTTGTAAAAAAATATCGTTCTTCACCAAAAGAAAGGAAAGAACATCATGAATCCTCTTCCAACCCTCTTTAGAACTCATCTCGAAATCCTTCAGGTCAATCTGGGCTACCGATGTAACCAGAGATGCCTCCACTGCCATGTCAATGCAGGACCTGAAAGGACAGAGATGATGGATCAAGCGACGATCCATGAGGTCATCGCCTACCTTGAATCTTCCAATGTTCAGACGGTCGATCTCACCGGAGGGGCTCCTGAGTTGAATCCTTATTTTAAAGAACTGGTCCAAAGCACTCGAGCGATGGGTTTCCATGTGTTGGATCGTTGTAATTTAACGGTCCTCGAACAGCCCGGATTAGAAGGATTGGAGGAATTTCTTGCGAAACATCACGTCGAGATCATTGCCTCTCTGCCTTGCTATATGAAAGAAAACGTTGATTATCAACGAGGAGAAGGAGTGTTTAAAACCAGTCTCCGCGTCCTGAAGAAGCTGAATCGCCTGGGTTATGGACAGACTGGCTCAGGACTCGTCCTCAATCTCGTCTATAATCCGCTGGGCTCTTTTCTTCCTCCCCAGCAATCCTTCTTGGAAGACGAATATCGAAGAGAGCTGGGGGAGCGCTATGGCATTGTTTTTAATCATCTCTACACCATCACCAATATGCCTATCCATCGTTTCGAAACATTATTGATCGCAAAAGGCGAACGCTTAAGTTACCTAAACCTCCTGCATCAGGCGCATCGGGACAGTAATCTCGAATCGGTCATGTGCCGACGATTGATCAGTGTGGATTACCAGGGAGTGGTTTTTGATTGCGACTTCAATCAGGCTCTTGGTCTTCCTCTGAGGTGGAAAGACAAGCCAAGGGTTCATCTTTCAGAACTGAAAGGAATCGATCTGGAGGGGTTTCCCATTCCCCTTCTGGAACATTGTTTGGGTTGCACGGCAGGTGCAGGAAGCAGTTGCACAGGCGTATTAAGCAGTCCAGGATAAGTTAACGAGACCGTGGATGACCTCACCGAATCAATGAGGATGAAACTTTCTATCATTCTACCGGTTTTAAATGAAGCATCAGGTATTGTAAAAACTCTTCAAGCACTTCAGCCGTTTCGAGAGGCAGGTCATGAAGTTATTGTCGTGGATGGGGGAAGCGAAGATGACACAAGGGTTCTTTCAACCCCCTATGCGGATCAAGTGATACAGGCCTCAAGGGGTCGGAGCCGCCAGATGAACGCTGGAGCAAGATTGGCAACGGGTGAAATCTTTATCTTTCTCCATGGCGATACTATCCTACCTTTACAAGCAGATCATCTCATCACTGAGGGGATGAGCAGAAGAAAGAGGGCATGGGGACGTTTTGACGTGAGGCTCTCAGGATCCCACCCCTTTCTTCGGGTCATCGAATTTCTGATGAACTGGCGTTCCCGGCTCTCGCAAATCGCTACCGGTGATCAAGCTATTTTTGTCAGGCGTACACTCTTTGAAGAAATGGGAGGGTTTCCGGAGATCGACTTAATGGAAGACATTGCCCTGTGCAAGATATTGAAAAAACACAGCCCCCCTCTTTGTCTCCGTCAAACGGTTTTAACGTCAAGCCGTAGATGGGAAGAAAAGGGATTGTTCCGAACCATCTTCCTCATGTGGTTGCTGAGATTGTTTTATTTTCTTGGATTAAACCCAAACCGACTGGCAAAACTCTATTATCCAAAATACGAATCGCACAAATAAAACAGACCGATTGTCGATCCACACAATGAATGACATGAATTGCCCCATCATCGTTTTTGCTAAGGCTCCTATCCCGGGAGAGGTCAAAACACGTCTTCTCTCTACTATGGATTCTGCTTCCGTGATTGCCCTTTACGAAAAACTCATTCTTCATACGTTAAGAACAGCTCTTGACTCTAAAGTTGGCCCAGTTAAACTCTGGTGCACTCCTTCAGCGGATCATCCTTTCTTTATTCACTGTGCAAACAAATTCCAGATCGAACTCCATCAACAGGCCGGAGGAGATCTGGGGAAACGGATGGCTCTTGCTTTTAGGGAAACATTAACAAGGGCTCCCATAGCCCTGCTGATAGGAACGGATTGCCCATCTCTTACCTCAAAGGATTTAATAGAGGCAAACCAAACATTAAAACAGGGGGTTCCGGTGGTTATCTCTCCGGCTGAAGATGGAGGGTTTGTCCTCATCGGTCTCTGTCAATATGAGCCATCACTCTTCGAAGGAGTCCTCTGGGGAACAGAGTCCGTCCTGAAAGAGACAAAGGACCGGCTTCGTCAATTAGGATGGGACTGGCGGGAGCTCCCGACACGATGGGATGTGGACCGACCCGAAGATGTGGATCGTTTAAGAAGAGAGGGGTTGATGGAATGGGATTAAAAATAAAATCCGAGAGGGCAGGGATGAGCGGGATCATCATCTTTCTCCTTATTTTTCCTTTCCCCGCATTCCCTCAACCAGACTCCATCATCGAAGTTGGTAAATTCTCAAGTGAAAAAGTTGAAAACAGACTCCCGTCCTATTGGAAACCTTTGACCTTTAAAAAGATTGAACGACATACAACCTATTTTCTGGTGAAAGATGGGGAGACAACTGTTGTCAAGGCGATTTCTGAAGCCTCCGCTTCAGGGTTGACCCGAGAGATCCAGATTAATCCGAAAACATATCCTATCATTCAATGGCGATGGAAAGTGGAGAATATTCTCCAAAAAGGAGATGTCCATAAGAAAGAGGGGGATGATTATCCAGCACGCCTTTACATCACCTTCCAATACGATTCATCTAAATTAGGATTTTTTGAAAAGGCGAAATATGAAGCAGCCAGGCTTCTCTATGGACAATATCCACCGACCGCTGCCATCAACTACATCTGGGAGAGCAAGACGCCCGTATCTACTTTCATCCCCAATCCTTATACAAATCGGGTGATGATGATCGTAGTCGAAAGTGGTGCTACCCAATTGAATCAATGGGTAAATTATGAAAGAAACCTCTATGAAGATTTCAAAAAGGCTTTTGGATACGACCCTCCTTTGGTTTCCGGGGTCGCCATTATGTCAGACACCGACAATACGGGCGAATTCGCCATCGCTTATTATGGCGACATCGTGTTTAGAAGATGAGGCTTTACTGAGAATACAAAGAAGCAATAAGAGATTAACCGAAAAACCTGGGTCGCCTGTAACTGAGATAATGTTCGGCGATGAAATTAAGGGGCTTCTTTGCCTTCGGGAAGTCTTCGTGTAAAGTCCAGAAAACCTCTGACAGCTCTAATTCTCTTGCCTTAGGATGCTCCGCAGCCAGCCGATAAAATTTTCGGCCCTCCTGTTCATAGTCCTCTGCACTCATCCTCGTCTTCCCATAGAAAGAGGGCCTGAGAGCTCCTGAAAAAGGGTAACGGTAATCATATTCTGCATAGTCCGGGAACATGCCAAGAATGAAGAGACAGATATCAGCAATCCTCTTATAAAAACCGAGCTTATATTCATCATCCACTTCTTCGCTGAGATCTATCAAGCTGAACAGGTCGATATCATTAAACTTAATATGTTCAAAAAGGTACTCCCCCACCTGAAGGGAAAAAATATATGTCTTAATGTGAGTAAAAGAGGAAAGCATATCAGCGAGATAGGCCAGCAGAGACTCTTTCCCCAGAAATTCCACCACCTCTTTCGTATCGAAGACAGGAATTTTTGCCGTTCCCGTCTTCTCGAGGGTAAAGCTCATCTCTTTTAACTCTCTAACTGCCTTTCGGAGAAGGATCTCAAAGAAGAGGGCCGGCGAAATTTTTAAAAATACCTCCTCCTGATCCATCACCCTGCGAAAGACTTTTTCATCTTCAATAAATGTATTCCTTAATTTCTCATCTTCCCGGAGAATCTGTTTAAGCTTGGGTTTATCGAACACCCCAGGAGACGATGTTTCAATCAGAAAATCGAGGTCTCGATCGGATAGATTTAAACTTTTAAAAATCAACCTCGCCATAAATTTTACTCCCCTTTGAATATATTATAGCTTAAAATATTATAACTTTCAGTGGTTGGACTGCTCAATGGAAACATATGCCACTGGCTCTTGTTTTTCTTTAAAAATCTTGAATGGCTCCCTAAAAAAATTAAACTCTAAAAAACGTTATTTCGATCTCCGATGATGCAGTATAAAAAATGATTCTACGGATTTCCCTTTCTCATTACCATATGTCTAATCGGTGAAATCGGTTTTAGTTGGTATAAAGCAGAAACTTGCTGCTTATTGTTATTACTTTTACTGTGAAACCGACTTGGAAGAGACGTCTGTGACCCCAAAACATCTACTTCTCCAAAAGGCAACCTTTGCTATAACCTGGATCCGCCTCGTTGACCCCGTTTCAACCATTCAAAAGTAAAGGTGGGAAAGTGAAGTTTATCGTTGCCTTGGAATGGGAGTGGGCATGCTTTTTACAGATAGCCCGGATTCCAGATTTTAAGTCATAATTTTTAGTTTGTATAACGGTTCGTTTGACGAACCCCTGGCAGGTTTTATTGCCAAACGTCAAAAGGAGGGGCAAGAATTCAATCTGGATGAACTCCTTCTCCTCTCTTATCTGAGGAATCATACTGAGATCGATGTCACGACAGCCGCAAAGCTTTGTCAGCGATCTGATGAAAAAATTCGGGACATCCTTGAGGGATTGGCCGTTCAACGCGGGACATGGTTAGAACGCCGTGGCAAAAAGAAAGGCGTAACCTATCATTTGAGCCGAAGTGCTGCCAGCGAATTATTGGGTAAAGTGGCTTATACACGGACAAGGGATATTGATGCTGTGCGTTATCCTGAACTTATTCGGGCCTATGTTCAACAACATGGATTCATTAATAATAGAGACTGCAGAGAGTTATTGGGTTTAGGAAGCTCAATAACGGCTAAGGTGAAAGCTTCAAGGTTATTAAGTCGTTGTGAGTTTTTAGAACGCTTTGGCCAAAAGCGGGGCACACAATATCGTTTAAAGTCTAATTTAAACGTTAAATAATTATTTAACATGTTAAATAAATAAAATCTGTTTGATAAATAAAATTGATAAATAACTTTGAAATCAACATAAATTAATTAATCAAACTACATTAATTGCGTACAACATATCAAAATAATTTGATTTTTCTTTTAATAACTGGAGGGCCAAATGACCCTTGCGGTTGACAATCCTATTATCAACTCCCCATTTGAAGAGCCCTTGAGATACTGGGATTACAGGGAGGGTCAACCTATTCTCTCTTCGGGGAGGCGGCCTGCGGGTTATTACCTCAGACCGAGAACCCGAGAAGCCCAACTCTCAATGCTTGAAGAGGAATTTGTGCTTCTTGAAATGGTCAATATGATCCGTGAAAAAGTCAAGAACTGGTGTGAAAGGAATTATCCAGGAATCATCTCCATCACCCGCCAGCTCTTAAATCACTGGAACTACCCTGATAGGGAACGAAAGCTCTTCTTCTGCCAGAGAGAAGCCGCTGAGACGCTCATCTGGTTAAATGAGGCCTCACCGGCTGAGAGGCAGAGCATTATTATTCCAAAAGACGAATTCAATAACTCTTTAAAAGGAACCCTAACCCGATATGCCTGCAAGATGGCCACCGGAAGCGGAAAAACCGTGGTGATGGGGATGGTCATTGCCTGGCAGGTTCTCAATAAACTGGCAAATCCACAGGATCGGCGTTACTCTGATGCGGTGCTTCTGGTCTGCCCTAACCTGACCATACGCGAAAGGCTTAAGGTCCTTTTGCCATGGAACAGAAAGAATTATTACGATCAGTTCGATCTGGTGCCAGTCTCTTTCAAAGAAAGGCTTCACAGAGGAAAGTTTTTTATTACCAACTGACATCTTTTCCAGCCTGAAGATGACTCAAGGAGAAGAGGGGTCGTTCAGAGAGGCCGGGAGAGTGAGCGCGCATTTTGCAATCGAGTTCTAAAGGATCTGGGAGGGAAACAACATCTTCTGGTCATTAACGACGAAGCACACCATGCATACCGTCCGGCACCTCTGTCCGAAGAGGTGAAAGAACAACTCTCGGCAGAAGAGATCGCCGAGCGGGAGGAGGCAACGGTCTGGGTCTCAGGGCTCGAGAAGATCCATGCTGTAAGGGGAATCAACTTCTGTGCTGATTTTTCAGCCACACCCTTCTATATTAGATGAACTATGACGATTTTACTGAACCGGAATATGTGGATGTTTATGGTGTTCCCTTTGAGGTCATCCCGGTCAAGAAAAAACCGGTGGGCCGCACAGAGATCCAGAAAGTCTCAACTCTTATCCGTGCGTTACCTGAGCGTAAGCATCTTGAGATTACTTTTCCGAGGGTGGAAGGTTATGTTTTCGATGTAAGGCAAAGGATAAAAATAAACTTAGAGGCCATTCCATTCCTAATCATTGATCCTACAAGTGCTCCCACAGAAGTCCAGGTCAAACCTGCTGCTGGTTACCGAATTGGGAGACCCGACAGGCTTGGCCCTGGCTCAGAGGTGATGCATGACCGAAATCCTTTTCATCAGGAGAAGAGACTCCAAGCGAGTGTTTACGAAATTGCGGCAGAACTCACCCAACGCCTCAAGAATCGGCGTGAAGATTGGAACGCAAGGCATATCCTATTTCCGCAGGTGCTGGATATTGTCCAACAATATATCGATAATCGGGTAGTCATAACTAACGAGGCTCCTCTTGAGGAAATAGCCCTGCTGAAATACAGGCAAAGAATCCTTGAGCGGTTAACGGAGGCGATTGAGCCTGATAGAGAGGCTGGCGAATCTCCTGTTTTACCGGTGATTGAGCGCTTTCGTCCTGTTGGGTCAACTTCGGAAGTTCTTTTCAGGACGGTTCGGCCTACCATTGGAACCACAAAAAGCCACATCAGCCATGTCGTTTTAGACGCTCCTAAGTGGGAGCATAGCGTGGCTTTTCAGTTAGAAAAAATACCGGAAGTTCTATCTTTTGCCCGAAATGATCATCTCGACCTGACCATACCCTACGAATGGCAGGGTATTCGCCATGAATACCGCCCCGATTATTTGATACGGTTAAAAGGTAAAGATGGCTTTGAAATCAAAGTAATCCTTGAGGCGAAGGGGTTTGAGACAGAGCAGGACAGGCAGAAGGAAACAGCGACAAAGAGATGGGTAAAGGCGGTCAATCATCATGGAGAATTCGGGCACTGGGCATTTGCCATTTGTAAGGCCCCCTCAAAGCTTAAAAATTCCTTGAGAGAAATAGGCCTTTCATAAAAACCCTCATGAATACCTCATGATCCAAACAAAAAATCCCATCCTTGACAAGATATGACGGACTGACTTATATTTTGGCTTAGATTTCAAATATTTATTTAATGTCCAAAGGAGCAACTTTGTCTCTTTTCATTACCTTTGAGGGAGTGGAGGGAAGTGGAAAGACCACTCAGATTCAACGTCTGAAAAGATATCTGGTCCGAAAGGGAATTCCCTGCAAGGTGACGCGGGAGCCAGGAGGCCCTCCGATCAGTGAAAAAATCCGAAAGATCCTTCTTGACCCGAACCATAAAAAGCTGACTCCCTTTAGCGAACTCCTTCTTTACGAAGCGGCACGGGCACAGCATGTGATTGAAATCATCGAACCTCTGCGCAAAAAGGGAATCGTCGTTCTCTGCGATCGCTTCAACGACGCCACAGTAGCCTATCAGGGCTATGGACGAAAACTTGACCAGAACCTGATCCAAACGCTCAATAGGCTCGCCTCTCAGGGAATCAAACCGGATCTCACCTTTCTTCTCGATTGCCCCTCGGATATTGGTCTGAAAAGGGCACTCCAAAGAAATCGAATTTCAAAAAACGAGAAAGAAGGGCGTTTCGAAAGTGAGAGTATCCAGTTTCATCATCGGGTGAGAAGAGGCTACCTCGAAATTGCAAAGAAGGAACCCCATCGGGTCAGGGTGATCGACACCCGACTTGGTGAAGATAAGGTGTTTGAGAAAATCCGTGAGATGGTGGAAAAATTATTAGTTCGAGGTTCTAAGTTCAGGACTCGGAGTTAAATCAAAATTTCGTATCAGTCTCTTTTTTTCGCTCCGAACCAAAGAAGCCTCATTACGCCGATCTTTTTTTTGGAGAAAAGACGATGTCTTTCAAAGATGTGATGGGCCATGAAAAGCCTATTCTTTTGCTTCAGCGAGCCATTGCTCAGAATAAGGTAACCCACAGTTATCTCTTCACAGGGAATGATGGGATCGGCAAGAGTCTCGTTGCGCTACAATTTGCCAAAGCCCTGAATTGCCTTCAGGGAGAGAATCCATTGGATGGGTGTGATCGCTGCTCTTCCTGTAGAAAAATCGATCGTGCTCTCCACCCTGATGTTTTGCTCATTGAACCGGAAGGGCAAACCCTAAAGGTGGACCAGGTCAGGGAGATGCAGTCCGCCATCGCTTACAGGCCTTATGAGGGCAGACGGAAGGTCTTTATCCTGGCAGCAGCCGATCGGATGGCACCCCATATGTCCAACACCCTCCTTAAAACATTAGAGGAACCTCCCCTACACACGGTGATCATTCTTTTAGCCAAAAGTCCTAAGGGGATTCTTCCCACCATCCTCTCCCGTTGCCAATCCATTCGATTCAATTCACTTCCTCCCCAACTGGTCTCTGAATGGTTGATGAAGGAGAAAGGGCTTAATGAAAACGAAGCCCGTCTGCTTAGCTCTCTTTCAGAAGGAAGCCCTGGAAAAGCCTTGGAAATAAAGGAGGAGATTTCCGAAATCCCGCGAGAAGAGCTTCTCAAGAGGTGGATAGGATCGAAATCCTTTTCCATGGAAGAAAAAGAAGGCTGGATCGAATCGTTTCCATCTCAACGGGAGAACCTCCACCTGATTCTTGAGGTGGCAAAGACCCTGCTGAGAGATCTTATTCTCATTCAGACTACAGGGGATCAAACAAAGTTAATCCATTCTGACCTCACAGAGGAGATAGAACAGATAGCAAAACAATGGGAGACTCCACATCTTTTAAACAGAATGGATCTTCTCCATCACGCCACTTGGGCGATTAAAGGAAATGCCAATATGAGATTAACCCTGGAGGCGATGATGCTCTCCTGGGCTTAGTGGAAAACTCTATGGATAACGTTTATACTTCGATTGAACGAAAAACATCACGCTCAATCGAAATGATGATAAGGGTGGAAAGGCCGATGGCTTTACCCCGAAGGATAACGCAAAATGATTCGGATGGTTTATGTCAAAATGATGAATGGTAAAACAGAAGCATTGGAGGCAGGAGACCTTCCCCTGAGTCACGGAGAAGCGGTGATCGTTGAGTCGGATAAGGGATTGGTGATGGGAAAAGTGCTCTCCTCTCCCCACGACAGGGAAATCCAGCCAATGGAAAAACCCCCGAAGAAGGTACTCCGTAAGGCGACCTCCGAGGATCTTGAACAGTTTCAAAAAAATCAACAACTGGAAAAGGAGGCATTTCAGTTCTGCCTTGAAAAAGTGAAGGAAAAGAATCTTCAGATGAAGCTGGTGAAGACGGAAGTTCTTTTCGATCGCTCCAAGATTCTTTTCTATTTTACAGCTGAAAAAAGGGTCGATTTTAGGGAACTGGTCAAGGATCTAGCCGCCCAGTTCAAGATGCGAATTGAGATGCGTCAAATCGGAGTGAGAGATGAGGCGAAGATGATCTGCGGGCTTGGAAGTTGTGGCCGAGAGCTCTGTTGTTCTCGTTTTTTAAATCAGTTCGAACTCGTCTCCGTCAAAATGGCTAAAGAACAGAACATCGCTCTAAATCCGACCAAGATCTCAGGCATTTGTGGTCGCTTGATGTGCTGTTTGGCTTATGAATATCCCATTTACACAGATCTCAAAAAAGACCTTCCAAAGGTGGGAAAGCACATCGTCACCCGTTCTGGCAAGGGAAAAGTCATCCGGCAGAATGTCCTGAACCAGACCGTCACCGTTCAACTGGAAGAAGGGGGAGAGGTTACGATTCATGTGTCCGAAATCTAAAGGAACTTTCTACATCACCACACCCATTTATTATGTCAATGATGTCCCCCATATTGGTCATGCTTATACCACAGTGGCTGCAGATGTGTTGGTTCGCTTCAAACGGCTCGAAGGATATCAAGCCTTTTTTCTCACCGGCACGGATGAGCATGGTCAGAAGGTTGAAAAAGCCGCACAGGAACGGGGCGTCGATCCAAAAGTTCACTGTGACGAAATGGTTAAACGGTTCCAGTCTCTCTGGAGAAGGCTGAACATCTCCAATGACGACTTTATTCGAACAACTGAGGATCGTCATAAAAAAGTGGTCCAGAAGATCCTGCAAGATCTCTATGACCGAGGAGAGATCTATCAGGCAAGTTATGAGGGTTGGTACTGCATTCCCTGCGAACGGTTCTGGACGGAAAAAGATCTCACCGAGGGAAAATGCCCGGATTGTCTCCGGGAGGTTGTCGAGATTTCAGAGAAGAATTACTTTTTCAGGATGAGTCAATATCAATCCTGGCTGATCGATCACATTGAAAAGAATGACCGGTTCATTCTTCCTCCATCAAGACGAAATGAGATTTTAGGATTTCTCCAGAACCCTCTTGAAGACCTCTGTATCTCAAGACCTAAAAAGCGTCTCAAATGGGGCATTGAAATTCCCTTTGATCCGGATTATGTAACCTATGTCTGGTTTGATGCTCTGATCAATTATGTCAGCGGAATCGGTTACAGTTCGGACAATCCTCGCTTCTCTGATTTCTGGCCAGAAGCCATCCATTTGATCGGCAAGGACATCCTCACCACACACACGGTTTACTGGCCCACCATGCTTCGAGGAATAGGATTGACACCCCCTAAGATGGTTTTTGCCCATGGCTGGTGGACCGTGGAGGGGAAAAAGATGTCTAAATCTCTCCAGAATGTGGTGGAGCCAAACCGTTTGATTGACACCTATGGCGTGGATGCCCTTCGATACTTTCTGATGCGGGAGGTTCCTTTCGGCATGGATGGAGATTTTTCCCATGCTACCATGGTCCACCGGATCAATAGCGATCTTGCCAATGATCTCGGAAATCTCTTCAGCCGTGCCCTCAGCATGGTGATCCGATATTTCGACGGCATCATCCCCGTACCTTCTTCCCTCCAAGAGATTGACTTACGACTCCAGGAGTCCTCAGCAAAAGTGATCGCTCAACTTCCAGGGCAGATGAACGATCTTGCCTTTAACAAGGCCCTGATCACACTCTGGGAAATCGTGAGCGCTTCGAATAAGTATGTCGATGAGACCGCTCCCTGGTCTCTCGCTAAAGAGGAGAAAGATCGGCCCCGTCTCGCCACGGTTCTTTACCAGACCCTCGAGGCGCTTCGAATCATAGCGCTACTTCTTGCTCCCTTTATGCCCACGACCGCAGAAAAGATGTGGACCCATCTCGGGATGGAATCTAACCTCTGGGAACAAAATTTAGAAGCCGATGGAAATTGGGGAGGATTGAAGCCAGGGGGAAAAATAGTAAAACCAACGCCGCTCTTTCCAAGAATAGATACGACGAAAATGGAAAAGAAGATTTAGGTGAGGGAGAAGAGAGGGGATGAAAAAACCCCAGCCGATTCAATCCATACTCGAACAGACACTTAAAGGCCTGGAACTTGACCTTCCCCTTAAGACTTCCTCCCTCTGGAGATCATGGAAAGAGATCGTGGGGGACCCTATTTGCCTCCATACAAAGCCTCATGCCATCCGTAATCGCATCCTCTTTATTACCGTCTCTCATTCCACCTGGATGCAGCAGCTTCAATTTTTAAAATCCTCCCTTCTCAATAAGATCCATCGTTTTCTGGGTGAACCTTTGATCGAGGACATCCGATTCAAGGTAGGGAAAATCCATCAGGTCGAAACCCCATCTCCCAAAAAGGGCGATGAACCTCTTGATCGAAAAACGATCGAGCGGATCGAAAAACTACTTGAGAATATCACCGACGAGGAAGTGAAAGAAGGATTCCGAAACCTTCTGACCCAGAGCGCCAAACATAAATGCCACGGATCGTCATAAAAACGTGGGGCATCCTTTCACTTCTTTTCCTGGATGGAGATCAGTTCCACTTCAAAGATCAAGGTGGCATTGGGACCAATTCGTGGTCCAGCGCCCCTTTCGCCATAGGCGAGCTGGGGAGGAATAAAGAGCTGCCACTTGGCTCCCTCCTCCATTAACTGGAGAGCCTCGGTCCAGCCTGGAATGACTCCGTTAACTGGAAAACTGGCAGGTTGACCCCTGCGGTAGGAACTATCAAATTCTGTCCCATCGATCAAAGTTCCTTTATAATGAGTGGTCACCGTATCCGTCAAGTTCGGTTTTTTCCCGCTTCCTTTCTTTAACACTTTATACTGAAGGCCACTGGTCAACGTGACCACCCCCTCTTTTTTCTTGTTTTCTGCAAGAAAAGCCTCTCCTTCTTTCTTATTTTTTTCTCCCATTCTCTTGGTTACCTCCTCCTGTTTAACTTGCATCTCTTTCTGAAATGCGGCTATCGTTTCTTTAATCTCCTGATCACTCATCAAGGGTTTACTCCCAGAGAGGCCATCTTTAATTCCCCTGAGAAGGATGTCCGGATTCACATCTACGGATTGATTTTTAAGATTCATTCCGATATCCATCCCGATGACATAACTCAGACGATCTTTCTGATTTTTGGGCCCTTCTTTCTCTTGCCCAAAAGTCTGGTTGAAGAACAACAACACCATCATGATGATCCCAAGGTATTTCATATCAACCCCTTCCTGAAAACGTATTTTTATCTTAAATTTATTTAATTTTAAAAGGATATTCTTCAGGATGCAAAGAAAAAAGCGTCCAACTCGTGGTTAGACGCTTGTTGATGTTTCTTTCAACCTTTCAAAAAAGGATTTACATCAATCCAGCAATCGACTTCTGAGCAAAGGAGAGAACATTAGATGGGAAGATTCCCAAGTAAAAGGTTCCAATAAGAGCTAAAATAAGGGCAAGGGTGGGAGCAGGTGAAAATGAAAGCCCTGTGATCTCTCTTTCCGGTTCCCTAAAATACATCAACACCGTTACCCGAAGATAGTAATAGACGGAGATGGCACTATTGATCATACCCAGAACCGCCAGCCAATAAAACTTTGCTTCCACCGCCGCACTGAAGACATAGAATTTAGCCATGAATCCGCCTAAGGGAGGAATGCCTGCCATGGAGAGAAGAAAGACCGTCATGGAGGCCGCCAGAAGAGGATATTTAAACCCCAAACCAGCATAGTCCGTAATCAATGTGTTCTCTTCTCCTTTTTTCCCGAGCAGAATCACGCAGGTAAAAGCCCCTAAATTCATAAAAGCATAAGCCATCAAGTAGAAAAGGATTCCAGAGGTTCCCAGTTTATTTCCAGCCACAAAGGCTACGAGAATATAGCCCGCATGGGCAATGCTCGAATAGGCAAGCATCCTCTTAATGTTGTTTTGCGAAATGGCTATGATGTTTCCAAAGGTCATGGTCGCCACCGCGATGAGCCACATGATGGAAGTCCAATCCGGTTGAAAGGCGGGAAGAGCCGTAAAGAAAACCCGGAGCAGAGCGGAAAATCCTGCTGCCTTTACGCCTGTGGCCATAAAAGCGGTGACGGAAGTTGGGGCCCCCTCATAGACATCGGGCGTCCACATATGAAAAGGAACGGAGGCAATCTTAAAACCAAAGCCAATTGTCAGAAAGGCCAAACTCATCAGAAGCATGGGATGATTGAGAAGGTTTTTTGAACCGATATAAGAAGCGATGTTTTTCAGATAAAGAGATCCAGTAGCCCCATAGAGAAAGGCAATTCCATAGAGGAGAAAGCCGGTGGCAAAAGCGCCCAAAAGAAAATATTTAAATGCCGATTCCACAGACTTTTGATCCCCTCTTAACATACCTGCCAATACATAGATCGAGATAGACATGGTCTCCAGACCGAGGAAGATAATGATGAGATGGGTCCCGGCCGCCATGAGCATCATTCCAAAAGTGGCAAAAAGAATAAGTGCATAATATTCTCCGAACCCGATTCCCTCTCTAGGGGCATAGCCGATGGAGATGAGCAGGGTCAGGAAGGCAATGATGAGAATGGTAATTTTGAAAAAGATCGCAAACCCATCCGCTGCAAACATCTCTACAAATCCCGTTTTCCCGGTTCCCACCAGGGGAAGGGTATAGAAGAAGGCAATGGCGACACCGAGGAGACTGAGAACGCCAAGATATCCTTTCTTCTCTCCTTTGGGGGCGAAGACATCCACCAAGAGAACCAAAAATCCAAAAACGGTAATGATGATTTCCGGCGCAATGAGATAGAGATCAATATCTGGCAGTTTCATCAAAAGAATCCTCCAATGAAAAAGGCTCAAAGATCCGAGGGTCTTGGGACTGATCACTTCAATCTCTGCCTAACGGTGGGCAGGCTTAACCCCTTAACCCCTATTTCTTAATTTCTGCAACGACCTTCGGGACAGTCAGGTCTGCTTTCATTTCCACCTTTCCCCGGAAATCCTTCAGGAACTTTTCTACGCTCACATCCATCTTGCTGAAAAAGAGTTTGGGATAGATACCCATCAGGAAGATAAGGGCAATCATCGGAATGAGCGTAAGGATTTCGCGAGCATTAAGGTCTTTTAACCCTTCGTTCTTGGGATTGGTGATCTTTCCAAACATGACTCGCTGGAACATCCAGAGCATATAAGCGGCTCCCAAGATGACCCCAACGGCTGCCAAGACACCATAGACTGTATTGGCCTGAAACGCTCCTAAAAGGATGAGAAACTCTCCTACAAAACCGTTTGTGCTTGGAAGGCCAATCGAAGAGAGAGTCACAATCATAAAGAAGACTGCAAAGACAGGCATCACTTTTGAAATGCCTCCAAAATCGGCGATGAGCCGGGTGTGCCTCCGTTCATAAATCATTCCCACGATCAAGAACAGAGAACCGGTGCTGATCCCGTGATTGAGCATCTGATAGATGGAACCCTGGACCCCCTGGGTGTTGAGAGCAAACATCCCCAGCATGACATAGCCCAGGTGACTCACGCTTGAAAAAGCGACCAGCCTCTTGAGGTCCGGTTGCATCATCGATACCAGAGCCCCATAGATAATTCCAATGAGGGCTAAGACGGAGATGAGTGGCATCAGTTCAAGGGCAGCATGTGGAAAGAGAGGGATCGCAAAACGGATAAAACCATAAGTTCCCATCTTCAGTAAGACACCCGCTAAAATCACACTTCCCGCAGTCGGAGCTTCGGTGTGTGCATCAGGCAACCAGGTATGAAAGGGAAACATCGGTACTTTAATCGCAAAAGCCAATGCAAAGGCTCCAAAAAGCCAGTATTGAGTTCCAACAGGAATGCCAAGTTTGTAGAGTTCAAGGACATCGAAGGTGGCTTTGCCAGTCGCCTTGAGATTGATAAAATAGAGGGCCAAAATAGCCACCAGCATAAGAACGCTTCCTGCCATGGTAAAGAGGAAAAATTTTATGGCGGCATAAATCCGTCGGGCAGGATTCCCCCATACACCGATCAGGAGATACATCGGAATAAGCATGACCTCCCAGAAGACATAGAAAAGGATGAGATCCAGAGCAACAAGGGCACCGACCATTCCTGTCTCCAAGAAAAGGAAAGAGACCATATACTCCTTTACCCGAAAGGTGATAGCGGTCCAGGAGCAGAGAACGCAGAGGACGGTTAGAAAGGTTGTGAGAAGGACAAGGAGAAGACTGATCCCATCAATCCCAATCTTATAGCTGATCCCATAGGCTTCCACCCACCACCAGTCCTCAAGAAACTGCATGGCGGCCGTGGTCGAATCGAAACGGAAGAAAAGAGGCAAAGAAACCACAAATTCGATTAAAGCAACAACGAGGGTCACCCACCGGATGGTCTCATCTTTTTTAAGAAAGAGGAGAAGAACGGCACCTGCCAGTGGAAAGAAAATCAAGAAGGATAGAATGGGAATTCCCAAAATGTCCATGGAATTAACTCCTTGTCACTCGTGTGATTTAGAAGAATGCCCGCATGATATAGTAGAGGGCCAATATAACTCCACCCACAATCATTGAAACGGCATAGTTCTGAACAAAACCTGTCTGCATCCTTCTCATCAAGCTTGAGAGCCATCCAATGAAATAGGCGATGCCATTGACTGTTCCATCAATAATAAACTCATCAAATCCCTTCCAGAGCCCCATCCCCAATTTCTTTAAGGAATTAACAAAGAGGACTTGATAGAGTTCATCCACATAATATTTATTGGCCACCAGGCGATAGAGTCCTGAGTATTGTTCGGCAAGTCTTTTAGGCAGGATGGGGTTCTTCAGATATAAAAAGTAGGCGATCCCTATACCGGTAAGTGCAATCAGCACGGAGAGGACCATCAAAAAGAGTTCGAGCGCAGTCGAATGGCCTCCCTGAGCACCTCCAGCGGCCCAGGCCTGAGCAAGGATAGAAAAACCGGCATGGGCTTTCCCAGGCTCAGGTCCTCCTCCCACCACTGGTGCTAAGAATTCATGAATATGGTTGGCGCCTCCTAACACATGGGGAACGCCCACATAACCTCCAACGATGGATAAGAAGGCCAAAACCATCAGAGGTACGGTCATAATTTTGGGCGATTCATGAATATGATGCGCCACATGGTGGTCCACCCTCGACTCCCCGAAGAAGGTCATAAAGAGGGCCCGGAACATATAGAAGGCCGTCATCCCTGCGGCAATGGCAGCCACCATCCAGAGCAAAAAATGGCCGCGAGGACTGGAAAAAGCCATCCATAGGATCTCATCCTTGCTGAAGAAACCCGAAAGTCCGGGAATGCCTGCGATCGCTAACGTGGCGATGAAGAACGTTCCGAAGGTAATAGGAATCTTTGATCGCAGCGCCCCCATCTTTCGGATGTCGAGTTCTCCACTGAGGGCATGCATGACGCTTCCTGCTCCCAAGAAGAGAAGTCCTTTGAAGAAAGCATGGGTCATCAGGTGAAAGATTCCTGCTGAATAAGCCCCCACCCCGACCGCGAGAAACATATACCCTAACTGGCTGATGGTTGAGTAAGCCAGAATCTTTTTGAGATCATATTGACAGAAACCAATGGAGGCGGTGAAGATAGCCGTGGCCACTCCCACGATCGCCACAACTGCCATAGCTATGGGCGCCATATTATAAAGGACGCTACACCGAGCGACCATATAGACCCCTGCCGTCACCATGGTGGCGGCATGGATCAAGGAGCTAACAGGTGTAGGACCCTCCATCGCATCAGGAAGCCAGACATAAAGTGGAATCTGAGCCGACTTCCCGCAAGCCCCTACAAAGAGCAGAAGGGTAATCGCCGTGACGGTTGCCGTGTCGAGCTGACCTGCTTTAGCAAAAGCATCGGTAAAATCAAGGGTTCCCAAGTTGACAAAGATGAGAAACATTCCAAGGATGAAACCGAAGTCTCCGACCCGGTTGACGACAAAGGCTTTCTTGCCCGCATTGGCGGCTGAATCCTTCTCATACCAGAAACCGATCAGGAGGTAGGAGCACAGGCCCACCCCTTCCCAGCCTACAAACATCAAAAGGAAGTTATTGGCCAGAACAAGGTTGAGCATCATGAAGACAAAGAGGTTCAGATAGGTAAAGTATCGAGTATAACCTGGGTCGTCGTGCATGTATCCAACAGAATAGATGTGAATGAAAAAGCTGACGCCCGTTACCACCAGAGCCATGAGGATGGAGAGGGGATCAATCTGATAGCCAATGACAGTCTGAAAGGAACCTGAAACCACCCAGTCGAAGATTACCTTTTCAAAATGTCTCTCCGAGGCAGGTTTGCCGATCAATTCGAAGAAGATGAGAATGGAGGTAAGAAAGGAAAGTCCGATGGCAGCAGGACCTACAACACTCACCACGCCTTTTCCCAAACGCCTCCCCAATAATCCATTAATCAAAAACCCAATTGCAGGAAATAGAGGTATGAGCCACACATAGTCAAGCATGAAAAACTCCTTTTACGCCCACCCTACCTTTCTCCTTTGAGGGGAGAGGGTTTGGAGGGATCACCACTTTAACAGATTCACTTCATCGACGTTGACCGTCTCTCTTGAACGATAAAGCATGACAAAAATCGCTAACCCCACGGCAGCCTCTGCGGCAGCGACTGCCATCACGAAAAAGGCAAAAATGACGCCATCGATGGACTGAAGAAAGCGAGAAAAGGTGATGAAACTTAAATTGACCGCATTGAGCATCAATTCAATACAGATGAAAACCACGATGGCATTGCGTCGGGTGATGGCGCCGATCACGCCAATCATAAAAAGAATTCCACTCAATATGAGATAAAGAGCAGGAGGAATGGTTGGAACGACCCACATAACTTTTTCTCCTTATGTCCTTTTCTTGCTTAAAATCACTGCACCAATGATCGCCACCGTTAAGAGAATGGCACTGATCTCAAAAGGAAACACATAATCCGTGAAGAGCGATTCCCCAACGGTTTTGACGTTGTTAGCCATTCTGTCAGGGGTAAGGGAGCCTATTTCTCCGGTTGGCGGTTTGGCGACAACGCTATAGAGAAGCCCGAAGAGAAACAGAAGCGCCAAGAACACACCCACAATCTTTGAATAAACGACTTTCATTTTGGAACGAAGCTCAACCTCCAGATCCAACAGCATGATGATGAAGACGATGAGCATGACAATGGCCCCGGCGTAAACCACCACCTGGATAATGGCAATGAACGGGCTATAGAGGAGGATATATAAAACCGCCACACAGAGAAGGGTCAACACCATAAAGAGGGCACTATGGATAGGGTTTTTTCGCGTAATGACCAGCAGGGAGGCAACAATCGAGACGAAGGCCATTCCCAAAAAGATCAACCACTGAAAGAGGATTCCAAAATTTTCAGCCATGGTCTAACTCCAGATGTTTATGTGATGGGCACCTTGCCCTAAGGAACATGCCCGATTGATTTTTATGGGTTCTTCTTTTTCTCCTCTAAAAGCTTCTCCGTATTCATGAGATAGGGTGTTCTCTCCCCTTCGACCCATTCATAATTCTTTCCTACGAAGATGGCATTGACCGGACAGGCTTCCTCGCAATAACCGCAGAAGATACATCTCAGGGCATCCAGTTCATAGGTTAAAGGATAGCGCCTCCCCTCTTCGTCTTCCGAGGTTTCGATGTAGATGCATTGGGAAGGACAGACCGCCATACAGAGGCCACAGGCCACGCATTTGGTTCTCCCCTGCTCATCCTTCTCAAAATACTGGATTCCTCTCCAGCGCTTGGCAGGTGGTACCTTCTGCTCTGGATATTGAATGGTGATCGGTCTGGAAAAAAACCGCCCCAAGGTAAAGGCCAACCCTTTTAGCAACGGGATAATCATACCCAACTCCTTCTTAACCTTTCAGCAACATAACAAAAGCGGTGATCAGAATATTGATCAACGTCAACTCAAACAGCACTTTCCAGCCAAATTTCATGATCTGGTCATAGCGAAGTCTTGGAAAAGTTCCTCTTTGCCAGATGAAGAAGAAGATCAAGATAAATACCTTTGCCCCAAACCAGAAGACCCCAGGGATAAACTCAAGAAATGGCAAAGGAGCCTGCCATCCGCCCAAGAAAAGGGTTACGGCGATAGAAGCCACAGTAATCATATGGGCATATTCTGCCATGAAAAAGAGGGCAAATTTCATACTGCTATATTCGATGTTAAATCCACAGGCAAGCTCTGATTCGGCTTCAGGCATGTCAAAGGGAGTTCGGTTGATTTCAGCAAGTGCACAGACGATGAAGAAGACGAAAGCGGCAGGTTGATAAATAATATTCCAATGCCAGAACCCTCCAGCCTGAAGAGCAACGATCTCGGTCAAGCGGAGACTTTGGGATAAGAGAATCACGCCCACGATGGAAAGACCGAGGGCAACTTCATAACTGATCATTTGAGCCGCCGCTCGAAGAGAACCGGTGAGGCCGTATTTATTCCCGGACGCCCAACCGCCGAGGACAATACCGAATTCTCCCAGCGAGGCAATGCCAAACACATAGAGGAGTCCGATATCAATATCAGCAATCCGAAGTTTGACCACGTAGTCCGTTCCCGGTAGGGTAAACTGGTTTCCAAAAGGGATGACCGCAAACATGCTGATCGCCGAGATGATGGCAATCATAGGAGCCAGAACAAAGACCGGTTTATCAGCACTCCCAGGGATCAGATCTTCTTTGAAGAAGGCTTTAATCCCATCTGAAAAGGGTTGAAGTAGTCCAAAAGGACCACAGCGATTGGGACCGAAACGAATTTGAATGTGGCCCAATACCTTTCGTTCCAACCAGGTTAAATAGGCCACGGAGAGCATGAGGCATGCAAAGACCACCACACATTTGATAATTGTTTCGATGAGAAAATAAAAGACCTGCATCCTGCGTCTCCTCTAAACCTCTTGTTTAAACTGCAAACAACCCGACCCGGACACACCGAAGGCAACGTTCTGCCTCTTTCTGGGCGACAGGAATAGGAAATCCTTTTTCCACTTCATCAAAGACCCATTTTCTCGTTTCCGGAGGAAGCATCTCCAGCATGGCCCTCTTCTGGCCACCTGGAACCCCGATCTTCTCATCCTTCGAATAGACCTTGATCTTTTCCATCAAGGTTTCGAGACGTTCCTCTTCTGACTCCTTGACCTCGACCCCCCTCAGATAGGCGTCAATCTTTTCAGCAACTCTTTTCCCGTGACCCGCTGCACGGACCAGGACATCGGGGCCGGTCACACAATCCCCACCGGAAAAGATCTCAGGCCGACTGGTTTGAAACGTCCCTTCCTGAATAGCGATAGTAGATCGTTTGGTCGTCTTGATTCCGAGCTGTTCTTCAAGAAAGGAGAGATCAATGGCCTGTCCGATGGCAGGAATGGCAATATCGGCTTCAATGAAGAACTCCGACCCTTTGATGGGAACAGGCCTTCGCCTTCCACTCTCATCTGGCTCTCCCAATTCCATCCGGATGCATTCCATCCCGACGACCTTTCCCTCCTTTGCAACAATTCGGATCGGATTGCAGAGGTAGTGAAATTTGACCCCCTCTTCTTCAGCATCGTGGATCTCCACCCGGTCTGCAGGCATCTCTTTTTTGGTCCGTCGATAGACCAGGTTGACATCCGGCTTCCCAATCCGGAAAGAGGAACGAACACAATCAATCGCCACATTTCCACCGCCGACGACCACCACCCTCTTTCCTTCAGGATAGGGATCTCTTCCAAGGTTGATTTCCAGGAGATAATAAACTCCGGGGATGAATCCCTTGTATCCCTTATCCTCTCCCTCCACACCCATGGGCGTATTGGTCTGGGCTCCCACAGCAATATAGATGGCTTTGTACCCCTGCTCGAGCATCTGGGAGAGGGTAATATCTTTTCCGACCTGGACGTTATAACGAATCTCCACGCCTAACTGCTCCACGAGGCTGGCTTCGTATCTGACGATATGTCTGGGTAACCGATAGTCTGGAATGCCGACTGCCGCCATCCCTCCTGGCTCCCCTAACCTTTCAAAGATCGTCACAGGATACCCTTTTAAGGCTAAATAATAAGCACAGGTCAAACCAGAAGGCCCGGCACCGATGATGGCTACTTTTTCAGAACGGGTTGGCGCCTTGGTCACTTCCGGTTTAATCCCTCTCTCCAATTCATAATCTGCCACAAATCGTTTGAGCCATTTGATCGAAACGCACTCATCCACATTCTGTCGCCGACAGTTGTCCTCGCACGGACGGATGCAGACCCTTCCAAGGATTCCGGCCAGGCAGGTGGCCTCCCGGATAGCAGCCAATGACTCTGTATAACGTCCCTCTTTGATCAATTCGACGTAACGGGTAATGGGGAGATGGGATGGGCAGGCACTTTCACAGGGAGCGGTCACCTTTATTTTATATTCCTGTCTCGGAATCTTCTTTTTTGAACGAATCGCCTCGGAAAATTCTTCTTTATAGTACTCAAGGGCATGAAGCACAGGTTTAGGTCCGGTCTGCCCAAGGTTACATTTGGAACTGCTGAGGATCATCTCCCCCAACGACTTCAACTGATCTAAATCCTCTAATTTCCCTTCGCCCTCAGCAATCCGATTCAGGAGGGTAGACATGATCTCTGTACCAACCCGGCAGGGAGTACATTTCCCGCAAGACTCTTTCTGGACTGCCTCCATGTAAGCCCGCACAAGATCAACGAGGTTGACCTCCGGGTCTCGAATGGCAATTCCATCCCAGCCGATGAAGGCTTTGATCTTCTTTTCATGATCAAATTCGAGGGGGAGATTGAGATGAGGAACGGGTTGTCTTTCTCTATCTGTTTTCCCTCGATTATCTATGACCGTCCCCCCCCAGCTGCTAAAAAGAATATCTGTCATAAGGACCCCTCATGTTTTTAAAATCCGAAATCCGAATATCGAAACCCAAAAACAAAAATCACTTTCCTTGGGAAAATTTAAATTGGGTTCAACATTCAAATGTTGTGCATCGCATGTTTTCACTTATCGATCTATTTCTCCTAACACAATATCGATACTTCCAATGGCGGAGATCACATCCGCTATCAAACCCCCTTCAATCATTTTGGGAAGGGCACTCAGATTGAGAAAAGAGGGTGGTCGGATCCGCATTCTCAAGGGCCGATTCGAGCCATCGCTGACGATATAGAATCCTAACTCTCCTTTGGAAGCCTCCACACTCGCATAGACTTCTCCTCTGGGAGGGGTAATTCCTTCAGAGACAATCTTGAAATGTCGTATCAAGGAAGCGATATCCGTAAGGACCATCTCTTTGGGAGGGAGAGCCACTTTCGGATCATCCGCCATAATCGGTCCTTTGGGAAGCCGGTCCAACGCCTGTCTCACGATGGAATTGGACCATTCCATCTCTCTTAACCGAACATAGTACCGGTCATACACATCGCCGGTCGAACCCGTGGGAATGTCAAATTCAAACTCATCATAGCTCGAATAAGGAAAGGCTTTCCGCACATCCCACTTCACCCCAGAACCCCGAAGAGTCGGACCGGTCACTCCCCAATTGATGGCATCTTCCTTTGAAATGATCCCCACTCCTTTGGTCCGTTTCAACCAGATCACATTCTTTGTGAGAAGGGTTTCATACTCCTTCATGTGGTCCGGAAAGGCATTTACAAAACTTCTGATCTTTCCTTCAATTCCCTCCGGGAGGTCCTTTGCCACTCCGCCAATTCTCAAATAGGTTGGAGTCAGTCTTCCACCTGCCACTTCTTCAAAAATCCTTAAAATTTCTTCTCTTTCTCGAAAATTGTAAAAGAGGAGAGTCATGGCGCCGATGTCAAGGGCATGCGTTCCCAACCAGATGAGATGGGCGGCTAACCTTTGAAGTTCTGCCATCATCACCCTCAGGTATTGGGCTCTTTTGGGAACCTCGATCCCTAACAGTTTCTCAACAGCCAGGACATAAGCCAGGTTATTTCCCATGGCATTGGTGTAATCCAGCCGATCCGTAAGAGGAATAATCTGATGATAGGTCCTTGCTTCAGCCAGTTTCTCAACTCCCCGGTGGAGATGTCCGATATGAGGAGTTGCCTTTACAATAATTTCTCCATCCAGCTCCAACACAAGTCTTAACACCCCGTGGGTGGCTGGGTGTTGTGGACCCATGTTGATGGTCATCAATCTTGTCTCTGCCATTTCAGACCTCGGGGACAAAGGGTTTGTCGAAGTCCGGTCCTTCAACCGGAAAGTCTTTTCTGAGAGGATGTCCTTCGTAACCATCCCAGAGAAGAATTCTTCTCAGATCGGGGTGGTTCTCAAAGGAGATGCCATACAAGTCATAGACCTCTCGCTCCAGCCAATTCGCTGCTTTCCAGATGGATTCAACGCTCACGACCGATTCCCCTTCTCCCACTTTCGTTTTAAGTCTCAACCGTTGATTCAACTTAAACGAATAGAGGAGATAGACAACCTCAAAACGGGGGGTCTGAGGGAAATAATCGACACCACAGAGATCGGTCAGCATATGATACTGGAGATCAGGATCCAAATAGAGAAAACGGCAGATCTCAAAGAGATCTTTTTTCGGTAGAACCACATTTACCTCGCCTCGAAACGAGGTGACCTCCAATATGGAGGAAGGAAACTTTTCCTGAAGTTTTTTTACCGCAAGGTGAACTTCAACCATATCCTACCCTTTCTCTTCAATGACCATCTTGACGTTTTTACGATTAGCCAGACTCTCCTGCTCAATCTTTTTCTGGAGTTTCATGAGCGCCGTTAAGAGCGCCTCTGGCCTCGGCGGACAACCGGGTACGTAAACATCTACAGGGATCATTTGATCGACACCCTGAACCACATTGTAGGTCTTAAAAATACCACCAGAGCATGCACAAGCCCCGTAAGCAATCACCCATTTAGGCTCAGGCATCTGCTCATAAATCCGTTTCACCATGGGAGCCATTTTTTTGGTTAGCGTCCCTGCCACGATCATGAGATCTGCTTGCCTTGGAGAAGGTCTGAAAACCTCTGATCCGAATCTTGAAATATCCCATGTTGCAGAACTGGTCACAATCATCTCCAGGGCACAACAGGCAAGACCAAAGGTAACCGGCCAGATCGAATACTTCCGACCCCAATTGACCACTTTATCGAGGACGGGCATCAAGGGGGTTTTTTCCAGATAAGTTTCTATTCCCATTCCAGTGCTCCTTTTTTCCATATATAGATATATGCGATGATCAAAATGGCCAAAAAAATCGCCATAGAAATAAATCCGAACATCTTTAATTCTTTAAAAATCACTGCCCAGGGATAGAGGAAGACAACTTCGATGTCAAAGAGAAGGAATAACATGGCGATGATGTAATATTTGATAGGAACTCTCCGAAATGAAGACCCATAAGTGTTCATACCGCATTCATAAGGCGCTTCTTTTAAGCGGGTAGGTTTTCTCTGGCCGAGGAGGTGAGAAGCCAGGATCGCAAAACATGCAAAGAAGATGGCGATGGCCACATAGAAAAGGATGGGAAGATAATCGATCAGCATTATACCCCCCTTGTGAAAAGTTTCTTCATTCGTGCTAAAACCTACAAGATTGAACCCTTTTTGTCAAGAAAAAATTTGAAACTTAAGAACATGACTATCAATCGTTATACTATGAATAATATATTGATATGATTAGTTATTTTGTTTTTTATTACATTTGACAATTGAATCAAACCTCCATATACGTGAAACAAATAACATCTTATCTCTTGAAGTGTTTACGTAAAGATAATTTTCTATCATTTTTAAAACTTAACACTTCTCGACCCTAACAACTGATACTTTTAAGTCAGGGATTTTCGATTCAGGATCGAGTACTGTATTGGTGACGAGATTTACAGGGGTCTCTGCAAAGTGAAATTTTGCAAAAATCACTCCCCGCGAAACTTTTTCCGTTACTTTCACCCTGGAAGTAAATTCACCTCTTCTACCAATCACTTTGATCTGATCTCCTTCTTTGATTCCAAGCTTCTCTGCATCGGAGGGATTTATTTCTACTAAGCTTTCCGGACACATTTGATTAAGAAGTTTCACTTTTCTGGTCATGGAGCCGGCGTGATAATGGTAATAATCTCTTCCTGTACTCATAATAAACGGAAAATCTTTGTCAGGAACCTCTGGAGGAGGCGTATGGTCTACTGGAACAAACAGCCCTTTTCCCCTTACAATCCTTCCTTTGTGAAGAAAAGGGGTGCCCGGATGGGTTGTATCAGGACAAGGCCATTGAAGACCTCCGGACTCAAGCCGTGCATAAGTAATTCCTGCATATTGGGGAGTGACTTTTCGGATCTCTTCGAAGATCTCTTCTGGATCTTGATAATCCATTGGATATCCGAATCGTGAAGAGAGTTCACAGAGAATCTCCCAGTCCGCGCGAGCACCTTTAGGTCCACCAATCACCTTTCTAACCCTCTGAACCATCCTCTCGGTATTGACAAAAGTTCCATCCTTCTCAAGAAAGCTGCGTGAGGGAAGGACAACATGGGCCAACTTGCCTGTTTCAGTCAGGAAGATATCCTGAACCACCAGAAGTTCTAATTTGCCATAGGCTTTTTTAAGATGCGAAAGGTTTGGATCAGTGACCATGGGATTTTCTCCCATAATATAGAGTGCTTTAATCTTTCCTTCATAAGCCGCCTCGCCCATTTCGACAACCGTCAATCCTGGTTTATCGGAGAGGGGAACTCCCCATGCACTCTCAAATTTATCTTTAAACTCTTTTATAGCGACTCCTTGATATCCTGGGTAGACCGTCGGCAGGCAACCCATGTCGCAGGCTCCTTGCACATTGTTCTGTCCTCTCAAGGGATTGACACCGCTTCCGGGTTTTCCTATCTGACCGCAGAGTAGCGCAAGGTTGGAGATTGCCTTGACTGCATCCGTTCCTTTGGAGTGTTGGGTGATACCCATACAGTAAAGGATGGCTGCGTTTTTAGCTGTGGCATATGTCCTTGCTGCATGGATCAGCCGATCTTTGGGAATTCCTGTGATTTCTTCAACAACCTCTGGCGTGTAATGGGAAACTTTCTCCCTTAAGGCTTCAAATCCTTCTGTATGCTGTTCGATAAAAGGTTTGTTGTAGAGTTTCTCCTGGATGATGATATGAGCCAGTCCGTTTAACCAAGCAATATCGTCTCCGGGTTTGGGTTGAAGATGGAGGCAAGCCTCTTCGACCAAATCAATCTTTCTTGGATCGACCACAATGATTTTGGCTCCATTGAAGCGTGCACGATGTCTCAAGAGCATCCCAATGACAGGATGCGTTTCCGTTGTATTGGACCCAGTCACCAGGTAGAGGTCTGCTTTCTTTAGATCTGCAAACGAATTGGTCATGGCTCCAGAACCGAGGGTGGTGGCCAGACCGACCACCGTGCTGGAGTGTCAGAGACGGGCGCAATGATCAATATTGTTTGTCCCGATTGCTGCACGGATGAATTTTTGGAAGAGATAATTCTCCTCGCAAGTGGCTCTTGCGGAGGCGAGACCTGCAATGCTATCCGGTCCGTCTTTCTCTTTGATCTCCTTTAATTTGGCTGTCATATAGGTAAGGGCTTCATCCCAGCTTGCTTCTCGAAACCCACCATTTTCCCGGATGAGAGGTGTGTTCAGCCTCTCAGGGCTCTGAACAAATTCAAAACCAAACCTCCCCTTCACACAGAGGGTTCCATGGTTGGTCCCTAATCCTTCTCGTGTGGTGACCTTAATAAGCTTATCGCGAACAACATTGACTTCCAGAGAACAGCCGACTCCGCAATATCCACATACAGTGGTCACCCGTTTCGCCTGCCATTTCCTTCCTTTGAGGGAGCTCACATTTTCGGTGAGGGCTCCCACAGGACATGCGGCAAGACATTCCCCGCAGGAGATGCATCTCTCTGGTCTGACGGCTTCGACCCTTGCACGAAAACCGGTTTCGATCAGATCAAGAACCTCCCTGCCAGCAATCTCTCTGCAGGCCCGAATGCAGCGGCTGCAGAGAATGCATCGATTGGGATGATACTTGATCGCAGAGGTAGAATAGGTTCGATATTCTTTCGGTTTGATTTCGACTTGGTATTCCGCTTTTTCAATTCCATATTCATAGACATAATCCTGGAGATCACATTCTCCTCCCTTGTCACACACCGGACAATCAAGAGGATGGTTCACTAACATGAATTTCAGCACTTCTTTTCTAATCTCCCGAATCTTTGGAGTATCGGTCTCGATCACCATGCCATCCACGGCTGGCGTGTTGCAGGCGGTGACAGGATTCTGAAGGCCATTGACTTCAACGACACACATCCTGCAAAAGCCTGTTGGAATGAGGCTCTCCATGTGGCACAGCGTGGGGATGCGGAATCCATTTTCTTTGGCAATCTTTAAAATGGTAGCACCTTCGGCGGTCTCAATAGCTCTGCCATTGATGGTGATTCTCATCGTGATCCTCTCCTTTTAAAAATTGGACAATTCCTCTTAAAAAATATTCTTGTGAAGCTCGCCATATTGGATTTTAACTTTGTGAAATATTTAATTAGCCACTAATCAATAGAACAACCTATTTAATTTGTCAAGTAAAAAAAAGGGGGGCTGTGTAACCCCTCAGTTAAAGAAATAAAAAAGGGGTGGGAGGTTGCTTCGGAAAAACCTTGAAGCGCGAAACCTCTGTTCGTTAAAACGACCCAATCTGATTCAAAAAAATCCGATTCAAAGGGCATGAGGGCCCTGATGGGGGTAACCCCTTTTATAACCGCTATTCAAGGTTTTGGAGGAGGAACGTTCCAACCCTTTTAAACCGAAAACACCCCATCACTGAGGGATTACGGGAGCTGTGTAAAAAATCCGAAAATCTTTTTTGATTTAAATGAAAAAGAGGTAATGGATTTAAAACATATTGAAAATAAAAGATAATTGTAAAATTATGTTTAATTTTTTCCCCATCGGGAAACTAAACAAAAAGAGGGTTCTTAAAACGTTTTATGAAAAACTTGACAGACACCAGTCGTTTTGAATATTCTACTCTTTCAAGCTTTAAGGGATTTCTTCTGGAAAAGAATTTAAATATGAGATTTGGTTTTCATATTTCTATTGCCGGAGGGTTTTCCAAGATCCTGGAAAGGGCAAACATTCGGGAATGTGAGACGATTCAATTCTTCTCCAGGAACCCGAGAGGATGGAGGTATGATCCTCTGGACCAAAATGAAGTGAAGAGCTTTCGAAAGGCTATTCAAGCCTCCATTCTCTCCCCCGTCTTCCTTCATCTCCCTTACCTCCCAAACCTCGCCTCAAAGAAGTCAAAATTTTATCGCCCTTCTATCGACTCCGTTGTGATTGATCTCGAAAGGGCTGAGCAGTTAGGGGTTCCATATCTGATTAGTCATATCGGTCATCGCCTGGATTCTTCCGAAGAGGAAGCGATCGAGGCTGTCATAGAGGCCATCAATCAGGCATTCGATCGAGTAAGAAACACCATCATCCTCCTGCTTGAAAACACGGCCGGTCAGGGATCAGAAATTGGTTATGAGTTTAGTCAAATTAAAAAAATCATCAAAGGGATTGATGCAAAGGAGAGGATAGGAATCTGTCTTGACGTTGCTCATGCCTTTGAAGCGGGATATGATCTTTCGAACCAAGAAGGAATTGATCGAACTCTCGAATCATTTGATCAAATGGTCGGCTTGAGGAAACTCCACCTTCTTCACCTCAATGATTCCAAAACTCCTCTGGGCTCAAGAAAGGATAGGCATTGGCACATTGGTGAGGGTTATATAGGTCTGGAGGGATTCCGATATTTAATCAACCATCCGCAATTAACACACCTTCCTGGCATTATGGAGACTCCAAGAAATGATACGGTGGAAGATTTGAAGAATATGAAAGTGATCCGTAGCCTGCTGGAGTAATTGAAAATTGTCCATCCTCTTCTTGATTCATCCTCCGATTTCCAAACCGAGCGAACCTCCAGCAGGGATTGCAAAATTATCCGGGCTCCTCCACCCATATGAATTAAAACCAAGAGTACTTGACGCCAATATCGAAGGTCTCTTAAATTTATTGACATCCTCTCCTTCCGCTTCGGATACCTGGACCCTCCGAGCCCTTTGCCATCTTCCAAAACATCTCGATTCATTGAGGGGTTGGATCGCTTATAAAAACCAGGACCATTATCGGCGGACCATCCTGGATCTAAACCGACTTCTTGCGATGACCACACACCCATATAGAGTGCGACTGAGTCTGGTGAATTACGAACATAACGTTCTCTCTCCTGTAAGAAGCCAGGATCTGATCAGGGTCGCTGAGCGTCCTGAGGAAAATCCCTTCTATCCTTACTTTAAGGAACGGCTCACCAAACTGATTGAAAAAGAGTCACCCCCCTTGGTCGGTTTTTCGCTCAACTACTTAAGTCAGGCTCTCTGCACCTTCGCCATGGTCGGTTTCCTGAAGCGTGAATGGCCAGAGATCAAATTGGTCCTGGGAGGAGGGCTAGTCACTTCATGGATGAGAAGACCTCACTGGCAAAATCCCTTTGAAAGTTTAGTGGATCATCTTGTAGATGGACCAGGAGAGGTCCCTTTGCTCAGGCTGACAGGGATAGAGAAAGTAGCAAATATCATCTATCCGCCCGTTTATGATTCCTTTCCTCTGAAAGATTACTTTGCTCCTGGCTTTATTCTTCCCTATAGTGCCTCCAGAGGATGCTACTGGAATCAATGCTCATTCTGCCCTGAACGGGCCGAAGGCAATGCTTATCACGCCTTGACTCCAAACCTGATCATTCAGGACCTTTCTCAACTTATATTAAAACATCAACCGGTTCTCATCCATTTACTGGACAATGCTCTCCCTCCGTCCTTGATGCAAGCCATGATCAAACATCCTTTGGGAGTCCCATGGTATGGCTTTGCAAGATTCACCTCCCACCTCACCGATCCGGATTTCTGTCTTGCTTTAAGGCAATCCGGATGCGTAATGTTAAAACTGGGGCTGGAGTCAGGAGACCAGAAAGTGCTCGACGCTCTTCAAAAGGGGATTGATCTTAAAGAAGCTTCCCTTGCTTTAAGAAATCTAAAGAGGGCAGGAATTGCAACCTATCTCTATCTCCTGTTTGGGACTCCTCCGGAAGGACAGAAGGAAGCGAGAAAAACGCTTCAGTTTGTGGTAAGGCATCAGGAGTGCATCGATTTCCTGAACCTTGCCATTTTCAACATGCCGGTCTATGGACCGGAAACCCATCAGATCGAGACAGAACCCTTTTATGAAGGAGACCTCTCCCTTTATACCGGCTTTCATCATCCCAAAGGCTGGAGCCGACCCTTGGTCCGACAATTTCTGGACAAGGAATTGAAAAGGCATCCTGCCATTTCACCGATTGTGCGAAGAACTCCTCCAGCCTTCACCTCTAACCACGCCCCCTTCTTTGCTAGGGATGAAGGTTTTTGGTTAAAATAGATTTGAATGAACAGAGATCGTTCCCAAAAGGCTTCTCAATGGGATCAACCCATTTCCATGCTGACAAAGAATCAATATTTCCAAAGTGATCTCTCATGAAACATATCCGGAATTTCAGCATCATTGCCCATATTGATCATGGGAAATCGACCCTGGCGGATCGGCTCATTCAATATACGGGCATGGTGGATGAGCGAAATTTTAAAGACCAGATCCTGGATACAATGGAGATCGAACGAGAGCGCGGAATCACCATCAAGAGCCAGGCGATTTCCCTTCCCTATCAAGCTCAGGATGGAGAGGACTATCTTCTCAATCTCATCGACACGCCCGGTCATGTGGACTTCTCGTATGAAGTCTCTCGTGCTCTTGCCTCTTGTGAGGGCGTCCTCCTTTTAATCGATGCGGCCCAGGGCGTGCAGGCTCAAACCCTTGCAAACCTCTATCTGGCGATGGAAAACAACCTTGAAATCATCCCGGTCATCAATAAAATCGATCTTCCTACCGCAGATGTGGATCGGGTGCTCGAACAGATCGATTCGGAATTAGGGCTTGACCCCTTCAGCGCCCTTAAATGTTCGGCCAAGGAAGGTATAGGGATTGAAGAGATCATAGAAGCCATTGTCTGTAGAATTCCTCCCCCAAAAGGCAAACCAGATTCACCGCTGGCCGCATTGATTTTTGATGCCCAATACGATCCCTTTCGAGGTACGGTCATCCATTGCCGGCTCTTCGATGGAACGGTAAAAGCTGGAGAGATCATCCGCTTTATGTCGAATCAGGCGGTCTATAAGGTTGAAGAGGTTGGACGATTTCTCCTCACCCGACAAAAACGGGACCGTCTCTCTGCGGGTGAGGTCGGCTATATCTTGGCAGGGGTTAAGACCGTTTCCGATGTCCATATCGGCGATACGATCACACTCGACGATCAGCCCTGCGATGCCCCCCTTCCCGGTTTCAAGGAATTTAAGCCCGTCGTCTTCTCATCCATTTATCCCATTGCTCCGGAAGATTATGAGGACCTTGCGGTTGCCCTTGAAAAGTATAAACTCAATGATGCGGCTTTTGTCTATCAGAAAGATTCATCCATTGCCCTTGGGCAGGGATTCCGGTGCGGTTTTTTAGGCCTTCTCCATCTTGAAATTGTTCAGGAAAGATTGGAACGGGAATATGATCTCTCCATCATCCTTTCTGTTCCGAGTGTTCGTTACCGATTCACCCTGAAGGATGGAAGCACCGTCTATGTTGATAACCCTGCCCACTATCCAGATCCTGGCTCCATCGAAAGAGGAGAAGAACCTTACATTCGTGCCACCCTGATCCTGCCTGAAAGATACCTGGGCGCAGTGATGAAGCTCTGTATGGAGAAGCGGGGTGAAAATTCGAAGCTGAACTATCTTGGCCCTGGAAGAGTGGAGTTGATTTATGAGATGCCTCTTGCTGAGGTGATCTATGATTTTTATAATCGGTTCAAATCGATCACTCAGGGCTACGGATCCTTTGATTATGATGTCCTCGACTACCGAGAAAGCAACCTGGTTCTGGTTGACATCCTGGTCAACGGCGAAAAGGTCGATGCTCTGTCACAAATTGTCCATCGCGATCAAGCCCGGCCCCGGGCTTTAGGGGTTTGCGAAAAACTGAAAGAAGAGATCCCCCGCCAGATGTTTAAGGTAGCGATCCAGGGCGCTATTGGCGGAGAGATCATCGCCCGCACGACCATCTCTCCTTTTCGCAAGGATGTGACAGCAAAGTGCTATGGGGGAGACATCACCCGAAAGCGAAAACTCCTCGAAAAACAGAAGAAAGGTAAAAAACGGATGAAGATGATCGGCTCGGTCTCCATCCCCCAGAGTGCTTTCTTAGCCGTGTTGAAATCGGACACCGACAGTTAAACCCATAGGGCAAAGGGCTCAGCCAACAGAGTATAGAAAAATATATTGGGTTTCAACTCCACCCAATAAACTTAAGGAACTCCATGAACACCCTAAACGTTATAAAAACACCTGGCCTTTACATCCACATTCCCTTCTGCTTGAGCAAATGCCCCTATTGTGATTTCTATTCTTCCACCTCTGTCTCACTCATTCCCTATTTCTTAAATGGCCTTTTCAAGGAAATGGAAAGGCACTCCCACCGATTTAAACGCTTTGATACAATCTACCTGGGTGGCGGAACTCCTTCCCTGCTGACTCCTAAACAATTGGAAAGTATCCTGATGGAAGTAAGAAAAAACTTTCATCTGACTTCAACCCCTGAGATAACGATGGAGGCTAACCCGGCAGATCTCAATCCTGTCCTTCTTGAATCTATCCGTGGGATCGGAATCAATCGCCTCAATATCGGGATCCAGTCTTTTGATGAGAGAGTGCTAAGGTTTCTTGGGAGAAGACATTCTCTGAACCAGGTCATTTCAGCCATCGAGGCGTCAAGAAAAGTAAAATTCAATAATATAGGGTTTGATCTGATTTACGGTGTCCCCGGTCAGGAGATGGATTCATGGCTCCAAACCCTGAGGCAGGCTCTCGACTTTTCACCGGAACATCTCTCCTGCTATCAATTGACCTTCGAGCCCGAAACACCTCTGGGAAGAAGATTCCAGGCAAGAGAATTCCATGCCCCAGGGGATGATCTGACTCACCAATTTTTCATTGAGACTTCGAATGTTCTGAGCGAAGCCGGTTATATCCATTACGAGGTGTCGAACTTTGCAAGAGGAATGGAACATACTTCCAAACATAATCAAAAATACTGGGATCATTCACCCTATCTCGGTCTCGGTCCGTCGGCTCACTCCTTTGACGGGCATCAGCGATGGTGGAATCATCGTTCCCTCGCTCAATATCTCGATGAAATCCAAAGAGGAAATCTTCCCATAGAAGGAAAAGAGACCTTGACGCTGGAGCAGCTCCGGTTGGAAGCACTCTACTTCGGTTTTCGAACAAAAAAGGGAATTCATTTTGATCATTTTAAGGATCGGTATGCCTTCGATCTCTGGATGGAAAAGAAGGAAATCTTGAGAAGATTAAAAGCAGAAGGATTCCTCTTGATTCAACACGATCACCTCTCCCCTACTCCCCAGGGCTTCGCCCTATCCGATAGCCTTGCCTTGTTGTGAAGAATCCACGGGATGATTCACAAGATTAACGGTCTGCCGCCAATACCTTTTTTAACTCTTCAGTCAAAGCAGGAACGATCTGGAAAAGATCTCCTACAATGCCATAATCAGCGTAATTAAAAATGAGAGCATTGGGGTCTGTATCCACCGCAACAACTGTTTTACAAGTCCCAATGCCTAAGACATGGTGAATGGCTCCTGAGATACCAAAGGCCATATAGAGTTTAGCCGAGATATTTTTTCCGCTCTTTCCAATCTGATCCTTGAGATCTCTCCATCCCTCATCCACAGTGGCTCGTGTCGTTCCCACCGAAGCATTGAGAACGTCTGCCAGATCCTCAATCAGCTTAAAATGCTCTGGAGCTTTGATTCCTCTGCCTGCCGCCACAACAATATCCGCTTCCGTGATATCGAGTTTTGTCCCCTCTGCTTTCTCAAAGCCAACCACCTTCTTCTTCAATAAAGAGGAATCCATCGAAGGGGTGATGGAAATGATCTGAGCTGAGCGATCAGGATGTTCTTTAATGAGAAAAACATTATTTCTCACGGTTGCCATCTGAGGTCGCACTTCTGAAAACCCTACTTCGGCAAAGACTTTTCCGCCAAAGAGTGGTCGAAGGGCGGTGAGTTTTCCATTCTCTTCAATCGATAGTCCTGTGCAATCGGGCACATACCCGGTCTGGAGATGCATGGCTAACCTTGGAAAGAGGTCTTTTCCTGTGGAAGTGGCTCCGCCTAAAAGGATGGAAGGCTGATGTTCTTTGACAAGTGGTACAATCCCAGCAAGATAAGCCTCTGAGGTATAGGGAATAAAAAGGGTGTCATTGATCCAATAGATCTTATCCGCATAAGGGGTCAGACTGTTGACGGCTTCCTCCAATCCGCTCCCGAGAAGAACCGCTCCAACTTCCTGCCCCGTCTTTTTTGAAAATTCGATCCCTGCAGAAAGGAGCTCCAAAGAAATTTTTTTAACTTTTCCATCTTGATGTTCGACCAACACCCAGATTCCGTTTGGCATAGTCCTTCCTTTCGATTCATTTGGAATCATATCGCCCAAAGTTCGATATCTCTTTTCCCATCCCAGAACCTTGTATGCTGAACCCCATACTTGATGATCAGATGACTTTCGCTTCTTCCCTCAAAAGCTTAATCAACGTCTTCACATTCTCAGGAAAATCTTCTTTAATGATCTTGACCGGAGGTCGCTTAGGTGGAGGGAGATATTTTTGAATCTTTATTGTTGAGGCTTGAGCTCCTACCTCTGTTGGGGATAGTCCCAAAGAGGCAAGATCGACCTTCTTGATTTGTGCCTTCATCGCCTTCATGACATTCATCACCAGGGGAATCCGAGGGGAATGGAGCCCTTTCTGACAGGTAAAGAGCGCCGGTAAGGGGCATATTAAAACTTCTTTCCCGTTCTCCACCTCCCGAACCACCCTTGCCTCTTTCTTCTGAGCATCCACCTCAAGACCGATGATCGAGTGGATATGGGGAATCCCGAGACATTCAGCCACCGCAGGCCCGACAATGCCAGCATCATCATCCATCGCCTGTCTGCCGGTGAAAATGAGGTCAAATGGTTTATTTTGAAGGTAAGCAGAAAGAGTTCTGGCTACAGCAAAAGGATCAGAACCCTCCAGCGCAGGATCGGTGATTTGGACGGCCTCATCCGCTCCCATGGAGATTCCTCTTCTCAAGGCATCCACCCTTCGATGATCGAGGGTGAGAACGGTTACTTTGCCTCCGAACTTTTCCTTCAATTTCAGACCTGCCTCAACAGCAATCTCATCAAAAAAGTTCGTGAAATACTTATTCTCTATTTCCAATTCCGAATCCGATTTGACTTTAACGATTGCCTCAGGATCAGGAACCTGCTTCACAAGAACATAAATTTCCATTTGGACCTCCGAACAATCCGATTCCGTTCCTTTCTTTTACCTCACAGCTTTTTAATCTTTGCAATATACTCTTCCCAAATAGTCACAAAGCACTTCGTGCGTCCCTCCGCCGTAGAGCAAGAATTTTGCATCTCTCCAGAACCGCTGGACAGGGTACTCACTGCAAAAGGCATTTCCACCGTAAATCCTCATTGCCTCCTCCACGGCATACATACACATCTCTGTAGCATGATATTTGGCCAGCATACATTCATTGATACAGGGGATGTTATTCTGGATCATCCAGGCACATCGATATAAAAAGGTCCGTGAAGCCTCATACCAGGCCCAGTATTTAGCAAATTTTTCACGGATCAACTGATATTTGCTGATCGGATTTCCGAAGGCGATCCGATTGTTAGCATATTGCTTGGCATCCTCCATCGCCTCTTTAGCAATAGCCAGCGCATTCATCCCGGTCATGACCCGAACTTCGTTCAGAATTTCACCGGCATATTGGACTCCCTTTCCGATCTCTTCGCCAAGAAAGTTCTCGTCCGGCACAAAGACGTTATCTAAGACCAATTCACCTGTCACTGAACAACGGGAGCCCAATTTGTGGAGCCGCTGTCCAGAAACAAACCCGTCTCGATTTTCGGTTTTCCTTTCAACGAGATAGAAATTAAGCCCTTTGAGCCCCAACTTTGGATCAACGGTTGCCATCACTGTCGCAAAATCAGCAATAGGTCCATTGGTGATCCACTGTTTTCTCCCATTCAACCGCCACCCTCCATCCACTTTGGTCGCCAGTGTTCGAGTCCCTCCAAGGTCCGAACCTGATTGGTCTTCAGTAAAACAGATGGTACCGATCTTTTCCCCTTTGATCGCAGGGACCAGAATCCTCTGTTTGATCTCCTCGTTTCCAAACCGAGCGATGAAATAAGTTCCCATCAGGATCTGCATGATGACCGACATGGCGAACCCACAGGACCCTCTGGCCAGTTCTTCATAGAAAATCATCTGGGTAATCGTATCGGTCTCCATCCCCCCATATTCCTCCTTATGCCTCAGGCCAAGATATCCAAGACTGGCAAACTCTTTCCAGAGATCCCATGGAAATTCCTCCTTTTCATCGAGTTCCTTCACCCTCGGCATAATCAACCGATTGACAGCATCGCGAACCGTCTGCCTGAAAAACTCTTGCTCCTCGGTAAACGAAAAATCAAGGGCCATGGGTTACTCCTTTCATCGTACCTGTTTGGGATCATAAGTTGAGTGTTCGGCGTATTATTTTTTCCAGCCTCTGAACTCAAAACATTTTTTAAATGATATTCTTCTCCTTTAATGCCTTAAGTTGGTCCGTGCTGTATCCTAAAACGCCTCCATAGATCTCTTCATTATGTTCTCCAAATCGTGGAGGAAAGCTTAGCCACTTTCCGGTGGATTGGAGATAGGGGGTCATATAGGGAGGGGGAGCCAGGGTGACTTCCAAACCTGTTTTGGGATCTTTGCAGCGTATGAGATTGGGTTTGACCAGAGGGTCTTCCACTACCTCTTCAATCGTATTCACCTTTGAAATCGGAATGGTCGCTTTATTGAACAGATCAATTAATTCCTGGGTCGTAAATTGCTTTGTGATGGCATTGATCCTTTCATTCAAATGGTTTACCTCTGCAATCCGGCCTGCATTCCGTTCATATTCTTTTTTATAAAGAGATTCGAATCCGGGAATCTTGGTCATCGTCTCCCACTGTTTGTCATTTCCGATAGCGATATAGGCGTAGCCATCTTTGGTTTGATAGACAGACACTGGGGCAAAAAATTCGTGGGTGTTTCCCCTTCGGGTTACTCTCTTCCTGAAGGTGACAGTATGCGTGATGGGTTGAGTTAACCAGGAGGTGGTGCTTTCAAACATGGAAAGATCAATCCGACTTCCTTTTCCGGTCACCGCTCTTTTGTAGAGGGCTTTCATCAGGAGTCCATAGCCATGCTCGCTGGCGCCCATATCGGGCAGGGGAATGCCCATGACCTGAGGACTTCCTCCTTTCTCTCCGGTTAGTTCCATCAAGCCTCCACGGGCCTGGAGGATTGGATCGTAAGCGGCTTCATTGCTCTGGGGCCCAAAACCGGTCATTCCAAGCCAGATGATATCTTCTTTAATCTGCCTGAGGGTTTCATAGTCGATTCCAAGTTTGGCATAATTTCTCGGGAGTTGATTGGTCGCAAAGATATCAACCTTTAGTTGGAGGATCAGCTTCCTCAAAATCTCCTGCCCTTCGGGTGTCCCCAAATCGAGAGTGATCGCTTTCTTGCCAGCATTAATAGGAAGAAAGTAAGAGAACATCCGATCCTCTTTTAAAACATCATCGCCAACCCGGCGGTTGGGATCTCCATAGATTGGATGTTCCATCCGGATTATATTGGCTCCATCCTCAGCAAGACGAAGGGTCAAATAAGGTAGTACGGTAGCTTGTTCCAGGCTTAAGACTGTGAGGTTCTTAAACAGATTGGCTTCTTCCATTAGAATCACCTTCTCATCCTATTTTGAATACTGTATACAAAAACCTTATACTGAAACAACGCTCATTTGTCAAGAAAAGATAGCCCTCAGAGGAGGACTCATCCAACTCTTTTTTTCAATTTTTTCGTAAGATCTAGGAAAGAGTCATATTCGATCCCCGGAAGTTTTCGCAGAGGTTCAGGGAGTCTGTGTCCCTTTGGATAGATCATCACCACCTCTTTTCCCATACCGATAGCCATCCCAAGTTCCATAAACGTTTCCTCTGGTTGAGAGGAAGAAAGATCACAGATCGCTATTCTGCTTCGTCGGATCTGCTCAAGGCGTTGATCCAGGAACTCTCCAGCCTGAAAGGTTTCCCTGTCAACCGTGGAAGTCCATCCACTCCCTTCAAAGGCAAGTTCAATGGCTTTTCTCATCTCAGGATCGGTGATCCCACTTGAAATGAAATATTCGCCCTTAAGGGAAACCTCCACGGTCTTAGGGGAAGTTTGAATTTTTTTGAAGAGGGTTCGATCCAGGGTCAACTCTTTAATGGCAGAAAGAAGAATATTTTTTGCTTGATCGAGGTCCCTTTTATAGCGTGCAGAATTGATTTTAACGATCTCGGGTGAATCGAAGGTCTTAACACTGACCTCCCGAAAGCGAAGGGCGGTAAAATTTTGGAGATGGGTCGATTTGGAAGGGAATGCCTTTTCGAGAATCGTTCGGGTCTCGGTTTGCCATTGCTTAAAGTGGTCGTGATCCGCATGAAGACCGGTTAATCCCTCCCATTGGTTCAGTTGTTCTTTGATCAGGTCAATGGGATCTCGCTCAGCCATTTGGAAACTCCCTGCTCTTATGGGATAAAAGGGAAAATAGCAGGTTACAAGGGGAAATGTCAATCCTTTGAGCCCATGCGGAAACGTCCCTGTTCACAACTGGCAAGAAACAAGAAGGGTGAAGCGGTTTTCCCACCAAAATTTTCAAACCAAGGTAATCCCTCAGTGATGGGGTGTTTTCGGTTTAAAAGGGTTGGAACGTTCCCCCTCCAAAACCTTGAATAGCGGTTATCAAAGGTTACCCTCATCGGGGCGCTTATGCCCTTTGAATCGGATTTTTTTAAATCAGATTGGGTCGTTTGACGAACAGAGGTTACGCTTCAAGGTTTTTCCGAAGCAACCTACCAACCCTTTTTTATTTCTTTAACTGAGGGGTTACAAACCAGGGGCCCCAAATCCCGATATAGAAAAAATGGACATAACAGCCCTTGAGAATTTAGAGAGATTTTTTAAACCAGGAATCCCCGATTCTTCAAGTTATCTCCCTATCCGGTATCAGGAAAGAAAGCCCCCGATGGGGCTTGGCTATT
>CALLAL010000035.1 GCA_938002255.1 uncultured bacterium
TTCGAAAGCTTCTTGTGAAATATCTTCCTCCCATTGCCCCCCACTACTGCCAAATAATTGTTGTTGCCATGAAGATCAATTCCCGAGTATAATTTTTCCATAAGGCACCTCCTTGGGTTTAGATTCGTCTCTTTGCCCAAGACTACCACATTCTGTGATAGGCTCAGAAGGTGCCTTTTATATGATTATCAAACCTAAATAATACGCTATACTGCGACCCATTAGGAGTGGACACGCCGAAGGTGTAGAGGCTAAACTTCCTGTATGAGGGGAAAAACCTTAGCAATGAAAGGGTGAGGAAAAGTCAAGTTGAGAAAAAGTCTTTCCTATTGAATTTTAATGGCACCATTTCCCACGGCGAAACCTTCAGGGTCTTATACTGAAGGAGATAGAAAATTGCAAATTCAACGAATACCATACCCGCCGTTTAGTATTAGAAGCACGGGATAGACTGGAAACCTAAAGACCGTTTGCAGTTTTAATGAAAAGGGAAAGTTTTTTAAGGAGTATGATAAGCTGGGTTCTTGACGAGGTGAATGAGTATTCAATGAAATCCGATTAGATTGGGAGAAATAAGAAGAATAGAAGGAGCCCCTTCACTGAGCGGACCAGAGTTTAAAAATCTGGTTGAGCATCTCTTTCTTTTTCTTGAGCATCTCTTGTTTCGATTGGCAACGCACCTGGCCGGAGGCTGCTCCTGGATGGCCATCTCCGATATTCAGAGTTCTCATAATTTCTCCAATATTCTTTTTTTTATCGGCCTTATTCCCACCGATCGAGAGGGACATGGAGAAACTGAGATGATTGCTCTTCACACCCCGTTCGGTCAAATTATAGACCTCTAAAATTCCTTTTGCCTCGGGATAGACAAGGAGGGCCAGGTTTTTTATGAGATGGGGACGACGTTGATAGGGTGTGAGGTCAATGATGACCACTTCTCGTTGGAGGTCCTGTTCAAGAAAGGTTGAGGCATCTTGGATGATTTTTAACATCCTGCCCTCTTCCACTCGATACTGCTTTAACCTTTTTTGAACAAAGTCAAGCTGCGCCACCTCTTCAATGGGTCGGTCCCGGAGCTCACGGATGAGATTTCTCATGTAGTCCTTCTGTTCGTCCTGGGAGGAAAAGTTGGTCTTCAACGTCAGGTCGATGATTTTTCCAGGGGTCTCCCTACGCCACTCCTCGATGGAGGAATAAGTGAATCCATCGATCATATCCGCTTCCTCGACGGCATTCTTAAAGTAGGGAGGTAAGGTCCCCCTTTCGGAAAAATATTCAAAGACAACCCGGCTGCAACTCAATTTCAAATCAAACCGTCCTGGAATCGACTTGGGGTCGATCTTCCGATATTCCAGATCCTGGAGGTTTCCTTCGTGATGATCAAACCATAGCCCGCATTGGAGCGGGTAAGGAAGGTCGCAGACCACATCTTTTTCAGTGATGGTAATCTGAGACCGAAGGATAGTTAGAGGCCCAGCGAACAGAATCTTTCCTATATCCAAGACCTTCGCGCAGATCGCAGCGCTCACGATTCCGTCAAAATCATTATGGGTCACGATCTTTTCGAAACCTGTGGAAATCAGGGAAGAAGACATCGATTCCATAAATTATGTTTAACAGAGATTGCCACCCGGGTCAATGGAGGCCCCTCTTGACAAAGGGAAACAAATCCCTTAAAATGAAATTGAATTTCATTTTCAAAAATGGATGCGATGGAATCCAACCGATTTAAAAAGATGATCTCCAAAGAAGGCCTCAAATCCACCCGCCAGCGGTCAGAAATCCTTGACGTTTTTCTCCATTCCGCCGGGCATCAGAACCTTGCTGAAATCTATGCCCGGGTTACAAAGGTTAATCCTAAGATCGGCTATACTACTGTTTACCGGACTCTAAAGCTCCTCACCCGATTAGGGCTTGCTGTCCAACGGAAATTTGCCGATGGAGAGACCCGCTATGAACCCAACCCGGAGGGAACCCATCACGATCACCTCATCTGTCTCCGGTGCGGAAAGATAATCGAATTTAAAGAAGAGGCGATGGAGTCCCTGCAGAACAAGATTGCTAAACGTTATGGATTCAGCATCTTCCAACATCGGATGGAACTCTACGGGTACTGTGGTTCGTGCACCTCGAAAAAGGACCTTAAGAGGAGCAAGAGATAATGGAATCTTGTCCAACGAAACCCACCTCGAAAGAACTTGAGGGTGAGAAACTGATTCTCCTGGGGAATCCTAACGTAGGAAAATCTGTCATCTTCAACTACCTTACCGGGAAGTATGTCACGGTTTCCAACTACCCCGGGACAACCGTTGAAGTGGCAAGCGGCTCCATGACAGCCCATGGGAAAAAATTTAAAGTGATTGATACCCCAGGGGTTAACTCCCTCATTCCAATGTCTGAAGATGAGAAGGTCACTCGTGACATCCTTCTCCAGGAACCTTCTGCCCATCTCGTTCAGGTCATAGACGCCAAAAATCTTCGCAGGGGATTGCTCATCTCACTCCAGCTTCTTGAGATGAACCTTCCTTTTCTTGTGATCCTCAATATGTGGGACGAAGCGAAAAGTAGAGGCATTGAGATCCATCTTGAAAACCTATCGAAACTCCTTGGCATGCCTGTCCTGAAAGCCGTGGCTACCCGGAAGAAAGGTCTCCAAAAGATTCCAACCCATTTTCGGAAGAGTCTTTCAGCCTCCATCTCCATTCATTACCCGGAAGCCATCGAAGAAGGGATTTCACGTATTCTTTCTCTTCTTCCAACCCCCCTTCCTCTCTCAGGGCGTTCTCTTGCAGTGATGTTATTGTCAGGCGATGAAAGTCTCTCGGAATGGTTACATCAGAATCTATCAGATCAAGCCATCACCAAAATCGAAACAATCTGTCGAGAAACCCAAGCCCATTTTGCTGAACCTGTGGGTTACCTGATTAATCAGGCTCGCCTTCGAAAGGTGGATGAACTTCTCTCTCAGGTATTAAAATCAACCGGACGCCCCTCCCTGACTTTTGCTACCTCTCTGGGAAACTGGATGATCCATCCCATTTGGGGGATCCCAATTCTATTGTTGATTCTCTATGTCACCTACCAGTTTGTTGGCGTTTTTGGCGCCCAGATCAGTGTGGATTTTCTTGAGGAAACCCTTTTCGGCGAATGGCTTCTACCCCCTTTAACCAGAGGTATTCAATCCCTGATTCCCATTCCATGGCTTCAGGAGCTACTGGTTGGTCCTTATGGAATCTTCACTATGGCTCTAACCTATGCCATTGCCATTGTGCTTCCCATTGTCGGTTGTTTCTTTCTGATCTTTGGTTTGATGGAGGATTCAGGGTATCTGCCTCGGTTAGCCGTCATGACAAATGCCCTATTTAAAAAGATGGGGCTTAACGGCAAGGCTGTCTTGCCGATGGTGTTAGGACTGGGCTGTGATACAATGGCTACCATGACGACTCGAATCCTCGACACAGAAAAGGACCGAATCATCGTCACCCTGTTGTTAGCCCTCGGCGTCCCCTGTTCTGCCCAACTCGGAGTAATCCTTGGAATGTTTTCAGGGCTTCCGATATATTACCTTTTGATCTGGATCTCTCTCATCGGGGGGATCATTGTCCTGGTCGGTTATCTCGCCGCTAAAGTGCTTCCCGGGAAAGGGTCTGACTTCATCCTTGAACTTCCCCCTCTGCGAATCCCTCAATTTTCTAATATCGTTGTCAAAACCCTTGCCCGGATCGAATGGTATCTCAAAGAAGCCGTTCCCCTCTTCATCCTTGGCACTCTCCTCCTCTTCATCTTTCATCAGACTGGAGCATTGAACCTTCTGGAAAAGGTTTCAACCCCTCTGATTGTCCATTTTTTAGGTCTTCCAGCAAAAGCAACGGAAGCGTTCATCGTTGGGTTTCTCCGAAGGGATTACGGAGCCGCTGGCCTCTATGTCCTTGCCAAAGAGGGTCAATTGAATGAGGGACAGATTCTGGTGAGTCTGGTCACGATTACTCTCTTTATCCCTTGTATTGCTCAACTCTTCATGATGGTGAAAGAGCGGGGATGGCGAAAAAGCCTCATGATCACCGCCGTCATCTTTCCCATTGCCTTTGGCGTAGGGGGAATGCTAAATCTATTCTTGAGACTTCTGGGACTTTGAAATGGAAAAAGAGGTGTCTCATCAATGCCCCCTTTGCGGGAAACTCTTCTCAGAGGAGAAGATGGCCTGTGCCGGGTGTCTCCTCTCCAAAGATTGTAACCTGCTTTGTTGTCCCCATTGCGGTTATTCTTATAAGGAACGGTCGGCGATCATCGATTTTCTCAAAACACTTTGGAGGAAGATCAAACCATGAATATGAATGCCAATGATCCCAAAGGGCCTCACCGAAAAAGGTGGGGGGTGATGATGAACATTGAGACGGATCGAGTGGACGAGCTTCTCGAACTGATCTGGACCTTAAGGGAAAGAGGGGTCTCGGATCTAAACCAGCTGCTTGCAGAAACAAAGGATGAGGAAGCACGTTCCATCTTGCGAATGATGATTAAAGATGGTCTTTTTGAGATGGAGGGGAATCGGGTCATTCTAAAAGAACGCGGAGAGGAGAAAGCCAGGGAGATCATTCGGCGCCACCGACTGACCGAAAGACTCCTCTCGGAGATCTTTGAAATGTCTGAAGAGGAGGTAGAAGAAGAAGCCTGCAAATTAGAACACATTTTAAGTCCAGGGGTGACTGAAAGCGTCTGTACCTTTCTCGGTCATCCTCCTACCTGCATCCATGGAAAACCGATTCCCAGAGGAGATTGTTGTGCTAAGTTTAAAAGGGAAATGAAGCCCTTAGTCATCCCTCTTGAGGAACTTGGACTGGGAGAGAGGGGACGGATTGTCTTCATTGCTCCTCGATCCCATCAGAGACTCGATCGTTTGAGTTCTTTAGGAATTGTTCCTGGAAGCATTCTCAGAATGCACCAGAAAAATCCCTCCTATGTGCTTCAGATTGGAGAGACAACCCTTGCTTTAGACCATGAAGTCGTGAAAGATATTTATGTGAAAAAGGTTGAGTGAGGGTATGTGAATCCCCTGATTGTCTGCCTTGTGATAGGGAAGGTGTTAATCGCCTTCATTCTTATCGGAGGACTCTCCCCGCCGTTGCTCGATTTTCTCCTGGATCAGTGCTCCGAGGCTATGGGTGGCGGATCCTTGATTCGACATATATCGTTCGATCTCCTGTTTCTCCATCCTATCTTTTAATCCTTTCAGGCTTAATCCAATCCGCCGCTCCTGGGGGTCTACGTGAAGAACGATGGCAGAAACCATGTCACCAGGCTTGAGGACATTGGAAGGTTTCTCAACCTTTTCCTTACTGATTTCGGAAACGTGAACCAACCCCTCAATGCCTTCCTCCAGCTCGATGAAAGCCCCGAAATCGGTCACATTGGTCACTTTTCCCTGAACCACCTCGCCTCTTTGGTAGCGCCGGTGGACTTCTTTCCAGGGATCCGAGGTGAGCTGTTTGATTCCAAGGGATAAGCGTTCATTTTTAGGATCAACACTCAGGACAACGGCTTCAACCTCCTGCCCTTTCTTAAAGAGATCAGCGGGATGTTTGATCTTTTTGGTCCAAGACATCTCCGAGACATGAACCAATCCGTCTATCCCTTCTCCAACGCCGATAAAGATTCCGAAATCCGTGATGGTCTTCACTTTGCCCTTCACCCGCATGCCGGGAAGATACCTTTCAGCTATGACCTCCCAGGGATTGGGTTCAACCTGTTTCATCCCGAGGGAGATTCTCCTTTTGACAGGATCACAATCGAGGACCATGACCTTGACCACATCGCCTACCCGGACAATCTTAGAGGGGTGCCTCATCTTTTTGCCCCAGGTCATCTCAGAGATATGGACCAGTCCCTCGATTCCTTCTTCCAGTTCAACAAAAACGCCATAATCCGTGATATTAACGACTTTCCCCTCGACCTGCGTCCCAACGGGATAACGTTCCAAAGCAGAATTCCACGGATCTGGAAGAACCTGTTTTAACCCTAAGGAAACCTTCTCCTTCTCTCGGTCGAAGTGAAGGACTTTAACTTGAATACGTTCTCCCACTTTCAATTTCTCAGAAGGATGGCCTATCCTCCCCCAGCTAATGTCGGTAATGTGAAGCAGTCCATCCAGCCCCCCTAATTCGATGAAGGCCCCATAATCCGTGAGGTTCTTGACTGTACCCTCCACAATCTCTCCCTCTTGAAGATGTTTCAGTGTCTCCTCTCTCTGAACCTTTCTCTCCTCTTCAAGCAATACCCGACGAGACAGGACAATATTATTGCGCTTTCGGTTGAACTTAATCACTTTGAAAGTCAGCCTCTGCCCGATGAAATCATCGAGGTTTCTCACAGGCTTTAAATCGATTTGCGATCCAGGTAAAAAAGCAAAAATACCTCCGATATCGACAGAAAGCCCTCCCTTCACCTTGGAAACGACTTCTCCTTCAATCACCTCACCTTCTTTGCAGGACCGACTCACATCTTTCCAAACATTGACCTTATCGGCTTTTTCCTTAGAAAGAATCAGAAGACCTCCCTCACGGTCTTTTTTCTCTAAGAAGACATCGATCTGATCGCCCACTTTGACATCCAGTTTTCGGTTCCTCTTCAAGAATTCCTGCATAGGAATCTGGCCTTCACACTTGTAGCCAACATCCACAGTCACATGGTCGGAGGTGATTTCAATCACAGTTCCTCGAAGGATCTGTCCTTCCGCAATCTCCTTGAAACTTTCTTCATAAAGGGCTTGAAAATTTTCTGTCTCTTCTTTACGAGTGAGATCTTTTGCCCCTTCTTCTTTTTCTCCTCCAGGAACCGACTCTTTTAATTCTTCCGGGGCAGGAGTTAATTCGTTTTCAACCATTGAGTAAAACCCCCTTCTCCAAACGATTCAGATGTTTATACCATACCTATAAAAAAAAGACAAATGCTTTAAATGGATCGGCGTTTTATATTTTTGATCGCCTTTTCAACTTCCCGAATAATCCAGGAGGGAGTGGAGGCTCCGGCTGTCAACCCGATTTTTTCTTTTCCGACAAACCACTTAGGGTTAAGTTCCTTAGCAATTTCGATATGATGGGTCTCCGGTTGAATAGCTCGGCAAATTCCTACCAATCTCTGAGTATTCCCGCTATTATAACCACCCACTATGATCATGCAGTCAACCTTTCTGGCAATTTCGATCGCTTCCTGTTGACGAATGGTCGTTGCCAGGCAGATCGTATTAAAAACTCGAACCTCCTTTGCTCTATTGAGGCTTTCAGAGACAATCTCTTTCAGCAATTCTTGAGATTGGGTCGTCTGGGCGATGATGCCCAACTTCTTCCAGGGACCAAGCTGACTTAATGCCTCGGGTTTGTCAACCACCTCCACTTCACGATCAAGATAGCTTCGAATCGCCTCGACTTCGGGATGGTCGGCGTCTCCAACAATGACCAGGGCATAACCACTTCGACGCAAAAACTTTGCAAAATAATGGGCTTTTTTAACGATGGGGCAAGTCGCATCAACAATCTTTAACCCTTTTCTTTTTGCTTTTTCAAGGTCCTTTAAAGATACGCCATGGGATCGGAGAATCACTGTTCCATGACGGATCTGCTCCACCCGATCTCTAACTTTGATTCCAAACCCCTCTAAAAATTTTACGGTTTGAGGATTGTGGATCAGAGGTCCAAGGGTGTAAAGAGGGGAAGGATACTTTTTAGCAGCATCCAGGGCGATTTCAAGGGCTCGCTTCACTCCGAAGCAGAACCCCGCCGATTTGGCAAGGATTAGTTTCACTCTTGTTTCCTCTTGTCATCAATGATGTGACACATTTCGTTTACAATCTCCTCTACGGAACGGTGGGTGGAATCAATGAAGATAGCATCTTCTGCCTTTTTAAGCGGCGAGAGGGATCGATTCATATCATTCTGATCTCTTTCGATCACTTCTTGAAGGGTTTTCTTAAATTCGACTGTCACCCCTTTCTCTAACCATTCTTTGTGCCGTCGTCTTCCTCTCTCTTCAGGATCTGCGTCCAAATAAAATTTCAGATCGGCATGGGGAAAGACCACTGTTCCGATATCTCTCCCCTCAAGAACGACGCCTCCTTCCTTTCCCATCTCTCGCTGCAACCGGACCATCGCTTCTCTGACTACTTTCATCTGAGAGATCTCTGAAGCCAGCCGGCTTATCTCAGGAGTCCGAATGGCCTCAGTAATATCTTCTCCATCACAATAAAGACAATTCTCTTCATGATTTCCAAAGGAAAGATGGAGCGAAGAAAGCAAGCCTTCGAGAGCCTGTTCATCCTTCAACCCAATGCCACTCCTTTTGACCATTAAGGCAACAGCTCGATACATCGCCCCTGTGTCAATATAGAGATATCCCAAGCGTTTGGCTAAAGCTTTTCCAACCGTACTCTTTCCTGCCCCAGAGGGACCATCAATGGCTACGATCAATCTCTTGTTTTGCAAGGGCAATCCTATTTCTAAAAAAGGAGGGGCGGTCCAAAGCCCTTTTGAAACCATGAACCTTAAACGATGAACTCTTTACCATCCTTTAGGTGTATGGTTCCTCGTTTATCATATTGGAAGACGATTTTCAAGGACGAGGAGAAAAGGGATTAGCCATCCAGGGAAGACCAAAACTTTGTGCAACTCCTTCGCAAACGATTTTCCCATCAATCAAGTTAAGCCCCTTCCGAAGCGCTTCATTCTCCGTTAAGGCTTTTTCAACCCCGTGGTCCGCGATCTGCAGGATATAAGGAAAAGTGGCATTGGTTAAGGCAAGGGTAGAGGTTCTTGGATAGGCTCCGGGAATATTAGCCACACAGTAGTGGACGACTCCCTCTTCAACATAGGTGGGGTCCTGATGCGTGGTGGGTCGGGTTGTTTCAAAACATCCTCCCTGATCCACCGAGACGTCCACAAGAGCAGAACCTGGTTTCATGCGTTTGAGCATCTGACGGGTCACCAATTTGGGCGCCTGAGCCCCAGGGATGAGAACCGCTCCAATGACCAAGTCAGCCTCTGATACCTCTTCGCTGATCGTCATCCGATTGGAAATGAACGTGGTGATATGGCCCTGGGTAATATCGTGGAGGTAACGCAGCCTTTCCGGTTGAATATCGAGAATCGAGACACGGGTCCCCATTCCAACGGCCACTTTACAGGCATTGGCACCCACGATTCCTGCTCCCAGGATAACCACTTTGGCAGGGGGAACGCCAGAAGCGCCGCACAGGAGGATTCCTCTCCCCCCGTACTTTGCTTCGAGACACATCCCGCCTGCAAGAATCGAAGCCCTTCCAGCAATTTCACTCATGGGTCTGAGAAGAGGAAGAGACCCATCCCGTTCCTGAACCGTCTCATAACCCATCGCAATGATTCGAGAATGGAGTAACTTCCTGGTCAGCTCCTCATTCGCGGCAAGATGAAGGTAGGTAAATAGAATCTTGCCGGGATGTAAGAAAGGAATCTCTTGATCCTGCGGCTCTTTCACTTTAACAATCAGATCTGCTTGATTCCATATTTCCTCTACGTCCTGAAGGAGGATCGCCCCTGCTTTTTGAAACTCTTCGTCAGAGAAACCACTCCCTTCCCCTGCTCCCTTTTCAACCAAAACTCTGTGATGGTGCGCCACTAAAGCATCTACGCCCTGTGGGGTTATGGCCACTCGTTTCTCGCCGGCTTTGATCTCCTTTGGAATTCCGATGATCATCTTTCCCTCTCCGAACTCGCGTTCTTAACTTTCCCTTAAGAAGTGGGTAAGCGACTGGCAACGAATTGAACCATCTCTTCCGTGGCTTTTGAAAACTCCTTTGCTGTAGCAATCATTGCGGGGTGAGAGATAAACTCCTCAGGCCGGAAACCATCCTCATCATAAGCCTTTTCAAAGTAAGGAATGCGTAACAACTTATCAAGGACTTCTGGGGGAACTTCCTCTTCGATTTGTGGTCTGAAGTCCATCCCGTCCAGATATTCAAAAACCCCTTCAATGAAAGAAGGAGGACAGGTGAAGACAATGTTGCCTCCAGCAAGTTTTTCCAGATGCCAGCAATACTTCTTTCCATTCATCTCAGGACTGATCCTCATGGAGCAGATAAGCATCTTGCTGGGATAATTTCTCTCCCTCAGTAACCGGTAAGCCTTTTTAAAAATCGCAATCTCCGCCCACCGGACATCGGCTTCTGTCAGCTCAATGCCTAAGACATTCGCCTCCTGACGCAGGGTGCCTAAATCACCGTATCGCGCAGTCATATGGGTAATGACCGACCGCCATCGTGTCAGGTCAACACCATTCCTCTTGGCGATCTCCACCCCCTCCTGAACTGCTTTGGCACAGGTCATCAACTGTGGAAGGGTGAACGTGAGGGTATTATTGGTTGAAATGCCTTTCGAGGTAAGAAATCGAATCACCTCGTATCCCTCTCGGGTTCCGGGCACTTTAATCATCACATTAGGACTGAGGCTTGCCAGTTCAAGAGCCTGCGAAATCATCTTCTCCTGATCTGTTAGAACTCGAGGATCGACCTGTCCGGAAAGGTATCCGTATCGGTAACCCGACTGACGGAACACCTCAAGATACATCTCCGCACCTCTTCGGACAATTTCCTTATAGGTCCCCCAGAAAAGAGATTCTTTGTCAATGGTCGGTTGCTGTCGAACCAGGTCATCGACGATCTGGGTAACGTAAGGCATTCGCGCTTTGATGACAGCAAGCGACAGAGGGGGATTGGTCGTCACGCCGCGAAACAGGGTCTTTCCAGGCTGGTCCGGGTCAAAGAGTCTCTTCAGGTGGGCTCGTAATTCTCCTACCCTTTCTGGAGCCGATCTTTTTAAAAACCCTTCTGCCCAGGAGGCGTAGATGAGGGGTGATGAATCCCACCAGACCTCCAACTCCGGATGGGTTTCCATCAACTTTTCAAAAGGGGTCTGCTTCATCCTCTTTTCTCCTTTTTTCGATTCTCAAAAAACCGCTTGATGGCTTGAACACAGAGGGAGTTCTCTTCATGGGTCCCCAGACTGATGCGGAAGAACCCGCTTCGACCTCGAAAGGGAGCGAAGAATTTGAGCATGACCCCAGCCTTCTCAAACACATAGTCCACCACCTCTTTACCGGTCACACCAGCATCTGTAGCATCGATGAGGACATAATTGCCATGGGAGAAGTAAGGCTTGACTCCAGGAATTTTAGATAGTTCTTTGACCACATACTCCACGCCAGCGTTATTGTAGGCGGCTTTCCGTTTTAACTCCTCTTCTTCCTCCAGGGCAGCCTCTGCCGCTGCAAGGGAGAGAAGACTGGTATTCCAGGGAATCTGCATCTTTCGAAAATATCCGATCAGGGTCTCGTCAGCCAGGGCATATCCAAAACGAATGCCCGCCATTCCATAAGCTTTCGAAAAGGTGTGGGCAACGATGATGTGATGATATTTTCTAATCAGAGGCGCCTTGGACTCATGCTCCGGGTGATATTCGAGGTAGGCTTCGTCAATCAGGGTAGGAATGCCCAGTTCAACGATCTTCATCAAATCTTCGTCAAGGATAAAATCCCCTGTGGGATTATTGGGGGTGCAAACGATGATCAATTTCGTCCGTGGACTTATGGCGCTCAGCATCGCCGGAACATCGTATTGAAGATCTGGGGTTAGATCCACGGTCTTGACCACTCCGCCGACCGCCCTGGCCCGTATCCCATAGAGGGAAAATGTAGGATTGGGAAGCACCACTTCATCCCCGGGAGTTACAAACAGTCTCATCACCATATCGATAATCTCGGAGGAGCCATGGCTGAGATAGACATTCTCCGGTCCAAGGTCATACTGTTTGGCAATCTTTGCCCGAAGTCTTGGCCCATTATCCGGGTAGCGGTTACCCTGTTTCGCTGCTTCGACGATGGCTTGGATCACCTTCTCCGAAGGGGGAAGCGGGTTTTCATTGATCATCATCCGTTTGAGTTCCGGTCTGGACCAGGCTATTATCAGATCCTCTGTGTCATAAGGCTTCACCTGATCAATCCATGGTACTAAAAATCGCTTCAAATCGCTCATAGAACCTCCCTATCTTTTAAATCCAAAATTTGAATGTCTGATCCCAAAACGATTAAAAATAAGAAATTTATCTGTCCTTATCGTAATATGTTCTGTTTTTGAATAGGTCAATTCCGGTGATTTGAAATGATTTCGAATGCCAAATGTTGTGCTTCAAATCTCTTATACCTAACTACCTATCTATACAGGTAACAAGATCCATGTTTTTTGTCAAGAATTTTTTACCCCCTTCCCTGTTAGGGCTGACCCTCGCCGCCATTCGGGTTCCCCAAAAGGAAAGAGAGCTGATTGGATTGAAAGGACCTCTCAGACCAATGCCTCCTCTCACCCTTTCAGGTCATACCGATATCTCCCTGACTCGACTTCGAAAATATATTTATCTCCTCGGTGAAAGGCATGGAGAACCTCCACGGGGATGTTCTTGGAATCATAGATAACGCTTTCCAGAAAGATTCCTGGAGAGCCGGACGGAACCTCCAACAACCTGGAATCCTCATTCGTGAGGAGGATGGCTCGGAAGGTTTGAATGGAGCGATGAAGCTCGACGTGAAACTTTTTGGTCAACAAGTGGTAGAGCGAACCGGTCAGCCGCATCTTCAGAAGGGGTTTGTATTCTTTATAAGGAAGATAACTCCGCTCAATCACCAGTGGAATCCGGTTTCCTAATCGAAGCCGTTCCGTGAGAATCACCAACTTCTCTTTCCCTAACATCAGTTTCTCTGCAACGTCAGGAGGGGCTTCGTTGACCAATTTTTTAAGAAGCTTCGTTTGAGGGGTTACGCCGATCCGGATCATCTCATCGGTAAAACTGGAGATGTGCTGGAGAGTATATTTGACAGGTGTAATCACCTGTCCGATGACAAAAGAGCCTACCCCATTTCGTTTCTGAACAATCCCCTTCGAGACAAGATCCGCCATCGCTTGGCGAACGGTGTTTCGATTCACCTGAAAGAGCTCCGCTAGTTTTGACTCTGAGGGCAGTTTGTCATTCACACCATACCGCCCCTTCTGGATCATCTCCATCAACCACCGGCTGATCTGGAGATATTTGGGAACTCCTGGATCTAAATGAAAGGTTTCTGCCATAGACGTTTTTCCATTACTTCGACGAAACCATCCCCATCAATGCCGATCGCCCTGTGACGAACCTCATGAAAAGCAGGGCCGCCACCACAATGGCCACGACCACCGTGCACATGGCATTGGCGCTGGCCGTTCGCCCATCCACATCGAGAAAGATGATTTCAATGGCTGCCAGTTTGATGGTGGCAGAAATAAGAAAGATCACGGCGCTGATCGTTGTCATCGCCCGCATGAAGAAGAAGGTGGCAGTGGAGAAGAAAGCGACTCTCGAGAGCGGAAAGACGACCTGTGTGAAGGTGGAGATAGGGCCTGCGCCGAGGCTAACGGCCGCCTCTTCAATGGATTTATCAATCTGCTTCAGATTCGCAATGCTCGTAAGCACCCCCAGAGTAAAATTGCAGATGATGATATTAATGATAATAATCCAGATCGTTCCGTAAATGAAAAAATAGGGTTTATTAAACGCAAGCACATATCCCAATCCCATCACCACCCCAGGAATGGCTGCAGGTAAAACACTCAACGTATAAAGAATTTGTTCTCCCTTCGGTTTTTTCTTTTCAATAAGGTAGCCGGCAATCAAAGTGAAGAACGCCCCGACAACCGCAACCACAATGGCCACCAGAAGGCTGGTCCAGATGGGAGCATATTTATACGCAATCATGGTTCGAAATGAGCTTTCAGGAAGAATGGAAACCCAGAAATCTGTCCATAGAGGGGCATGAGCCCCCAAAGAAGGGAAATCGAAGTGTTTGAGGGTCAGGGAAAAATCGTAAGGCCAGGTTTTGACAAAAGCCCCAAAGAAAACAGTAACAAAGACGATGAGGATCGCCAGGCAGATGATCCCGCAATAGATCATAAACCCCCACTTTTTCAGCGGTCTGGAAGGTTGGAGAAAAGGTCTGGCCTGCCCGCTGATTAAAGCATAACTCTTTCTGGACAGATAGTAGTTGATGGCAAAAGCACCAATGGAAGGCACAAGAAGGATTACGCTGATCGTCGCCCCTAAATCGAAGCGCTGAAGTCCAAAGACCTGTGAAACGATCTCCGTAGCAAGCACCGAATAATTGCCTCCAATCACCACTGGGATTCCAAAATCGGTAATGGTGAGGTTAAAGGTAAGGGCCGCCGCACTTGCGATGCCATATTTGGCTGAGGGAAGAGTGACCTTGAAGAAGGTCTTCAACGCGGAGGCTCCCAAACTCTGAGCTGCCTCGTCCAGCCGTGTGTCCACGGCTGAAAGGGTGGTGTAGAGGATGAAAAGGGCATTGGGAAAGCAATAGAGAAACTCTCCCACGATGATCCCTGTGGCGCCATAGATGTTCCAGCTGGTCCCCAGGAGGTATCGGGTGATCAAGCCATTCCTTCCGAAAAGCAGGATGAGGGCAAGCGCTTGAATAATCGTCGGAGCAATCAAGGGAAACGTGGAGATGGTATAAAAGATCCCCTTGCCGGGCATGGTGGTTCGTGTCAATCCATAAGCGAAGAAAAAGGCTGTCACGGTCGTAATCACCATCGTCAGAAGGGAGACGTAAAGACTATTGGTGAAGGACCGAAAGATTCTCGGGTTTGAAAAATAGGCGATATAGTTTTCAAAAGTAATCTTCCCTTCCTTTAAAAAACTGAGCCGACAGATGTCAATCACAGGGTAGAGAAGAAAGAAGAGGAGAAGAACCAGAAAAAAAGCGGAGGTCAAAAAAGTGACCAGTCGGTCCGGAGTGACACCTAATCTTTCAAAGAGAGAAGAAAATCGAAGCGAATCTGTCAGCGGTCGATTCATACCCCCCCCTCTTCTTCAGGATAAACAAGAAAACTTTCCGGCGGAAAGTAAAGGAGAATCTCATCGCCCTGTTTAAGTCCTTTGTGCTCAAAAGCCTTCTCAATCACATCAGAAACGACCTCTTCTCCATCAACATTCACCACGAGGCGGACCGCGGCCCCCAAAAAGGTAACGACATCGATTTTCCCGGGAATTAGATTGCTCAGCATCAGATGCTCCGTAGATTCTTCTGGCCGAAAGACCTCGATTTTCTCGGGTCGAATGGCGAGGACGACCTTCTCCGACTTGGTGACCCCTGTTTGAGCAATGGTAAACTCCCATCGTTTGGTCTTCACTCGGTTGTCGGTGCGCACTCCCTTAAAAAAATTGGAAGTTCCGACAAAATCGGCTACAAAATCGGAATTGGGGCACTTATAGATATCAATGGGCCTCCCGACCTGTCGAAACTGTCCTTTCTCCATCACCACCACCCGGTCTGCAATGGAAAGAGCCTCTTCTTGGTCATGGGTGACGTAGATCATGGTCTTTTTCAGTTCCTGTTGAAACCGTTTAATCTCGGCCCGCAGACGGACCCGAATCTTTGCATCAAGGGCACTGAGAGGCTCATCCAGGAGGAGCACTTTAGGATCAGGCGCTAAAGCCCTAACCAGAGCCACCCGCTGCTGCTGACCTCCGCTGAGTTGTGCGGGTAGCAGATGCCTCCAGTCTCGAAGCCCGACCAGATCCAACATCTGATCAACCCTCTGAGCAATGGCTTGTCTACTCATCTTTCGCATTTTTAGACCAAAAGCAATATTCTCCTCTACCGTCATATTGGGAAAAAGAGCATAGGATTGAAAGACAATTCCAAATTCCCTCTTCTGAGGAATGAGGTGATTGATGACCCTCCCATCAAAGATCACGTTTCCTTCTGTCACCGTTTCGAAACCCGTGATCATTCTGAGGACGGTGGTTTTGCCACAGCCGCTTGGCCCAAGAAAACAGATAAATTCTCCTTCTTCAATCTCGAGATTGACCCGATCCACCGCCGTCAATGATCCATAACGTTTGGTGAGATTTTCCAACCTCAGATTTCTTGGCATAACATTCCCTCTACCTGTTTAGCTGTCTAAATAGCGATTTAATGAATTTTTCGAAAGATGTCAACAAAAAAAGGGCACCCCGTTATAGCAGGATGCCCT
>CALLAL010000036.1 GCA_938002255.1 uncultured bacterium
TCTCTCTCCGCCAGAAATATGTTAGAGATGGTGATTGGATTGAGGGATGAGAACCCTTTCCCCGTATAGGGGAATTGGTTCGGCGACCGGAGGGAGGCGGAGGGAACGAAGTGAGCGAGCACATCCCTCTCTCTCCGCCAGAAATATGATTAGAAACACAACATACCCTGTTGATAGCCGGGTCCTGCGCAACAAGAAATTACAAACCCCGCCAGGTCCGGAAGGAAGCAACGGTAGTAATTCCCCTTGTGTGCCGCAGGGTAGCCTGGCTATCAACATTTTTTAAAAAGGAAGGGAAGGGAGATAAAAGGTTTAGGGGTAAGTAAAAGTTGTCAGGGAATCAGTCTCTCACATCGACCCTCTGACCTTATACATTAAAGATGTCCTATCTGGTATTGGCCAGGCAATGGAGACCTCAAGTCTTTGAGGAGGTGATTGGACAGAGATCCATCACCCGAACTCTCCAGAATGCCATTTCACAAAATCGAGTTTCTCACGCTTTCCTTTTTTCGGGGGCTAGGGGAGTTGGAAAGACCTCCACGGCGCGGATATTGGCCAAAGCCCTAAATTGTGAAAAAGGTCCCCAGATTAACCCCTGCAATCAATGCACTCAGTGCAGGGAGGTAACGGAAGGGATCTCAATGGATGTCATTGAGATTGATGGGGCATCTAACCGAGGGATCGAAGAAATTCGGGAGTTGAGAGAAAATGTCCGCTATACGCCAGCAAAAAGTCGTTATAAAATTTATATTATCGACGAAGTTCACATGCTGACCCGAGAGGCTTTCAATGCGCTTCTGAAAACCCTGGAAGAACCTCCCCCTCATATCATCTTTATTTTTGCCACGACAGAACCTCACAAAATTCCAGCCACCATTCTTTCCCGTTGTCAACGTTATGATTTTAAGAGGATCTCTATTAAAGAGATGATGGAAAACTTAAAACAGATTACGGAAAGAGAGGGCATTCGAATTAGCGAAAGAGGTCTCCTGATGATCTCCAGGGAATCAGAGGGCAGTATGAGAGATGCTCAGAGTCTCCTTGACCAAGTCATCTCTTATGGTGGGAAGAACATACGAGATGAGGATATTATTGAAGTTCTCGGATTGATTGACCAGAAGATTCTTTTTGATACCGTTGGAGCGATAGCAGCGAGGGACGCGCAGCGATGCATGGAGATCGCGAACCATCTCTATCATTACGGGCATGACATATCGCACTTCTGCCAAGATCTCCTGCACTACCTTCGCAATCTGATTCTGATCAAAGTGAGTCAGCATCCGGAAGGGTTGATCGAGGTCCCACGGGAGGAGTATGAAAGGTTGAAAGAGCAAGCAGAGCGTTTCCAATTTGAGGAATTGGACTATCTTTTTACCCTCCTTTTAAAAGGCGAAGAAGAGATTGCGCAATCTGCCTTCCCACGGACGATGTTGGAGATCGTTCTGATCCGGATGGCAACCCTTCGTCCCGTTCTTTCGATCGATAACATTTTGAAAAAGCTGGAAGAGATGGAGAAGGTGTCACTTCCTCGGGACATCGAAAAAGCGGAGGGAATTTCCAAAGGCCAGAGACGAAAAGAAACCCAATCGCATTCCTCCCCGGAGGGATCCTTCCCAAAAAGTTTAGAACAAAAGGCCGCCAAGGAGAATGTCCCACAAGGTCATACTTCAAGCAACATTTCTTCTTCTCCAAAAGATTTATCCAAACAGTCGGGGAGAGAAATTGAAGCCTATCAAGAGAGGTCTTTAGGGGAGTGGAAAGAAGTGTCAGAAGAGATGTGGCGAGGATTGGTCGATTTTACCCGGGCGAGGAATCCTATCCTCGGTTCTTTTTTAATCTTTGGATCTCCAATCCGCATCAGTGACAAAGAGGTTGAAATTGGCTTTGAAAAAGACTCGTTCCACTATGACCGCATCCTCGATAGAGGAAATCGCAATCTCTTAGAGTCTCTCTGTCAAGAATACTTTAAGAAGAAGACACGGGTCATCATTACCCCTGTCGAGAGGGGAGCACGGTTCGAACATCCATTTACCAGTGCTCTTAGAGGAGATCGAGATCATCCGGAAGAGGGGAATCATAAGGTTGATGGACAGACCCTCATCGAGGAGACTCTACGGCTTTTTGATGGAAAGATCGTCAAGACATAAGAACAGGACAAAAAGGAGGAATCGATGTCAAAGGGTTTTGGAAATATATTAAAACAGGCCCAGCAGATGCACGCCAAGATTACTCAACTCCAAGAGGAAATGGCAGCCAAAACTGTGGAGGCAAGCTCAGGAGGAGGGATGGTCCATGTTACCATGAATGGGAAGCAGGAAATTCTTGCGATTCGGATCGATCCAGAGGTCGTCAACCGTGAGGATGTCGAAATGCTTCAGGATTTGATTCTGGCGGCTGTGAATGAGGCTATTCGAAAATCACAAGAGATCATGACAGAAGAGATGAAAAAGATCACCGGAGGGTTGAGTATCCCAGGATTATTTTGATGACCCTAACGAGTGTCAACATTCGCGTTCCAAAAGTTTACGTGATAGGTGAATTTTGATATTCGAGTTTTAAATTTTTGAAATTAAACCTATGGCACTTCATGCTAAACCGATAGATCATTTAATAGAAGCCCTTTCAAAGCTTCCCGGCATAGGGAAAAAGACCGCCTCACGACTGGCTTTTCACATTTTGCGTTCAAGCCTCTCAGATGCCCAGGAACTGGCAAGAGCGATCTTGGATGTGAAAGAGAAGATCCGCCTCTGCTCTATCTGCTTCAATTTAACCGATGAGGATCCATGCTGGATTTGTAGGGATGAACAACGGTCATCCGAAATCCTCTGTGTCGTCGAAGGACCGAATGACCTTATCGCTATTGAAAATACGGGGGCCTTTCATGGAAAATATCATGTGCTTCATGGCGCTATTTCGCCATTGGAAGGGATTGGCCCGGAGGAACTGAAGATTAAAGAATTAATAACACGTCTTCAGAAAGAGAAGGTTACTGAAGTTATTCTTGCAACCAATCCAACGGTTGAAGGAGGGGCAACCACTCTTTACTTGACCGATTCACTCAAAGCCCTGGGAATCAAGGTGACTCGAATCGCTTATGGTGTTCCAGTGGGGGGTGAAATAGAATATTCTGATGGTTTGACATTATCAAAAGCACTTGAAGGCCGAAGAGAAATTTAAAGATCTCTATGCAAGAAATATTTAGGATATCAAAGAGTTATATAAAAAATGAATTAGCCTCTTGACATGTTTAGGTTTAAGTGTTAACGGTAACGCATATAAGTAAGATAAGTTAAATTTCATATTGTCTGACCATATGAAATATTTTATAAGGAAGTGTTAAGGAGAATCAAATGATCGAAATCCGTTTTCATGGTAGAGGGGGGCAGGGAGCAGTCACATCTGCTGAATTGTTAGCCCTTGCTGCAATTCATGAAGGGAAATATGCTCAGGCTTTCCCAAGTTTTGGACCGGAAAGAAGGGGAGCGCCTGTCGTAGCCTTTTGTAGAATCAATGATAAGCCGATTCGGATCAGAGCCAACATCTATGAGCCTGATTTGGTTGTGGTGCTCGATGCTTCACTTTTGAAGATTGTCAATGTTGCCTCCGGATTAAAACCAGAGGGGATGATTGTGACCACCAGTAAAGATTCGCCAGAAAAGGTGAGAGAGATTTTAAATGTAAAAAATCGGGTTGGTGTGGTGGACGCAGTCAAGATTGCTCTTGAGGTCTTAGGACTTCCAATTACAAATACGACCATGCTGGGTTCAGTGGTCAAAGCCTCTGGCCTGGTTCAGAAAGAGTCTTTTATTCCTCCTTTTAAGGAAAGGTTCGGCAGGATTGCCGAAAAGAATATTGCTGCTTTTGAACGTGCCTATCAAGAAACTCTTATTGTATAATTGGCGATACGTCCTGTCTAACAAAGGCAGGAGACGAATGAGGTGAGGAGAATGACAAAACCAGAATCAGAATGGACCTGGAAAGAGTTACCCGTCGGGAACGTGATCCTGGAACCCGGTAATGCCAGTTCCTACCGGACAGGAGATTGGAAAAGCTTTAAGCCAGTTCTCAACAAAGAGCTCTGCATTCATTGTGGACTCTGTTATATCTTTTGCCCGGATATGGCATACAATCTCGACGAGGAAGGTTATTTCATCGCAGACCTTTTTTATTGTAAAGGCTGCGGGATTTGTGCAACGGAATGTCCCACCCGGGCCATTACCATGGTGGTAGAGGAGGAGAAGTAAACATGGGGAAAAGGGTTGGTATGGAGGTTTCCATTGCAGCGGCCGAAGCGGTCAAGCAGGCAAATGTGGATGTCATTTCTGCCTATCCCATCACGCCGCAGACTCACATTGTTGAACACCTCTCTGAAATCGTGGCCAATGGAGAGCTGGATGCTGAATTTTTCTGTGTGGAGTCAGAACATTCGGCCATGAGCATCTGTATCGGGAGTGAAGCCACAGGAGCCCGATCGTTTACCTGTACGAGCGCTCAAGGATTAGCGTTGATGGCGGAGATGACCTATATTGCCTCCGGTCTTCGACTTCCCATCCTCATGATTGTTGCCAACCGTACGCTTTCGGCACCCTTGAGCATCTGGAATGATCACAGTGATACGATGATGATTCGGGACTGTGGGTGGATTCAATTCTTTGTTGAAAACGGGCAGGAAGTTTATGATCATGTCTTCATTTCCTACCGGGTTGGAGAGGATCGAAGTGTCCTCTTTCCCACCATCATCAATATGGACGGTTTCATCTTAAGCCATGTAATTGAGCCCATCGAATTAATCGACCAAGAAAAAGTCGACAAATTTCTGCCTCCTTATCAGCCTCTCTATCGTCTCCATCCTGACCAACCTGTTACGATGGGTGCATTTGCCCTACCCGCAATTTTTGCAGAAACGAAGAAAGCTCAGGAAGTGGCTCTAAGAGCCTCCCTTCCGAAAATACTGGAGGTGTGGAAAGAATTTGGTGATCTGACCGGTAGGTATTACCATCCTGTCGAAACTTATAAAGCCGAAGATGCAGAAACCCTCCTCGTGACCATGGGAAGCATTGGCGAAACAGCTTCTGTCGCTGTTGATCGGATGAGGGAGGAGGGAAGATCGGTTGGCCTGGTAAAGATACGGCTCTGGCGTCCCTTTCCTTTCGAAGCGTTAAAGCAGGCAACCCTTCATGCAAAGAATTTAGTCGTGATCGATCGTGCGGTCTCCGTTGGAGGTCCGGGCGGTCCGGTAGCCTCGGAGGTTAAAGCGGCCATTTATGGAGAACCCTTACGTCCGACGGTTTACAATTTTATTGCTGGGATTTCAGGAAGGGATGTGGCGCCTTTTGACTTCATTAAAATGGTGGATAAGGCAGAGATTGAGATCGAAGAAGGGAAAAAGGATGGTTATGAACTCTATGGGGTGAGAGAATGATCGAGAATCTAAATGTATTTGCTGTAAGGACGTTGACTCAAAAGGAATATTTCGCGCCTGGCCATCGCTCCTGCCAGGGATGTGCAGAAGCCTTAGCCGTTCGATTGGTCTGTAAGGCTTTGGGGAGGAATATTATCATTGCAGCGGCGACAGGATGTATGGAGATTGTTTCATCACCTCTTCCTTATACGTCCTGGAGGGTTCCCTGGTTCCATTGCGCTTTTGAAAATACAGCCGCTGTAGCTTCCGGCATAGAAGTGGGGTTAAAGGTCTTAATGCGAAAGGGGCGCATTCCAAAGAAGAAGATCGTGACCATAGCCATGGCGGGTGATGGAGGAACTGCGGATATCGGACTTCAGGCCCTATCCGGTGCTCTTGAGAGAGGCCATGACTTTATTTATGTCTGCACTGACAACGAAGCCTATATGAATACAGGCATCCAGAGATCTTCTTCAACCCCGTTTGGGGCCTCTACGACCACCTCTCCTGCCGGCAAGATGAAACCCGGCCAGATCACATGGAAAAAGAACATGGCGGCGATTGCCGCGGCCCATAGCATTCCTTATGTGGCCACAGCCTGCCCGAGTTATCCTCTCGACCTGATTCAAAAAGTTCGAAAAGCTGCGGATATTCCCGGGGCGGCTTACATCCATATCCTCTCCGTTTGCCCGACAGGATGGAGATCTGCTCCTGACCAATCCATCAAACTGGGCCGCCTGGCCGTAGAGACAGGGACTTTTCCCCTTTATGAGGTTGAAAGGGGCAAGTATCATTTAAGTATCGATTTTCCAAAGTTGAAACCGATTAAAGAATATCTACGACTTCAGGGGCGGTTTCGACACCTCACCGATGAGATGATTGAGGAAATACAAGATCGCATTCAACGAGACTATGAAATTCTGCGAGAAAGATCGAAGAGGGGATTCTAATCATGACGCATTCTGAAATTGAAACCATTATCAGTAAGTACGGAAACAAGGAATCGTCTATCCTTGCGATCCTTCAGGACATTCAGGCAAAGGAGAAATATCTTCCAAGGGAGGCCCTTGAACTTGTTGGGGAGAAGTTAAATATTCCCATCAACAAAATTTACAGAATTGCTACATTCTATCGGGCCTTCAGTCTGATGCCCAGAGGAAAACACGAAGTCTGTGTCTGTATGGGGACGGCCTGCCATGTTCGAGGAGCACAACGGATAGTAGATCAGATCAAACTCGAACTTGGAATTCGACCAGGTGAAACGACGAAGGATCAAAATTTTACTCTGGAGACAGTTAACTGTTTAGGCGTCTGTGCCGCTGGGCCAGTGGTTGCTATAAATGGTGAATACTTTGGAAAGATGAGTCCAGGAAAAGTTGAAGGAACCCTAAAGAAATTTCGTTCCGAAAAGAAGAAGGAGGGGGCGAATGGCAAGGCTTAGTTCTCCTCAGGAGTTGGAGAAATACAGAAATGAAATTCTTTCCAAGCGGAATCCCGACCAGCCTATCATTACGGTCTGCGGGGGAACGGGATGTCATGCTTCGGGTTGTCAAGCAGTCGTGAAAGCTTTTAAAGAAGTTCTCCAGGAGAAAGCTCAGGGAAATGGGATTGGTCTGCGAGTGACAGGCTGCCACGGGTTTTGCGAGAGAGGGCCGCTGGTCGTCATTCATCCCCAGAAGGTTTTTTACCAAAAAGTCAAACCAGAGGATGTACCGGCGATTTTCCAGGAGACGGTTCTGAAGGGAAAGGTCATCCAGGATCTTCTTTATGAGCATCCCGTGACCGGGGAAAAGATCGCTTCTGAAGAGGAAGTTCCATTTTACCAGAGGCAGAAGCGAATTATTTTCGGCAATAATGGAAGCATTGATCCCACCCACATTGAAGATTATATTGCGGTTGGGGGATATCGAGCCCTCGTAAAAGCCCTCTTTTCGATGAAACCGGTCGAGATCATCGAAGAGATCAAAAAGGCCAATTTGAGAGGTCGGGGGGGAGGTGGGTTTCCTGCTGGTCTGAAATGGGAACAATGTCGGAATGCCCCTGGCACCATTAAATATGTTGTTTGTAATGCTGATGAGGGTGACCCCGGAGCTTACATGGACCGGAGTTTATTGGAAGGCAACCCTCATAGTGTCCTCGAGGGGATGATCATTGGTGCTTTTGCCATTGGGTCTAATGAAGGCTATATCTTCGTCAGACACGAGTATCCCTTGGCTCTTGAGAATATCGGGATTGCGATTGAGCAGGCCCGAGAGCGAGGCCTGTTAGGAAAAGATATCTTAGGCTCAGGGTTCGATTTTGACATTAAGATCAGTCGAGGGGGAGGCGCGTTTGTAGCCGGGGAATCGACGGCTTTGATGGCCACCATTGAAGGCAATGTGGGAGAACCTCGAGCAAAACATATCCACACGGTCATTAGCGGCCTTTATGATCGGCCCACGAACCTGAATAATGTTGAAACCTGGGCCAACGTACCGGTCATCATCAATGAAGGGGCGGATTGGTATCGGCGCATTGGCACCGAAGGAAGTAAAGGAACGAAGATCTTCTCACTGGTTGGTAAGGTCAACAACACGGGGCTCGTGGAGGTTCCCATGGGGATTACTCTACGGGAGATTGTCTATGACATTGGTGGAGGGATCCCGGGGGGTAAAAAATTCAAAGCGGTCCAGACCGGAGGGCCTTCCGGTGGATGTATTCCAGAGTCGATGATTGATCTGCCTGTCGATTTCGATCGGTTGACTGAAGTCGGCTCCATGATGGGATCAGGCGGGATGATCGTCATGGATGAAAACACCTGTATGGTGGACGTGGCAAAATATTTTATGAACTTTCTAAAGGATGAATCGTGTGGGAAGTGTACGTCCTGTAGGGAAGGAACGAAACGGATGCATGAGATTCTGACGGAGATTACGGAGGGACGGGGAAAGATCGAACATATTCAACTCCTCGAGGAATTAGGTTGGGTGACGATGGAGGCTTCTCTCTGTGCCTTAGGAGGGACAGCACCCAATCCCGTGCTTTCCACTCTTAAGTACTTCAGGCAGGAGTATGAGGAGCACATTCTCAACAAGAGATGTCCTGCTAAGGTCTGTCGTGCTCTTCTTCAATATCGAGTCATCTCTGAGGTTTGCAAAATGTGTGGGGCCTGTGCGAAAGCGTGTCCTTCAGAAGCCATTACCGGTAAGCGAAAGACGAAAAAAGTGGAAGGAGAGCCTTATAGAATTGACCCGGAAAAGTGTATTCGTTGTGGGATGTGTTTTGAAGCTTGCAAATTCGAAGCGATCGAAGTTCGATAAGGGTTGGAGATTTTGAAGGAAAGAAGGAGAAGAGGATGGTCTCTTTTAAAATTGATGGTCGGTCTGTTGAGGCGAAAGAGGGAACGTATCTTTTAGAAGTGGCTCTGGATGCAGGGATTGAGATCCCTCATCTCTGTTATAATGAGTCTGTCAAGCCATATGGTGCCTGCCGCCTCTGTCTCGTGGAAGTGTCTCGAAAAGGAAAATCAAGGATGACGACTTCCTGTAACTATCCCGTGATGGAGGGGATCGAAGTGCTTACCCAAACCGATAAAGTCCTGCGGGCCCGTCGAATGATCATGGAACTTCTCCTTTCCATGTGCCCAGGAGATAAACTGCTTCAGGAGATGGCGGAAGAGATGGGAGTCCGTGAGGTCAGGTTTAAAAAAGAGGATAAGGACTGCATCCTTTGCGGTCTCTGTGCACGCGTCTGTGATGAAATTGTCGGCGCCCACGCCATTCAATTTGCCTTCCGAGGAGACCGAAGAGAGATGGTTCCTCCTTTTGGAGGGGAAGCCATGAATTGTATCGCCTGTGGGGCTTGTGTTGTCGTCTGTCCAGTCAATGTGATCGGTATGAAAGAGGAAGGCGATGAACGGACCATCCTTCGATGGAAACGAACACTAAAGATGAAGCCCTGTAAGGTCTGTGGAAATTATTTTGCCCCCTGGTTCCAGCTTGAAAAGTTTAAAGAAAAGGCAAAACTTCCAAAAGATTTTTTTGATGTTTGCTTCACCTGTCGGAGTTAAATGCTGCGTTCTTTCGTTACTACATCGTTTTAAAACAATCTCCCTCCCATCGGAAGGAATTCTTACTCAAAAAACAGACCCTGACTCACAGGAAGGAATTGGTCTGCCTTCTGGTAGGGGGTATGATTTTTTTCCCCTTACTGGGGGATTGCACAGAGTCGAACCAGTTGAAATTCTTTTCTGAAAAGAGTATATTATTGTTATTGATTCTTTTCATAAGGAGTGAGCCATGGTCCATTATATTAAATGGGATCCTTTCCGTGACCTGATGGCGATGCAGGATCGAATGACCCGCCTCTTTGACGAGAGCCTTAACCGGGTCTTTAAGGAAGATGCGCCCCGGGGTGCCTGGTCTCCCCCTGTGGATGTTTTAGAGCGGGACAAAGAGGTGATTCTGAAAATTGACCTTCCTGAAATGAATCAGAATGAGATTGAGATTCATGTTGAGGAGAATACTCTTTTCATCCAAGGGGAGAGAAGGCTCATTAAGGAAGATCCAGATGAGCGTTATATCCAAATCGAGCGGCCTTATGGAAATTTCCGGCGGGCTTTTAACCTTCCCAAAGCCATTGATCAGGAGGGGATTAAAGCTTCTTATAAAGATGGGGTGCTCCGGATTATTCTTCCTCGAAAGAAGGAGATTGCGTTAAAGCATATTTCTGTAGAGACCAGTTAAACGAAATTCGGCACCTCTTTGCCTTTTATTCCGAGGGATGTCCTCTTAAGCCGTTTCATGCGATGATGGTTTCCGGATGAGCGGCTTTTTTATTTTTTAGGGACTTTCTTCCAATCTTCGAGAAAGCGTTCGATTCCGATGTCGGTGAGAGGGTGCTTCATGAGTTGTTCGATGACTTTATAGGGGATGGTTGCCACATCCGCTCCTATTAGAGCCGCTTCCAGGACGTGGATGGGGTGACGAATACTCGAAACAATGACTTCGGATTCAAAACCATAATTGTTCATGATTGTCATGATCTGCCCTACCAATTCCATCCCGGTCTGTGAAATATCATCCAGCCTTCCGATAAAAGGGCTGATGTAAGTCGAGCCTGCTTTAGCGGCAAGGAGGGCCTGAGTTGGAGAAAAGACTAAGGTCATATTTGTTTTAATCCCTTCTGAAGTTAAGACCTTGGTGGCTTTGAGTCCTTCCGGGGTCATGGGGACCTTAATGACGATATTTTCGCCCATCTGGGAAAGAAGCCTTGCTTCCTGGATCATCTCTTCTGACTTAAGGCCAATGACCTCAAGGCTTATAGGAAGGTTATGGATGATTCCACAAATCTCTTTAATAAGGGAATCAAAATCCCTCTTCTCTTTGGAGATAAGGGTAGGATTGGTTGTGACTCCATCAATCACGCCCATGTCATAGGCTTTACGGATTTCTTCTGGGTTAGCCGTATCGATAAAAAATTTCATGATCACACTCCTTAGATAAAAAAGAAGTGGCAGGAATTTCTTCCCGCCACCCTGAACAGACGCATTTGATTCCTTAGTTTTGTCTAAGGAAGAATCCTGAACTCAACTCTTCTATTTCTGGAACGACCATCTTCCGTTTTATTGTCGGCGATAGGTCTGGTTGACCCATACCCTTTCGTGACCAATCGATTTTCTGAAATCCCAAATTTATCCATCAGATATTTTTTAACACTTTGGGCTCTCTTTTCTGAAATGACCTGGTTTGCTTTTTCAGAGCCCGAAGCATCCGTATGTCCTCCGATTTCCACTTTGACATTGGGATTTTCTTTGAGAAGTGTTCCGTTTCGATCCAGAGCCTTTGCCGCAATAGGACTGATGTTCGTTTTATTCGGATCAAAATAGACCGGATCGAATACCAATGGTGCCTTCGGCGGTGCTGGTGGCGGGGCTGGTGCAGGAGCTGGTTTCGGAGCTGGAGGTGGAGCCGGAGGTTCAGGGGCTGGCGCTGGAGGCGTTGGTGCGGGCGGTGTCGGCGGAGGCATGGGCGGTTCCACTCGAGTGACGGGGGGAGTTGGGGTTGGTGGTGGGGCAGGTGGAGCTGGTTTCGGGGCTGGAGGTGCTGGTGGAGCCGGCGGTGGCTGACAGGCTTCAGCCTCTTTGGCCAGTTTTCTCGCCTCTGCCAAGATCTTCAATGCTTCCTCAGTCCGACAGGCCAAATACGTCTCGATTGCCTTTTTCCCTAATTCTTTGGCTTTAGCAATCTTATCTGGGCAGTATTTAGCCCCCTCTGATTTTTCAGCCTGGGCTATGGCGGCATCTGTTCGATCGAAATCGGATGGCATTAAGATCGCCCGGTAAGTTACCCCGAAATGCTGCATGGTGCAGGACGTTCCCAATAAGAGAAAAAGGGCCATCACGACCAATGCTGTCCATCTTATTCTGTCCATAAAAATACCCCCCTCCTCTTCAAATTAGTCAGTTGAGATATAGAATCATCTTATATAAATTTTTTGTGGTTGTCAAATATTAATTCTCTTTTTTCCCCCGAAGATAACTTTTTAAACATTTCTTGGAACAGAAGTATAACACCTCACCTCTCACTTTTTTCTTGAGAGCTGATCGTTTTGGAGTATAAGTCAAACAATAAGGGTCCTGAATCAGTTCCTCAGGCCCCTTGTTTTTGTCTCTGGTTCCCTCTGAAGAGAAGAAAGGGCGGATGATAAACCGCAGAAGATAGTAAATGATCAGAATGAGGAAGAGGATCGTGAGAAACCGAGACATTTAGTCAGGCAACCTTTCTACTCCTTGATCCTCCTGGATCTGTTTTAGAAGCTCTCCAACTGTTTTCTTAAAAACGGGATGCAGGAGATCCTGATCAATTTCAAAGAGAGGGATGAGAACAAATTGACGTTCCTGAAGTCGGGGATGTGGGAGCTGAAGTTCTTGTGTATCCACTCGAAGATCATCATAAAAAAGAAGGTCGAGGTCAATGATTCGGGGACCCCATTGAAACGTTTCTTTACGTCCCAACCGGAGCTCAATGTTCTTCAGGTGGCGATAGAGATCAAAAGGTTCCAGATCGGTTTCAATTTTAATGACCCCATTGATAAACGAATCCTGAGCTGTGTAACCCATGGGTCTTGTTTGATAGAAAGAAGATTTGGAAAGGAGTCGATGTCGGTCGATCTTTAAGATTTCGGAAATGGCCTTCTTGCAAAAGGCAATTTTGTCACCGAGATTGGAGCCAAGTCCGATATAAGCGATGTGTCCCATTCTGGGGTGCCGGAAAGCTTACTCTTTTTTTTCTGAAATTTCTTCGGACTTTTTTGGAGTCACGTCAATCTCATCCCGATCCTTGGTCGCTTTTTTGAAATTTCGGATCCCTTTCCCAAGCCCTTCACCGATCTGGGGGAGTTTTCCAGCTCCGAAAATGACGAGGATGATCACAAGGATGATCAGTAATTCCGGCATTCCTATTCCAAACATTCTTTTTCTCCTTTTTGTGGCAAGGTGTAGAGTATAGGCTGGTTTATTTTTTCAGGCTATCCTCTATGCGCCGTGCTCTTTGAATTGGCGGAAGTGCATGGGAATCGAACCCACCATCCCGGGTCAACGGGATCACTGGATTTGAAGTCCAGGAGGCCCACCAGAACCTATCCACTTCCAATTGAAGACTAATCGATTTTCCCTTTAAAGTCAAGGTCTTTGGGAGAACGGAAGAGATCTATTCCATTCTTAATCCCTGAAATCCTTAATATTTTTTCACGGAAATGGTGGCCTTTGAGGATTTCGATGCGAGTTGGAGGAATCTTCAATTTTTTGGAGAGGAGTTGAATCAAGGCTTCATTTGCCTTTCCATCTACAGGTGGAGCGGTGACGGTGATCTTGATTCCGTCCCCATAAGGACCTACGATCTCATTTTTTGAAGATCTGGGCTGAAGATAAACTTTTAGGATCGTGTTTTCCATTTCTCTGTCTTGATGCATAGGGCAGAGGGCATAGCAGATAGGGTTAAAAACGCTTTGTACACTCTTTCTCCTAAGCCCTTTGTCCTATGTGAATTAGATGATTCCAATAAACGAGAGTTGCCTTCCGGTTTGTCCCTCGCCCCGGTAAGAAAAGAAAAGGTCACTGTTACAGCAGGTGCAGAGATCGACCCGGTAAATCTGCTCTTCTGTGATTCCTTCAAGTTTCAACTGGGCGATATTGATGGTTGCAAGATCAACCATCCACTTTCCCTCTCTTTTTCTAATGGAGAAAGGCTCCCATTCTTTTAAAAATACTTTCTCATCGATTTCATAACAGCAGGGTCCGATGGAGGGTCCTAGGGTAATAAGAAAGTCTCTTTCTGAGCACTGCCATTCCTCTTTCATCCTTCTCAACACCTTTCTCGTGATCTCTAAGGCGGTTCCCTGTCTTCCTGCATGAACGGCTCCGATGACTTTCTTTTTCTCATCTAAGATCAGAATGGGGATACAATCTGCTGTTTGAATCCCGAGGATCTGATGGGGAAGATTGGTGAGGATGGCGTCGTATGCCAAAAGAGTTCCTTCCGTCTCCAATGGATTGTTTAGGAGATAAATGCCATCAAGCTGCATCTGTTTGAGCAAGATCAATCGATCGTTCTCAAAACCAAACGCTTTGGCAATTCGCATTCTGTTGGATAGGACGTGGTTGAGATGATCTCCATTGTTCAGGCTTACATTGAGGGAGTCATAGGGAGGAAGGCTTACGCCGCTCTGCCGCGTGAGAAAACCATGGGTCGCCCACCCTAATTGGTTGATGGCTGGATTCTCAATATATATAATCCCATCCCTTGATTTGAGATGGGTCCGATGAAGTCTTTTCATATCAATGACCGCAAACAATCGAGTGTTTCTTTCATATCCTGCGGCAAGGGTGCATGGAACAAAACCTTTTCTTTGGTTCGAGGATGGTCAAATCCCAAACGTTTGGCATGAAGGGCCTGGCGATGGATCCTTCCCAGACACTCACGAAGCCGAGGATCGTCCATGGTCTGGGATTTCCCTCTCTTTCCATAGAGAGGGTCCTTGAGCAAGGGATGACCCATGGAGGTGAGGTGGACACGTATCTGATGGGTTCTCCCTGTCTGAGGATGAATCTCAAGTAATGTGAATGCTCCAAATCTTTCCAGGACTTTCCAGTGGGTGAGGGCGATTCGTCCTTTGGTCTTCTGGATCGACATCTTCTTCCTCTGATCAGGATGCCTTCCAATTGGAGCATCGATCAGCCCTTCATCTCTTTTTACATTCCCATAGACGATCGCTAAATAGAGCTTTTCGACCTTTCGGTTTTTAAACTGTTTGACCAGATGATGATAAGCTTCATCATTCTTGGCAACGACCATCACCCCAGAGGTTTCCTTGTCAAGACGATGGACAATTCCAGGGCGCAGAGTGCCATGAATCCCTGAAAGGTCCTTACAGTGGTGAAGAAGGGCATTGACCAATGTACCTGAAGGGTTCCCAGGGGCAGGATGGACGACCATTCCGGGGGGTTTATCGATGACAATGATCGAAGGGTCTTCGTAGAGGACAGCGAGGGGAATAGGTTCAGGAGTTAACATTAAAGGTTTAGAGTGGGGCAGGGTTCCTGAGATGGTATCGCCAGATTTCAAACGGGCGCTGGGCTTCGTTACGCGTTGATTGAGGAGAATATGCTTCTCCTCAATCATATGTTTGATTTGAGATCGTGAAAGGTGAAGATCTGTTTCAGCAAGAAATTGGTCAATTCGTCTTCCGTGATCCTTTGGAGGCACAGAGATCGTGAACGATGGTTCGTTCATCTTTTCTGACGGAAGCATGTCTTGAGAATTGCCATTTGGACATTCGTAGCGATTATGTTTCATCGGTTTTGCATAGGGTTTTCTCAATGCCTTCAGCCAGAAAGTGGATTTCTTCATCCAGGACCGTTCGCATATCAAGGATTAATGCATCTTTCTTGATTCGAGAAATGATGGGGGGATTGGCTTTTCGGAACTTCTGTTCAAGGCTATGGGCTGAGTGGTGAGGAGATTGAATTGCAACGACAATCGTCGGAAGTTCCTGAAGGGGAAGGGCTCCCCCACCGGCCTGAGAGACGTCTTCTTTCAATGTTATTTGAATAGATGTTTCGATTTTGCCCTGGAGTCGCTTTAGTAAGCGTCTGCCTCTGTTTTTCAGGGTCTGCAGGTTTAGGGTGAGCATCTTAAGGGTCGGAATTTCGGAGAGGGCTTTCTTCTCATCAAGGTAAAGAAGGAGCGTTGATTCCAGTGCGGCCAGGGTGAGCTTATCAATGCGGAGAGCCCGGGTTAAAGGATTGACTTTAACCGAATCAAGAATATTTTTCTTCCCGAGAATGATTCCTGCCTGAGGCCCACCGAGCAATTTATCTCCACTGAATGAAATCAGGTCAACTCCTGTTCGGATGGAGTCCTGAACCGTGGGCTCTTTTTCCAAACCATATGGACTAAGGTCCACCATACATCCACTTCCAAGATCTTCCATTACAGACAAATGATATTTCCGCCCTAATTGAACCAGTTCTTCAAGAGAAACGTCCGAGGTGAAACCCATCACCCTGAAGTTGCTCGGGTGGACTTTTAAAAGAAGAGCCGTTTCAGAGCCTATGGCTTTTTCATAATCTTTGAGATGAGTTCGATTGGTCGTTCCCACTTCCTTTAAAAGCGCTCCACTTCGTCTCATCACATCCGGGATGCGAAAAGCACCTCCGATTTCAACCAACTCTCCTCTCGAAATGACAACCTCCCTCCCTTCTGCCAGCGTATTAAGACAGAGCAGAACAGCTCCGGCATTATTATTGACAACCAGAGCGGATTCGGCGCCCGAGAGCCTGCATAACATCTCTTCCACATGGGAGTACCGATCCCCCCGTTCTCCCCGGACCAGATCGTATTCGAGATTGGAATAGGCTTTAGCGACCTCGACTACCTGTTTGAGGGCAAGAGGGTGAAGCGGTGCTCTTCCAAGATTGGTATGGATGACCACTCCTGTGGCATTGATGACCCGGCGAAGTTTCGGCTGAGCCAGCCAATCAATCTCTTTCCTGAAACGGGGCAAAAGGGTTTCAAAAGAAAAGAGCGCCTCATCCGCCAAGAAAGATTCTCCCCCCTTCGAAATCTCTTCTCGCAGTTGCCTCAACCCTCTCCGGACAGCCTCGACTACAACGGTTCGGGAATAGACCTTCAAAAGATCGCTCATCTCCTGTCTGGAGAGGATGTCCTCCACACTCGGAATCTTACGAAGAGCCTGTTGGCGAAGGGTTGGATCCATGAGGCTTCCTCCTCGTGATCAGTGTTTTGAGGATTTTGAAGAAATTCATTCGAATAAATCGTGTGGGCCACTCCAATTCTCTTTTTTCGCAGACCGTTGACATGCTGTATTGTTGTAGCGACTGAGGCTGATTCAGCATGGCCTCCAGAGAGGACTCCCTTTTCTGGGGATCGGGGATGGATAGGATCGAATCGATTTCCTTTAAGATTTGAAGGGCCCGATCGATTCTCGTCTCCACGGAGGCAGCAGTTTTTGGATCAATCAGGCCAAATTCCGCTTTAAGGCGATTGAGACGTCTGCCGGATTCATAAGTGCTTGCGACAATCTCATCTCGGTTCATCCATTCTGTTTCGTAATTGAGGATATACTTCCAGCTCGGCGACATCATCGCCCGACGGTGCTCTTCCACACTCCGATACAGAAGACGGTATCCGTATTTTTCGGGTTCTTCAAAGATGGTGCTTCCTGGGTCAAGAAAAGGGGCCAGAGGGGAGATAAAGGGAATGAGTTTGTTATAGGGCTGGAATCGTTTAAGCAAGTCCCGGCAATAATCCACCGTTTCTAGGACCGATTGATAGGTCTGTTTTGGAAGACCAATCATGAAGAAGAGGTCAATTCGTTTGCAACCGAGTTCGATGGCATCCGCAATCATCTGCTCAAGAGGCGGATTTCCATAAGGCCTGCCAAAAGCCTTACGAACTTCCTCATCGTGGGATTCAGGAGAAATTTCAATATTAAAATTTTTTACTGTACGGGCGATCCTTTCTAATTGGTCCCTTGTGGGAGGGACGAAGAATTCAAAGGCAATGTGATTTTCAATCGGTTTTTTCCCCAACTCAGTCAGAAAGGTTTTTCCATACTCTTCCCCGGGTTGGAAGATATCGCCGATGATCATAATGGGAGCGTTTAGGTGTTCGGAGATGTCGAAAATGTCCTGCGCCAAAAGGATTGGGCTTCGGTAAGCCGGTCTTTTTCGGTTCGCCATCATTCGAAACGTCCGTGCCGATCCTCCGCACGTTTTACAATGATACGTGCAACCCCGACAGGTAAAGACCGCGGTCACCGGATAGGAATACCAGTCGATAAAGGGTTGATAACCAACCGGGTCCATAAACCGGACTACCTTTCTCATGATATGACCGTAATCGATGGCGATCTCATCAAGATGTTCTGGCACATAGGTGATCGGGTTGACCCGGATGCCATTGCTTCCGTCCCGGTAGGTGAGGTTGGGAATATGGCTCAATTCTTTTTTACCTTTGAGTTCTCTTAATAACTGGACAAGAGGTTTTTCAGTTGAGTCCCCCCTCAGCACAAAATCAACATAAGGATACTGGCGTAAAATCTCTTCATGATAATAGGTGGCAGAGAGTCCTCCCATGAGAACAGGGATATGGGGATGAAATTTCTTGATCAGTTCTGCCAGAGCCAGGGCTCCGTGGACGTGAGCCATCCAGTGAAGGTCAATTCCATAGGCGAGGGGTCGGTTTTTTTGAATCAGCTTTTCTACATCAAAGTGATCATCCTTGATCATCTTCAGGGCAACATTGATGATCCTGACCTTCAAACCGTGGCGCTCTAAGTATTCTGAGAGGCTTGCAAAGCCGATTGGATACATTTCGAAGATCGGGGTGGATGGAACAACATCACTGATGGGTCCGTAAATGCCAGGTCTTTTTCTGAAATCGTAGTAGGTAGGAGGGTGAAGAAGGATAAGATCGATAGTCGCCATGGTTAGTTTTGTTGAGTCCCTTTCTAAAGTCGGGGAGCTTCCAGCCTCGGTGGAGTGAACTTTTCCGGTTCGGGGTATTTCGCTCGAAACGCTTCAATCCTCTTTTGAATCTCAGGGTGGTCTTTGATCTGGTCTCCAAGAGCCACGAGATGATGGGTAAACTCATTCCTCCCTCGAAGTTGTTTGAGGATCTCCTCCGCCTCTTCTTTAATCTTGATCCTCAAAGCCCTCTCTTTCTCCGAGTCCTTTGCCTTTAAGGAGGTGATAAGATTTCTGATGTTCTGGATCAATTCTTCCGGAAAAGGGATCTGGTAGAGACGGGCAAGGTTCAGGATGCGGAAATAAGAACTTTGGTTTATTCGGAGCCAGGATTCCATTTCGGTCACATTAGAAAAAGAGATTCTCGCCTTCAATTGATTCAAACCTGTCTCCAAAGCGCTTTTTTCATGGCTATTAAAAAAAAGAAAATCATTTTTATGAAAAACAAGATGTAAGCGTCCTCCATACAATCCTTTCGACCCCATTTGAAGAAGCAAACTCTTATTGATGATGGGTGGGTTGGCGAGATTGACTCCTGTATGACTTCCAATCATGAGGTGAATTCCCGGTAATGTCTGTGCCAGTTGGACATCTTTGGGATATCCAAGATGGCTGAGGAGAACGATCAGGTCTGTTTTGGGTTGGAGCTCTTTAACCATAGCCTGAGCAACTTGCAAAGGGGGTTGAAAGAGGATTCCTTTTTTTCTAAGATCCGATTGATTTTGAAATGTATCGGGTGAGAGAAGGCTAAAGATGCCAATTCTCAACCCCTTATGATCGAGGACAAGAGAGGTTTGAAATAGAGGTTTACCCGTCGCCTCATCGAGGAGGTTAGATGAGAGAAAAGGGAAGTTGACTTTTTTGGAGAGATTCAACAGAAATTCCTTTCCAAGGGTCAGATCGTCGTCTCCTACTCCTATGGCTGTATACCCCATAAGGTCCATGCTTTCAGCGATGAGGATCGCCTGCTCTGTTATTTTCTTCAATTCCTGTTCCTGAACCGGTCCAGAATATTTCTTAAAGAGAAGATCGCCAGCATCGAGGAGAATCGGATCGTTTCCTTCTCTTTCTCGAATTTCTTGGATCCAGGTTGTCCTTCTGGCCAGACCGCCAAACCGAACCCTTGGGCTTCAAGAGGGACAGGGATCAATTTCTCCATTAATATTGTTTGTGTAGAGAAGGGTGAGAGCTCTGGGTGGTGTTTGAGCACTACAAAAAGCGCGGAAAAAAAAACACCAATCAAAACTACTAAGATGAATCCCCATCCTACTGACTTATTGAATAACATAGAGTTCATTCCTTCGATTTATGCGACTAAATGTTTTCATTTTGCTACTAAATTTTTATACCTTATTCGCCCCTTTAAAACAAGGGGATTTAATCGGATAGGAAGTGAATCCCTTCTATTTTTATACCTTCCTGTTGTAACAGGCATTCCAAGGGTTCCTTCTGGTCAGAGGAACAACGAAGGCAGACTCCGCAGTCGGAGCTAAGGTGACGAGGGACTGGGATGAGTTTTACAGTGAATCCACTTCCTTTCGCCATTTTTTCGGCGCGAATCGCATAGTGGGTGGATGGGAAGAGGATGACAACGTAAGGCATAATCAATTTTTTCTCCGAGCAATACGATCAATCGTTTCAAGCACCTTATGGATTTCTTCAAGAGTATTAAAACATCCAAGACTGAATCGGACCGTTCCCTCCGGAAAGGTTCCGATGGTTTTGTGGACGGATGGGGCACAGTGGAGCCCTGGTCGGCAGAGGATACCCGATTCATCCTCCAGACGAGAAGCGACTTCTGAGGGTGCAAGATTTTTGAGATTGAATGAGAGGGTTGCCATTTTTTCAGCTGGGTTTTGAGGACCATACAGCAATATCCCTGGAACCTCTTGCAACCCTTCTGTCAATTTGCCGATGAGTTGGGTTTCATATTGGCGAACGAAAGCCACTCCTTTCTTCATAACAAAGGAGACACCAGCCAGCAATCCAGCTATGCCAACGGCATTTGGCGTTCCACTCTCATACCGGTCTGGAAGAAAATCCGGTTGTTCCTCAAATTCCGAACGACTCCCGGTCCCTCCTTGCTTCAAGGGGGTAAGGTCTTGAATCTTGACCTTCTCGCCGATGGCCAATCCTCCTGTCCCCTGGGGGCCATAGAGGCTCTTATGGCCTGTAAACGCCAAAAGATCAATCCCATCGCTTTCCATATCGATAGGATAGGCCCCAGCGGTTTGAGCGGCATCCACGAAAAAAAGGATTCCATGATCACGGGCAATCTTTCCGATCTCAGGAACCGGGAGCAGGGTTCCTGTGACATTGGAGGCGTGATTGAGAACGATCATTTTTGTTTGGGATCGAATCTCCCTCTTCACTTCTTCTGGATCGAGCTCCCCTTGCGGAGAACAGGGAACAATATGCAATGTTACCCCTCTCTTCTCTAACTCCCTGAGGGGTCTCATGACGGAATTATGTTCCATACTGCTTGTGAGCACATGGTCTCCAGTGCGCAGAAGCCCTTTTAGGGCAAGGTTGATTGATTCGGTTGCGTTGAGAGTAAAAACGATGCGGGAAGGATCTTTTACATTGAAGAGTTTTGAAAGGGCCTCTCTTGCTTCGTAGAGGATTCTTGCTGCTTCAATGGAAAGCCGGTGGCCGGACCGGCCCGGGTTGGCGCCAACCTCATCCATAAACCTGACCATCGCTTCTTTCACTTCAGGCGGCTTTGGCCAGGAAGTGGCGGCATTATCAAAGTAGATCATTGGAGTTAGCCTTTCCCCTTTTAGAGGTTTCAGAACAAAAATGTGGAGCAGGACCGAAACCAGCTTCTATGTCCAACGAAAGGTTTCCCATTTCAATCAAGACTCCCAAACATCCTTCATTTCCTCCTTAAGGTTTCACAGGTAAAACGTGAATGGCTTTAACGATCAATTGGACCTCATCGCCAACCTTCAGGTCAAGAGCATCAACAGATTCGGTTGTAATGACCGACGCCATCTCTGCGGGGACCGTGATGGAAAATTTAATTAATGACATGACATCCCCACGTTTGATGGAAGTAACTTTTGCGCTGATCTGATTTCTCGCCCCATGCTTCATACAGCCCACCTCCTTCTTACGGAATCTCGGTGAAGGGTTTCATAAAGGGGTTTCCCACTCAGATCTCCCGATCCTGCTCCTCCCTTCACCTTACATAGATTGAAGGATCCTGTCAATCCGCGTTTAGGGCCGAATCAATCGATCTGCCTCAAAGAGTGTTTTGGCGATGTCATACATATTTGAGATGACGCCGACTTTTAGTTTTTCTTTGAGGCCATAGAAATCGAGGCAGGTTCCACAGGAGAGAATGATCACCCCCTTCTTTGAAAGAGCTTCGAGATCTTCTAAAACCATTGAACCTTCGGTTGTAAGCCGAACACCAGAATTAATAAACACCAGCGTGGAGGGTCTGGTTTCCATCTCTGATAGAACGTGAAGGAAAGATCTCATAAGCGTCGTACCCAGCGCTTCGTCTCCAACCCCCATCAGGTTTGAATTGATATAAACCACCACTTTTTCTGCTTTTTGAGGGGAGGAAGCAAGATCACAGGTCCCTCCTTTTTCAATGGTGAGGTAAAAATCGTTTCCCTTCTTTTCCACACTGACGCTTGCTCCCTGACTCTGTGCGAATCGTTCCACATTATCACGGGCAGCCAGATTATCAACAATGACCATTAATTTGCCTTGTGGACTCTCCTCAAGGGCTTTTTTGGTTGTTAAGACCGGTTGCGGACATGCCAATCCCCGACAATCAATCTCTTTCATACAAGACCTCCTTATGTTGGATTAAAGGATTTTCACCTTTGGATGGGACATGGCCACTACTTCTCCCACCCTGGCTACGGGCCCAACCTCTTTCTTTTTCAGTGCCTCTATAAAGGTATCGGCCTCTTTATATGAAACGGAAAGCAATAACCCTCCAGAGGTTTGAGGATCAAAAAGGATTTCTTCCCTTTCTCGGGTCAACGTTTTATTGATTTCCAAAAAACCCTCAGACAATTTCCGGTTGGCCTTATTGCTTCCCGTGGTCTCACCTCTTTGATACATCTCAAGGGCATGGGGATAGATGGGAATCTGGTCATAAAAAAGATGGATTTCCATTTGACTCCCTTTTGCCATTTCGAGAGAGTGTCCGATGATGCCAAACCCTGTAATGTCGGTACAGGCATGAACATCAAATTGTATAGCAATTTCTATCGCTTCTCTATTTAATGAAGCAACCCTCGGCAGGATCGCCTCCAACTCCCGCCAGGAAAGTCTTTTCGAGCGACATGCATTGAACAAAACACCCGTCCCGATAGGTTTGGTCAGAATCAAAACGTCTCCCTCCTGGGCCCCTGCATTGGTCAGGATTCTTCTTGGATGAACCACGCCTGTAACCGCCAGTCCATATTTGGGCTCGTTGTCATCTACAGAATGACCTCCGGCGATGGAGGCACCCGCCTCAGTGACCTTGTCGGAACCTCCTCGTAAGATTTCTCTTAAAATACCCATATCGAGTATCTTAGATGGGAACATCACCAAATTCAAAGCGGTTAAGGGTTTTCCACCCATCGCATAAATATCCGATAGAGAGTTTGCTGCTGCAATCTGGCCAAACCAATAGGGATCGTCCACCGGCGGGGTGATGAAATCAACGGTGCTGATAAAAGCGATCTCATCTGTGAGTTTGTATACCGCTGCATCGTCACTGGTCTCAAATCCTACAATGAGATTGGGATCTTGCGATCGCCCTAAGGATTTCAACGCGTCCGACAGATCCGTCGGACCGATCTTGGCTGCTCACCCACAAGTCCGGGAGAGTCCGGTTAAGGTTTTTTTCTTGAAAAAGTTCATCAACTTCTACCACCTTTCTCCCCCCTAAAAATATTTTACGGTGGAGTGATCTTCTCTCGCCACATTCTTGTATAATACCCGATAATCTCCGACACGGATGGTAAATCGTATGGCGTCCAGATACTCAAAGATCGGTTGGGCCTGAGTTCGGCCAATCCCGATCACCTCCATGGCTTCCCCCAAGGCAATCTTTCCGTTTCTTTCGATATGCTGCTTTAAAATGGTTTTGATTTCTTCAATGGATTCTGAATGAATCAATCGATGATTTTTCAGCCTTATTAATCTTCCTTCGTTAATCATCAACTTCAAAACTCCTTCTACTACCTTCTCTCCATAATCGTTTCTTACTCTGTTCAGAATATCTAGGGGAAGGGGTCTGAAACCGGAAGCCCTGCAAAGCCGATCAAATTCATTATAGATAGTTTTTTGTTTGTCACTCAGTGTTTGTTGAAATCCAGCTAACTTCATTCTTCCTTTTTGTATCTCAATCTTTCCCTCTTCCTTAAGTTTTCTAAGGGTTTCCTCAAATAAAGATGGATCCAGATGATGAGAAATCCTTGACCGAATCTCCTCCTGGGAGACATCTTTTAAATCTGGATTCTTTTCGTGAAATTCTCTGAGTCTTTCAAGAATCTCTTTTTTTAACTGTTCAATTGAATCGATATGGACCAGAAATCCATCGCCGATCCATAAAATTCGATTCTCCTTCGATAAAATCTCACAACCTTTTTCAATCTCTTCCAAACTCAGACCCAGCCTTTTTGCGAGATCTGTTATTCCAAGTGTATACCTCTCTTTTCTAATTAAGGCTTCAATGGTTTCGTAACTATCTCTATTTTCAAGCATTTTTAAATAATCTGTCGCGATGGGATGAAGGGGAGAATGTTTTTTGGGATTGATTTCTAAAATTATACCTCCTCCAATCGTGACTATCGGGCTTAAAGTTCTAACGATATATCGATCATAAGGGAGAGGAGAAATCTTCTTTTCTAATCGAAACTGGACATAGCAGGTTTCTCCGGGCAGAAGCCTCTCCTTTTCTATCAACACCATTCGCCCAATGACTTCGGTTGTCCCTGAATAAAATTTCATTCTCATTCGGTTTGTAAGAGGAATTGAATTGGAATTTAAATATTGAAATTTTGCATTAAAGAGATGCGTTGGGACTAAGCCTTTTGGTTCACTTATGACCATTCCCCTATCTATTTCTTCTAACTTCAGATTGGGAAGATTTAATCCCACCCTCTGGCCTGCAAAAGCCTCGTTGACCCATAGATTATGGATCTGAATATTTCTAACTACCGCGGTCTTTTCGATAGGATAAATTTCAATGGTATCTCCTTTTTTTATTTTACCTGAAGCAATTGTGCCTGTAACCACCGTCCCGTAACCGACCATCGTAAAAACACGATCGATAGGAAGACGAAAAATTCCTCCTTGATTCTTTTCAACGACTTGATCAACCAGATGATCGATGGTTTGGATTATCTCTTCTGCCCCTTCTCCTGTAAGTGCTGAAAAAGGAATGATTGGGGCTTCCTCAAGAAAAGTTCCTTTGACAAGATTCCTTATCTCTTCTTTGGCTAATAAAAGGATCTCTTTATCAACAAGGTCAATCTTTGAAATAACAATTAAACCGTATCCAATATTTAGAAGTTTTAAGATATCCAGATGCTCCCGAGTTTGAGGCATCACCCCATCGTCAGCCGCAATAACCATTAAAGCCACGTCCACCCCGGAAATCCCCCGAAGCATATTTTTGATAAACCGCTCATGCCCTGGAACATCTACCACAGAGACTATTCTTCCGGAGGGAAGTTTGAGATAGGCAAACCCTGGTTCAATCGTCATCCCTCTTTCTTTCTCTTCTTTTAGCCGATCCGTATCGATGCCGGTTAGGACTTTCACCAGGGCGGTCTTTCCATGATCGACATGACCTGCGGTTCCGATGACAATGTTTTTTTGATTACCATACATTTTAATCACCTAAGAATCATGGAGGGGGCAGGGGGAATCGAACCTCCTCCTCGGTTTTTAGACGAGGCCAACGGGTTTGCAGCCCGCGGGGTGCCCAGCACCACTGCCCCCTTCTATTATCGCCCTGATTCCTGAGCAATCATTGCAGCACCATAGGCACCTACGGTTTGGGGATTTTTTGGAATTTTTATTTCACAGCTAAGTAACTTACTGAGTAATTTCCTCATGCACGGGTTCTTGGCGACACCCCCTGCGAAAATAATGTCAGGTGCCGTAGATACTCTTTTCAATAAAGAAAGGGTCCGATTAAGGATTGCCATATGAATCCCCCGGGCAATATCCTCCCTTTGCTGTCTTCTGGCCAGTAGAGAGGTTACTTCTGATTGGGCAAATACCGTGCACATGCTGTTGATCTGGATATTGCCGTTCGCTCTCAATGCGGCTCCTCCAAATTCTTCCAGATCGTATCCCAGTGTCTTAGCTATGACTTCGAGAAACATCCCTGTTCCAGCGGCGCAGCGGTCATTCATCTCGAATTTAGAAACGTTTCCCCTTTCATCCAGTCCAATCGCTTTCGTATCCTGACCTCCTATATCAAGGATAGTCCGGCAATCAGGGAAAAGCGTCTTTGCTCCTCTGGCAAATGCCTTAATCTCTGTCACGGTTGGAGCATCAAAATGGGTTTTAAAAAAATGCCTTCCATATCCCGTGGCCAGGATCTTGTCAAAAGAGGTCTGGACTAAAAGTTTATTACATTGCTCGAGGGGATCATGGGTGGTGTCAGCTATTGACGAGTAAATAATTTCCCCATCTTCTACCACCACTAATTTGATTGTCCTTGAACCAATATCAATACCTGCTGTCTTCATCTAACTTTTCACCATCTCCAGAAACGCTTCGATGCGCACCCTCAATTGTTCGGTATCAGATTCGGAATAATCGGTTTCCAGATGCAGAAAGGGTAATCCCCATTTCTCACTGACAAATTTCTCGATTTGATACGATTCGATATTATAAGTGTGGCAGGCCTGCCAGGTCAGATCGATCACTCCATCCACTGAAAAATCCTCGATCAATTCGTCCAGAAGTTTAATTCTGCCCGGGTTTGGAGACATGACCGAACAGGGAGTTGATAAATATTTTTCGGCCATGGCCTGAAGGGGTTCTTTATTTTCATCAATCATGAATACCGAACGATATCCACTGCAGTTCTCCAAACAAACGACATTCGCCCCGGCTTTTTCAATCAGCCGAACCACCTTCTCAGAACCAAGCCCCACAGGAACACCCGTGACCAAGATTCTGGGGGTCTTTGGGTGAAATGGGCTTTCTGCTGGATTACCTTTCCTACGAAATTCGTCAACAATTTCGTTCATCAGGGCAATTCCCAACCTTTTATCCATAAAGAATCCCGTCTTAAACATCACGGTCAGAAGCTCAATGCCACTGATCGGAGAAGGGTTCATTTTCGGCAGGTCCATTAAGGCCTTTTTTGCCTTACGCTCCTGGTTAGTCAGTTTAATCGCCTCGGATAATCTCTCGTCCGTAATTTCAACACCGGTCACTTTCTCTACCTTCTTTTTGAACTTAACGATCTCGTCATACCAGAAGGATAAAGCCCCGTCGGTTTCCTGTGTCTGGGGTAACTGAAGAATATGGATGGGCCGAAATTTAGCTAACAGCTCAAACATCTTCTTCTTGCCGTCACATGTGGTCTCGCCAACGACCAGATCGGAAAACCGAAAATAGGGACACGTGTCTGTCGCGGCATAGCCGTAGCTACTTTTGATTAATGGACATAGATTTCTGGGCAATACTTTTTCAGCCGCCTCAATGGGTTCGTTTCGAGTGCCACAAAGAGAAACGGGAATCGCATTAGCAGCGACAGCAATCTCTATCGGAGAATAAAGACAGTAAAACCCAATGACTTTTCGGCCTTCCTGCTTTGCCTTTGCAATATTAGGAAGGTTCTGTTCTGAAAGTTGCTGGAGTTTGCTAAAGGTTACCAAGTTCATAATTGCTTCTCCAAACCTCTCCTCCCACCCGGCGGGAGAAGAGATTTTTTGGAACGGACAAAACTTCTACCTGGGCATTGATTTATTTATAATGTCACCTCGTTGGCCAAAAAAATCAGCAGGGACAAATTTGTAACCTGGGATTGGTTCTATATCTAAAAGTTCTGATGGCGGTGTAGTCAGAACACGAAGACTAAGAGCGTCCTGCATTATTTCTACCCGATTAATGTCCTCGGCCATCACAGGTTCTCCGTTGGCCCTCAATTGTCGAATTTTTCCTTCCAATTCGGCTAATTCTTTAGGAAAGATCCCTTTTCTAAGGTGCACTTTATAGGCTTCTCCGGTGGAAATTTTCTGAATAATAAAACCGTCACCAATCGAGTTATCAATTCGTAACGTCTGGAAATTAAACCGAGCGCCGGTCATAAAGGCTACAGCATCTACCCAACATGGTCCGTTCTTTGAAACAGCTCGGAGATCGGTTCTGTCCACTACTCCATTTGGAAATAGTTTTTCCAAAACGGCCTTGATTTGTACGAAGGCTACCACCAGTCCATCACACATATGTCCATGAATTCTTGCCAAATCTTTTAGTCCAATTTCCTTGGTTTTTAGTGAGTAGCGGCCAAGAGAGCTATCTGTATCCAGGACGACAATCGGTTTACTGTTCATTGCCCTGGAGGCCCACTCGGGATAGAACCAATCCGGTGAGTTGTCGGTTTTTCCAAAATTCTGTGCTAAACAAGGAATGGTGGTAATCCCAAGGAGTAAGAGGCTTAAAAACAAAACCTTACTGATCTTTTTGATTGCGTTAATCTTTCTGATGGTTTCTTTCATTTCTATTCCCTCCTTTTGAAGTTTGTAGATTAATGGTAAACAACTAACAACCAATGGAATGACCGAAGTCTCACTTCTTCACCATCTCCAGAAAAGCCTCGATTCTTGTCTTCAGTTGACCGACGTCCTCCATGCCGTAATCGGTTTCAATTTTAAGCATGGGAATTCCTTTTTCCTGAAGGGCTTTTTCAACTCTGTACGCCTCCACGGTATAAGGGGTACAAAACTGAATGCTGTAGTGGATGACTCCATCTGCTTTAAACTCCTTGACCAGATCGAGAATATGGTCCGTCCGTTCCACATTTGGAGTGAAGCAGGCACAGTCTATCTTCATATATCGATCGGTGATAGCGTCGATCATCTCATCGAGCGTCTTTCCGCTCTCATCGACCAGATCTCTTGTGCTTCGCTCTCCCACGCAAGATTCCTCAGCCACAACAATGGCCCCACTTGTCTCTATGAGATAAGGGATCTTCCAATTCGGGACTGCCATGGGAGATCCAGACACTAAAATCCTTGGTGTCCCATTTTTTACGACTCCTATTCCTTTTTTGATACGATCCTCAATTTCATCACAAAGGTCATTGACACTCTTGGTGAACCGAAGAGGATCATCATAAAAGGCAATCTGATTCACCAGAAGAGCATCAAGTCCAGAGATAGGTGAAGGGATTGCTTCTCGAAGAGAACTCAATCGTTGGAGAACCCGGCGTTTATTATTAACGATCTTGATTCCCTCCCTCAGGTTTTCAGAAGTAATCTTTCTACCACTTAACTGCTCCACTTTGTCTTTGAACTGAATAATTTCACCCCGCCAGAGGGTCCTGTCCCGTTCAGTCTTCATCTGAGGGATTTCCATCACATAGGTCTCTTTATAATCATTCAGAATCTCATAAGCCTTTTTCTTTCCATCACAGGTCGTTTCTCCAACGACGAGATCGCTTGCCTGAATGTAAGGACAGAGACCGGCCAGTTTAAATCCCATAAAGGATTTAATTAAGGCACAGGTATTTCTTGGAAGGACTTTCTCTGCCTCATCGATACCGATCTCAGCTCCTGCACAGAGGCCTACACAGGTGGCTCCAACGGCAAGGATCAACTCTTCCGGTACATAGACACAAAAGGTTCCTATTACTTTGTTTCCTTTTTTCTTCGTTTCCATCAATTCTTCAATCCTAAGTCCGTGAGCCTCTGAGATGACAAAATCGAGATACTGCATGCCTTTGGGTCGATTTTCCTGTCTCATATAGATGTCTTTGTAGGCCTGTCCTAAAACATTGAGAAGCTGATCGTGTCCCACAAGATTTAAACCCAGTTCTTTCCACATCGGACGATAATCTTTTTGAGTCATAGGTTTTCTCCTTTTCTGATTCCTCTGCGAGGATATCCAACTAAAGTTATGTACTCTTGATTTTGACAGGGGATTTTAAGGAAGAAGATCTGGATGGAACATGAAGAGGAAAGGCCTTTTACACTCTATGACGTTGAAAGAGATGAGAGCCTTGCTCCTGACCACCCGTCTGTTTTCCCCATCGCCTCAACCCAATCCTATGGGTTTTTGTGTCCAAGTATCATGGTCGAAAGTAAATTGACACTATCATCGGCTCTCACCCCCTTCATGAGTAATTTTAATTGTGTTTAATGATGAAATTGAATCTTCTAAATCTAAAATAAGCTGATTTAAATCCAATTGATATTTCTGTGCTACCTGCCTGAGTGGTTCAAAAAGAGCCTGGCAACAAATGCAACCCCCAACTTTTTCGTCATATTTTTTAAAAACCGATTCTGTCTCTCGATAACGATCAATAATTTCTAAAACAGTCATTTCGGGATGAATATTTTTATGATTTTTTGATTCAGATTTGAGAACTTCCTCGATGGCCTTTGGAATATACTGGATAATTTCACTGACCTGAGTTCCTGGAGAGGGGTGTGCATAAGATCCGGCAAGTCTGTTTACCCGCGCCGCCATAATGGCAGCCTTCCTTAACTCCATACCCGATGAAATGATTGCAGCCACGATTCCGGTCAACGTATCTCCGGTTCCTCCAATGGCCTCCATTGCCTCTTCCATAGGAGTATCAATGATGGTCTGAACCCCATCCTTATCCGCAAAGTAATCCTTCCTCCCTTTGACCAGAAGATATTGGGCGGCATTTCCGTGTTGATAGGCCCTTGCAATCAAGTCCGGAACACGGTTTTCTTCATGTAGAAGAAACCCTCTTGTGTAAAAAGGGTGAGGAGCCAGCTCATCAGCTAGAAACGCAAGCTCTCCCATATCTGGAGTAAAGAGGTCATAGGCACTGGATCGTCTGCTCATCTTAGCGACATACATAAAACCAGCATCTGCGATGAGGATCGGAGTGGGGGTTATTTTCTGAAGGACAGATAAAATTCGACTGTGCCATCCAATAAGGGGCTGAATGTAATGAAAGACGATCGTTTGGAAATGTTTTTCCTTCAAATCCTTGACAAGATACTGATACAACTTCTGGCTGCCATCTCCATTTCCAATATCCCCTATCAAATAACCAAAGGGTTCTTTTTGACCCAATTTTTTTAATGTTTTAATAGCAGCAGCCAATAATGCTGGAGTTCCCCTTTTTACAGGAATCTCGTTTCCATGTATATAGAGGGTCCCATTTTTGAGCTTAACCTCTCCTGCCACCAATGGGAACTCAGGATTGGGCACCGTTCCTACAACTGCAAGCATCTTCTTTGCATTTCCTCATAAGCTAACTGAAGGGCATAACCACAGAGCGTATGTCCGATGTCGCGGGGACTCGGAGCTTCGTGCAACGGTTTGCCCACCATCTGTTCAGCCAGATAGGGGACATCCGGGCAACCCCCTCCAGAAATATTCACAATCATCAGGGATTCTTTTTCGATCGTCAGTTTCATGTTCGCCGCCTGAACCATGAAATATTTTCCAAAATCCTTTGTTTGAAATAGATTCACAGGTTCAAGTAGAGGGCTGCTGACCGGGATCACCTGAAGAGGAGAAATGCCTGCCTCCTGAAGCGTTTTGGTAATCTTTAATTCTTCAATCAAGGGAAATTCAATGACCAGATCGCATCCTTTTCTGATTTCAGGCGGAGGTCCCATGACTTTAACCTCCCACCCTCTTTTCTTGAGCACTTTCTCCGCTTGGATGACTTCACTTGTGTTTTCAAATACCAAAAAGCCGCGGTCGTCTTTTTTACTTTCTTCAATCCGGGGTTGGCCCTTTTTTAAAAATTCCAACAGCGCCATAGGTCAATCCTTTGCAACAATGATGCGATATCCAATTCCTTCTGGCTCGATACTCTTCACTCGCCACCCTTGGGTCGTAGCAGCACGGGAAACATTCTCTTTGGAGGTATCTGTATCTACCAAGACCACAATTTCTCCCTTGTTTACCTTCTTAATTTCGTTAAGGGTCATTAGAACAGGCTGTGGGCACGAAAGTCCTCTTGCATCAACAATATTGCTCATATTTATCCCTCCTTTTCTAAGCGACTTCTTTTCTCATGGTGAATCCAATAAACAAACAGGTAAGAAGCCCAATGATCACAGCAGGAATTCCATAATGTCCAACTCCATCCGGAGAACTGGCCAGGCCAAAGTTATGGGCAATACCGGCTCCAACGATCATTCCAAGGACGAATACTGCAGCATCCCCATCTCCTTCTCCCGCAAGAAAAAGCTGTCTTCCAGGACATCCGCCTGCCAGACAGAAGGCCAATCCTGCCAAAACCATGCCGCCGAAGTTCCAGAGGCTCATGGTGTGAGCTATAGGTTGTTTTTCAAAACCGGGGTTAAATTGTCCTAAAATCAGGTTGACGATGAAAGCAACCACGACGAGGGTAATAAATCCCAGAAGGAGATGAGCTTGCCTAAAAAGCACAAAATCCCTAATGGCGCCCATAGTGCAAAACCGGCTTCGCTGTGCCAGAAATCCAATCAAGAGTCCGATCGCCAGCGATACCAAAAGCGGGGCATGCATAGATCCAGGCCCTTTGACGCTGTAAAATAGAACTCCACTTTTTTCTTGTCCCGGAACTTGTGGAAAAATCAGCATTAAAACAAGGAAGCCCAGCATAATTAATGGTAGTAACCATCCAACCGAGGTGTGAGTTTTTTGAGCCCGTCCAAGGTTGTAGCCACCTTTTAAGAAGAAGGTGCCTATCCATATCCCTCCAATGAGTCCGAGCAGGCCAAAGATAGCATTGCCGTCACCACCGGAAAGACGGAGTGCGGCCCGCCACGGGCAGCCTAAAAAGACTAGTCCTCCAATCATGGCAAAGGCTCCAAGAACAAATCGAACAATAGGAGCAGAGCCAGCCCTTGCTCGAAATTCCTTAAACGCATAGGCTGCAATCAGTGATCCCAAGACAAAGCCAATGATCTCGGGCCTCATGTATTGAACAACAGCCGCCCGATGAAGTCCGAGGGCACCCGCAATGTCCCTCTCCATGCAAGCCACACAGACGCCCATGTTTGCAGGATTCCCCCACTTCTGCAGAAGTGGAGCAAAGATTCCAATGAAGGCTCCCACCGATATAATTCCCCAACGAGTCGCAAAAAAGTTTTTAATGGTGCTCATCGATGCTCCTCCTTTCATTTATCATTCTTTCTTTTTTAGGGATTCCCCTTCGGAGCGTATCTTTTGTATGTTTTTTGGGGAAGGACAATGAAGGTCCCTACCGATATAATTCCCCAATGGGTGCCAAAGAATTTGACCATTTTGGCATAAAAGCATCCCTCCGTCTTGTTTACCTTATCATCCTGGCAATGAGGAAAATTTATTGTGAAAAAATAAACAAATAAATGGTCCCTAAAAATTTTCAATATGTCAAATTGAATTTTTCAATAATCAAGGCTTGAGATATTGAAAAATATGATAGAGTTGGAAGGGTGGATTGAAAAAAGCGAAACGTTCAATTAAAATGGCATTGTTTCATTTGAGAGCGGGAGGATTCATGGGAAAAAAGTTGAAAGGTGCAGAGCTTTCCGAGCGAGCAAAGGATTATTTCTGCCAGGGATTTAATTGAGCAGAATCGATTTCCTTAAGTTTTAAGGAGGGTTTTGGTGACGGAGGTTCCCTCCTTCCCAAACTGGCTACGGGATTTGGTGGTGGCATCGGAAGAAAGGGTTCTTTATGTGGCGCATTTACTGCTGGCATCATGGTATTAGGGATGTACATGGGGAGAACCGATCCTAAGGATCGTGAATCGCTTCTGCTGGTGTATGAAAAAAGTCAGCAATTCTGGGATAGATTCGAAAAAGACCTCGGGAGTAGGAACTGTTACGATCTGATTGGCCTCCATCTCGATGATCCGGAAGAGAATAAGTTGTGGGCATTAACTGGAGGGAGAGAAAAATGCACAGCGATTATAGAAAAAGCGGCTAAAATTCTCTGTGGACTTATTGAAGAAAGAAAATAATCGTTCAAGGGGGGTAAAAACAATGACTACATTGAATCCTTTTAAGATTGCTCAGGAACAGTTGGATGCAGCAGCCCAAAGGCTGGGACTGGATTCCGCAACTCACGAACTGCTACGATGGCCGCAGAAGGAATTAATCGTAACCATTCCCATTCAGATGGATGACGGAAAGGTCAGGGTCTTTCATGGTTACCGCGTTCAGTACAACTATGCCCGAGGGCCAGCGAAGGGCGGGTTGAGGTGGCACCCTGAGGAGACAATCGATACGGTGAGGGCTCTGGCAGCATGGATGACCTGGAAAACAGCAGTGGTCGATATACCTCTTGGAGGAGGCAAAGGAGGGGTGACCTGCAATCCGAAAGAAATGTCCGAAACAGAGAAGCAGCGTCTGGCACGGGGCTATATTCGAGCCGTTGCCAGCATGCTTTCCGTGACCAAGGATGTTCCGGCTCCCGATGTCTATACCACACCCCAGATTATGGCCTGGATGATGGATGAGTATGAGACTCTCGTCGGTGAACATCATCCTGGAGTCATCACCGGAAAGCCCATTCCCTTAGGAGGATCAGAAGGACGGGGAGATGCCACAGCAAGAGGTGGGATCTATGTCACCCGGGAAGCGGCCAAGGTTTTAGGCATTGACCTTAGGGAGAAGACCATGGCCATTCAGGGGTTCGGGAATGCAGGCCAGCATGCGGCTCTTTTAGGGCACGAACTTTTGGGGTTGAAACTTGTGGCTGTGTCAGATTCCAGAGGTGGGATCTATAACCCTAAAGGGATGGATGTAAAACAAGCGGTTGATTATAAATTAAGGACAGGAAGGCTGGAAGGTTTTCCAGGGGCAGAGTCCATTTCGAATGAAGAGCTTCTCCAGCTTGATGTGACTGTTCTCTTTCCTTCCGCCCTCGAAAATACCATCACCTCCTCAAATGCTGGTAAAATACGCTGCAAGATTTCCTGTGAACTTGCCAATGGCCCCACCACTCCAGAAGCTGATGACATCCTCTATCAAAATGGGGTTTTCGTCCTTCCGGATTTTCTTGCCAATGCCGGAGGGGTAACGGTTTCTTATTTTGAACAGGTCCAGAATACTTACAATTTTTACTGGCCACTGGATGAAGTTCATCGAAGATTGGATGAGAAAATGACCAGGGCGTTCCATGGTGTGTATCAGTTGTACCTCAAGGAGAAAGTGACGATGAGGCAGGCAGCCTATCTGGTTTCAGTCGCCAGAGTCGCTGAAGCCTGCAAATTAAGAGGATGGGTATAGGATGCCTCTGTGGTTTTTTGAGCGATGGATCTTCTAAAGACTTACAGACTCTATAAAAAAATCAATCAATATCCGAATCTTCTTGGGCTGATCCGAAGCACCTTTATGGAAGTCCTGGAGCAGAGAGGAATTGCCACACGGGCGAAGCTTCAGGAGAGAGTTCTTGAAGAGTTAAAGAAGGATGGACTGGACGATACGGAAGCGAATCGGCAGGAATATCTGGAGGCGTTGATCGACTACTATTTCGCTACCCATCTTACCCCTTCCGAAATCGAGAGTTATATCAACCTCGCCCGCAAACGGGACAAAGCACAGACGCTGAGCAGACTGGTCAATCAAGATCAGGCGAGTTCCCTTCAGATTTTTAATGCTCTGGAAGAGTTCTGTGAGATTCCCAAAGGGGAAGTTTATATCTCCAGAGAAGAAGCAGAAGGAATCCGTGTGGCCCTGATCACACGGTTTATCTCCAGTCAACTGCCGTTTATTAGCCTTTCGAAAAATCATATCACGATCCGGGACTTACATGAACTGCTCCGACATACCCTCTGGAGTCGTAAACGGCCTGGTAAGTTGGGAGGGAAAGCAGCGGGGATGATCCTTGCTCATAAAATCTTATTGCCCCTGCTTGAGAAACATGATCCTGAATTGGAAGAGTATGTTCGGGTGCCAGAAACCTGGTATTTAAATTCGGGGGTTTTTTCAGAGTTTCTGGATCGCAATAACCTCTACCTTTTTCATACTTTCAAATATAAAGATCGGGAAGCGATTGAGCGAGAATACTCCCGCATTGAGGAGAGATTTCGGTTTGCAAATTTTGCCCCTGAAGTTGTCGAAGATTTCCGAAAAATTCTTGGGGAGATTGGCGAACATCCCATTATCATCCGATCCTCAAGCATGCTCGAGGATAGTTTTGGCCTGGCCTTTTCTGGGAAGTACCTGTCCATCTTTCTGACGAATCAAGGTGATCTTGAGACCCGGTTAAATAATTTTATTATGGGACTGAAAAAGGTATTTGCGAGCACATTTGGACCTGACCCCATTCTGTATCGAAGGGATCATGGCCTCCTGGACTACGATGAACGGATGGCCATGATGGTTCAAAAGGTGGTGGGAAGGCGGTTCGGGGATTATTTCTTCCCACTGGTGGGCGGAGTAATGTTTTCCAAAAACGTTCATACCTGGAACCCAAAGATCAAAAAAGAAGAAGGATTAGTTCGTTTAGTCTTCGGTTTGGGAACTCGAGCTGTAGATCGGGTGGGTTCGGATTACCCCAGAATGATTCCCTTAAGCCATCCTCTTTTAAGACCAGAGGTGACCGGAGATCAAATCCGGAAATATTCTCAGCGGCAAGTGGATGTTTTGAATCTGAAAAAGGGTGTGCTGGAGACTGTTGATTTCAAAACCCTGGTCGATCAAATCGACCATCCAGACCTTTTCTATGCCGTCTCGGTTCGGCAAGATGATCATCTCGCCCCCCCGTTCTTTAAAACCGAACGTCTCAAGGGAAAAGATCTCTGTCTCACGTTTGATAATTTTCTGACGAAGAGTCCTTTTGTTCCCCTCGCCAAGAAGATTTTATCTAAGATTGAATCGGCTTATGGGAGGCCCGTTGATATTGAGTTTGCATGGGATGAGGACAAATTCTATCTGCTTCAATGCCGGTCTCTATCCCTAAGAAATGAAAAAGAGAGGGTCGATCTTCCCGGAGAGGTTTCTCCTGAAAAAGTCCTCTTTACCACTCATGCCGCTCTTTCAAACAGTATTGTTACAAACATCGAATATATCGTCTACGTCGATCCGAAAGCCTATGATCTGCTTCCCACTTATGAACAGAAGATGAGAATCGCATCGATTGTCAATCTGCTGAATAAAAACCTTCAAGAGAAACGGTATGCTTTGATGGGACCTGGTCGATGGGGGAGCAATGACATTAATTTAGGAGTTCGAGTGACCTATTCCAACATCAACAAGACCCGCGTCTTGATTGAGATTGCCTTTGCCAAGAATGGATCCACGCCAGAAGTCTCCTATGGAACCCATTTCTTTCAGGATCTCGTTGAAGCGGATATCGCCATTGTTCCTCTCTATCCGGACGATCCAGAATCTGTTTTTAATGAAGCATTTTTATTGAAATCACCGAACCTTTTGAGGACGATGGTGCCCGAGGAAAAAGAGTTAGAGGCCGTGGTTAAAGTAATTCACATTCCTTCTGTATGCAATGGTGATTTCTTACATGTCTATCTCAGCACCCAGCATCAAAGAGGGATTGGCCTTTTCGGATCTCCTCAAGAAGGATGAACTTTGAGATAGCCGTAGGGGAGAACTTCGTTACAGAAAAGAGGATAGGGGAGGCGTTACCGATGGACCGCATCTTTAGTGGAATACAGCCCTCCGGGGAAATTCATATTGGCAATTATGTCGGCGCCATACGCAACTGGGTCAAACTGATTGACCGTTATGACTGCATTTATTGCGTGGTCGATTATCATGCCATTACGATCGAATATGATGTGACCCTTATGCAGAAAAGAATTCTTGAAACGGCCACCATTCTGGTCGCATGCGGCTTGACTCCAGACAAATGCATCGTATCCGTTCAGTCCCACATCCCCGAGCACACGGAACTAACATGGATCTTTAATTGTGTCACTCCTGTAGGTGAACTCGAAAGGATGACCCAATTCAAGGAAAAGGGGAGGCGACACCGGCACAATGTGAATGTGGGACTTCTCGATTACCCTGTCCTTCAAGCGGCAGATATTCTGATCTATAAAGCCGGTTATGTACCTGTGGGTGAGGATCAAGTCCAGCATGTAGAATTTTCGAGGGAGGTGGCCCGGAAATTTAATGCCAGGTTCGGTAAGACCTTTCCTGAGCCTCAGGTCATTCTTTCTGAAGCACCGAGAATCATGGGGACGGATGGGAGCGCCAAGATGTCAAAATCATTGAACAATGCCATCGGTCTTCTTGATCCTCCTGAAATGATCTGGGAGAAACTTCGGACGGCTGCAACCTGTGAACACCGACAAAGAAGGACTGATCCAGGTCATCCAGAACACTGCAACATCTTCACCATGCATCAGGCGTTTTCAAAACCGGATCAGATTTCGTTTGTCGACCAACAGTGTCGGACGGCCGGGATCGGGTGTATCGAATGTAAGGAAATCCTCTTCAGGAATATGAAGGAAGAACTGGAGCCGATTCAGGCCCGGGTTCGGAAGATGAATGGCACCCCCGGGTATATTATCGATATATTAAAATCAGGAGCGGCCCGCTGTAAAACCATTGCTGGAGAAGTGATGGATGAGGTCCGAACGAAGGTTGGTATTAAGCCGTCGTGGCTTTAGGAATAGTCTTATCTCACCTCTTCACACCACTGTCTTGCATTCTGAAACATCCTGATCCACGGAGATGCTTTGAGCCTCTGGTTTAAATCTGCGGGCATCCATGGCCACTGCCATTTGAGAAAGGCTCGCTCCGGATGGGGCATCACCGCCAGATGGCGACCATCTGGAGAACAGAGTCCAGTAATCCCAAAGGGTGAGCCATTGGGATTAAAAGGATAACTCTGGGAAACCTTTCCGTCCTGCTGTCCTTCATCATCCACGAAGACAAGGGAAACCAGTTTTTTCTGGATGACCTCATCAATCAATGAGGGATCAGGAGAGAAAAGTCTTCCCTCCCCATGGGCTACCCAGACTCCAAGGATTGCCCCCTCCATTCCTCTGAACATGATCGCAGGACTTTCCAGGATCTTTACCGTTACCCAACGGGATTCGAAACGACCGGAGGTGTTTTGGATGAATCGGGGTTGGAGAGAATCGGGGATCCCTTTCCAGGGCACCCAGCCAAGCAGGGCGAAGAGCTGGCACCCATTACAGACTCCTAAGGAAAAGGTGTCAGGACGATCATAAAATTCATCAAACATCCTTCTCAATCGGTCATTAAACCGGATGACCGAAGCCCAACCTTTCGCGCTTTCCGGTACATCCGCATAAGAGAATCCTCCAACCGCCACAAGTCCTCTGAAACGCTCGAGGGTGATACGGCCCTGAATGAGATCGGTCATCGTAATATCCCAAGGACGAAATCCTGCCTGATAGAAAGCCGAAGTCATCTCCCGATCTCCATTGCTTCCTTCCTCTCTGAGGATTGCGACCTCTGGTTTTTCTCGATCTTCCAGCAGGATTGGGGAGGTCGGTTCAGGGTCAAAGGGAATGATATAAGTGGGTCCCTTTCGCTCAAAAATATTTTTCCGTTCTTCGTCAGCACATTGAGGGTTCATCTGAAGACGCTCAATTTGATAGGATGTCTCTTCCCAATACTGACGAAGAAGACGCATGTCCGAGTCGAGAACAGTCTGAGAATTAACAATGACCCGAATTCTTTTTTCCTCCGTCGTTTCACCGATGAGGGCTGAAGGAAGATGGTAGGCTTGGAGGACTTCCAAAATGTTATGGAGGTTACTCTGACGGCATTCAATGACCACCCCCAATTCCTCAGCAAAGAGCCTTTCCAAGGGAGTCCAGGATCCCTCCAGGTGAATGGTCAATCCACAGTTCCCCGCAAACGCCATTTCAAGAAGGGTGGTCAGGAGACCCCCATCACTGATGTCGTGTCCGGCAAGAATCAAATTCTCAGCGATCAATTGCTGAAGGGCGTTGAAGGCAGATTTGAGCCTTTCAGGGTCATCGACATCTGGCGATTCGTTTCCGAGTTGTCCATAGGCTTGGGCCAGGGCTGATCCCCCAAGACGGACCCGATTTCCGGCGATGTCAATGAAAAGAAGCTGGGTTTCCCCGGGGCATTTAATGTCGGGAGTGACCACCTTTGTAATGTCTGGCATGGTCGAATACGCAGAGATCACCAGTTCACGGGGTGATTTTACGATCTCTTCACCCACCCGGGTTGCCATAGAAAGACTATCCTTTCCGCCATCCACGGCAATGCCAAGTCGGATCATCAAATCACGCATGGCACAAGCTGCATCATAAAGGGCGGCACCTTCCCCTGGAAGTTTGGGTGCCCACATCCAGTTGGCTGAGCATTTGATATCTTCCAAATGACGGATCTTTGCCCATACGATATTGGTTAACGCCTCTCCCACCGCCATTCTCGCTCCTGCTTTTGGATTGACCAACATTTTGATTGGCTGCTCGCCAATCGAGGTGGCGGCCCCGGTTAATCCAAAATGGCTCTGGGCGATAACCGCAAGATTGCTGACCGTCAATTGAAGGGGACCACAGCATTGCTGTCTCGCAATCAAACCAGTGACACTCCGATCCACTTTGTTAGTGAGAAATCGTTTTGACCCTACGGAAAGATGACGAAGAACGCGAAAAAGAGCTTCGTCCACTGAGGCGGAGGCAGGGAGGTGAAGAGGTTTCAGGAGTGGTTCTATCCTCTCATCTTTGAAGGTTTTTTGGGGCATATTGCCGAGTACCATCTCGAGATTAAGATTGACAGGCGTTGAGTCATCGAGCTCGTCATGGACTACGAATCGGCCATCCCCGGTTACCTCTCCAAGAACCTCACAGTTGACTTTCTCCCTCTCGCAAAGGAATTTAAATTCTTCCATTCGTTCAGGAGCGATGAGAAAACCGCATCGCTCCTGATACTCGGCAATCCAGATTTCAAGCACCGAGAGCGTCGGGTCACCCAATTTGATTCGTCTCAGTTCGATCCTGCCACCTGCTCTTTCCACCAGTTCCTTCAGCACATTGGCAGGTCCACCGGCTCCCTGATCATGAATACTCAAAATGGGATTGCGATCCCCCATCTCAATACAAGCACGGATCACGCGGTTCAACTTCTGTTCCATTTCAGCATCCCCCCTCTGAACCGCATTGAAATCGAGTTCTTCCACGTTTTCGCCCTGGAGTTTGCTCGAGGCTGATCCGCCACTAATACCAATCTTGTAAGCAGGACCTCCGACCTGGACGATCAGCATCCCCTTGTGGGCCTCTTCCTTTTCCACATGTCTCGCATCAATCTGTCCGATTCCACCGGTGAACATAATAGGCTTAATCCAAGCCCAACGTTCACCATTGGGAAGCCTCTGGTCAAAGGAACGAGTAAACCCAAGAATGATGGGCTCCCCGAATTTGTTTCCGTAATCGCTCGCTCCGTCGCTTGCCCTGATTTCAATGGTGAGAGGAGAGGCGAGGTTCGTTAGATAAACGGATTCCTTGTCTTCCCACGGCAGGTCATATCCAGGAATCAACAGGTTGGCCACACAATAAGCGGCTGTCCCTGCCACCACCAGACCTCCTCTTCCTGTAGCATGGACGTCACGAATTCTTCCTCCTGTTCCTGTCTCGGCCCCTGGGAATGGGGCGACCCCGGTCGGGAAGTTATGGGTCTCTGCTGTGAACAGAATGTGATATAAGACCTTTTGTTTTTTGAAAGGAGAAGGGTTGCCGGGTCGCTCAGGCAGAATCGTCCAGCAGTCATATCCTTTAATTCCACTTGAATTGTCTTTGAAGGCAATCAGGCTATTGGAGGGATTGGCTTTTAAGGTGGACTTGACAATCTCCAAAAGGGTCTCCGGCATGACCACGCCGTTGATCATCTGCTTGCCTTTGAAAAAACCATGCCGGGAATGTTCACTATTGGCATTATCGAGATCTCGAATTTCAACGATGGTGGGATTCCTTTTCTCTTCATTCACAAAATAATGATAGTAGAGCTGCCTATCCCATTCATCCATAGCCAGTCCCGGGATTTCGAGTAGTGCCTCTGGACCCTTTTCCATTAAAGGAATCTCAAAAACGGGTTCAGGTTGAATTCCGGATTCAAATGTGTCCAGTGGATGCTCATAAAGGCATTCCGTCATCCGATCGTGATGTTCCTGAACAAATCGGGCCTTATCCATTCCGGGAGCAAGGCGGTATCGTCTGGATCGCTCTATTCGAGTCACTTTCTTCAGCCCGCAAGTATGGCAGATGGAGACGAGATTGGTTGAATAGGCCGTGGCAAAATTCATTCTTGGACCGAGTTCGACCACCTCACAATCCTCCGGGTAAGCTGATTTCATGGAAACGCTTTCAGCCATGAAGCCGTTTGCTAAGATCTGCCTCAATATGGAGAACTCCTTCCCATCGAGGGACACAGAGGTTTCAACATTGAAGCAGTATTCGAGGTGATCATTCCTCGGTAGAAAAAAGTGTAACATTCGTCTCCTCCCAATTAATAAAAAAGCCTCGAGGGTTTTCCACTTTTATAAAAGACCTGTCCATGGCTAAGATAAATGTATTGATGGACCACCAAGTTTAAGATATAGCTCTGCCAGGCCCGCTCTTTTTCATTGACCCTTTTGGCTAGGGTTTCAGCATCATCGTCCGGTCTGATCAGCACAGGCATCTGGAAGAAAATTGGGCCATGGTCATAAGCAGTTTCATCAACAAAATGCATGGTCACTGCGCTTTGAGTGATCTCTCCCCGCCGATAAGCAGCCATCACAGCCTCATGAACATGATGACCGTACATTCCTGGGCCTCCGAATCGGGGAAGAGGGCCGGGGTGGATATTAACAGTTTTAGCCGGATCGAGTCCTCGAACAAATTTTAACCATCCAGAACACATGACAAAATCTGCCCGATACTTATTAACGAAGGATTGGTAACCTTTGGCTTCAAAAGGCCCGGGCCAATACTCGAAAGGAATTCGAAGGGCCTGAGCTTTTTTAAAGACTCCTCCCTCAGGATGGTTTGAAATGACTCCAACGATTTCAGCGTCCAAAACGGGTGGGTTAGTTCGGGAGAATTCGACCAATTCCTGGAAACCCGAACCTCCTCCTCGCGCATCGCCGCTTGCAAACACTAAAACCCTGATTTTTTGGGCAGATGCCATTCCCATGTCCTCCAAAGGCTGGTCAATTCATCTATATGCAGATTAAATGATTTGGGGGAAAAGTCAACCCTCTGGGTGAGTCGCATGGATTCATGGCAAGCCTCAAGGCTAAATCGTTAGAGGTTAAACTGTTTATCTTTTTGACACAGTTGAAACGTTCTGTTCCTCCATACGTAACCTCCCGTTCGGATTCCTTCATCCTCTCCTAGGTCGGCGGAATCTTCGCTTCGAGTCCTCCCAGGTAAGAATCAAGAATTAAAAAGGGGATCTTAATGATCCCCTTTTTTAAATTCTGGCTCCCCGAGGAGGACTCGAACCTCCAACCTAGTGGTTAACAGCCACCCGCTCTGCCGGTTGAGCTATCGGGGAATGTGTGTTTAGTTTAAAAGAAAATTTACTGGATGGCAAGAGGCAATTTGGTCAACCCTTGACCGTTGCTTCGTCTTCGAGGGAGATTTCCAGTTTCTTTATTACCCGCTTTTTGTGCCAGGCTCTGATCATATTGATTGGACCGGAGAGAGTGTAGGAGAGAATGAAAGCGAAGAGAACAATGGCCGGTTCCATGACAATGACGATCATCGAGAGTACAATGAAGATAAAGAGGCTAAAGGGTTTTCTTCGGGCAAGATCGAATTCCTTGAAACTGACATAACGAATATTGGAGACCATTAAGAAAGCCAGTACATAGATCATAATGAGAATAACGATATCTTTGACCCAACCGGTCTCGATCAGACGAAGGTAAAGGAGGATCGTCAGGGCGATCATCGTTGCAGCGGCCGGGATGGGAAGGCCTTTGAAGTATTTTGTATCTCCTGCAGCCGACATGACATTAAAACGGGCCAATCTCAAGGCACCGCAGACGACAAAGAGGAAGGCGGCTAACCAGCCAAAGCGTCCATAAGGGCGCAGTGCCCAACTGAAAGCAAGAAGCGCAGGGGCTACACCAAATGAGATCAGATCAGCGAGAGAATCATATTGAACGCCAAATTTAGAGGTTGCTCCTGAAAGGCGTGCGACTTTCCCATCGAGGATATCAAAGACCGAAGCCAAAAGGATGGCCACAGCTGCATAGTAAAATTTCTCCTGAAAGACAGAGACGATTGCCCAGAAACCACAGAAGAGATTTCCAGTGGTAAACAGATTGGGAAGGATGTAAACCCCTTTTCTCATCTTAATTCGAGGTCTTCTCTTTCTCATCACGATACCCGATTATTGATTCCCCCCCTTTAAGGTGTTGTCCCACCTTGACAATAGGTTGAACATCCGCAGGGAGATAGAGGTCAACCCTTGACCCAAACCGAATCATACCAAATATTTCCCCACGATTCAAGAGGTCACCCGGTTTTACGTAGCAGACGATTCGTCGGGCCACAAATCCTGCAATTTGGATGAGCAGGATTTTGAAACGGTCTTCGGTCTCCAAAATCAGAGCGTTTTGTTCATTGAGAAGAGAGGCTTTTTCCTGACTGGCTACGAAGAATCGTCCTGGATGGTAATTGATCTGGAGAATTTTTCCTGAGGCAGGAGAACGATTGATATGGACATCAAAGGGAGACATAAAGATTGAGACCCTTAACGTCCGTTGTTTTAAAAAACGATCCTCCTCACATTCCCCTACATGGATGACTGTTCCATCTGCAGGAGAGACAAGGATATTCTTTAGAGTAGGAATCTTTCTCTTTGGGTTCCTAAAGAAATAGGCTACAAAAAGGGTAAAAAGCCCTCCCAGAATGGCCAGAATAATCCAGCCCATCCACCCAAAGAAAAGGGTGAGGATTGCGGAAGAGAAAAGGAAAGGAAGTCCCTCCTTTGCGATAGGCCATTGATATGGAGGTGTCAACGTTTCTTCTCTTTCAGCCAACCCATCATGGAGCGAAGTTGTTTGCCTACTGTCTCGATGGGATGTTCTGCTTCTTTTCTTCTCAAAGCAGTAAAAACCGGCCGACCCACCTGGTTCTCCGTGATCCATTCTTTGGCAAAGTGCCCGTTTTGGACCTCTTCGAGGATGCGTTTCATTTCCCGCCGTGTTTCCTGAGTGATAATTCTTTTTCCCCTGGTCAAATCCCCATATTCCGCCGTATCTGAGACCGAGTAGCGCATATAGGACAGGCCACCTTCATACATAAGATCTACGATCAGTTTCAATTCGTGAAGACATTCAAAATAAGCGATTTCAGGTTGATAGCCTGCCTCCACAAGCGTATCAAAGCCTGCTTTGATCAATTCACTCACTCCTCCACAAAGTACGGATTGCTCCCCAAACAGATCAGTTTCAGTTTCTTCCTTGAAGGTCGTTTCGATCACCCCCGCACGGGTTGCCCCCAAGCCCTTGGCATAAGCGAGAGCGGTTTGCTTGGCTTTCTTTGTGAAGTCCTGATAAATAGCGATGAGGGAGGGGACACCAGCTCCTTTTTCAAATTCCCTTCGCACCAGATGCCCCGGTCCCTTTGGAGCGATCATGACGACATCGATTTCTTTTGGAGGCACAATCTGGCCATAGTGGATATTGAACCCGTGGGAAAAGAGTAGCGTTTTCCCTTTCCGGAGATGAGGTTTCACATCTTCCTCGTAAAGTTTTGCCTGAATATGGTCCTGAGTGAGAATCTGGATGAGATCGGCTTCTTTCGCGGCTTCGGCAGCACTCACCGGCTTGAATCCATGTTTGATTGCAAGCTCATAATTATCGCTCCCTTTTCTCTGAGAGACGATCACCTTTAAGCCACTGTCACGCAGATTGAGGGCCTGCGCATGGCCCTGGCTCCCATATCCGATGATGGCAATTTTCTTTCCTTTCAACAAATTGAGGTCTGCATCTTTGTCGTAATAAATCTTCATCAGCCTGCTCCTTTTTAGAAAAAATGACACCAATGATCACAGATGATGTGGACATTGGCATGGTTAAGTCAGTTCGGTAATAGCTTTGCTTCCTCTTGCCATGGCGACCCGGCCAGTTCTCACCAATTCCTTGATTCCCAGAGGTTTTAAAAGGGAAAGAAGGGCATCAATCTTTTTTTCATCTCCGGTGACTTCGATCGTGTAGGTTTTGGATCCCACATCGATGACTTTCCCCCGGAAAATGTCTGTGATCCTGAGAATTTCTTCACGGGTCTTTTCCGTGGCCGAGACTTTTACCAGGACCATCTCTCTTTCAACGAAATCCTTATCAATGAGGTCCACCACTTTGATCACAGGGATCAGTTTGTTCAACTGCTTGAGGACCTGTTCGATGATTTGGTCATCTCCACGGGTGACAATGGTCATGGTGGACACTGTGGGATCGAGGGTTTCAGCAACTGAGAGGCATTCGATGTTGAAGCCTCTACCACTGAAGAGACTTGCGATTCTGGCCAGGACGCCGAATTCGTTTTCAACCAAGAGGGTGATCACGTGCCTCATCTCAACCTCATATCAGTAGGTTACATTAGGATCAGCATTGAAGTTCAAATGTCAACGTTTAGATTATTAGGTTTTAAATTTAGATTTCTTTTGAACTTTGACATTTAATTTTTACACCAGTCTCATCTGGTTAAGAGGTTCTCCTGCTGGAACCATGGGATAGACATTCTCTTCAGGATCAACAACAAAATCGATGACCACAGGTTCGGGTAAAGAGAATGCTTTCTTTAAGATGGGAACAACTTCTTCGGGTTTGGTAGCCCTCAATCCGATGGCTCCGTAGGCTTCTGCAAGTTTTACAAAGTCAGGAGAGTGACCTTCAAGAGAAGATGCGGCATAGCGTTTTCCGTAAAAGAACTCCTGCCATTGCCTGACCATTCCGAGGTAGCCATTGTTGAGAATGGCAACCTTGATCGGAAGTCGATATTGGACAGCCGTTGCCAGTTCCTGGGAGTTCATCTGAAAACTCCCATCGCCCGAAATTCCAATGACCAGTCTATTTGGAAATGCGACTTGGGCTCCGATCGCTGCAGGAAGACCGTAGCCCATCGTTCCCAGTCCACCGGAAGTTAGGAAGGTCCTCGGTTTTAAATATTTATAATATTGAGCGGCCCACATCTGATTTTGACCAACTTCCGTGGTGAGAATGGCTTCTCCTTTGGTCAATTCATCAATCTTTTCAATGACATATTGGGGTTTGATGCTCTGTTCCTGCTGGTAGCTCATCGTATAGATGGATTTCCAGTTTTCAATTTGTCGATGCCATTTATGAAGTCCTTCTTTGAACGAGGAAAAATCCTCTTTTTCAATCAGGGAGATCATTTTTAACAGGATGTGCTTGCAGTCGCCTACAATAGGAAGATCCACCCTCACATTTTTACTGATAGAGGTGGGGTCGATATCGATATGAATTACTTTCGCCTGCGGAGCAAAGGATTCGAGCTTGCCAGTCACCCGGTCATCAAACCGGGCTCCGACAGCGATGAGCAGATCGGATTCCATCACGGCCATATTGGCGTGATAAGTCCCATGCATTCCAAGCATTCCGAGAGAGAGAGGATGATTTCCAGGAAAGCCTCCCAGCCCCATGAGGGTCATGGTGACCGGGATCGAAAGGGTTTCAGCAAACTGGAAAAGTTCTTTGGAAGCATTGGCAGAGATGATTCCACCTCCCACGTAGAAGACCGGTTTCTTCGATTTCAGGATCAGATGAACTGCTCTCTGAATCTGGCCAAGATGACCTTCCAGAGTGGGGCGGTATCCACGGATGGAGATCTTTTCTGGATACTTAAACTCCGTTGATCCCACAAGAATGTCTTTAGGCAGGTCGATCAGGACCGGTCCTGGTCTTCCACTTCGGGCAATATAAAAAGCCTCTTTAATGATTCGACTTAAATCTTTAATCTCCTTGACAAGATAATTGTGCTTGGTGCAAGGCCGGGTGATTCCAATGATATCCGCTTCCTGAAACGCGTCGTTTCCTATTAGATAGGTCGGAATTTGACCGGTGAGGATGACCACAGGAATCGAATCCATATAGGCCGTAGCAATGCCTGTAACGGTGTTGGTCGCCCCTGGCCCCGAAGTAACCAGAACAACCCCGACCTTCCCAGAAGCACGGGCGTAACCATCTGCGGCATGGACGGCAGCCTGCTCATGGCGAACCAAAATCTGGCGGAAAGGAGAACTGATCAACTCGTCGAAGAGGGGGAGAACTGCCCCTCCTGGATAGTAGAAAAGGGTGTCCACCCCTTCTTTCTTTAAGCACTCCACAACGATTTGGGAACCGGTTTTTTTCATAATTTAAGCCATCGAAATGATAGAATGATAGGAGCATTAAATATCGGGTTTTGAAAGGGGTTCGTTTATCTTTTAGAACCAGGGATCCGATCTTCTATCTTTCTAATCTCTTTAGCGATATTTTCTCAAAATCTTTTCCATTTCATCCTTGCAGGCCAACTTTTTCTTCTTAATGATTTTGATCTCCATCTCATCTTGAGGGGTCAGAAAAGGTTTTTTCTCCAATTCATCAAGCTGGGCAGCCAGTTCTGAATGAGCCTTTTTGATGCGCCTGAATTCTTCATCGTCCTTCATCAATCTTTCAATTAATTCCTCCTCACGAGTTGGCATCCTCTCCCCCCCCATGTAACCTTTTGAAACGTCAACTGGTTTTAAACATAACATTAATATAATCCATGAATCTTTGTCAAATCGCAGCTCCTCAAGGATTGATGGAGGTTTTTTGCTGCCATTTTATCTCTGCCTCTGAGGGGCGGATATATAGAGGGACAAAGGTTGCAACATTAAAGGCCTCTCCCTTGAGGATCAATTCCCTTCCCAATCTGGCGACGGTAGATCCAAGGGGAAGATCAAAAGAAGGATTGGTGAATAGGGCAAAATTAGGCAGCACTTGCTTAAGGTAATTGCTATAGATGGCGACGCCATTCCCTATAAAGAGGGTTTTCTCCTGAATGTTTTTTACAAGTATCTCAGGAGTCAACACTTGATAATCCGATTTCCTTTTTAATTGGTTAAGTTCTTCGTATCGATAGAAAGCGGTATAGACTTCTCCCTTTCGAGCATCCAGTATGGGGCAAATCAAATAGGGAGTCGGGGAGATCTGAGAAGCCAGGACATCAAGAGACGGGACCCCCACAACGGGTTTTCGAGTGGCATAGGCTAATCCTTTTACCGTACTGATACCGATTCTTAAGCCAGTAAAAGAGCCCGGTCCAAGGGAGATAGCCCACCCATCAATTGCATTCAACGGGCAACGTGCTCCCTTAAGCAGATAGTCGATCGTTTCAAGAAGCCTTTCTGAATGAGTGACCGGAATATTCAGGAAGGTTTCCGAAATCACTTTTCCATGGTCAACCAATCCAACGCTTTCGCATTGGGTCGAAGTATCAATACCAAGCACCTTCATGTCATTCTTTGTTTGTGACTCGTTTTGGGCTTAAAAATCAAACCTTCCTTCCGGAGTGATGATACGAATCAAATCGTTATAAAAAGCGAAAAGCATCAATAAGATGATGAGAATCAGGCCTACCTGCTGAGCAATTTCCATTTTCCTTATGCTGATGGGCTTTCTTAGAATGGCTTCCAGGATCAGGAAGATGAAATGTCCTCCATCCAAGATGGGGATGGGAAAGAGGTTGATGACTCCCAGGTTGATGCTTAGGATGGCTGTAAAGAGCACCAAACTCAGAAGACCCCTCTTAGCCTGTTCGCCGGCCATTTGAGCAATGAGGATAGGACCGCCTATGGTCTTGGCTGGAATCACTCTTTGGATGAGTTTGATAATGCCAACAATGGTTAATTTAATTCCTTGATAGGTCTGGACAAAACCGCTTCCAATCGCAACGAGAGGATTTACTTTTTCGATCAACACTTCTCCTGAATGGGTGATCCCGATCACAAACGTTGAAACTTCTTCCCCAAAAAGGTTCTTCACCGTGGAAGGTTTTGGGAAGACTCTGAATTCAAGAATTTCCTCTGCCCGTTTCACTTTGAGATGTAATTCCTTTCCCTGGCTCCCACGAATGATTCGGGAAAGGTCTTCCCATGTTTTAAGGTCTTGCCCATTGATGGAGAGGATGAGATCTCCTTTTAGCAACCCTGCCGATTCGGCAGGAAGACCTGGATTGACTTCTCCAACCTTTGGAGGAGAGTAGGGGATTCCAAAGAGGTTGGTTGTGGAGAAAAGGACGACGGCCAGAAAGAAATTGAAGAATGGACCTGCTGCAATAATCAAGGCTCGCTTCCAAACAGGTTGATGGGAGAAAGAGCGACTGAGATCTTCCTCTTTGACCCTCTCTTCTGGATTCTCTCCAATCAATTTTACAAAACCACCCAAGGGGACCATCGCGATCTGATAATTCGTTTCCCCGATCTTTCTTCCGAGGATTTTGGGCCCAAAGCCCAGGGAGAAGGTCAATACCCCCACTCCTAACCTCTTTGCCAGGAGAAAGTGTCCCAACTCATGGACGAAAACGAGAATGCCCAAAACAATAATGGTTGAGATAATTGTGGTCAACACAGTTTTTTCCCTTCTATCAGTAGTTTCGCTTTTTCTCTTGCCCACTGATCCGCTCTCAAGATGTCTTCGATCGTGCGGACCGTTCTGATCTCATGTTCTTCCATTACCCTCTGGATGAGGAGAGGGATATCGGTGAATTTGATTGATCCTTCAAGAAAGCCATTGACCGCCACCTCATTGGCTGCGTTCAGCACGGCTGGCAAGGTTTCTCCCATTTCCATGGATTGATAAGCCAGTCGAAGACACGGAAATTTTTCTGGATCGGGGATGGAAAAGGTAAGCGGTTCGATTTTGGAAAGATCAAGGGGGGCGAGGTTCAAGTGCATCCGTTCTGGAAACGACAGGGCATAGGAGATAGGAATTCTCATATCCGCAATTCCCATCTGGCCGATAATAGAGCCATCCACATACTCCACCATGGAATGGATGATACTTTGTGGATGGATTCGAACGATGATCTTTTCGACTGGGATATCAAAAAGCCAGTGAGCTTCAATGACCTCCAGCCCTTTGTTCATGAGTGATGCGGAGTCTATGGTGATCTTTTTTCCCATCTCCCAGTGAGGATGATTCAGAGCCTCTTGAACGGTCACCTGATGGAGTTTAGAGACTGGCAGATTGAGGAAGGGGCCACCCGAAGCGGTCAGGATGAGACGACGGATGTCTTTCTTTCGATGGCCGATCAAGGACTGGAAGATGGCACTGTGCTCACTGTCAATGGGCAGGATTTGGGCTCCCGACTTCCCTGCCTCCTCCATCACAATCTTGCCTGCCATGACCAGAGGTTCCTTATTCGCTAACGCAACGGTTTTACCTGTTTTGATGGCAGAAAGGGTTGGAATGAGTCCCACAGCCCCAACAATGGCTGAAACGACCAGAGTTACATCGGGATGAGTTGCTACCCGAATCAGACCTTCAACGCCATAAACGACTTCCACATCCACACCGGAAAGTCCTTTCTGAAGTTCTCCGGCCACTTCTCGATTGAGAACCGAGACCAGTTTGGGCTGGAATTGGAGGATCTGTGTTTTCAGCAGATGGATGTTGAGACCCGCTGACAGGCTGATCACTTTGAACTGTTCAGGAAATTGACGGACAATATCAAGGGTGCTGGCCCCGATGGAGCCTGTAGATCCAAGGATGGCGAGAGACTTCATGAAATCTCCTTTGAAAGGAACGGGAGCAGATAATAGAGGAAAGGAGCTGCAAAAAGGAAGCTATCGATTCGATCAAGGATTCCTCCGTGCCCCGGAAGCAAGCCCCCTGAATCTTTCACTTGAGCGCTTCGCTTAAGCATCGATTCAGTGAAATCTCCCAATTGACCCAGAATGCCTATCCCTCCAGTTACCAGAAGACAGGTACTTTTATCCAAAGAGGGGAGAAACAAAGACGCAAAGACCAGTCCAATGGCAACCGAACCAATGATGGCACCCAGGAGCCCCTCATAGGTTTTGTTGGGACTGATTTTCGGATAAAGCTTATGTTTGCCAAAGAGTGTGCCGCTGAAGAGCGCGATGATATCCCCTGCCCAGACTGTAAAAATTAAGAAAAGAACCCACTCCCTTCCCTCCACCTGATTGCGGATGAGGATGATATGGGAGAGGAGAAAGGCTACGTAAAAAATGCCAAAGAAGGTAATGCTTAAGTTGGCGATGGCTTTTATGAGATGATTGGAGATGATCATAAAGAGGGTAGCCAGAGTAAGTAAGATGAGGACAAGGACAGGTGGGAGGAGGTCCGGCTCTCCATATCCAATGGCTACGGCGAGGATCAATCCAAAACCCATACCGATGGTGCGCTCGGTCCAACCCGCTTGAGGAAGGGCAAGATGATAGAATTCTTTCAATCCGAGGAGGATGGTGATCAGAACCATGAAGATGAGAAAAAGAGGGTGGCCCAGGGCGATGAGAAGGACAAGCGGGGGGATCATGATCAGTGCTGTCCAAATCTTTTTCTTTTCAATTTTAGCCATTATCCCTTCCGTCGCTCGGAGTTTGGTGATTTAAATTCCTAAGGATTTTTACACCGACCTAAGAACTCAAAACTCTATGTTCCGATCCCATTGATCTGTTCACTCGTCCGACCAAATCTTCTTTCCCTCAATTGATAATCCGCAATCGCTTTAAGCAATTCCTTGCGATTAAAATCTGGCCAGAGGGTTTGGGTCAGGTAAAGTTCCGTATAGGCAATCTGATAGAGAAGGAAGTTGGAAATCCGGGATTCCCCGCTTGTCCTGATGAGCAGGTCAGGATCGGGCAGGTTCCCTGTCCAAAGATATTTCTGGAAAGAGGATAAGTCAATCTCTTCTTCTCTCAGTTTTCCCTCTTTCAAATCAGAAATAATTCCTCGAACCGCGTGGAGAATTTCTGAACGGCCTCCATAACTTAACGCCAGATTGAGAATCATCCCATCACAGTTTTCTGTCTTTTCCATCGTCTCCCTGAGTGTGGTCAGAACATCTTGAGGAAGGTCTTCAAGCCTGCCGATTGCAGAGAGCCGAATGTTGTTTTTGACCATTTCCTCGCCTTCCTTGACCAAATATTCCTTCAGCAACCCCATTAGAGCAGAGACCTCTTCTTGAGGCCTCTGCCAATTCTCTATGGAAAAGGCGTAAAGAGTTAAGACCTTTATCCCCAGTTCGCGGCAAGCGGTCACCACCTCTCGAACCGCATCCACGCCTTTGATGTGGCCACGTATCCGATTTAACTTTTTCTTCTTTGCCCATCGTCCGTTTCCATCCATAATAATGGCAATGTGACGAGGAAGTTTCTCTTGATCAATTTCTTCCATAGGCTGCAGGGTTTTAAATTTGCTCGATTATGTCAGAGAATTGTTTGATCTATTGGTTTAAAGTTACCATATCGAGGGGGGATTTTCAATTCAAGGAGGAACAAAGGGTAAGGCCTTTGAATGTGGGATCGGGAGAAGGGAAGTCTCCTTTCCCCCTCCCGTATCATTTCTCGACGATTGCCTCAACAGGGCAAACCTCTACACAACTTCCGCATTCCGTGCATTTTTCTTCGTTAATCGTATAGGGTTCTCCCTCTTCAATTGCCTCTGCCGGACATTCCTCTGCACAAGTCCCACAAGCCACACATTCCTCAGTGATTACATAGGCCACGCTGTTCACCCCCTTTTCTTTATATTTCAAGAATCTCCTTTTCTTTTGCGGAAAGAGCGGAATCCACTTTCTCGACAAATTTATCTGTAGAGGTTTGAATCTTATCCATCCACTGATGGAGCTGGTCCTGAGAAAGTTTTTTATTCTTCTCTAATTGTTTCAGTTGATCGTTTGCCTCTCTCCGGATATTCCGGAGGGCCACCTTGGCGGTCTCCCCCATCTTTTTCACCACTTTAACCAGTTCTTTTCGTCGCTCTTCGGTCAACCTGGGGATATTGATCCGAATGGTTTTTCCATCATTCATGGGTGTCAATCCAAGTTCGGATTTCAGGATCGCCTTTTCAATCTCTCCTAAAATAGAAGAATCCCAAGGCTGGATCGTGATGAGCCTGGGTTCTGGAACGGCGAGCGTTGCAACTTGGTTGAGAGGGGTTGGGGTTCCATAATAATCGACCCGAATATCGTCCAGAAGGGCGAGGGACGCCCTGCCCGTTCGGACCTTGTTAAGATCTGCCTTCAGGGTAATGATCGTCTTTTCCATCTTTGAATTGGCTTCCGTATAAATCTTCTCTTCCATCGCTCAACCCCTGACTTTTGTTCCCACCTTCTCGCCCAAGGCAACCCGTCGAATGTTTCCTTTCTTTTTTAGGTTAAAGACAATGATGGGGATTCCATGATCCATACAGAGAGAAATGGCGGTTGCATCCATCACCTTGAGCTGTTTTTTTAGAACGTCCAGATAGGTCAGTTCATCATATTTCCTTGCCCGTCGATTCATCATCGGGTCGGTATCATAGATTCCATCCACTTTTGTTGCTTTTAAAATGACTTCAGCTCCAATTTCCATGGCCCGAAGGGACGCCGTGGTATCCGTGGTAAAAAAGGGGTTTCCTGTTCCTCCGGCAAAGATGACCACTCTGCCCTTTTCAAGATGGCGCATGGCTCTTCGGCGAATAAAGGGCTCAGCCAGTTCTTTCATTTCGATGGCTGTCTGAAGGCGAGTCTGTACTCCCTGTTTCTCGAGGGCATCCTGAAGGGCGATGCCATTAATAATGGTGGCTAACATCCCCATATGGTCTGCCGATACCCGGTCCATCCCTTTGGAGCTGGGGGCAACCCCTCTGAAAATATTTCCCCCTCCAATTACGATGGCGATCTCAACACCAAGAGATCTCACTTCACGAATCTCTCCTGCAATTTGCCGAATGACCGCAGGGTCGATTCCGAATTCCCCTTCTCCCGTCAACACCTCTCCACTAATTTTCAAGAGAATTCGTTTGTAGGGGAGTTGTCTCATGGGCAGTAGAAATGGTCTATGATTGGGAGGATAATCCTTCCCCCAACTGAAACCGAGCAAAGCGTCGGATAGCGATGTTCTCTCCAAGTTTGCCGATCATCCCATCAAGAACTTCTTTCACCGTCAGATCTGAGTCCCGGATATAGGTCTGTTCGAGAAGGCAAGTCTCTGAGTAGAATCTCTCCAGTTTTCCTTCTACGATTTTATCGATGACCTTTTCCGGTTTTCCTGACTCAAGCGCTTGGGTGCGGTAGATCTCCCGCTCTTTTTCCAGCACATGGGAAGGAACGTCTTCCCTTCGGATGAATTGGGGGTTGGCTGCGGCAATATGCATCGCCATATTTTTCACAAAATTCTGAAATTCTTCGGTTTTTGCAACAAAATCGGTCTCACAGTTGATTTCGACAAGAACCCCGATCTTTCCCCCCGCATGGATATAAGAGGCGATCAACCCTTCGGTGGCAATCCGGCCTGCCTTTTTGGCAGCCGTGGCCAGGCCTTTTTTTCTCAGATATTCAATGGCACCTTCCATATTCCCTTTAGATTCCTGAAGGGCAGCTTTACAATCGACAATTCCTGCTCCTGTCCTCTGCCTTAAATCCTTGACAAGCTCAATTGAAATTTCCATGAGAACTCATTCCTCCTCATCTTCCATGCTTTCTTCCACTTCGATCTCTTTCGAGGCTTCAACTTCAGGGACCAACTCTTTTTCCTCTTTGGCTCCTTCAAGCTGAAGTTGTTTTTCGTAAAGCTGCTTTCCCTCGATCACCGCATCGGCGATCTTTGTGGTAAAGAGCTGGATGGCTCGGATGGCATCATCATTGCCGGGGATAACATAATCCACATCATCAGGGTCACAGTTGGTGTCCACGATTCCCACGGAGGGAATACCAATTTTCCGGGCTTCCCGAGTGGCGATCTTCTCTTTCTTCGGATCGATCACAAAGAGAGCTCCAGGCAGACGATTCATATTTTTGATGCCCCCCAGCGATCGTTCCAGCTTTGCTCTCTCCTTCTCCATCTCGAGAATCTCTTTTTTGGGGAGAAGCTGATAAATCTCTTGGTTCTTCATGGCTTCGAGTTGATTGAACCGGTCGATCGATCGCTTAATGGTCTGGAAATTGGTCAGCATCCCTCCTAACCACCGATGGTTCACGTAGAACATTCCACAACGGGTGGCCTGTTCCGCAATGGTTTCCTGGGCCTGTTTTTTCGTTCCAACAAAAAGGATGTATTCCCCTTTCGACGCCACATCGCGAATAAACTGGTAAGCCTCTTTAAAAAGTTGAACGGTCTTCTGGAGGTCAATGATATAGATTCCATTCCTTGCTCCAAAAATGTATGGTTTCATTTTCGGGTCCCAACGTTTGGTTTCGTGGCCGAAATGGACCCCAGCCTCCAGTAGTTCTTTCATGGTTACCGTTGACATTTAACCCTCCGTTTCTTTTCCATCTAACCTCCTGTTTTCAAAATTAGTCAAATAGAATTTTTGTTAACATATGAGCCCCCTTTTTGCAAGTGAAAAATATTCCCAAAACCCCCTTTCTTGTATCTTTTCTTGTAGGATGTTGATCAAATACCAAAAAAAACCTTCTATCTATTTGATTAAATTATCGAATCATAGAATTTTATCTCCAGGATATAAAATGAAATGGAGATTAATTTTTTAGCGGGATTTGATCTAAGTCAATGAAGAAAGGATAATGTGATGTTATGGTTGAATTGAAAGGAGGAAATGTATATGAAATGTCCTGGACAAGATTCAAGATTTTGGAAGCCGGATGATGTCTTTGAGGTCCAATGCCTCCAATGTGGCTGGAAGGTCGAATTTTTTAAAGATGACGTCAAGAGAAAGTGTCGGTGTGGGCAGGAGATCGTCAATCCACGGTTAGATTTTGGTTGTGCTCAATGGTGTGAGTATGGAGAACAGTGTATCGGGGTGATCCCGAAAGAGCTGGAGGATTTGAAGAAAGAGCTGGAAAAGGGCCGGTTTAAAGAGAAATTCTCACAGGCAATGAAAAGATATTTTGAGAAAGATTTAAGCCGGGTTCAGCATGCCCAGAGAGTTGCTCGTTTTGCTGAAGAGATAGCCAAGGAAGAGGGGGGAAATCCTCTGGTTGTTCTTGGCAGTGCTTATTTACATGAGATTGGTGTATATGAGGCAGAGAAAAAATATGGGAATTCCTCCAGTGAATATCAGGAAAAAGAGGCTCCTTCTCTCGCTAAAGACCTCTTAAGTCGAATCGGTCTTAAACCTGAATTGATCCAGGAGATCTGTGACATTATTGGCCACCATCGCCATCCCAGAGAGGAAGAGACGTTAAATTTCCAAATCCTTTATGAAGCAGAGTGGCTGGCCAATATCGAAGAAGAAGGAATTGCCAAAGATCGAGAAAAATTGGAATCCTTAATCCCTAAAGTTTTTCAGACGTCAACCGGCAAAAGACTGGCTGAAGATCTTTACTTAAACAAACTGATGGCGAGTGCTTAAAAGCATTTTTTAAATGGACGATGGGGATAAGAGTGTTTTTAGAGTAAGCCCATTTTTAATGGCGAAGCCATAGGCGTCGTTGTTAAAGAAGATAAAGACGTCTTTTCCTTTTCTTTTCCAGCCTTTGATTCGATTAGCCCAATCTTTTAGCTCTTTTTCCGAATAGTTCGAGCCATAGAGGCGTTCCCCTCCATGGAGGCGGAGATAAACGAAACCAGCTGTCACCCGATCAACAAAAGGAAGTCCAGACCCATGGGCGAGGCAGAGACTAAACTGGAATTCTTCAAGGATTCTGAAACATTCCTGGGTTAACCAGGATTCATCCCTGAATTCGAAAGCGTGGCGGAGAGATTTTGAACGGGGAAGAGTGGATAGAAGCACACAGAATTGTTCGAGACGTTCTTTATCAAAGGGAAATTGAGGTGGCAATTGCCATAATAAGGCTCCCATCTTTCCCTTCAGGGGAGAAGCGTTATCAAGAAGAAGGGAAAGAGGTTCCCTACAATCTTTTAACCGTTTGATATGGGTGATGAATCGGCTCCCTTTCATGGCAAAGGTGAAATGTTTGGGGGTTCGTTTATACCATCCTTCAAAGATCTCTTTCTTCGGGAGACGATAGAAAGTGACATTGAGTTCTACGGTGTCAAAGTGCTGGGCGTAGAATTCAAGCCATTTTTTCTGAGGAAGGTCGTTAGGATAGAAAACCCCATTCCACCAATGGGGGTAATTGTATCCGCTGGTGCCGATATAAATTGCAGATTTCAAATCGTGGTCGGTACGACCACCTGTACCGTGGCGGATTGCGGGATTTGAAGTATCCATTTAATGATAGTAATTTCGATTACCAGGGTTTTTCCGGGACCACTTCCTTTTGTAGTATTCCCTCCGAATCTTCTGGCGAACATGAGGATAGGTCATATAGATAAGCCCGAAAACCAGTCCACCGAGATGAGTCAGGTGGGCAATGCCTCCCCCAGTCCCTTCCATAGAGGCAAAAAGTTCAATCACGCCGAAGAGGATCACCATATATTTAGCGGGAATGGGAAAAAGGAAATAGAGGAAGATGGGGCGATTCGGATAGAGCCAGCCAAAAGCTAACAGAATTCCATAGATGGCGCCCGAAGCACCGATCACAGGAATCATTTGATTGGGGCTGAACAGGACGGTGCACAATCCGGCTCCAATTCCACAGAAAAAGAAATAGAATAAGAACTTTTTTGATCCCCAATCGTTCTCTAACGCTCCTCCAAACATCCATAGGGCGAGGAGATTAAAGAGGAGGTGAGTGATGCCTCCGTGGAGGAAGAGATAGGTGAAGAGTTGCCATAGAAAAAATTTCTTCCAGACCATGATCGGAACAAGGCCCAGATAGAAATTCATTCGGTAACTGACGACCATCTGCAAAAGGAAGACAATCCCCATCAGGATCATCAACTTTTTAATGGTCGGTGGAAATCCATATCCGAACTGAACTCGATAATAAGTCATTTCAAATCCCCGAACTCCGAACTTTACACTCCGGATGATGATTGTCGAATGCCATATTTTTTCATCTTGTATCGGAGGACTCTTTCACTGATTCCAAGACTTTCGGCTGCCCGGGTCTGAATCCCCTGGTGCTGATGAAGCGCCCTGATGATGAGGTCGCGCTCGATTTCCTCGAGGGATTCTGGAAGGGTTTTGCCTTTTCCGGGACTTTCCCATTGTTTTTCAGACGTTTCCTCTCTCAGATGGAAAGGAAGGTCCTGAGTGGTAATCATGTTCCCACGGCATAAGACCACGGCTCTCTCGATGAGGTTTTCTAATTCCCGAATATTGCCAGGATAGGAATAGCGCATCAGAAGGGCTCTGGCTTCTTTAGAGAGGTCATCAATCTTTTTTTGATTGACCTCCGAGTACTTCTTCAAAAAATGATCGATCAAAATCGGGATGTCTTCTTTTCTCTCCCTCAAAGGGGGGAGCAGGATAGAGATGACATTCAGTCGGTAGTAGAGGTCCTCCCTGAAAAGCCCCTGCTTCATCGCCTCCTCGAGATTGCGATGGGTGGCGGCAATAATCCTCACATCAGTTTTGAGACTCAAATTGGATCCCAGTCTCTGGAATTCCTTCTCCTGTAGGATTCTCAAAAGTTTCACCTGCGTGGAGGCGGTCAGTTCTCCAATCTCATCAAGAAAGATCGTTCCCCCATGGGCCTCTTCAAAACGGCCAATCCGTTTCTGTATGGCTCCTGTGAAGGCTCCCTTCTCATGACCGAATAGCTCGCTTTCAAGGAGGGTTTCAGGAATGGCGGCACAGCTCACTTTGATGAAAGGTTTATCCGACCGGGTGCTGGCGAAATGGATGGCATTGGCGATTAGTTCCTTTCCCGTTCCGCTTTCCCCTCTAATCAAGACTGTGGCTTGACTGGGTGCAACCCGCGCCACCAGACCCATGACTTCTACCATTTGGGGACTGCTATAAATGATATTTTGAAATGTGAATCTTTCCTGAAGACGGGCTTTGAGCTCTTTATTCTCTTTGATGAGGGTGGATCGTTCAAGAACTTTCTGGATCATCAGGAGGAGTTCGTCGAGATCGATCGGTTTGGTAAGGTAGTCGAGAGCCCCCTCTTTCATTGAGGCGACAGCAGTTTCTACCGTTCCATAGGCGGTCATCATCACGACCGGCAGGTCAGGGCACTGCTTCCGAATCTCACGAAGCGTTTGAAGTCCATTGAGTTCAGGCATCTTGTAGTCGAGAAGAACGAGATCAAAGAGATCAGCGTTGATCTGCTCAAGAGCTTGTTTCCCATTAGAGACCGCTTTGACCCTGAATCCTTCCTTCTTTAAAAATCCTTCGAGAAGATCTCTTTGAGCCTTCTCATCCTCAGCCATGAGGATTCTTGCCTTTTCCATGCCTGTTCATCCCTCAAAGGATTGGCTGGATAATCCCTCTTTCTATTTTACCGGGAGCGTGATCGTTACCTTTGTTCCTACGCCTGTCTTGCTCTCTATTTTTAACTGGCCTCCATGGGCTTCAATAATGCGGTGGGCAATAGGAAGACCCAATCCCACCCCCCTTTCTTTGGTAGTATAATAGTAATTGAAAATCTTTTCCATCTGATCTTCTGGAATGCCAGAGCCTGAGTCTGAGAAAATCACCTCCACGCTGTCTTTTAACCGTTGCGTCTCAATTCGAAGGGTTCCGCCATGGTCCATGGACTGGATACCGTTTTTCATAATATTGATAAAAGCCTGTGTCAATTTTTGCTCATCCATCTGGATCAAAGGAAGATCAGATCTCAGTTCTAACTGCAATTTAATTTCCTTTGTATGGGCTTCTTCCTCGAATAGGGTCACCAACTGTTTGAGAAGCTCTGTAAGCGATCCTAATTTCTGTTTAAGACCAAAAGGACGGGAAAGAGATAAGAAGTGTTCAATGATTTCATTTACCCTCCGTATCTCTTTCAGGATCAAGTCCAGAAAGGAGAGATACTCCTCCCTCTTTCGTTCTTCCTCTGGGGGGAATTCCCTCCTGAGCCGCTGGAGCCCCATCCCGATTGCATTGAGGGGGTTGCGAATCTCGTGAGCCACGCCTGCGGCTAAATGGCCCAGGGAAGAAAGTCGTTCTGCTAACTGAACACGGCTTTCCAGTTCTTCCATTTTTCGAAGATGTCGATTCTGATTGGCCCAGATCAAGGCTGTGGCAGAGGTTCCGAGCAGGAGGGAGAAGACAATGGATAGAGCAACGCTCTTTTTGATCTGGTTGATCAGTGGACGAACCTCTGCGGAAGAGTATCCGATTCGGATAATTCCCGCCTGTTGATCTTTCAGTGCAAAAGACTTTATGACCTCAAAAATCTCTTCACCCTTTGAAGGTCGATAAAGTCGGGCCATTAATTTTTGGGTGTGCAAACTACTTTCGAGGAAGGGGTCTTCTTCTTTTTTCCCAATGAGGGAGGTGTCCGTATGGGCGAGGGTAACGAGATTCGAATCCAGAACAGAGACGAAAAGGATGGTCTCTCTAAGCCCAAGCTCAGAAAGGGATCTCTGAGCGGCAAATTGCCGAAGGAGTTCTTTCACTTGATGTCCACGGAGCTGAATGGCGATGATCCCTGGTTTCTTTTTTCTTTCGATGGCAAGGGTGAAAAGTGCTTCATCGGTAAGAGGTTTTTCAAAGAGATCAATCACAACGGATTGCTTTTTCTCTATGAGGTCTCTTAGAAAAGTTCTCTTTTCATAAGTGGAAGGTTCAGGCCAAGCTCGGAGGCGCTTCCCTTTCGGGTCGAACAGGTCTATGGAAGCGATGGAATACTGATGGATGATGGATTGGAGGTCAGTGGACGTTAAAGGAGTTAAACTATCCAAATGGTCGATCCGCAGGAGAACGTCGATGAGGTGCTCTGCAACCCATTCTTCCATGCCCAAGAAAGTCTGTGAAGACTGAAGGGAATTGATGGCCTCCTGGATACTCTTCTCGATGTGCTGAATCAAGACAGCCGCCTCCCTTTCAAGTAAGAGATAGAACCCCTTTTGGGTTCGATTTATTTCGAGAAGGCCATTGATGGTTAGAAGGACAAGAATGATTCCAGAAAAGATAGCGAGATAAATTGGAGAAAAGCTTCTACGGGTTCTCTTTCTATTGGCCGACAATCGTTACCCCTTTCTATTCTTCTGGTAACAAATTTTTCTTGGGTCCCCCGTGCCGTCCCCTTGAAGGATGCATAGGCATCATTCGCTGAAACACAGGGAACTCCTGCTCAGGGCACCAGAGTCGAAGTTGTTCAGGGGTCAGCAACTGACGTACCTTCAAAAGATAATCCAATCCCTTCTCTTCGATTTTAGACTGGATTTCAGCCAACTCCATGTGTTTGTTGCGGATCAGCTCTGTTTTATGATCGGGATGGGTAAGAAGGTCGCGAATTTCAAGTCGTTTCGTAAAAAGCTGACTTCGTAGTAATTGGGTTTCTCGAAGGTAACTCTGCTGAAGAAGCTCGAGCGCTTTCGTTTGTTCCAGAGAGAGGTTGAGTTCGGAGGCTTTCCCACAGAAAGGATCTCTCTTCCAGGGCCGCATTCCCATGGGTTGAGCATTGGAAACGATCGGAAAACAATACACAAAAATGAGGATTAGAAGAATAGATTTCATGTTTAAGTCGTTCACTTGTGGATTCTCGTCCAACCATACCGGATTGAATTGGAAATGTCAAAACAAAAAGGGGAGAGAGCATCGTCTTTCCCCTTTACCCCCTTCACAGGGTGCCCCCATCCCCTGGAGGGGGCCTCTCCTCAATTGCCTGATTCAGTCAAATTATTTTACTGAGCATAATGTCCTTTTCCCGGGCCTATTCCACGGCCTTTCATCGGTCGAGGGCCAAACCCAGGTCCCATTCTCCCACAAGCTCCAAACTCAGAGATCTGTTCGGGGGTCATCCATTGACGAGCCTCGAGTTTAAATTGAAGTCCCTTCTCCCGGATTTGGTTTTGGAGATTCCTTAATTCTCTCTCTTTTTCAAGGATGGCTCTGTTGTCGACCGTTGGATTGTTCCAGAGGGATTGGAGTTCCATTCTTTTGTTTAAAAGATCCTCTCTCAGTTTTGCAGTCTCTTCAAAAACTTCTGCCGCAATTCTTGAAACTTTACCTTCTATTCCGGGGTGAAGGCGCCTGCTCTACCTGGGTCGTAGGCTTCCCAGCAATATCCCTCTCTTCGATGGGGACCATAACCGGGGCTATAGCCAAACGCTTAGATTGAACTCAGAACCATAACAGATACCATTCCCAACACCATCAATTTTTTTCTCATTTCAACTTCCTCTTTTTTATTAAAGTTTTGTCTTATCCAAAGCAATGGTTATGCCAAGTTTTTAAAAAAGGGGAGCCTCCAATTGTTTAAATCACCTGTTATTTAATTTTATTAAGGAATTAAAAAAGATGTAATGAACGCACAAAAGCTCTCCAATTCAGACTCATAGAATTTCGACAATTCTGACGACCTCTTCGACAAAGGTTTCCGGTTTGGTAGGGCTTACTTTCATTAAAAAAGACTTGACAAATAGGGAATGCGGAGGTAATAGGAAGTAAAAATATCGATATCAAGTATCGCATAGCGATAAAAGTATGGAGACGACCAGGCATTTTATCGAATCGCTTTCAAGGGGGATGAACTTACTCTCAACGCTCTCAGAGAGTTTCCAGCCGCTCAGCCTGACGGAACTTGCCCGTCAACTCTCCTTAAGTAAAAGCACGGTCCAGCGTCTTACATACACCCTTCTTCGATTGGGGTATCTCGATCGGGACAAAGAAACAAAGAAATTCCACCTGGGGCAGAGAGCGATGGTGCTTGGCCTATCGATCGTTAGACATTCAGACCTTCGTAAAGTGGCTTTCCCTCATCTCGAAAAGACCTCAAAAGAGATTGGAGAAACCGTCAATCTCGCCATCCTCGATGGCACGGAGATTGTCTATGTGGAACGGATCAAGACCCAACAGATCCTTAATATCAATCTCGAAGTGGGATCGAGGCTCCCTGCCTATTGCACCTCGATGGGAAAAGCGCTACTGGCATTCCTTCCAGAAAAACAGTTGGGTGAGCTCTTCCGCAAGATGACGTTTAAACCTTACACCTCCAATACCCTCCTGTCGAAAGAAGCTCTCAAGAGGGAGCTTGAGGAGGTGAGACGTCGCGGGTTCGCTACCAATAACGAAGAGCTCTCCAATGGACTTCGATCCGTGGCGGCTCCCGTCAGAGATGCTTCGGGAAAAGTTATAGCAGCAGTCAATATTGCTGTTCCCTCAAGCCGGGTCCAATTAAAACGGCTGGAGACGGTTCTGGCAAGAAAGGCCTTGGAGACGGCCGATCGGATTTCCTTCACTCTCGGTTATCGAAAGGAGGCGTCATGAGATATGGATATCCAAAGGGTCATGTTTTTTATCGAAAGTTGGGAAGAGTCTATCCTCTGGTTACCCATGGAGAAGGTATCTACCTCTACGATGAGGAGGGAAAACGATACATCGATGGCTCTGGTGGAGCCCTGGTAGCAAATATTGGACACGGACATGGTGAAATTTTTAAAAAAATGATGGAGCAGATGGGCAGGGTAGGGTATGTCCATGGCACACAGTTCACCACTCATTCCATTGAAGAGTATGCAGAGGCACTTGGAAGGATTCTCCCTAAAAGTTTGGAGAAGATCTACTTTCTCTCGGGGGGCTCTGAATCGATCGAAGCGGCCATCAAATTTGCAAGACAATACTTTTTAGAATCGGGTCATGCTCAGAGGTGGCGGGTCGTTGCTCGTTGGCACAGCTACCATGGTAATACCCTCGGGGCTCTTTCCCTGACAGGTCGTATTGGAATGAGAAAACCCTATCTTCCCCTTTTAATTGATTTTCCTCACTTTCCTCCTCCCTATTGCTACCGGTGCCCTTTCAATCTTTCCTATCCCTCATGTGGTCTCGAATGTGCGAAGGCCTTGGAACAGGTCATCCGGATGGAGGGACCGGAGACCATTTCAGCGGTTATCCTCGAACCCATTGGTGGCGCTACGATTGGAGCCCTTGTTCCCCCGGAGGGATATTTTTCGATGATCAGGGAGATCTGCGATCGGTTTGAAATCCTCCTGATCGATGATGAGGTGATGACCGGTATGGGCCGAACAGGAACATGGTTTGCTGTGGAGCATTGGGGGATTGTGCCTGATCTCATGGTCCTTGGAAAGGGAATGAGCGGCGGCTACTTCCCTCTGTCTGCCATGATTACAAAGGGTGAATTTGTAGAACGATTGAAGGAGAAGACAGGGGGGTTTGTCCATGGACATACCTTTTCACACCATCCAGTTGCCTGTGCCGTGGGCTTGGCTGTACTCCGCTTTATTGAAGAACGAAGGCTGATCGAACAATGTCCTCAAAAAGGGGATTATCTTCTGAGGAGGTTAGAGGAATTAAAAACGTTTCCTTTTGTGGGTGATGTGAGGGGGAAAGGGTTGATGACAGCGATCGAATTTGTCAGAGACCAGAAGACGAAAGAGCCCTTCCCGAGGAGCAAGCGATGGACCGAGCGAGTGATTGATCTGGCCTTTGAGTATGGTCTTGTCCTCTATCCAGGCACGGGTTTTGTGGACGGAGTCAACGGGGATATGGTGATGGTGGGGCCGCCGCTGATCATTGAAGAGAGCCAGATCGACGAGATGATTGAGATCTTGAAAAAAACCTTTTCCCATCTGGCCAAGGAGATCTCATGATGAGCCCCTTTGCCAAGGGAGGCGTCTTAGGGAAAAAGGTAGAAGTCGTCTTTGAGGATACCGGTGGTGTGCCTGAGAAGGCAGCTTCAGCCTTTGAAAAATTAGCTACTCGGGATAAAGTCCCTATAGTCGTGGGAGAAAGCCATTCCTCTTCAGCCCTTGCCCAGATCGAAGTGGCAAACCGCTATAAAGTCCCTTTCATCATCTGTGAAGCCTGGCATGATGACATCACCAAGAAGAATTATCGATGGGTCTTTTGGGCAGGTCCTATCAACAGCGGGGTGGTTGACTTCTACATCGCTCCATGACAATTTGGGAAGGGAAACGAATTTTTTATCTTCCGAGTTACAGTACCGATTTGAATCCGGATGAGAAATTGAATCAAGAGGTCAAAAATAATGCAGTTGGCCGGTGCCGTCCTCATGACCAAAATCAAATGATGCGACAGGCTCGGTCTTATCTTTATAATCACCAATGGAACACTCATCTTGTTAAGAAATATTTTTAAAACCGATTCAGTCTGTTACGCAGCTGCTTAATATGGAAACCCATTTATGCTCTCCATAATACTTGTAATAATTGAACAGAATGCTACCCTCGTCCTGCGATACAGCCATCGAGGTTATGTTTTGGAGACAGGAAGGATCACACTTCAGGGAACAGCACAAGAGCTTATGGGAGATGAACATATCCGCAAAGCTTATCTTGGGATGTAACCTCGTTTCCGAGGTCAGAAGAAAAGGCCTATGAACTCTAAAGAAATTCAGATTAGAACATAACGAGGTAAGTTATATGGAGAAGTTGATCATCAGTGTTGGCATAACAGGGTCCCGGATCACCCGTCAACAAACCCCTTATATTCCCATTACCCCGGAAGAGATTGCTCAATCTGGCATTGAGGCCTGGAGGGCTGGAGCCTCGGTCCTCCATATCCACGTAAGGGATCCTAAGACCGGATTGGGGACACAGGATTATGCGATTTTTAAGGAAGTGGTCGACCGAATTCGGAATGAGACCGATGCTATCCTCTGTTTAACTACGAGCGGCATTCCGGGCAGAAATCTCGAATTTCAAGAGAGGCTTGTGCCGCTCGCCTTTCAGCCGGAGATGGTCTCTTTTGATGCGGGTTCGATCAATATGAGAGAGAATGTCTTTCTTAATCCTCCGGAGTTTTTAGAAATGCTTGCGAAAGAGACCCTGGCAAAACGGATAAAGCCTGAATTGGAAGTTTTTGAGGCTGGGATGGTTGAGACTTGTATCCGGTATATGGGTAGAGGTCTATTAAAACCTCCGCTCCACTTTCAATTTGTCTTAGGGGTCATTGGAGGGATGTCGGCAACAGCGAAGTCTCTTCTCCATCTTTCAGAGATTATTCCTACAGGTTCGACCTGGTCGGTGATCGGCATTGGTCCGGGTCAGCTTCCAATGGCCATGATGGCCATGACCATGGGTGGCCACGTTCGAGTAGGTCTGGAAGACAACATCTACTATTCGAGGGGCGTGCTCGCCAAGACAAATGCCGAACTTGTTGAGCGAATCATTCGAATCGCAAAGGAGTTTGGAAGAGAGGTTGCCACTCCCTGTGAAGCGAGGAAAATCCTTAGCCTCTAATATATTATCTACTATTCACATCTTCCGTCTTGCCAGATTATAATTGGGCCGCATAAGACTTCTTCCAACTATTCATTCATTTTTATCTATTCATTTTGGGTAGCCTAATACTCCCACCTTTTTATACTACTAAAACTCAACTTATTTAGGACAAAATTGTACTCAGGAAGACTTTTTGTCAATTTAAATACTTTAATAATATCATAATGTTGTAAGATTTAACTTCAAATCGTGATGGATATAATGAAAATTGGTCGAATGAGTAGGTTTTTGCTTTTTGCTAATTAACCAATAATTTCTGTTAGTTACATCTTTATACCCCTATCTTAATTTTGGTATGAAACTTGCTATTAAATAGCTAAAAAAGGGAAGGGATAAAGATGAATTCTATAGTGTTTGAATTGGCAACTGTCAATTTTATCTCTATCTGTTTGATCATTTTTGGTGCCTTCGCATTATTACGTATCGTGAAAGCCTATCTTGAAAATTAAAAAGAGTGAGGTGAGTTATGAACGCAAGTCCAATGGTGAGCTTTTATGAAGTTGCAGAGGAGACAAGAAAAATAGAAATTAATCCGAAGAGAGTGGCAGAATGGGTTCTTATCTTTACGAATGCCTTTTTTGTCTCCTATTTTTTTGGCAAATTATTTGGGATTTTATAGGTCCTAACTCCCAAAAAAGTATTAATCCCCAGCCTCCTTTAACCTCTAACCCTTTCAGGGCGATCTTCCCTTCATGAGAAGATCGCCCATCTTTTTTTTCTATTCCTCAAAAAGGATTTCAGAATTAAATCAAAAAGACCGGATCCTTGACTTCCTCATCTGTCTGGGATGAACAGAGGAGTTGCATTTTGAATGGAGATATTCTATTTGTTAGACAGTGTGATGTTGTTTTTTTACGAGAGGGTCATTAGGGTGAAGCATTACTTTATAGCCTGGTGGAAACTTTCAAGAATTCCTTTTCTTTCTGTAGGGATATTCCCACTCTTCTTAGGATTTGTTCTGGCCTGGCGTTATGGATATCGAGGTCCTTTAGGACTCTACCTCCTTTCAACCTGGGCGGTCATACTTATCATGTGGATGACCTATTATTTAGGCGAGTGGAACGATTTACAGGGCGATCGGATCAATCAAACCTTTAACCAGTATTCAGGAGGATCCAGAATACTGGTTCAGGGGGTTTTTCCTCCATGGGTATCCCTCGTTCTCGGATATGGGTGTCTCATCGGTGGAATATTATCTGGCCTCTATATTTACTATCGATATCAAACCGGGCCATTGACCTTATGGCTGGGTGGCTTTGGTATTTTTTCGGGTTTCTTCTATTCAGGGAAGCCTTTTCGCTGGGCTTATCGGGGGATCGGCGAGGTTCTCATTGGATTCTGTTATGGATGGCTTCCCGTTGCAACAGGGTTTTATCTTTTTTCGGGTTTCTTTACCCCTCAAGTTTTTTGGGTATCCATTCCGATAGGCATCTCAATCTTCAATGTCATTCTGATCAATGAAATACCAGATGAAGAGGCGGACCGCGCTATTGGCAAGAAGAATCTGGTGGTCCGATTCGGGAAGGAGAGGGTCATTGACCTCTATATGGGATTTTCTATCCTCGCTGGTCTTTTCTTCATCAAGATGATGATGTTATCTCATAACGCTCTTTGGCTACTCTTTCTTTCAGCCATCCCTATTGTTCTGATCCTCTGGAATCTTGTCATGACTTGGCAAGAGACGTATCGTGACCCTAAGGGGCTTGAGCTTCTCTGCAGGAATACCCTTTTGGTCAATCTTTCTATGACGATGATTCTTACCTTGCAACAAACACTCTCGACCTAACTCTTTTTAAGCATTGAGGGGGAGATTCCCTCAGGAGGGTAGCCTTGATAGAAGTTCAATCGATTGTTCAAAAAATTGAGTCAGACCTTCAGGAAGGGAAATCTCCAGAAGAGATCCTTCAAAGCAATATTTTGAATCTCGGAGAAGATTTGGTTTCCCTCGAAGAGGTTATCGAAGCATTAGGAAAGATTCCCTATCCACAGATTGGTCGTATTCTTCATCAACTATTGGGTCAATCCTCAGACAAGAAACTTCAAAAGATCATCAGGAGATCTCTTTATCGCTTAAAGAGTAGAGGGGTTCCTATTGAAGAGGTCCTGCGAGATCAGGAGAAGCCTGTCTTTAGACCCTTGCAAGTTGAGCCTCCTCGGGGGTTTGCTGGTCCTTTCGACTTCCTTGGACAGCGTTTTCTCATGCTTGTAGTTTTCCATCCTGGAAGAGGATTAAAGGTGCTGGAGGGGATAGTTAGCGATACAGAGGGAATGCTCGTTTTTAAAGGATGGGAGATGTCCCGTAGAAGATTCAAAGATTTTTTTGAAACCCTTCAGAACGATAGCCCTTTTCCTTTGGTGGAGATGGAGGCAGCCTATGTCGGTTTTCTTTTCTCACAAGCCGCTCAGCTCTCCTTCAATCGAGGAAGAACTCCCTCTCAAGATTATCTTCAGGTGAAGAAGGAGATAGACTCCATCAAAAAGGATTATGAGAATTCTCCTATTTATTCTCTCATCCCTAAAGATGAGATTGAAGAAAACATCCGACTCTTGGAGAGGAGTAGCGATCTTCTGAAAATGGACTTATTTAGTATCTGGAGAATTGAGGAGAAGGAAATACGGCCTTATGCGGATGAGATAGGGGAGGCAGAGGAGTCCAGACTTATTCTTAACCGAGCCCAGAAAGAGGCCAGATTCCAGGAGATCTATCAGCGGGCCCTTTCAGACCTCTTCCCTGAAGAGAAAAGAACGCTTTACAGCAAACGGATGGAGGAGATGGCCTGGTATCTTCTGAAAAGGGGGATGGAGGAGGAGGCAAGAGTTTCCTTAGCCGTTGCCCTTGATCTCAAAAAGCCTCCCATACTGTTTCAACCGAATCCATTCCTTTTTCAATTGGTGACTCGATCGATTTTCGCCCTTTTGCAAGAGGTCTATGAAAAGAAGAGACAGGAGTTTCCTCTGATCCAAAAACCTTAATCAATTCAAAGTATTCCTTGAGACGATGGCCAAAATCTATATCCTGTCTTAGAGAGTTATAACAAGAGTTATAACAAATGAAGAAATGGTTGATCACGTTGGGGATCATCGGTGTTCTTTCGATTGGAATCTTCCTCGTTCTCTCCTATTTTGCGACGAAAATGATTCAAACCCAGATCCATAAGGCGGTTGGCCCTGGGATAACCATCGATCAATTTAAAGTGAATATCACTTCCCTTTCCCTCATGGGGATTCATTTTGAGGAACCACAAAGGAGATATAAATTATTTCAAATCGAAGAGGTACGGATCTATCCCGCTTTACTTTCATTATTAGGGAATGACGTGCGAATTCGAGCTTGTACCGTTTTAAAACCATCTTTCTTTCTCTATCGGACCAAAGAGGGAAATTGGATCGGGCCGTGGTTGCAAGCCCCAGAAGAAGACCGGAAGGAAGAATCGAATCGCGAGGTTGAACAAAAAGGAAGGAAATCTTTCTCAGTCAGGATTGACCATCTTCGGGTTGAGAAAGGTTCTCTTGATTTTCATGATATGACAGTAGATGGATCTGCCGGACGGATTCGATTGGAGGAGTTAGAACTAACTTTAAATCAGATCGAGTATCCCCCTATCTCGTCTCAATCTCCCGTTGAATTTAGAGCAAAGATGATGGGAGGATTAAAAACCGGGAAGTTCATAGGCAACGGCTGGATTAACTTCGGGGCATCTGACCTAGAGGTTTTGTTTAAAACGGAAGGGATTGAGGTAAAGAGGTTCGAGCCTTATTACCGGAAAAGCGTGTCAGCTGAAATTCAATCAGGAGAGATCAATATGGTTGCTCACGTGTCGATTAAAGGAAAGTTCATCGATACTCCTGTGACCTTAGAGCTGGTTGATCTTTCTGTCGGAGAAAAAGGAACGATTTTTTACCTTCCAGCTGAAACGCTTCTGCCTCGTTTAAAGGCGCAAAAAAACCGTCTTGAAACCCATTTCAGAATCAAAGGCGATCTCAATGATCCTCGGTTTAAATTAGAAGAATTTTTCGTGACCAAGGTTGGGTTAGGTTTGGCTGAAGGGTTAGGTTTACCAGTCAAGAGGATTGAAGGGAATCTTTTTGAGGGTTTAGAAAAGGGAGGGAAAGGAAAATGAGGATTTTGCCTCAGAATGTGTCTGGAGGAACCTTCCCATGGCTTTCATTTCTTTCATGAACGGTTCACGAAATCTCTTGTTTTTGTCTTGACAAAAGAGATTCCGAACGATAAATATAGGAAACCTTTTTGGAAAGGAGATCGTTTGAAACATTCTAAAAGGCGGGTGGTTATTACAGGTGTCGGACCTGTAACTCCAGTGGGGATCGGAAAGGAGAGCTATTGGGAGAGTCTCATTCAGGGGAGATCTGCCTTTAAAAGAATCCAATTTCCTCCTCACGATATGAATCAGTACCGCTGTCAGATCGCTGCCCCCATTGAAGAATTCGACTTTGGGCGATATGTGATTCGATCAAAACATTCGAGACACTTTGGAAGAACCTCTCAGTTTGCTATAGCCGCTGCTAAACTGGCTCTCGAAGACGCGGGGATTGAATGTGAAAGAAATGAAGGGAAAACTTTAAGTGGACACGAACAAAAAAGTGAGTATCATCTGAAAGGCATCGATCCTTTTCGTATTGGAGTGATCCTTGGTGTAAGTGTCGAATGCATGGAGATCTTAGAACATTATCACGAAAGGTTCCTCTTAAGAGGGACCCGTGGTATTTCTCCTTTTGCACTTCCCAACATCTATCTGAGTGCGATTACCTCCCATATTGCTCAGTATTTTACGATCCAAGGGACTTCATTTGCCCTTTCGACTGCCTGTGCTTCAGCCACCCATGCCATGGCAAACGGTTTTTTTCAAATCAAAGGGGGCATTGAGGATCTTGTGATTACCGGAGGCTCGGATGCCTGTATCACTCCTTATGTCTTCAGTGGATTTGACGTACTGAGAGCCATGTCGACAAGAAATGAAGAGCCTCAAAAAGCCTGTCGCCCTTTTGATCGAGACCGAGATGGTTTTGTCATGGGCGAAGGAGCAGGTGTCCTCATTTTTGAGGAGTTGGAACATGCCAGGCAAAGAGGGGCCCATATCTATGGGGAGGTGATTGGATTCGGGATGACTGCCGATGCTTTCCATCTTACCGAGCCTGATCCAGATGGGAAAGCACTGGGCAAGGCAATTCGGGATGCCCTCGACATGGGTGACGTTTCTCCAGAGGAGGTGGACTATATTAACCCTCATGGAACCTCCACGATTCTCAATGATCGAGTGGAGACGAGGATAATCAAAGAAGTCTTTGGAAAGAAGGCTTACGATATTCCAATCAGTTCCACCAAATCGATTACAGGCCATCTCCTGGGAGCGGCCGGAGCAGTGGAGGCCATTGCTCTCCTGATGAGCCTCGAAAAAGGAATCATTCATCCTACCCTCAACTATGAAAACCCTGACCCAGAATGCGACCTGGACTATGTTCCCAATGAAGTCCGCCACAAAGAGATCAAGGTAGGTCTCTCCATTTCCGCCGGTTTCGGAGGTGTCAATAGTACCCTCCTGATAAAAAAGTTTGAAGGATTCTGATTGTCTCTTTTCATTGAAACCTATTGACACCCCTAACAAAAGGTATATAATAGTTTCCAAAAAGGTAAACATCACCAGGGCGTGAGTCACAGAGAAATTTTCTTTTCAAACTTCATCGACACTCTTTTCGTTCATTGGATGTCATACTCCAGTAAGGAAAACGAGCAATTTGGACATTCCTCAAAAGATGATTCATAATCAGCTCAATCACCGGTTAGTCCATTCGATCGTGGCTCAATTAAAAGAGAAAGGGTGTGACCTTTCTCAAGAAGAAGCCGCTATGGTGATTGACCTCATTAAGGATCAGGTTCTCTATCATTATATTGATCAGATCATCCATCAAGCCGATACCATTCTCGATCTGAACCCTTCTCTGACTGAAAGGGAGATCCTGGAAGCCCTGGCTCAAAATGTTGTAGAGTTTCTTGGGGCAGAAGCAGCCAGCATACGGATTTACAACCCCAGCAGAAAGGAGATGGTTTCCTTCGGAGCTTATCCGGCTGAGGGCGAGGATAGAGAGACTTCCATTCCCTTTGAGGACACCATCGCAGGCGATGTGGTTAAATTTAAACGGAGTTACTTCATCCCGAGTATCTTACAGGAAGAAAAATATAAGAATAAAGAGAAGGTGCAAAAATATGGGATTCACTCGATGTTGGCCGTTCCGATCTCCATTCCTCGATTTTCATTAAAGGATGTCGATACGGAGGGATGTCTTCAGATCTATTTTAAGGAGGATCATAAGGTTTTTACTCCCTTAGAAACCCGAATCGCTGAGACGCTGGCCAAGAGGGTCAGTTACGTGATTGCTCGAAAACGGATCATGGACCTTCAGAAGTTGAGCGTGACGAAAGACAAAATTGTGGAACAAATCTTCCTTAAGCTCGGGAAACGGGGAGGTATTAAAGTCAAGGAAGTTTTCAACCTGGTGATTCCCGAATTAGCGGATATCATGAAAATTCAACGGTGCAGCCTCTTCTCCGTCCTGGAAGACCGCCAACAGGTTATCCTGGAGGCGGGATTTCCAGAAGCGCAGCACGGGATCGGAAAGGTTTTTGAGGTGAAAGAATCACCTTATATTCGGACGCTGGTTGACCAGACTGGTCCTTTTGGGGAATTTGAAAACGAGAAAATCTTTCCGAATTATGTTCATATCCTCAATCCACAAAAAAGTTCTCTTCTCCCTCCGGATTTGAAACGTTTTCTTGAAAATCAACAGATTCACTCCGTCCTCTATATTCCCCTGCGGGTGGATGGCAAGGTTCAATATTTTTTGACCTTTGATGCCCAGGCGCAACATCCGGGGTTTACGGATGAGGAGATAGAGATCTTTGCCCTTTTTGGTAAAGAATTGATGAAGGGGCTAAAACTGGAAAAGATGGATGATATTCTCCATGATTTTAAGAATCCAGCGATTGCAGTGGCAGGGTTTGCTAAACGGCTTCAGAAGATGTTGTCCGACGGGGAGTATCTCGTGAAAAAAGAGAAGATTGATCAGGCCTTGGATATCATCTTGAAAGAGACATCTCGCATCCAGGAATTGGCCTTGACGCTTCATAGTGAGGGGAGAGAAGAGATCATCGATCTCACCGAGAAATTAATGCGACGAGTTGCGATTAACGAAGAGACCCTCGCCGAATTGAGACGGGGGAATATCCACCTTGAGAAAAGGGAGCTGACATCTCCCTTAAGAATCCGATGCTATCCACTCCATATCGAGAGAGTTTTGGATAATCTCCTTAACAATGCCTCTAACGCCATTCCTGAAGGGGGAGGAGTCCTTACGGTTCGATCTTATGAGGAGGGTGGATGGGCAGTGGCTGAGATTTCAAATACCGGTCAAATTTCGGAGGAAGATAAGGAAAGATATTTATCGGGTGAAGGAAGGGGAAGAGGCCTCCATATCACCACCCGTCTGGTCAAACGAATGGGAGGGAGAATGGAGATGGAATCTGGAGAAGGTCAAACCACCTTTCGGGTCATGTTTCCTCTGGTTCAATAAAGACGCTAAGGGCATAGAGCAAAGGGCAGGAGGAACGACAGTTTTTTTAATTCTATCTTTTATGCCCACCGCCTCTTGCGGATTCTATTCGTGGAAAGATTCTATTGTCCTGAATGCAACCGCACTTACCCCATCCATCCAATTCTTTGGCGTTGTCGTTGCGGCTCGCCTTTAGATCTCCTCTTTTTACCTCAATTTTTAAAAAAGAAAATCTTGCATAGAGACTCAACCCTTTGGAGATATCGAGAAGCGCTCCCCATCAAAGAGGATCAGGTCATCGTTTCCCTGGGGGAAGGGATGACTCCCCTTGAAGAGATGACGTTTGACCATCGACCTGTTTGGATCAAAATCGATTACCTCTTTCCTACAGGATCCTATAAGGATAGAGGTGCAGCCGTTCTTGTCAGTAAGGTTAAGGAGCTTGGAATCCGAAAGGTCGTTGAGGATTCTTCGGGAAATGCCGGAGCCGCCATCGCGGCTTACTGTGCAAAAGCAGGGATTGGATGTGAGGTCTATGTTCCCCAATCAACCTCTCCTGAGAAATTAGTCCAAATTCAAATGTATGGCGCAAGGTTGAAAAGGGTTGCGGGATCGAGAGAGAAAACCGCCTCTGTGACGATGAAGGCAGCACAAAAGACTTACTATGCAAGTCATTGCTGGAACCCTTATTTCCTTCAGGGAACCAAAACCTTTGCTTTTGAGGTCTGGGAACAGATGGGATGGATGGCTCCGGACACGGTCATCCTGCCAGTGGGACATGGGACCCTTCTCTTAGGGGCTTATCTTGGATTTAAAGAATTAAAGGAGGCTAAGAAGATAAAAAAAATTCCAAAGTTGATTGGCATTCAATCCTCCGCTTGTGCCCCCATCTACCTTGGATGGACGAGAGGGTTAACATCTTCTCCGGCGATCGAGAAAAAAGAAACGATGGCAGAAGGGATTGCCATTTCAGAACCCGTCAGAGGGAAACAGATCCTAAAAGCTATTCGGGACACTGAAGGGGAAGTATTAACTGTGACAGAGAGGGAAATCAAAACTGCCTTACATGAGATGGGAAGACGGGGACACTTCATTGAGCCGACAGCGGCAGCCACTGTGGCTGGAATAAAAAAATATTTGAAAAAGAAGGGGCAAAACGAGATCGTCGTCTCGACATTGACCGGTGCGGGATTAAAAGCAACAGAAAAGATGACACATCTCATAACCCCTTGAAACACCTATTCAATCTAAGAAGGAGATAAAAATCATTGAGTAGATATTCCGCCGGAGATGCTTGACAGTCCTTCATTTGATGGTTAAATTACTATTCGCCTATTTTTAATGACATGAGATTTGGATCAAAATGAGGAGGTAGGTTTATGGGTCAGATGAGAAGGAAGCATTGGGTTATCTTTTTGATCATTTTATTGGGTTTCATTTTTCTCTTTCCCGTTTTAAGTTTTTCGACAGAGGAGAAAGAGAAGAAGGATACCAGGCCAGAACGGGGGATTGCAGTTTACCCAGAGTTTTCGTCCGTTTCCGTGGCTAAGGGAGAGGCCGTTCGTATGGATCTGACACTCGAAAATAAAGGGAGAACAGACGAGACCATTGATGTGAAGATTTCAACGGTTCCCAAGGGATGGAAAGCTACGATGAAAGGTGGGAGTTATCTGGTAAGCGGTCTCTACGTCGCCAATGGGAAATCGAGAACCCTTGCCCTGAACCTTGATCCGGATAAGTCTGTTGGCCCGGGGGCTTATACCTTCCAGTTTGATGCCCAAACAGCGGACGGTACATTCACCTCAACCCATAAGCTCACGGTTAATGTTCAGGAGCGAATTCCCGGTGCGGATGACATTCAGATTACTACCTCCTACCCCGTCTTGAGAGGGCAGACTGATGCCCGATTCGAATTTTCTCTTGAGGTCATGAATAAGAGTGATAGTGATCGAACCTTCAACCTTGCTGCTGTTGGACCTGAGAAATGGGAGATCAATTTTAAACCTGCCTATGAAGCGAAACAGATCTCGAGTCTGAGAATGAAAGGGGGGCAAAGTCAGACTGTTGCTGTGGAGGTGACTCCTCCGAGGGAGGCTCAATCAGGAGAGTATCCGATTCTGGTGAGGGTAAGTGCCGGTGAACAGAAGGCGGAAGCAAAATTGATGGTCGTCCTCACAGGGATTTACAAACTGGATGCAGGGACTCCTACAGGAATCCTATCTCTGGAGACAATGGTTGGAAAGCCTGCGAATGTCTCCCTCTTTGTTAAGAATACCGGTTCTGCGGTTAACCGTAATATCAGTTTCTCCTCTTTTAAGCCAGAAAATTGGGAAGTGAAGTTTAATCCTGAAAAGATAGAAGCCCTGGAACCGGGGGCATTAAAGCAGGTGGAGGTTACCATCACTCCAGCCAAGGAAGCTCTGGTGGGCGATTATTCAGTGGGTGTCATGGTGGATGGCGAGCGGGGGAGCAACAAGACCGTTGAATTCAGAACAACGGTGAGGGCATCGACAGCTTGGGGATGGATTGGCATTGGAATCATTCTCTTCGTCATCGCCGGTCTTTGTGGTCTATTCATATGGCTGGGGAGGCGCTAACGTGAAAGACCAGATCGTTGTCGAAACAGAAGAATTGACAAAAAAATACGGTTCCAAAATTGCAGTGAACCGTCTCAACCTCAAGATCAAAGAAGGCGAGGTTTTCGGATTCCTCGGTCCGAATGGAGCAGGCAAAACAACCTCCTTACTTATGTTTTTGGGACTCACCGAACCCACATCAGGGAAGGTGGAAGTTCTGGGTTTCAATCCAGCCCGTGACCCCTTCAGGGTCAAGGAGAAAGTGGGCTATCTTCCAGAGAATGTGGGATTCTATGATGATATGGACGCGCGACAAAACCTCCAGTACATTGCTCGACTGAATCGGATCCCCGATGAAGTTTCGGAAAAGAGAATTGATTACTGGTTGGAGATAGTCGGGCTCTCCAAAGAATCGACTCAAAAAGTGGGCACCTATTCGAAAGGGATGCGGCAGAGACTTGGGATCGCAGAGGTGTTGATTAAAGAACCCAAACTGATCTTCCTTGATGAGCCGACCATCGGTCTTGATCCGGATGGAACGAACCGGATGCTCGATCTTATCCAGTCCTTGAGCCGGGAAAAGAATATCACCATCTTCCTCTCCTCCCACTTGCTTGATCAGGTTCAGCGGATTTGTGATCGGGTGGGGATCATGATCAACGGAAATTTGGTGGCCATAGGGCCCATTGATGAACTTGCAAAACAAAAATTGGGGGTGGATCAGGAAGCCTATACCCTTGAAGAGATCTATATGAAATATTTTAAGGAGGCTTAACTTGCACGGCATCTTGACAATATTCAGAAAGGAAATGGGGGACCATTTCAACAGCTTGAGATTCATCCTCATCTCAGCCCTTATCGTGATGGTCGGAGTGATCATTACCTCCATGGTAGGGATGGCCATCAAAGAGGAGGTCAAAGGGATGGCAAAGCCCACCCTCCTCTTTTTACTGCTTTTCACCTCGACGGGAAAGCTTTTTTCATTTGTTCAATTCATAGGTTTTTTCGGTCCCTTGTTAGGGATCTTTTTAGGCTTTGATGCCATCAATCGAGAGCGGGTTTCAAGAACCCTTTCCAAATTGGTCTCTCAGCCCATCTTTCGTGATTCGATTATTAATGCGAAGTTCCTCTCCGGGGTGACCGTGATCGGTATCATCCTGGTGGCCACCGTTCTTCTCATTTCTGGGCTTGGCATTCGGCTCATTGGCGTGGTGCCAGGTGTGGAGGAGGTATCGCGACTGGTCATTTATGTCATCATCAGTCTTCTCTACATTTCTTTCTGGTTGGGGATCTCGATCCTCTTCTCTGTCATCTTCCGAAGCACAGCCACTTCGGCTCTGGCCTCACTGGCCCTCTGGATCTTTTTCTCTTTTTTCGTGGGGTTAGGGGCAAGCGTGATTGCCGATGCCGTGGCTCCTGTCAGTCAAACGGCTTCTGGAGTGGATGCAGAGATGTTGATCAAACATGAAAAGATTCAGAGAATCATCTCTTCTTTTTCTCCCATGGTTCTTTACAGCGATGCTACCACCACGATCCTCGATCCGATGAGAAAAACAACCAGGGGGTTGATCCTGATGGGTCCCCTTGAAAGATTGTCGATGAGCCGATTCCAGAACCCTCTGCCTCTACTCGAAAGCATCTTTATCGTTATTCCCCATCTCATTTCGATTGTGGCCATTACCTTTCTCTGTTTTGGAATCTGCTATTTTGTGTTTATGAGGCAAGAGATTCGCACCGTCTGATAGAAAAAAAGATGGGGCGATAAGGAATAATAGAGATGGGGAGCAAGGTAACGACCACTTCCAATTATGATGTTTCCCCCATCTTCCCAATCCCCCCATATCGTTAAGAAACGCGAGATCCTCGGCTGGGCGATGTATGATTTTGCGAACTCCGCCTTTGCTACAACCATCCTTGCGGTCATCTTCAATCACTACTTTGCCACAGTGGTAGCCGGTGGGGAAAGAGGGGTTGAGTTTTTTGGTTTCCGTCTTCATGGCGCTTCTTTGTTCACCTTCTCCATCTCCCTCAGCATGCTTATCTCAGCCATCCTCGCTCCCTTCTTAGGAGCTGTCGCAGACGCCTCGGCTTCAAAGAAACGGTTCCTTTTGATCTTCTGCTATATGGGGGTTCTCTTTACCGGCCTTCTCTATTTTGTTGGAGAAGGAAATTACTGGCGCGGGGCGATCTTCTTCATCCTTGCCAATATCGGTTTTGCAGGAGGCAATGTCTATTACAATGCCTTCCTACCCGAAATCTCAACCGATAAGAATATCGGGAGAATCTCAGGCTTAGGCTGGGCCCTGGGATATATTGGTGGTGGAGCGCTTCTGGCTCTTAATTTGATCATGTTGAAATATCCTAACTTACTCGGGTTGGGGGAGGGATTCTTTTCCGTCCAGGACTGTTTTCTTTCAGTCTCCCTCTGGTGGTTTGTCTTTTCCCTTCCCACCTTTTTTCTTCTGCGGGAAAGAGCTCAGAAAATCCCTCTTCCGGCCGAAACCGGTTATTTGAAAGAAGGGTATCAGCGATTACGCAGAACGTTTGGCCGAATTCGAACCTTCAGGGAATTGACGAAATTTCTGGTCGCCTATCTCATCTATAACGAAGGGATCGAAACAGTGATTGTGATGGCTTCAATCTTCGGGGCGGATGTCTTAAAGATGGAGACTGGAGAGATCATTCTCTTCTTCCTGATGGTTCAGGGAATCGCCTTTTTCGGCTCACTCCTTTTCGGTTTTTTGGCTGATGCGCTTGGGAATAAGAGAACGATCATAATATCCCTAGCCATCTGGTCTCTGATTGTGATCTGGGCTTTTAGGTTAGGGATCATCTGGCATCCCAAAACAGAATACTGGATTCTTGGAATCTTGACAGGAATTGTGCTGGGAGGCAGTCAGGCAGCCTCTCGCTCGCTTCAAGGGGTCTTCACTCCTGACGCTAATAGCGCGGAGTTTTTTGCCTTTTACGGTGTCTCCGGAAAATTTGCCTCTATTTTTGGGCCTCTCATTTACGGTATTCTAATCGCCCTTACAGGTAGTGTCCAATCCGGCATCCTCTCTGTCCTTGTCTTCTTCGTCGTCGGCGGGATCCTACTCTGGACCGTGAATGAAAAAAAAGGAATGGAGGAGAAACAGAGTCCTGTCCTTTAACCCCCATAACACCCCCTAAACAAATCATCCTCAATTTCATAACATATTTGTTAAGAAATATGGAACAATCCATTGCCGAGCAAAAAGCCCGAGAGTTGGGGATTGACAGGACTCAAGTGGTCCGGGAGTACTGGGAGCTCATCCTTTTGAAAGGGTTTTATGAGTCTCCTCAGGGACGATATCTCATTTTCAAAGGAGAAACAGCCCTCCGATTAGCCTACGGGTCTCCAAGATTTTCTGAAGACCTCGATTTTTCATTGACCAGAGAGGTGATGAGGGGAAGATTTTTTCCACTCATCCAAAAGATCATTTCCCCTTTCCCTGAATTGACTCAAACCGACCTTGAGGAGAAACATTATACTTATCTGGCCGAGATCAAAATCACTCAGAATTATTTGCGTCTGTCCTTTTGAATCAGAATCAAAATCTCAAAGAGGAGGATAAAAAATTACCGATAGGAATTGAAACTTTAATCTCTGAACCTGATCTTATATTTTACTTTTACTTCTTTGTCTTTGGCCACGGGTACATCGAAAAGGATGAGGTTGGACTGGAGCTTCTTGTATGGGTGGGCATTTGAAAGCATCTCCCAGTCTCCGGGAATCGGCTCTTCCCCAAAGACTTTTATATCCTCTTTTTTATGGTTTCTTAAACTCACTTCAAAAGCCACTTCGTAAAGGTTCCAGCCGAGGTGTTTATATTCTGTCTGGACCCTCTCTCCAACCACATCGAAAGACTCTCCGATTTTGATCTTAATCTTAAGGATTGCAAAACATAAAGAATGTCCACCACATATATATAAATGTAGCACATTCATCGCTAACCGTAAGATAGGAGGATATTGGCAATGAAGAAGCTCACCATTCGAGAGGCTCGGAATTCACTCACACATCTGGAACATTTGCTGGACGTTGAGGGGAGGTGGTGGTGAGACGCCGCAGCGAACCGATTGCCCATTTGATTCCGGTGAGAAAGAAAAGGCCCATTCCCTCCCATCAAGACTTGCGGGAGACAATGCCACGGATGAGAAAAAGAAGTGAAAGACTGATCCGTGAAGATAGGAACGGAAGATGAGGAAAATCATCTACTTCGATACGAGCGCTCTGGTGAAGTGGTATTTAAACGAAGCAGGATCCGATGATGTTGAAAAATACATCCGTGAGAATGGGCCGGTTGACATAAGCGACCTGACCGTCGTCGAGATGCGGAGTCTTCTCGGCCAGCGAAGGAGATAGGGAAATATTGACCCCAAAACTGAAATAAAAATCTTTGCAACGTTTGAGGAGGATATCCGCCAAAGATTTCTGATTTGCCACTCCCTTCCCGACGGTCTGGGCGAAGGTGTGGTGAATCTTCTATCCGTTCATTCTGACCTGCCAATTCGAACCCTCGATGCACTACACCTGATGATTGCAAGAGAGATTCAGGCAGAGGTTCTTGCCACCGCCGATCGTGTGATGGTGGCCGGGGCAAAAGCAATGGGTTTTTCTATTGTTAGGTTTGACAGGCCGGTCAGCCGATAAATTTTTCCGACCCTATATCAGCGATTTTTCCATCCATCCCAATTTAACAACGTTGATGCGGCGAAGGTCACTTACACCGAGTTTATATTTCTCGTCAGCAGCAAAGATGTGGGTGGGCGGGTTATCAAGAGGTTTATCTTCCTTGAAGTAAGCAATCCGCTGCAATTGAAGCAGGTGGGCTCCCACGGCATCGAGCGCCACTGGATCGTTCCCTATGAGGAGTCCTTTGTATTCCGAAACAAATCTTTGATCAAAATGATGGGCTCCCCGGTTGTAAAATTGAGTCCGGATCAGGCTGAGGATATTGAGCCGGGTCTTTCCTTTAACGATGGGCTTATTCCATATCGAAGCCAGAGGAGAACAGGCCTCACCATGATAAAGCCACGGGGTAGAGACGAACATGACATAGTTTTTAATACAGCCCCCGATGCCTGACCAGTGGTGGGTTCTTAAAGGACGAACATTGAACAGCACTGTGGATGATTTAAAGATAGGATTCTTTAACACTCCCCGATCATCAATGCCGATGTTCTTCTTTGGAACACCGGCATCCAGAACCCGTTTTACAATTGCCTCTTCGAGTTCTTTGGGCGTAGGCAGGGGAAACCAGACATTACTCTTAATGCCGACGATGTCATTGGGTTTGATCATTTTTTTCCATGCCTGAATAGGATCGCTTTCATTTAGATAGGCACAAACTCCATCGTCAAGCATCTTCTGAATGATTTTGGGGTTGATATTTCCCTGTGAATCGATAACATTCTCATCACGGATGAGAATGACTTTTACTTTTTCTTCGGCTCTTATTTCTTCTTTTAGGAGTGGACCAAGGGCTGCGCCCATGGAAGCATAGGCTGCATCGCGAAGAAAATCCCTGCGGGTGAGTGTCTTTCGGTTCCTCATGGACGTCTCCTTTTGAGATTATTTTCAGTAGATTGAAGCAATTTTTCTCCCTTCTCCCGGGATGGCGCATCAAAGATGACCAAGACATACTTTTGGTGAAGCTTTGCGGTGGTCCATTTGCCGTTCTCTGTTTGGACTGTATTTGAAGAGGCGGCTTCCGGCATATAAGCTTTGACAAAACCCTTAAAACCTTTTTCAGCCTGCCTTTGATCCGGATATTGAATCATAAGAAGGAAAGTTTTTGCTTTTTCTCCCTGAAAAAGATAAGTGGCGAAAATTGCATTGGTTTTCATCCCCAAATTAAAAATGTTTTCGTGGGAGAGGAAGTAGTGATGATTGAGTACCTGATGAAGGTGAAAATAACGGATGGTTTTCCGAACAAGTTCTTCTCCAGGTAGAAATTGGGTGAGTTTGGGTTTGGGGCCATCTTTCTTAATGTTCGTTGCGACTGCCCTGCCAACCATTAGAATGTCCTCTCGGGTGTTTGGCGTTTCTCTCTCGGCAAAGGCATTGACAAAATATTTCCCTCTCCAGAAACGTAATAAGCCTCCCCCATAGTCAGATCCCTGGCCAATTCCAACCTCTTCCTCTTCTGTCTGATAAGAGAATATTCCAAAGGCATCCTCTGAAGATCCCATATCGAAGAGTTCCACCAGGATAGAGGGATGGTCTTTTTTGACATACTTCCGAACCCTTAACAGCTTGAAATCATAGGCACGGTAAAGTTCTGCTGCGCCATTCATATAGCGAAAAGCGGTCTGACGATCGTAGACCTCATCCTTTCCATCTGTCTTGTAGTCTTCTATTTTTAAAGGAAGCAGTTGTCCCATACCCCCTTTCCTATCCCCTTTCTCTGCTGAAAGGGTAGGGGCCTTAGATATCATGAGGAACACTCCGACGATCAAGAGAGAAAATAGACAAATTCTCATCTTCAATAGCTATGTTTCATTGTCCAACCGGGCACGATTTGAAACAGTTAAAACAGAAATACTGAAAACCGATAAAACCGGCCTGGTAGAGACGCCAGAAGTTCACATCCTTGACCATCTTTCTCTGGTCTTCTGTTGAGCTTTCGGCAAACTTCGTCCAGAAGCGGATCGCACTTCCAATTCCGTAAGGCTGGCTGTTTTTAAGGCACTTCATATCATCGGTTTTTCCTTCTTCATTAAGGGCTCCTGCAGGGCAATTCTCAACACAGATGTTACAATCGGTGCAGAGCTTTTCAGTAACAGGAGGATCAGAAGGCAGGTCAAGATTGGTGACGACTCCTGTAAAGAGCACCCTTGATCCCATCTTTGGATGGATGACCAGATTATGCCTGCCAAGGTTTCCCAATCCGGCTGAAATGGCCGCATGGCGTAAAGAAACATCGCCAAGGGTGCCTTTGGTTTCATAGCTCATATGGAGGGGATAAGATGGCGGAATGGTCATGGCTTTTGCCTTAAACTCCTTTTCGATGAAGCGTGCCACTTTGTAGTTGGTGGAGCGGGCGAAGTCCATCTCGTCAAGACGGCCGGCCATAGCGATCTGCATATTGACGCTCTCGCAGTTTGAAAGCGCCTTGTACGCAAGAATCACCAGAGATTTGGCTCCTGGAAAGATGGATTGGATATCTGGGGATTTCGGGCTCTTGTAATCCTTCACCGAGGCTATTCCAACATCGTCCACTCCCATTCCCAAAACGAATTCCTTGATTTTTTCTTTCAAGATAAACCTCCCCTAAATTGTTGATTCAATCCATTATATTTAAAAATTCGATATCATGCAAAACCTCATTTCTTAAGAATTGGGGCCTCCCAGAGGTTCTGGAGAGTTTGGCCGAAAGGCCTGTGTTCAATACCATCCATGATGAGAGAGAGGATAAACGCGATGGCCAGGATGGCCTGGAAGGCCAAAAGAAAAAAATCATGATAGCGATAGAATATCCCTACCCATTGGGCTGTCTGGTAAAAGGGTGTGTGTTCGTAGGGCGAGCCTTTTCTTTGCCTTGAATAGTAGGGAGTATCGATTCCAGAGAAGAGAATGAGGAGCCTTGAACCGAGATAGAGAAAGAAGACGATCACACCCATACAGGTGGCCGTCTCAGAAGATACGTTCAGGGTGAGGACAGTGGCGTAGGTGAGCAGACCATAAAGGATTCCACCAAGGACTGCCAATGGCATTCTAACGGTCAGGGAATTAAAAAAATCCATGATTAACGTTTCAATTTTTTATATCTTACGAGATTGACCAACGTTTGGGCAGCTCGCTCCGGTGTAGGATAGTTGGGAATGCCTGCCCGTTCAAGGCGTCTGATATCTTCATCCCATATTCCTTCTGGAGCGGAGATACAGCAGAGGATGGGTTTTTTTCTTTCTATCTGAAGCAAGGAGTTGGCCAAAGTCCCAACAGCAGATCGATTTGCTGAGGCGAACATGATGCAAAGAAGGACGGCATCCATCCCCCTATCCTCCAGTACGGATTCGACAATTCCTCGGATGGCCTCGGAATTATACCAGGCAGGTCCCATATCGACCGGGTTGGTCCGAATGGCAAGAGGGGGAATCAACGCATCCACTCTCTTCTGAGTCTCGGAGGAAAAGGGCGAGATCGATAAGCCTCCGGCTTCGCAGACATCGCAGGCTGCCATTGCAGGCCCAGCCTGTCCGGAGAGAACAGCCACCCTATTTCCCTCGGGAAAACAAAAGAGGGCTAAACCCTTTGCTGTATCCAGGAGTTCTTCTGAACTGTTCACGGTGAGAATCCCTGCCTGTTTGAAGGCAGCTTCATAGATCTCGTGCTTCCCTGCAAGAGAACCGGTGTGAAACTGAGAAGCTTTATCGCCTGTTGAAGAACGTCCTACCTTGTAAGCGACGACGGGTTTTCCAGAGTTCTCCCTTTTGGCTGCCTCGATCAATCTTCTCGGTTGATCAAGCCCTTCGAGATACATAGCGATCACTTTTGTGTCCCGATCTTGATGGAGATATTCTATCATGTCCCAGAAATCGACGTTGCAGCGGTTTCCCAGCCCAACAATTTTGCTCAACCCTACCTGATTCTTCATCGAAAGAAAACCGAAAAGATGGGACATCCCGCCGCTCTGACTGACAAAACCTATCCCCCCTTTTTGAACCTTTGAAAACTCGGGCGTGAAGGAGGCATTTAACGGAAGGTGAAGATTGACAATGCCAAAGGTATTCGGCCCAATAATTTTGATTCCGAAACGGTTTGCCAGTTCCGTGATCTCTTTCTGCAAAGATTCACCTCTTCTGTCTTCGATCTCTTTGAAACCCGCGGTGATAAGAACGATCCCTTTCACACCCTTCTCATTGCATTCCCGTATTGTTTTGGGCACCTGTTCGGCCGGAAGGACGATGATGGAAAGATCGACTCCGTCTGGAATATGGAGAAGGGAAGGGTAGGTTTTAATCCCAAGGATTTCTCCCTTTCCCGGATTGACCGGAAAGATTCTGCCCGGATATTTTCCTTCCGTCAGACTTCTCATCACATGAGATCCAAGTTTGCCTGGGTTGTCCGAGGCTCCGATGACGGCTATAGCCTCGGGTTTGAAGATGGCATCCAGTGGGAATGAATGCTGATTCATGAGATTCCTCTCTATTTTATTTTCCTTTGATTCGATAAATTGATTTTCATCACATATTTAGGCGGTTCGTCTTCTATACAGAAATATTCGTGCCGGCGCCAGGCATCGGTCATATCGGTGCTGTGCTTACTTAAAAAGTGCTCGTTTTGGCCCGTGATGAGCATCATATGGGCTTTAGGTTGCGGGTCGAAACGGACAATGATTCTGGGTGCGGAAGCGAGGTCTGTCACGAAGGGCGGAGAAACCTCTGGAAACCGGGCGCGGTTATTCGTCTCACCATCTCCCTCAAAAGGGAAAGGCCCGTAGTTGACGAAGGGCCGGAATAGGGCTGATTTTCCAAGCACATGATCAAAACGGATGATATGTATCTTTCCCCATGTCCAGCTTGAGGGATCCGAATTTTTAAATTGTTTTTCGAGAATGGCGCAGGTTTCTTTAAAGGCTCGTGTGGCGATATCCGAAACACTTTCTACCGCAGGAGTCTTGATGTCGTCGAAAAAGACATCTCCCTTTTCCACCATCTCAAAAAAACGTTCCATGCTGATATATCGTTCGCTGATATATTCGGTAGCAAGTTCATCCCCCAGCTCATCGACGAAGGTCTGATAGGCGAATCGGACATAGAACGTGTTATAAACGGAGGCCTCCGGGGAATCGACACGGTTTTCGCCATTCCAAGCCAGCACCATCTCATAAGCTTTTTTCAGGGTCGCTTCTTCTTTATCAATCTTTACCTGTTCCTTAATAATGTCCACGATTTTAGGGGCCAATATCGTGTAGGTATCCGTCTGGACTCTCTTCATATAATCAATATCGACATCCCATCTCCCACGAAGCAACCTCGCAATATTTTCATAACGATAGCTGGGGGCGTAAGTTCCATTGAGTTCGTATGGATAATCTTTCACATTTTTATTATTGGCAGTAGCAATAAATCCCCGCGGCGGATTTTTCAAAAGCGGATATTTCTCATCAGGGATGTTTCCATTCCAATTTCGGGGCGTGCGTTCTCCATCTCCTATCAGGTTGCCCGTCCCTTTTGTTCGAAGGGGCAATGAGCCAATCACCCTGAATGCGATATTGCCCTTATCGTCGGCATAGGCCATATTCTGGGGAGATATCCTGATGCGGCTGGCGCCCTTCATAAATTCCTCGTAAGTTTTTGCAGCGTTCATCAAGAAGAAACCCTCGAAGTCGATAGCATCGAATCCCGCCCAATCAAGGCTCACGTCAAAACCCAGGTCTTTGAAAACCTCTGTCAGGACCGGCTTATGCCCTGCATAATAAATGGTTCGGGTGACAGGTTCTTCGCCTTTTATCTTAAATACCTCTTTTTTCTCATTCAGAGGGATGTCTCTCCCATTAAGCCGGTAAGTCTTCTTATCCCAGTTTATTTTCTCCATGAACAGGTCGATCATGTCCGCCCCCTGGTTCGTTAGCCCCCAGGCGCAATTCCGGTTGTATCCTGAGACAATAAATGGAAGCCCAACTACCTGGGCGCCGGCGACCTCAAAATCTCCAGCCCGCACTCTGATCAGATAGAAGTCGTTAGGAAGCTTGGATTGATGAACCTGCATGTCGCTGCAGAGAATAGCGCCTCCATGTTTGGTCATCTTCTCTGAGATGGCCCAGTTGTTGGAGGCTGAGCGACCTCCCAGGAGCGAACCAAACTCTTTTATCATTATGGCGATTTTGCTTTCATCCATCTTGGACGCAAGAATATCATGGATGATGGTAGGAGTTTCAGGAGGGATATAATTCAGTAGTCTCAGCCCCTTTTCTTTGCCTATCTTTTTTATTATCCTATGGTAAAGAAGCTCGTGCTTCATATTGTAAGCGAGGCTCCAGCTCATCATGATTCCAATAAGAAGCGAATCGGAAATTTCCCACTTTTCCTTCTTTAAGCCGAGCAGTTTCATATAAAGATGGGGGCCATGGACATCCAAGTAGTGATTGATGCCATCAACGTAACGCTGGTATAGGGCTTTGAAATTAGGATTGAGCGTTTTCGCATATTCTTTCGCCCTGTCGTTAAAGCCAACACTGCGAAGAAAGATATCCTTGCTTAAGGCTTCTTCGCCAGCAAATTCCGAAATCCGTCCCTGTCCAACTCTTCGATTAAATTCCATCTGGAAGATCCGGTCCTGAGCATTCACATACCCCCATGCGAAGAAGAGGCCTTCAAGGGTATGAGCGGTGATGGTGGGAACGGCAAATCGATTACGCTCTATGCTGACCGGAGCGGAGAGCCCAGGAGCGGTGATATTGGAAGAGTAATCCGGGAGCCCTTTCCTAAGATAAAGATACACACCCATCATAAGGAGCGCCACGATGATTATAACAATGAGAAGAATCTTTTTCATATCTTCCTCCTGAGCAAGAATCCTTAGACAGATATTTTAATATATACTTTTCCCAAGAATTAGGGAAGAGAAAATTTCAGGACTAATGCAATTCAATCTGTTTTTATGGTAATCTGTTTATGAAGGTTAAGTAACCTTAATTGCAATGAACCGACGAAAACGGTTTTGGATCGTTCTTTTTTCCATTCTGTTCCTACCCGTTGGGGCGTTAAAGACTTTTGGTGCCCAGCACCCCTGCTGTCCAGAAGACCCAGAACTCTCCTATCTTCTTGACCCCAAACCCTCGCAGAAGTTCCATTACCTGATTCGATATGAGAGGTTTTACTCAGCCGTCCTTGGGAAAGAGAAAGGATTTTTCGTCATTCTTCCCGAAGCGTTTTATCAGAATTTGAAGGCTAAATATCCGGTCCTCTATCTTTTGCACGGATATAATTTCCACCGAAGGGGATGGAGCTGGAAGGTTAACTCCCCGGAAGAGGCAAGAAACGTTCTTTGTAAAGTGAAAGAAGAGGAGTTCCACTGGCTTCTCCATGAAGATATTGCCGTGATCGCCTATGCGATGATGGACCCTAAAAACCGAAACTATCGGGAATTGCAACAATCTCTGGAGGATCGGTTCACCGAACTCTTCAAGCATGGAGGACTGCTCAAGGATGATTATAGTCCTAAACAGATTGCACAGTCCATCGTCTCCCATAACTTGCATCGAGGAGGGAATTTAGACGATCCCTTCCATCCTATCCAAAAGATGATCGTTGTTCTTCCAGATGGGGACAATGGTTTTTATACTAATGAGAATGAGGGAAAGAGGCTCTTTCCTGAAACAATCGGGCAAGGGGTTTGTGATGATTTTCTTCCCAAGGAATATCTGAACTACTCCCTTTTGCCTTTTCTTCGGATGCAACCGGCTGCTCTTGGCCAGTATGAGTCCTATTTTCTTGAACTCGCAGAATATTTGGGTTCCCGGTCTCGATATAAAGAGAAGCTTCTTCCTTTAAGAGGGATCGGTGGTATGTCGATGGGTGGCTTTGGAGCATTGAAATTAGGATTAAAATATCCAAGCCTTTTTCACTCGATTAGCACTCAAAGTGGTCTTTTGGATATTGGACTTCTCAAGAACCCATGGATTCTTAAGATGGTTATTCCGGAATTCATAGAGATTTTCGGCAGATTGGAACCACGAAGACTTCCTCTCCGTTCCTCTCTTGATTTCAGACATATCGAATCGAATAATCCCTTAACCCTGTTGAAACAGAAGGGGATAAACCAACTGCCTTCATGGATGTACTTCGATTATGGTGAGAAAGAAGGATTTTCCTGGATTATAGAGGGAAATCAAAATGTAGAGCGGGCTTTAGGTGAAAAAAGTCATCGAATCTCTGCCCAGGCTTTTAATGGAAACGCTGAACACAACTACCAGTTCTGGCGCAGCCGTTCTGGTCCTATCCTCCAGCACCACTCTAATATTTTGCAAAAAATAAGAAGAAACTTTAGAGAACCCTAGTAAAAGAGAAAGCTTATTGTTCCAAGAGCAGACGGCCCAGCTTCTCTTTGTTTATCCCAATCCGTTCCCATGCCTCAACGTAAATGGGCTTTCCCTTTTCGTCGAAAGGATCGATAAGCTCCTTCCTTAAAAAGAAGGGTGAGTTTTTGGTATGGCAGTCTTTGCATCCTCTTGCTCCAACAGCAAGGAAGCCAGGTCGGACATTATGATTCAGGGAGAAATCGATAGATTTCGCCTGGTCATGAGGGGTTTTTTCCACCTCTCCCTTCTTACTCAAAAAATAGAGGAATCCCCCTTTGATCAACACAGGTGTCTTGGCAATGGGATTGCCGAAACGGTCTTTCCTTCTGAGCGCCGTCAGAAAGGATTTTATTTCATCGAAGGTATTGACTTCTGGAATTCCATCTCCGTCATCATCTTTGGGGAGTGGTTTTTTCAATTCTCTGATCTTCCAGAGAGGAATCGGTTTGACCGTATGGGTTTCCTCATCCAGATCCCCCCAATATATGGGGATAGCAGGTTTTACTGGAATGATTTTTCCTTGATAATCTCTTAGGGGGGGATACCAAATCTCTGCTCTCAAACCTCCTAACGGTGGAAATTTCAAGGTATCATAAACTTGGGTGATTCCGGTGGTATGATCATAAACAAGCTCTGTGGTTAGAGATCGATAGGGGAGATGACAGGTCTGACAGGCAATTCTCCTCATATGCTTCGGAGAAAAAGGGTGCCGGTATCTCGGCGCCTTTCGATCTTTCTTTTTGTAATGACAGTCCTCACAGGAATTCATGGTGTTGTCGAGATCATCCCTGACCGTGAGGGGAAGGGAATTGCCTTTGGCCAAATCGTGCCCCTTATTTCCCGGATGACACGAGACACAATCCATGCCCTTGGCTTTGTGAACATCGGTTTGAAGCCTCCAGTCATATCCTCTTTTCTTCTCACCATAGAGAGCATGGCAGAACCAGCAGTTCTCATCGGGTGGACGCTTGGTGATCTGAAGATGAAGATTCTCAAAATCGGCAATCTCATTCTTTGAATAATCGATTTCAATCTCCTTGGCAACCCTGTCAGGAGATCCTTCTTCAGATAGCTTTAAAATGGCCCAACCTGCTCCGACGGATGGTCCGTATCTGAAGAACCTTCCCCTGATAGCGGCTCCTCTTTCATTCCATCGATATCCTTTTAAGTGGCAAAGAAGACAGTCGGCCTCGCTCACTCCACTTTGGTCCCAGGAAGCACCATACTCTTCATCCCCTGCGCTGAAGGAAGTATAATCTCCATCGATGCCGGGTTCGTCTCCCGATTGTTCATACCCCCATTTTTTTAAAGCCTCATCATAGTAAAAATTCCCTTTACGATCAAATTCTGCCCATCCTCCGCCGGGGTGACAGATCCCACAGGTCTGGACAAAATAGAAAGAAGATTTGTCCATTTCAGAAAAGCTTCGATTCACTTTTTTGCTGAGCTGACTCGAATCGATCGAGACTGGAGAGTGCTTCCCGTACAGTCCTGAAGAAAGATTCCATGGGTGCTTGGGGTGATAGGCATCTTTAACCATGATCGTTCCCGTCCCATCGGTTCTGCCCTGCTGAAAATGATATCCTCTTGTAATACGCTCGTAGTCGTGGCAGGCGCCGCAAGTCTTTTTAGGGCTATAAGGGATTTTGCTCTCAAGGGTTAGAGGAGTTCCATCCGGCCCCCTTACAACAAACCTAACATGAGTGGAAGTCTGAGGAGCAATCACCGTGGGGGATAGAAGGAGACTTATGAAACCTATTAAAGCCCAAAGGGCCGAAGAACCTCCTCTGGATCTTTTCAAAATCTTTTTTTTCACGTTTCCCTCTCCTATGCACAGCAATAGTATAGGCTGCTTAAGCGTTTAAGGCAGGGCATAATTTCTTCTGATCATTTCCTGCCTTGCGATCTTTTTGGCCGTAGCGGTAAAAAACCAGCAATCGATTTGTTTCTCTAAATCATCGAGCCATTCGTGCCGTGATATCTTAAAACGGTCCGTGTCAACCGCCACCCCTTTTGAGGAATATCTCCAGAGCTTATCAGCGTCCTTAACGATACGGTCACTAGACGAGATCGGTCTTTTCCTTGAATCGTGTCCCCGGATGATTCGGCAGATCTGTTCGATTTTATTTGAGGGATAGTGGATGGTTTCTAAAATGGTCCTGGCTATTTTCGCCCCTTTTCTTTCATGAACCCTTGCCCATTGAGGGTTGGATAGGTTGGTGCCGAAAGCAGTGAGATGTAAATGTTCAAAAATGGCACTCCAACCTCCATCTTGAAGAAGGACCGCCGGTATCACAACCTCCTCATCTCCTGTTTCTTCTTTTAAGAGTCTGAAGGTGTAACGGAGTGACATTCGAGTATGAAGGAGATTCTTCCGAGTATGGAGAAAGGGTTCGGCCTGTTTCAAGATTTCTTCATAGATAGGGTTTGTGTCCACTCTTTTGCAAACCTTCTTTGGGGTTTTGCCTTCCATTATGGTATGATAATTTTAATAGGGGATCAAGGATGAAAAAGATTTATCTCGATAAACGGTTCTGGAGAAACGCCCAAGAACACTGGGTCAGTTTCGAAAGCGATCCCAAACTTCGTGTGACCAAAGGGAATATCTATGGGCGCTGTGTTCCCTGTATGACCAACCTCTACCAACAACTCCAGGCAGGGAAAGAAGAGATCGAATTACAAGAGGCCTTTCACTGCTGGAAGGTGATAGCGGTGCTAAAAAACCAGGAAGAGTGTCTGGAGGTCCTGAAGGAATATGAAGAGCAGTTCTTAAAAAATCATTCAGTAAAAGGAAAGTTTGGATCCAGTCAGCCCTCCAGACCTTCCAAGGTCCTCATGTTCCATACGGAAGACGAAGCGGAGAAAGAGCGACTTTTGAAGGAGCTCCAAATATGCGTGGAGAAAATCAATCCGGAAGGACAGGTTTTTAGTCAAAAGGCCTGTGCTAACCTTTATTATGAACTTCTCGGGGATTGGAGAGAGTGGAAAGAGGTGACTCCCATCAGAAATCCCGAAATGCGATCGGTATTAATTCATCGGATTAAGAAACTACTTTATTGGGAGAAAGGAGATTAAGAGGCCAATCTCTTTAAGCCCTCTTTCATGGGTGTCTTAGAGGTTAGGGGAAAGAAAAAGATGTGATCAAAATTTAAATTTTTACCAAAATATATTGTTCCCCATGTCAGGATCGATTCTCTTGTGATTCGTTCAGGAGTCTGTCTCCTTTCCGGTAATACCCCGATTCTCTGATACCCTTTGATAGGATCGTTCCAGTAAAACTCATAGCCCTTCATGTTCTTTTCCCCTCAAACGTTGCTCTTCCAAATAGAAGGATGATGGTTTCTATTACTCTGGCTATCTTTAGAGCATGTCTCTTCCCGACCCTCTTTCTCAGCCAGTAATAGAAGGAAAGATTCTTATTGATTAAAAAGCTCCTCATTTAATCCCTGCCTGCAACCCTTAACTTTCGATTCTTACTTGATATTATATTGGAGGCATCAGTGTTAAATTAGCAAATCATATGCCAACCCTATTGTTTGACGTCAGTTTCCTCTATTTTTATTCAAAAGGGTCTGATTTATCTTTTGAAAATAAAGAGAGTGGAATGGGTTTTCACTATTTTTCTAAATCGATTCCATGCAAGTAAAGAAAAACTTTTCTATTGTCAAATGGCTGAGCTCGCGGCAGGATTGAAGGAAGAAGAGATGAAAGGTTTAAACAAGGAAGCATTTTATAGGAACGATTTCATGGACTTACAAAATTTCTACTTCTAAGAAATCCCCGGTGGTTACAGACAAAGTTTCTTTAATTTTCTGATTGGAGATTAACTCCATCTTATTTTCTGGATATCCCTCTACCAAGGGAAAGACGATCGCTCCTTTCAGATGGCCGTTGATGATTACCGGGTAACACTTGGCGCTGCAAAAGGATGGATCTTCAGGGATGATTTCAATCCCCCTTCTTGCCTTAAGATCATTAAATGTTTGGATGGATTCAGGATCAAGCACTTCAAGATTGAGGGTGCCTGGAAAGGGATCAATGGAGAGTTTTTTGATGAACTGCTTTTTTACCCAAGGGATTTGGGTGAAATGTCCTGCTTCCCTAAGACCTTCAACAATTCTCCCTTTGATTTTAATGATTTAACCCTTTCCCTCGAAGATTATTTTTGACCTTCTTGCTCCCCCATCGTGCAAAAAGGTCGTGTTCAATGTGAAAAAGATCGAGGACTTTTCCAACCGTGTGATTAATCAGATCATTCATCGTCTTGGGATGGAAGTAGAAAGCAGGAATGGGGGGGAGAATGATCACGCCCAGATCAGCGAGGTTCATCATCAGATTGAGATGACCTTTGTGAAGAGGTGTCTCTCTCACCCCGAGAACCAACTTCCTTCTCTCCTTGATCGTCACATCTGCCGCACGGATGAGGAGGTTTAAATTGAAAGAATTAGCAATGGCTGAGAGGCTTTTAATGGAGCATGGCATAACCACCATTCCATCTGTTTGGAAGGAACCACTGGCAATATCTGCTCCAACATCTTTATAGTCATAGGTCACCTTTGCCAATGATCTAACTTTCTCAATCTCCCAATCTGTCTCTGTTCGGATGGTCCTTTCAGCGGCTTCGGTGATGATGAGATGAGTCTCCACCTTCGATGCTGAGAGAACTTCAAGGAGCCTGATCCCATAAATGGCTCCAGTCGCTCCTGAGATTCCGACAATGATCCGCTTCATTTCAGTTCCCTTTAATGAATTTCTGAAGGACGGGCAAGATTCGTTTTCTCACCTTTTCAGGGGCCTCCACTTTTTCAAAGCCTTCGGTTTTTGGTTTGGTTGCATCCAGACCCATTTTTGCAGTTAGGAATCCTTCGGCTGCAGAAGGATCGATGGGTTGTCCTCTAAGTTGAGTCATCACCAGGAGATCTCGGTCCGCTTGGAATCTGGTCGCCAGAGCCCATTCGAGTTCTTGATCATCATAAATATTGATATCGGTATTGACCGCAACGACCTTTTTGATATTGGTAAAGGAGAGGGCAAGCGATAAAGCCCTACGAATCTCTCCTTTGTTATCGGTATCCAGGCTCATGACGGCATGAGAACCGAAGGTTCCGGGCACGAGTCGTATTTCCTTAATCGAAGGGATCTCTTTTTTCATCTTTGGAATAAAGTCAAGGCCGTGAACGAGATAGAGAAGGTTGTCCACCTCCAGACTCCAGGGAACAATGGCATGGTAGATCGCACCTTTCCGAAGGGTAACGGCGAGGACTTGAATTGTAGGACTTTTGGTAAATCCCATATAATATCCACTGGATTCTCCGAGGATTCCATCCACTTCCTTACCTTTCGGATCGATGAACCCTTCGATAACAATTTCGGCAAAGGCAGGGATTTGAAGATCGATGTTTTGGGCGTTGATGATGGGAATCGGTTCCCCGGCAATGCCTCCGACCAGAGAAAGCTTATCCATTGCCGAGGGGGCTTTCAAGATCGATGCGATAAAGATCAGAGGGGCCATCCCAATCACTATTGCGATCTCCATCCGCTGTCCCATCTTTTTATATTTTGAATAAATTTCTGACAGGGGAGGGTTTAAAAGAGAAATCCCAAGTTGATCTTTCCCTCTGAGTTCCATCCGGTGGAGACCTCTCCCGATGACGCCAGTCTCAGGATCTCTGGCGGAAGAGAAGCCGGAGGTGATATAAGGTCCTGAATCTCTTTCATAATGCGTCAGCACCGGGAGTAACTGTTTTAAATCAAAGCGTTTCCCTTTGTGGAACACTTCTTTCGTAGAAAGATCTTGGGTGAGCTTCGGTGGAATTTCCTTTCCCATTCGCTTTGGGAATTCTTCGAAGAGTTTTTCAGGATCGATTCCAAGGGCAAGGGCAAGTCGTTTTTTTGTCCCAAGAAGATTGCTAACAACAGGCAGACGATGTCCCTTAACGTTTTCAAAGAAAAGGGCTGGAGACTCCTTTTTCCCAAGTTCTGTAAGCAAAGCTGAGATTTCATATTTTGGATCAAGTGGAACCGAGATCGTAAGGATCTCTTCCAACTCCTTTAGGCGTTCAATAAAGCCTCGTATGCCCGCTTTCAGCATTGTGGGATCTCATGCATCCATTATGCAAACTTATTCACTTCTTTGATGATCTGGATGGACCAGGGTTTTTCCTGGAGCTGCCCCCTTCCCAAACGCACCCAAAGGCGGTCAGGATACTTCGATTCGGATTTCGATATCTTGGCAAGAACGTAGGCACTGCGATATTTGTATCGCCTGTCCTCAGGAGTGAGATCCCGAACGATGATTTCCATCTCCTGATCCTCAGGAAACTCCTCAAGCTCTGTCAAGATGAACGTATCATACTCTTTTTTTGCCATAAGTGATCTCCTCAATCTTTGAACCCATAGGATTTCCAATTCTTAAGGACCTTATCTTGAATCTCTTTCGGGTAGACATTGTTGAATGAGACTTTGATAGGGACTAGCGCCTTCGGCCAGTCGAGGGGGAAGAGGCAATCGAAAAGGACCTGTGACCCCCGACTCCATTTTCGATCCTCCGGGTCCGCAAAAGGGTAGAGAGGTGTTCCGGGTGCCTGTTCATACTTTCGGATGCCTCGAATCGGGTGGCATTTGGTGCAGAGGGCATGGATCACTTCATCTTTATTGTAAATATCGGTTTCATGATCCACCACCACGACCATCGTGAACCAGGGACTTAATTTGCTACCAAAAACGAGATTGGCGATTTGGCTTGCGATGCCACTGTAGGCCGGTCTTACTCCAACGACAACGAGGTGGTGTGTCGATTCAGGCCACATAAACACACCCGTAATGGGAATCCCCTGGCTTTCAAGAAGTTTTCGCATCTCCAAGCCAAGGGAGAAAGATCGGAGCAATTGGCCTTCGTCAGTTGGGACTCCCATATTGGAGACCGTGATGATGGGATTATTTCGAAAGGTAATGGCAGACACCCGATAGACAGTTCTGGGCTCCCTCGGTGACGTTCGGTATCCGGTATATTCTCCAAAAGGGGCTTCCTCAATCTGAATCCCTGGAATGACTTCCCCTTCAATAATAATTTCAGCCTGGGCAGGGACGTAAAGGTCGTTCGTTTCACACTTTACCAGCTCTACAGGTGAACCCATCAACATTCCTGTAAACTCATCCTCTGGAATCGGGGACGGAGCACAGGCAGCCACGCCGGATAAAGGATCACAACCGATCACTGTGGCAAATGGCATCGGTTGATTCTTTGGAACGTATTTCCCATAAAACATTTTTCCCATGTCGGAGAAGGGGAGGACCGGACCTACCATCGTTTTTTCGTCAAAGACCATCTGACGATACATTCCCCAATTGACCGCACCGGTATCGGGATCTTTGGAGACAACAAAGTGCCAAGTCGCTAAATATCTTCCACCATCTCCATCATGAACCATGGGGCCGGGAAGTTTGAATAAATCAGCCTCCTTTCCCATCCAGATGTTCTCTTTGCACGGTGCTTTCTTTTTTTCGACTATAACGGGTTTCACCGTCTCGCCGGTTGTCCTTCGAACATACTCATCAGATATCTCCAGGACGGTTGCTTCTGGATTCATCCCCATGGCGATGGCCAGTCTCTTGTAAGTTGCCAAAGGTGCTCCCAGGGCTTCAAATCCTGGGTAGTCCTGAATCTTCTTAAAGTATGGGGCGGCTGACTTCTTCTCACAAACCCTCCTGACAATGGCCCCCATTTCGAGATCCCAGTCCACTTCTTGCTGAATGATGACGAGATCGTCATATGCTTCAAGGGCTTTGATAAATTCCCTATTATCTTTATAAACTCGGAAACCCATTCTAAACCTCCTTTTTCAGATTCCACCCTGTTACGTTGTTTGGGTTAGCTTTTCAACCACCGTTTCCCATTTTCCCTGGGCTCTGAGAATGAATTCAGCGACTTCTCTGACCACGCCTTTTCCACCTCCGGCTTCGGTGACATAGTCTGCAATGGCTTTTGCCTCTACCGACCCATCTGAAGGGGCAACAGAAAATCCCACACGCTTCATCACTCCCAAATCAATCATTTCGTCTCCCACATAACATAAATCCTCATCTTTTAGGCCGGATTCCTTCTCAAACTCGTCCAGTTTCCCAATCTTTGCAGACGTTCCCCAGAGTTTTTCTGGAGGGATTTGATAAATTTTCCCTACCTGTTCGTCTGTCCGCGTTATTTTGCTGGTGAGAAAAGCAACGTCTATCCCTCCTTCCTGGAGAGCCAAGGATCCCAAACGATCCCGCAAAGAGAAGCATTCTGACTTCTTCCCATCATCGGAATAGTAAAGCGTATTGTCCGTCAGGATGCCATGAATGTCTAAAATGACAAACTTCACTTTTTTTGCTTTTTCGATCGCTTCGGATTTATTCATCTTGTGACCTCCTCCAAAATGTCAAACCATACATCATGTGAACCTTTCTCATGTCTCTGGATATAGGCCTTTTTTCCTGAAATAGTTATTTATATCCCATCTTTGTCACCTTCTCGACCCACTCGTCCCATTTGCCCATCGATCGTAGAATGAATTCACAGATTTCCCGAATAGGACCTCTCCCCCCTGGGGCGGAAGTGATGTAGTCGGCAATAGATTTCACCTCGTCTATAGCGTCTGCGGTAGCAACGGCAAAGCCTACCTGTTTCATCAAAGGGATATCCGTAATTTCACAACCGATATAACCGATATTCTCATCTTCAATCCCTAATTCTTTTTTCAGTTCTTCAATTTTTGCCTTTTTGTCTTTGACCTTATAGTAATACTTGTCCAGTTTAAGTTCTTTCGCCCGGAAAAGACCTTCCTCATCGATTGAGGTCGAATCGAGAAAGGCAATCTGGATTCCGTTAGCTGTGAGAGAGAGGTCTCCAAATCCATCCATGTGCCAGAAGGCATATCTTCGTTTTCCTTCGATATCACAGAAGAAGGTGTTTGGTGTAAGAACGCCATGGACATCATGGGCAAAGAGTTTTACCTTTTTGGCTTTTTCTTTGGCATTTTCGAGATTTTTTTCAAATTCCATTGGATTCTCTCCTTTATTTCTGGCGTGGTTATTGGGGTCTTGTTACATTAACTTTTTCCCCAATTGGAAATAGTGATTCTCAAACCAGATCAGGGGCTTACGTTTCGGCCTAATTTTATGGGCGACAACCTTTCCAACGTAGAGGATGTAGTCTCCTTCTTTAATGGATTGAATCAATTTGCATTCGAGATTTGCAAAACAGTTTGTAATCATGGTCGACTTGATAACGGAGGTGGGTTCTGTAGGGATCTTAAATTTTTTTAATTTATCAATGGACTCCCCGTGAATGGCTCCTAATTTCTCTGCAAGGTCGACCTGATCGGTTGAAGCGAGATTGACCACAAACTCTTTTGCCTTTGTAATCAGACGGTGCGTCGTGCTCCCTTTGGAAATGCTGATGGCAATCAAGGGGGGAGCGTCTGAAACAAACATCCCAGAGGCAGTCATGATATTCTGTTTCCCATTCGCCTCTACACTCACGAAGGTAACAATACAGGGGAGTTCCCCAAAGATAAAATCTTTATAATGCCACATCGATTCCTCCTCCTTTCTCAGTTCATCAATCAAGATCAATCTTCAAAGCCATATTCTTTCCAGCGAGCCTTCACTTTTGCCAACATAACCTCTGAGAGTTTGATCTCCGTGGGTTTGACCTTCCATTCAAAAGGAATGGTGGCGTCGAGAATAATGCGTGAGGTAATGAATTTATTATCTTCTGGACCGAGGGAGGGATCAAGCGGAGTGGATCTCCCTCGATGAATCAGTTGAGTCCCTCGTAAAGGGTTGTAACGAGTTCCGAGGGCCCACCAGACCCTCGGAAGGTCATCCGCTTCTATGTCGTGATCAACAATGATCACCATCTTCACGCCATACATCCCTGTGTTACTGGCAATGACGGCAGCAGCCACCTGATCGGCATGACCCGGGTACATCTGCTCCACTGAGACCACCACGATGAAGCGTCCGGATGCCTCTGGAAGGGTATAAACCGATTTGATCCCTGGAATTTCCATCTTCACCAGATCGGTCCAGAGGCTTGCATTCCTTGTAAAGGCATAGAGGATATGTTGGTCTCCCACAGGTCTTCCCACGCTTGTCTCCCAAAGAATCGGATTATTTCTGTAATAAATCCTCTTTACCTCAAGAGCTGGTTTAGGGATCGGTTTGATTAATTCTTCTGTATAGTAGCCGGTGTATTCACCGAAAGGCCCCTCATTTCGGAGATTTTGAGGATCGATCTCACCTTCAAGAACGATTTCGGCTGCTGCGGGAATAGGAAGACCCGTTAGCTTGGCTTTAACAATTTCAACCGGTTCCCCACGCAGAGAGCTGACTACATCATATCCACTTTTCGCTTTAACCGTTGTGGCAGCACTGGCCAGGACATGGAGTGGATCTCCACCAATAATGGCACAGGCAGGCATCTTTTTGCCTGCCTTACCATACTTTTTCATAATTCGATCGCCTTTCTTTCCTTTGAGGATCTGGACGCCAACCGTTTTATCGTCGAGAATACCCATCCGGTAGGTTCCCAGGTTGATATCGCCGGTCTCTGGATCCTGTAACACCATAAAGACAGCCGTACCAAAGTATCGGCCTCCATCCAGTTCATAGAATCTGGGAGAGGGAAAGGCAAAGGTATCAACTTTGTCCCCTTCAAGGATGTTCTCAAAAATGGGTCCGTCTTTTTGCTCTTTTGCCCGGATGACTTCTTTGACGGCCACATTGACCCATTCCTTTGTGAGCTGGACCATGGATAGGTGAGGGTCTTTCCCAAGGATGATCGCTAATCGTTTTGTCGTACCAAAGGCACCCGTTAAGACCGGACTCTGATAACCCTTTACCTTTTCAAAGAGAAGGGCAGGGCCACTTTTTTCTTCGACCATTTTGGCGATATGGGAGATCTCAAGGTCCCAATCGACTTCAGCCTTGATCCGTTTCAACTCTCCTGCTTGTTCACATTGCCTTATGAAATCCCTAAGGTCCATACGATCCTCCTTTTCGATGGAATCCTTGATCATTATCTTTTCAAATGTGCCTCTTGTCAATTCATTTGTTTTTATGTTTAAATAACTAAAAGTTATGAATCGAAAAAACCCTCTCTACGATTCGATCCATTCCTTGCTCGTCTTCCACGAAGTGGTCAGACAGAGAAGTTTTTCAAAAGCTGCAGATGAGCTTTTTATCTCTCAGCCCGCGGTGACGAAACATATTAAAAGCCTGGAACAGAAAGTGGGATTGGGATTGATTCAGAGAGGTGGAGGAGGGTTTTCTTTAACGGAGGCTGGAAAAATCCTTTATCAGTCAACACAAAAAATTTCGAACCATCTCCGAAAGATCGAAGGTCGTCTCAGTAAACTGCAACAGAAACATCACGGTCTTTTAAGAATCGGTACGACGGAATCCTACTCGAGATGTTTGATGCCGAGACTCCTGTCCGGCTTTCAAGTGCTTTACCCATCCATCAACATTGCCCTTGATGTCGGGAATTCGGAAGACATTGAAAAGAGTCTGATGACTTACCAGAATGATCTGGCCCTGATCGCAGTAACGGGCGTTTCATCACGATTCGAATCCATTCCTTTTTTAAAGGAAGAGTTGGTGCTCATTACTTCTCCCTCTCATCCTCTTGCGAGTCAAAAAAGAGTTCCCCTGAAAGAGATTGAAAAATATCCATTTATAATACGTGCGAAGGGGTCAACCACCAGAAAAATTCTCCTGCAAGCCTTTACAGAGTTAGGGATTCGGCCTTCCTTAATGATTGAAGCCGGGAGTTCAGAATTTATTAAACAATGGGTCTCCACCGGTAAAGGAATTTCGATCATTGTCAAGAGGATCGCAGAGGAAGAGGCGAGAAGAGGATTGATCAGAAGGATTCCGCTTGAAGAAAAATATTTTCTTGAAGTGGTCCTTCTTTATTTAAAAGGAGAAAAGACCAATCCCGCCATTAAAGCCTTTACTCGTTTCATTGAAGAGAGAAGAAAAGATTGGGCTGCTTAAGATGTGGGAAAGGGATATGTTTTTTAAAATATTGTTTTTTAAAATACTTGACAAAAAATTTATATTTTGTTAAGTTTAGTAAGTTCAATTTCTGGTCATTTTTTGTTCCACTTATGTAACTCATTGATTTTCCAATCATTTATCATAGTTTGGAGGAATTTGTTCAATCCCCAAAAAGATCATAAAAAGCTTGGAGAGGTTCCCGAGTGGCCAAAGGGGACAGACTGTAAATCTGTTGGCGATGCCTTCGGAGGTTCGAATCCTCCCCTCTCCACCAGATGAATGGAATCAAGACTTCTTTGAAAAGGTAAGACATTCGTTGATTCATATTTTGAGTGGTCAAAAGCATTTTCAAGGATTATACGATGCGGGAGTAGCTCAGTTGGTAGAGCATCAGCCTTCCAAGCTGAGGGTCGCGGGTTCGATCCCCGTTTCCCGCTCCAAAGCAATCAATTTAGGTTGGTAAGATTATACATATTACAAAAACCTGTCTTTTATCTAACTGACAGGTTTTTTCTTTGGTTTGGCCCACGTAGCTCAGTTGGTAGAGCGCATCCTTGGTAAGGATGAGGTCACCAGTTCAATCCTGGTCGTGGGCTCCATGAAGGGAGAAAAATTAAACCATTTTTCAAAGAGACAAGGAGGGTGTGAGCCATGTCGAAGCCGAAGTTTGAGAGGACGAAGCCGCATGTGAATGTGGGGACGATTGGGCATGTGGATCATGGGAAGACGACGTTGACGTCGGCGATTACGAGGGTATTGGCGGCGCG